>CAZAUT010000001.1:0-4336 GCA_964488535.1 uncultured Gammaproteobacteria bacterium
GAAACCATAAACTACAGAACGTTGAAACCGGAAAAAGAAGGACTTTTTGACGAGAGGATTTTCGGACCAACAAAGGACGGGGAGTGTTACTGCGGAAAATACAAAAGAATAAGGTATAAGGGAGTGATTTGTGACAAATGCGGAGTGGAGGTTACGCAGTCCCGCGTCAGACGCGAGAGAATGGGTCATATTAGTTTGGCTTCGCCCGTGGTTCATGTGTGGTATTTTAAAGGTGCGCCGTCGAGACTTTCGCTTGTTTTGGATATTGCTCCCAGAGCAATCGAGCAGGTTATATATTTTGCCCGTTACCTAGTTCTGAATGTAGAAGAAAAGAAGAAAAAAGAAGCGCTCGATAGAATTGAAAAAGCCAGAGAAGAAAGCAAAAAAAAGCTTTCTGATACATACGAGGAAAAGAGGGATCAGTTAAAACAAAAAACTGCGGAGGAAAAAGAGAAAACGGAAAAAAAGATAAAAAACAAAGAACAGTTTGCCCTTGCGGTTTCCGAGATCGATCTTGACTACCGTAAGAAAGAAGCGTCTTTGTCGAAAGAGGAAAAAAATACACTGCAGAATACGGAGGAATTATTTGAAGGAATGGGCTCTCTTGTAAAAAACCTCGACAGACTTTCTGTTTTATCGGAGGAGGAATATGAGCAGCTAAGTATATACGGAGCCGCCGACTTTTTTGAGGCCAAGATGGGCGCAGATGCTGTACTTTCTGCACTTTCTGGGGTCAATGTCGAAGAACTGGCAGCGAATTTACGAAAAGAACTTATTGATCAGAAGAATACCGTGGCGTCGAAATATATAAAATTGGCGAAAAGACTTAAGGTGGTGGACGGGATGAGAAGGGCAAAAATAAGTCCTCTGTCTATGATAATGAGAGAAATTCCCGTACTTCCTCCAGATCTTCGTCCTATGGTTCAACTGTCGGGCGGAAGATTCGCGACGAGCGATCTTAACGACCTTTACAGAAGAGTAATTAACAGAAATAACCGGTTAAAGCATTTGATCGGTCTTGGTGCACCTGAAATTATTCTTAGAAATGAAAAAAGGATGCTTCAAGAGTCTGTTGATTCCTTAATTGACGCTTCACAAAGAAAAGCTACAAGAAAAGGGCGCGGAAAACAGCCTCTCCGTTCGCTTTCCGACATGTTAAAAGGAAAACAGGGAAGATTTAGGCAGAATCTTTTAGGTAAGCGAGTTGATTATTCCGGAAGATCGGTCATTGTAGTTGGTCCGGATCTTAAACTTAACCAGTGCGGACTTCCGAAAGAGATGGCTCTTGAAATGTTCAAACCGTTTGTCTTGAAAGAAATGATTTTAAGAGGTATCGCTCCCAATGTCAAAAGCGCCAAAAATATGCTTGAGAAAAGACCTCCCGAAGTCTTTGATATTTTAGAAGAAATAACTAAAAATCATCCGGTTCTTCTTAATCGTGCTCCTACCTTGCACAAGCTTGGTATTCAAGCGTTCTACCCGGTATTGATTGAAGGTAATGCGATAAGAATACATCCCGCAATCTGCAGCGGGTTTAACGCGGACTTTGACGGCGACCAGATGGCTGTTCATGTGCCTTTAAGCAAAAAAGCAATTGAAGAAGCGGAGAGGCTGATGCTTCCCGAAAAAAATTTGCTCCGTCCTGCCGACGGAACACCGATATCTACACCGGCCAGTAAGGAATTGGCTTTGGGGGTATATTTCCTGACCAGCGAGGATACAAAAATTTCACCGCATCCTTCCGTATTTGCAGACAAACAAGAGGCGATTACCGCATACCAGGCGGGCGTTGTCGATGTACGTCAAAAGATTAATGTTTATATCGATAAAAAAATTATCGAGACGACGCCCGGGAGAATACTGTTTAACGAAGCGATGCCCGAGGGATATGATTTTATAAATCAGCCGGTGTCATCATCTCTGATAAAACAGCTCTTTGCTCGTGCGTATGCATCTAACGATACCCAAAAGGTAGTAGAAATGATAGATGCAGTGAAGGATCTTGGTTTTTTTGGGGGGACGCTGTCGGGATTTTCATTCGGAATTTTTGATGCAAAAGTTTATCCCGATAAAGAAAAAGTGCTGGCGGTTGCAGATAAAAAAGTAGCCGAACATGATTCGAATTATGCACAAGGTTTGATTACACTTGAAGAAAAGAAAAACCTGAACCAGAAAGTATGGATCGAAACTGCTGAAGAGTTGACGGATAAAACTTGGGAACTTCTGGATAACGAAAACCCGATCAGAATGGTAATTGATGCGAAAGTCGGTAGAACTTCAAGAGATCAAATAAAACAGCTGGCTGCCATAAGAGGTCTTGTAGTAGATCCGTTGGGGAAGATTGTTGAGATGCCTATCAAAGCCAATTTCAGAGAAGGATTGTCTATTTTTGAATATCTTACATCTTCGAGAGGTTCGAGAAAAGGTCTTACGGATACGGCCTTGAAGACAGCAGACGCGGGATACTTAACGAGAAGGCTTGTTGATGTTTCTCATGATTGTATTGTCAGAACAATAGATTGTGGAACATCGGAAGGCTTGGTTATAAGAAGACACGATCGGCCGAAATCGTTTAACCTGAGAATAGTCGGCAGAATATTGGCAAAAGACATTGTTTCCGATAAAGGAAAAGTACTTCTTTCTACCGACACAATGGTTGGAGATGATGAAATAAAAATAATCGAAGATGCCAAAATAGATGAGGTTGTTGTCAGATCGGCTTTAACCTGCATCGAAAAACACGGTGTTTGTGCAAAATGTTACGGGAGGGACCTTTCAAAGAAAGGTCTTGTTGAGATCGGAGTGCCCGTTGGAGTTGTTGCAGCTCAGTCGATAGGGGAACCTGGAACCCAGCTGACTTTACGTACCAAACATTCCGGCGGTGTTGTCGGAGTCGACGTTACACAGGGTCTTCCGCGCGTCGAAGAGCTTTTTGAAGCAAGAACTCCAAAAGTTTTTTCACCATTAGCGGAAATATCCGGTAAGGTTACACTGGGTGAAATTGAAGAGGGTTGGAAAGTACTGATCACTTCTTCGGGATCAAAACATAAAGAAGAGAGGGAGTATATTGTTCCCAAGACAATTAAACTGGCGGTTGAAGACAAGCAATTGATAGAGGCAGGTATGCCTTTAGCGATTGGATACTTGGACATAAAGGAAGTTCTTTTGATAAGAGGACTGAAATCGGCACAGGAATATCTTGTGAACGAAATGCAATCGGTTTATGAAAGCCAAGGGATTGGAATTCACGATAAACATTTTGAGGTGATTGTCAAAAAAATGAGTGACGAGGTAAAAGTTGTTACTTCAGGTGATACGCTTTTAATACCGGGCGAAATAGTTGAAAAGACAATATTTGAAGAGGAAAATGAAAAAGTTTTGGCTGCAGGCGGTGAACCGGCAACGGCTCAGCAAATAGTTTTGGGTATAACAAGGCGTGCTCTTTACACACAAAGCTGGCTTTCGTCGGCATCTTTCGAGCAGACAACCGATGTTTTGACTAATGCTTCTCTTACCGGAAGTGAGGATAAGTTATTGGGACTAAAAGAAAATGTTATAATCGGTCGGCTTATTCCTGTCACACCGGAGAGATTATTAGCATGAGCAGGAGAGTGGAAGAGTGTAAAAAATACGAATTTCTTGCCTTTTTACTCTTTTACTCTTTTACTTTTTAACTCTAATAAATTATGCCTACAATTTCACAACTGGTCCGAAAAGGACGCAAAAAAATTATAAAAAAGTCTAAAAAGGGGGCACTAAGACGCTGGTTTAACGCCAAAGACCGCCGTTATAGTGAAAATGCGTCCCCCTTCAAGAGGGGTGTGGTTTTGCAGGTCAGAACGATGACGCCGAAAAAGCCCAACTCTGCATTGAGAAAAGTATGCAGGGTAAGATTATCAAACAAGCAGGAAGTTACCGCGTATATTCCTGGTGAGGGACATGAACTGGCTGAACATGCTATTGTTTTAGTGCGTTACGGAAGGGTTAAAGATCTGCCGGGTGTAAAATATCAGGTTGTCAGAGGAAAATTCGATACAAGTGGGGTAGTCGGAAGAAAAAAATCAAGAAGCCGTTACGGCTCTAAAAAGTCCGGTAACGTAACCGCACCGGCAGCTCCGGCTGCCCCTACCGCACCGGCAGTTTAAGAGTAGAAGAGCAGGAGAGACCTGCCTGCGCAGGCATGGCGGGAGAATGGAAGGGATAGGAAATACGTTTTTTCCCTTTTACTCTTTCACTCTTTGTTTCTAGAGCGTGGTTGAGTTCTGGAGTGTATCTTATACTCTTTTACTCTTTCACTCTTTGTTTCTAGAGCGTGGTTGAGTTCTGGAGTGTATCT
>CAZAUT010000001.1:4436-51543 GCA_964488535.1 uncultured Gammaproteobacteria bacterium
AGAGCGTGGTTGAGTTCTGGAGTGTATCTTATACTCTTTTACTCTTTCACTCTTTTACTCTATATTTTATATGCCTAGACGAGGACAAATAAAACTGAGGAAAATCGATACGGACCCGATTTATAAAAACAGGCTTATAGCCAAACTTATAAACCGGGCAATGAAGGATGGAAAAAAATCGGTTATACAGAAGGAAGTATATGGGGCACTTGAGCACCTTAAGGGTGACGGCAATGATCCGGTGAAGGTATTTTCTCAAGCGATTGAAAATATCAAACCTTCAATGGAAGTCCGTCCAAGGCGTATAGGCGGAGCAGCCTATCAGGTTCCGCAACAGGTTCGGGGTCCGAGAAAGGAATCACTGGCGATCAGATGGCTTGTAGCCGCAGCTCGTTCACGAACCGGAGCGGAGTATAAAACATTTGCACAGAAACTCGCCGGCGAAATTTCCGATGCTGCTAAAGGTGAAGGCGGAGCTGTAAAGAAGAAAACCGATATGGAAAAAGTCGCGGAGGCGAACAGAGCATTCGCTCATTTTAAGTGGTGATTCTTTAGAGTAGAAGAGCGGGAGAGTGGAAGAGTGGAAGTTGATATGAATTGTTCCCCCTTTTACTCTTATACTCTTCTACTCTTTTACTCTGCTTTTTATGGTTACACCACCCAAGAAAAAGGCAAGCATGGTCATGACGGTCACAAAAGACCGTGATGTTCCTGTGGAAAAAATCCGAAATATCGGAATCATAGCCCACATTGATGCGGGAAAAACAACAACTACCGAGCGGATTCTTTTTGAAACAGGGAAAACGTATAAACAGGGCTCCGTTGATGAAGGGACAACGGTAACCGACTGGATGGCTCAGGAAAGGGAGCGTGGAATAACGATTGTTTCTGCAGCCATTACTACATTTTGGGATCTCCAAACAGGTTCTGCAATCGAAAATGGACACTACAGAGTAAACATTATCGATACCCCGGGACATATCGATTTTACAGCCGAAGTAGAGAGGTCTCTTAGAGTTTTGGATGGAGCCGTTATGGTTTTCGATGGAAGAACAGGTGTTGAGTCCCAGTCCGAAACGGTATGGAGACAGGCGGATAAATATAATGTTCCGAGAATCTGCATTTTAAATAAACTCAATCTTATTGGGGCCGATTTTGAAGGATCCATAAAATCAATCCGTGAGAAACTCGGTGCGAACGCTGCTCCGATTGAGTATCCTATCGGACTTGAACATTCACTTCGGGGAGTCGTCGATCTTATAAAAATGAAGGCATATACGTACAAGAGTCAGGAAGATAACAGACTTACTGAGGAAGAGGTTCCTGCTGAACTCATGGAACCGGTAAAAAAATACCGTTCTCTTTTGATTGAAGCAGTTGCCGAATATGATGACGAAGCCTTGGCCAAGTATCTGGAAGGGACCGAACCCGATGAACTTTTACTGAAAAGAGCCATCAGGAATGGGGTTGTAGCGGGTAAATTTTTTCCGATTTTGGGAGGCGATAATAGAATGGCAACGGTTCAGCTGCTGCTTGATGCCGTTGTTGAATATCTTCCGTCACCAATAGATGTTCCGCCCGTAAACGGGATAAATCCCAAGAGTGGAGAAAAGGAAGTACGACATCCTAAGAAAGAAGAACCTTTTTCTGCACTTGCCTTTAAAGTGGTGACCGATCCGCACGTCGGACGATTGGTTTATATCAGGATTTATTCGGGGAAAGTTGCCGGAGGAGATGCTATTTATAATGTTTCAAAACAAAAACAGGAAAGGATAGGAAAATTGGTACTTCTTCATGCCGATCAAAGAGAATTGGTCGACGAAGCATATGCCGGAGAGATCGTTGCTGTTGTGGGAATAAGAGACACTTCAACGGGTGATTCTCTCAGTTCCCTTTCCGCACCGATTGTCCTGGAGTCTATTTCTTTTCCCGAACCCGTGATTTCTTTGGCAATTGAACCGGCGACAAAATCCGATCAGGAAAAAATGGGGCTGGCAATCCAAAAGCTTGCCGACGAAGACCCTACATTTAAGGTTAAAACAAATTTTGAAACGGGACAGACAATTATTTCGGGAATGGGCGAACTCCAGCTGGAAATTCTGGTTGACAGGATGAGGCGTGAGTTTAATGTTGTTGCCAACACCGGCTCCCCACAGGTTGCTTATAAGGAAACAATCAAAAAACTTGCCGAAGGGGAGGGAAAATATATCCGTCAAACCGGAGGGCGTGGTCAATACGGTCACTGTTTCGTCAGAGTCGAAGCCAAAGGCAGGGGTGAGGGATTTGAATTTGAAAATAAGATTAAAGGTGGCGCTATTCCTGCCGAATTTATTTCGTCAATAGAAAAGGGTGTCAAAGAGAAGCTGGAAAAAGGAATTATGGCCGGCTTTCCGATGACGGATATTAAAGTTACGGTTTATGATGGAACGTATCACGATGTTGATTCTTCAGATATCGCTTTCCAGATTGCCGGTTCTATGGCTGTTGAAGCAGCTGCTAAACGTGCCGATATGACGATTCTGGAACCCATAATGAAGGTTGAGGTGGCGACTCCGGAGGAGTATATGGGAGATGTAATTGGGGATCTCTCCAGCAAGCGCGCCCAGGTTCAAGGCACCGAGACGAGAGGGATGGAGACGGTTATCCACGCTCTTGCCCCCCTTGCCGAACTCTCCGGCTATGCTACGAAGCTACGCTCCATTTCTCAAGGCAGGGCTCGGGCGTATGTGGAGCCATCCCACTACGAAGAAGTTCCAAAAAACGTTGCCGAACAAATCGTCGCCAAAAGCGGCAAGGCAACAGGATAGTTAGAAAAATCGGGGACTATAAAAACGCTTCCGAAGACATTATCCAAAAAGACCTTCAACCAACAGGAAGAAAAGAGAAAATTTGGCAGAGGATTTGACAATAGATCGCCCCTTGTTTTCTATCGCCCCTGTTAACACGATGATACATTTAGGCACAAATATGGGTGAAATTTCTTCAGGTCGCAAGTTTCATATTTTACTTAAACCACCCCCGTCATTCTGGGGAGCGAAGTAGAGTATGACTCTACATAAGCGACTCCAGAATCATATGAGAATAAAGATAGATTCTGGACAAGACGGATATCATATGGTAATTGGTCTAGCCAGAATCACCTCAAACGCGAAACTCATGATATTTACAGGTGTCTTAGATTTACACCCCTGCCTTTGGATGGGAACGGAATCTATATAGATTCCCAATCAAGACGGGTACCATATGGTAAACCCATCAAGTTGGGAATGACAAAGTGTGTCAGGGATTGTGAGCAGTTACAAATGAAAGTGCCTGTTGACACGGGTAATTGGCCTTGAATATAATACCTATCGTTGGGACAAAATTTGTCCCTCCGGGTCGGAGACCTCCGGGTTTTAGACCTTGTTTTTTTAACTAGTTATCCTGTATACTAGTTGTTGTACTTAAGTTAACTCAATCGCTTAATCACTTAATTAACTTAATTTACTTAACCTATGGCCGGTGACGCAAAACAAAAATTTGACAGAAGCAAACCCCATGTGAATATTGGTACGATCGGACACGTTGATCACGGTAAAACCACATTAACCGCAGCAATTTCCACGGTATTGGCAAAAAAGTTTCCCGGAGGTGTGAATAGAGCTTATAGATTTGATGAAATTGACAATGCTCCCGAAGAGAAAGAAAGAGGCGTTACAATCAATATTACTCATGTTGAGTATGAAACGGAAAAACGTCACTACGCACATATAGATGCTCCCGGTCATGCCGACTACATTAAGAACATGATCACTGGTGCGGCTCAAATGGATGGAGCAATTTTGGTAATTTCAGCCCCTGATGGACCCATGCCGCAAACCCGTGAACACATTATACTTGCCCGTCAGGTCAACGTTCCCGCATTGGTTGTTGCACTTAACAAGATTGATGCGATGGACGATGAAGAACTTATTGCCTTAGTTGAAAGCGACATAAGAGAACTTCTTAAGAAATATCAGTATCCCGGTGATGAGGTTCCGATTGTTAGAGTTTCTGCGTTGAAAGCTCTTGAGGGAGATGCGAAAGCGGAAGATCAGATTGTGGAGTTAATGAAGAAAGTTGACGAGTATATCCCGGATCCTGTTCGTGACGCAGACAAGCCATTCCTGATGCCTGTCGAGGATGTTTTTTCAATTAAGGGCCGTGGAACGGTTGCCACAGGCCGTGTTGAGAGAGGAAAGCTTAACCTTAACGAGGAAGTTGAAATTGTTGGACTTAAGGCGACACAGAAGACTGTTGCGACAGGTCTTGAAATGTTCAGGAAGTCTCTTGATTTTACTCAGGCAGGTGACAATGTGGGCGTTTTGCTGAGGGGTATTGAGAAAGACCAAATTGAAAGAGGTCAGGTTTTGGCAAAGACCGGTTCCATCACTCCTCATACAGAATTTGAAGCTGAAGTTTATATTCTCTCCAAAGAGGAGGGTGGACGCCACACACCATTCTTTACGGGTTACAAGCCGCAGTTCTTTATAAGAACTGCCGATATCACGGGAGATGTAACACTTCCTGAAGGAATTGAAATGGTCATGCCCGGAGACAGCGCCAAGATGAAAGTAAAACTTATTCAGCCGGTTGCGGTTGAGGAAGGTTTTAGATTTGCAATTCGCGAGGGTGGTTCAACGGTTGGTGCCGGAGCCATCACTAAGATTATTGCTTAAACGGTAACGCTCCAGTTAAGCTGGATTTGCACATTAACGGGTATATGGCACAAGGACGCTTGAGAGTCAAATTGAAAAGTTACGACCACCGCCTGATTGACGAAGCGGCTGCGAAAATACTGGATGTTGCCATAGCCACAGGAGCAAAAATAATTGGTCCAATCCCCCTCCCCACCAAAAAATCTATTTTTCCTGTCATTCCTTCAACCTCGCGCGGAATTAAAAATGCGCAGGAGCATTTTGAAATGCTTGTCCACAAACGCCTGATCGATATTATGGATCCATCCCCAAGGACGATTGATTCCCTTTCAAACCTTGATTTACCGGCAGGAGTTTCGATTGAAATCAAAATGTAATACGAAACTCCGATTGCCCCGTAGAATCGCACTTCGAGCCGTGTTCGAACAGAACCTTAAGGCGAGAAGTAAGATTAAACTGGGGCGGGTGTATCAATTGAGATTAAAATGTAATTTTGAGATTCTTCTTTTCCTCACTCGTTTACTCAATTGCTAAATTGTTATATTGTTAAATTGTTGGGGGAGTTTAAGGTGTACCTCAAACCAAATGACATAAGCGCTTATAAAAAGGCATATATACTTTCAAATTATGTATGGGATATTGTGTCGAATTGGGATCATTTTGCCAGAAACACGATTGGAAATCAGTTTATGAGGGTTATTGACTCAACATCAGCGAATCTTGCAGAAGGTTTTAGAAGATATTTCTTAAAAGATAAAGTAAATTTTTTCAGATTTTCGAGAGGTTCAGCAATGGAATCGCTTGACTGGAACGAGAAATCCTTTATAAGAAAATTATTAACGAAAGAGGAATATGATCATATCTTGAAAGAGCTAAAAGATATTCCTCGAGATATTAATCAGCTTATCAGGTATACAAAGAAAAAGCTGAAAGAGTAAAAATAACCATTTAACAATGAATTACGTCTCCCGCGCCGGTCTCAAACTCGACTTTGCTCTAAAGGAGTTTGGAATTGACGTGTCCGGCCTTACTATAGCCGATTTTGGAAGTTCTACGGGTGGGTTTGTTGATTGTTTACTGCAAAACGGAGCAAAAAAGGTTTACTCGGTCGATACCGCATATGGGGAGCTTGCATGGAAACTTCGTAACGACACTAGAGTTGTTGTTATGGAGCGGACCAACGCAATGCATGTAGTGTTACCCAAGAAATGCGATCTTATAACAGTTGATACTTCATGGACGAAACAAAAAAATATTTTACCAAATGCGTTTAGGAACCTAAAACCGGGTGGTAAGATAATATCTTTAATAAAACCGCATTATGAAGCGGGAAGGGGAAAGTTAACAAGTGATCAAGTTGATCAAGTGATTAAGTTAACTAAGGAGGAAATAGAGGGGGTTGGGGCAAAGATTGAAAAAATAATTGAATCGCCGATTTTGGGTGAAAAAGGCAAAAACCGCGAATTTCTTGGGCTGATTTCCCCCATCTCCAAAAAGTAAGACGTGGAGCTACAAGTACACCCTGCGGGTGTACTTTATATCAATTCCACTATCAATTCCACTTAGATATTGCCATATAAATTACTCTTTGGTATACTTACTCCCGCTGTGGAGAAGTTCGTCAAAACGTGATTCGCAGTAAAGGTAACCGGATAAGGCAGGATATTTGGCGCCTCTCCGGCGCCTTTTTGTTGACTACAATTTTAAATAATACTAATCAACAAATAAGTAGGAATACAACAAATACCTGCGAATGATTTGCCATTTAACATTTAGCATTTATCATCTTATTGTTCAATTGAATAATTTTAAAATTGTTAAATCAAATGGTAGATGATACTTGATAAATGGACAGTATACTAAATTAGTAGGTATTAGTAGATTGGTATAATTTTGTAGATTAGCATTATATTAATTAGTATTTTGCATGTTGAATTCAATTCTTGGTTTTAAACAAAAGATGGGAGCGGTTTATATTGCAAACCGCAGGTATCCTGTGACGTGGATTAAACTACCCCCCTGTGTCGTGACACAAATTAAACACGATGAAAAGGACGGATATATGGCAGTACAGCTGGGAACCGGCTCCAAAAAGACTAAAAACATCCCCAAACCCCTTCAGGGACACCTAAAAACAGCAGAAAATCAAAAATTTGCCCCGAGATATATAAGAGAAGTAAGAATAAAGGAACAAACCGAACTGAAAGTTGGAGATGAAGTAAAAGCAGGAGATGTTATAAAGCCGGGCGATATTGTTACGGTAATGGGAGTCTCAAAAGGCAAAGGCTTTGCCGGTGTTGTTAAAAGATGGAGGTTCGCCGGGGGACCAAAAACACACGGACAGTCCGATCGGGAAAGAGCACCGGGTTCTATTGGCCAAAGAACGACACCTGGAAGGGTTTATAAAGGTAAGAAAATGGCTGGAAGAATGGGTTCCGAAAGAGTCACTGTAAAAAATCTTAGCGTCATAGATTTGGATGAAAAAAATCAGTTGGCAGCGATAAAAGGGGCAATTCCGGGGTCGTTGGATGGATTAATCATTATCAGAAAAACGGGAGAAGGTGGAGTAAAAGTAGAACGGACAGAATCCTTTGGTGATGCTCAAGAGCAGCCATCCTCCGTTGAAGCTGGAGAAGGTGAGCAAGTAGAAAAAGTTGATCAAGTTAATCAGGCGATTAAGGAGGAGAAAGAAGAGAAGACGGAGAACGTGGAGAAAGAAGAGAAATCTGAAAAATCAAATTAACAAAATATATTCATATAAGGATTTACTTATGATTAAAATCGACTTGTATAATCAAAACGGAAAGAAAGAGAGAGCGGTAAATTTACCAAAAAGTTACGATATTAAACCAAATCTCGAACTTCTTTCTCAGGCAGTCCATGTTTACGAGGACAGGGCCCATTTTGGTTTGGCCTATGCAAAAACCAGAAGCGAAGTGGCCATTTCAAGAAAAAAGATCTACCGTCAGAAAGGGACAGGTGGTGCAAGACATGGTGCGAAATCGGCCCCCATATTTGTCGGCGGAGGTGTAACCCATGGACCAAAAGGTGTAAAAAGGACACTTCGTCTTTCACACGCACAGAAGTCAAAAGCACTTATGTATGCGGTGAATTTGAAAGTTTCTCGGGGAAAAGCAGTACTTATTTCCGGTATTAATAAGATAAATAAGACGAAAGAAGCTGCTAAACAGATTACGGAGATTATAAAAGAGAAAAATTGGAAAAGCGACAATATTTTGGTTGCGCTATCACAAAAGAATGAAAAAACTGAAAAGTTTTTCAGAAATATTGGTGGTATAACGACCGAAATTTTCGGAAATCTGAATGCATATGAAGTTTACCGTTCAAGCGCATTAATGATTGACGGCGATGTGTTTGACGATGTACGCGAAACAGCAATTGACACTGGAAGATACTCAGATAAAAAACACAATAAGTCAGGGAAAAAGTTTGTGGGTAAGTCCAAAAAAGAAGACAGTAAACAAAAAACTAAGTCAGAAAGTAAACCTGGAAAGAAGATGAAAGTTAGTAAAAAGCGAGAGTAAAAAATATGCTTAAACCGATATTGACAGAAAAGGGGTTAACTGAAGCAAAAAACGGAAAGTACAGTTTTTACGTCAACCCCAAATTAAATAAGTTTCAGATTAAGGCACTCATTTCAAGAATGTTTGATGTACATGTCATTGGTGTCCGGACGGCAAGTTTTAAAAGTTTGACGAAAAGAGATAACAGAGGGAAATACAGGAAAGTTTCAGCAAAAAAGAAGGCGGTCGTGACGCTTCGCGAGAAGGAGACAATCGATCTTTTTGATACAAAAAAGAAATAGATATGACAAAACTGAAATATTTACTCAAAAAAAAGTCTGGAAGGGGAATCAAGGGAAGGATAAGCGTCCGTCATCAAGGTGGCAGAGAAAAAAGATTTTACAGGTCTATTGATGAAAAAAGGAATAAGAAAGATGTTTGGGCAAGGGTGGTTTCCATAGAATATGATCCCAATAGAAATGCAAAGCTTGCGTATTTGCAGTATGAGGACGGAGAAAAAAGATATATAATCTCCCCTGTTGGGCTAAGCGTCGGTGATAAAGTGATTGCATCGGACGCGGCACCTATTGAGAAAGGAAATTATTTACCGCTCGAAAAAATTCCTGTAGGCACTCAGATAAACAGTATTGAAATAACTCCGGGCAAGGGTGGACAGGTGGTCAAGGGTGCCGGTTCGTTTGCAGTTTTGCACGGAAAAGAAACGGACAATATTCTTGTCAAATTGCCGTCAGGTGAGATAAAGAGATTTCGTAAAGATTGTCGGGCAATGATTGGACAGGTGGGGAATATTGAATTTCGCGTCAGGAATTATAAAAAAGCAGGTGTAAAAAGACATATGGGTATCCGCCCGACAGTCAGAGGTGTTGCGATGCATCCAAATTCGCATCCGCATGGCGGAGGGGAGGGAAGAAGTCATATAGGAATGAAATATCCGAAGACACCGTGGGGTAAAAAAGCTGTCGGAAAAACAAGGAGAAAAAGAAAGTATTCGGATCATATGATAATACAGGGAAGAAAAGCGGGTAAACACAGTAATCCGCCAAAAATTAATAACTAAAATATGAGCAGAAGTTCAAAAAAAGGTCCATATATTGATGGTAACTTACTGAAAAAGGTAGAGAAGGGAATGGGAGCGAAAGAAAGCCCGATAAAAACATGGGCACGCGTGAGCATGATTCCGCCCGAATTTGTAGGGAAGTACTTTTCCGTTCATAACGGAAGGATGTTTATAAACGTATTTGTAACGGAGGATATGGTGGGGCATCGTTTGGGAGAGTTTGCTCCGACAAGGATGTTCAGAGGTCACGGGCAGATAGTTAAGAGAACGATGGATAAGACGTAAGGAAAAGTAAAAGAGTAAAAGAAACAGCAATTTTTATCTTTTTACCTTCTTGCTCTTTTACCCTGAAATATGGATTTTATATCGACACAAAAATTTGTCAAAATATCACCCAAAAAATTGAGGGTTGTTGCACAGGTGGCAAAGAAATTATCACCAATTGAGGCTTTAGAGAAGCTTCCTTTTTTGGGAAAGCGCGGAACAGAGGAGTTGATTAAGGTAATAAAAACAGCTATCGAATCCGGTAAACAGAAAGGGGTAGCGGATACGGACTTGGTACTTAAGGAGATCCAGATTGGAGAAGGACCCCGTCTTAAAAGAGGCAGGGCAGCATCTCGGGGCAGATGGCATCCTTATAAGAAGAGGATGAGTCATATACGCGTTGTACTCACAACCCGCAAATCCGAAATCCTAAATCCTAAATCCGAAACAGGGAATACAAAAAACGAAGTTGTTGACACAAAAGATGTGAAGGCAAATAAAATTGAAGAAAATAATAATGATTCAAAAGAAACGGTGCAAAAGAAAGTCCCGGGCGGGGTTGAAAAAGCAACAAAGTCAATGAAAAGTAAATTACAGTCTGTAATTTCAAAGAAAGGAGTCAAAAAATAATTTTCGAATTTCGATATGGCGAACTGTGTTCTTTCCTAGCTTCGCTACCGAATTTCGGATTTAATTAAAGTATGGGACAGAAAGTTAATCCAATCGGCTTTAGAATGGGAACGTTTTATCCCTGGAAATCACGCTGGTTTTCGGATGATAAGAACTATAAGAAGAATCTTATTGAGGATATTACTTTAAGAAAAGCTCTTATGCAGAAGTTAAAGCTTGCAGGGGTCGATCTTATTGAAATAGAACGTCTTCCCAAGAGTATGGTAGTTATCATGACGGTTTCAAGGCCGGGTGTTGTTATCGGAAGGGGTGGAACAGGAATAGAGGATGTAAAAAAATTCATCGTCAATGTTTTGGAAAAAGCGCGGGGTAAGAAAGTTGGAGATATTAAAATTGATTTGAGAGTTAATGAAGTAAAAAATCCTGATCTTTCAGCTTATCTTGTGGCCGGAAGGATTGCCTCCGATCTGGAGCGTAGGATGCCTCACAGAAAGGTTGTTGCAAAAACGATGGAGAGGGTGATGCAATCCGGTGCTCTGGGCATCAAGATTGTACTTGCGGGAAGAATACAGGGAGCAGAAATATCTAGAACCGAAAAATATCACAAGGGTTCTGTTCCGTCACAAACATTAAGGGAAGACATAGACTACGCGCAGGTTCCAGCGATGACAAAAAGAGGATATGTTGGAGTGAAGGTGTATATACACAAGAAATCAGAGTAAAAGAGTAAAAGAGTAAAAGAAACAGCAATTTTTATCTTTTTACCTTCTTGCTCTTTTACCTTAAAAAATGCTTGAACCAAAAAGAAGAAAATATCGAAAAGATTTTCGAGGAAGAAGAAGGGGCAAGGCCATACGGGGGTCGGAGTTGGCTTTTGGAGAATACGGTTTAAAAGCACTCGAGGTAGGGTGGGTTACGAGTAAGCAAATTGAAGCAGGCAGAAGGGCTATTACTCACGAATTAAAGCGCGGGGGACGTGTCTGGATAAGAATTTTTCCCGACAAACCGGTAACGTCCAGACCTGCAGGACAGAGGATGGGGAGTGGAAAGGGAGAGATCGACAGATATGTTTGTGTGGTCAGACCGGGTAAAATTATGTATGAGGTATCAGGTCCGTCGAGACAGGCAATTTTATCAGCATTGAAAAAAGCTGCCGACAAGATGTGTGTCAAATCAAAGATAATTATAAAAGAATAATCAAGTATGAAAAAAGATGAGTTGAAAATATATTATCAGAAAAAAGGTGAGGATCTGTTAAAAGAATTAAGCAGCCTGAAAGCCGAATACGATAAAGTTCGTATGAATATAACCGTTGGACGCGAGAAAAATCTAAAAAAAGCAAAAAATATCAATAAAAAGATTGCACAGATAAAAACTTTGTTAAAATACAAACAAATGATTGAGTCAGTATCAAATAAATAAATTATGAAAATATTAATCGGAAAAGTAATATCGGTAAAAGCAGCGAAAACAGCCAGAGTTATGGTGGATAGTGCTTCGATGCATCCGCTTTACGGAAAACGTTTTATAGTAAGCAAAAGCTATCTTGTTCATAACGAAATTGGTGCAGATACAGGAGATACGGTCAGTTTTGTCGCGTCAAAACCATACAGTAAAATGAAAAAGTGGAAGCTGTTACGAATAATTGACGGTGACACCAAGGAGAAAAAGGGTACACATCCAAAAGCAAAAGATGTGGCATTGGAAAATCCCGAGAAGATACAGAACAAAGGAAGAAAGGAGAAGCTTTCATGATTCAGCTAAGAAGCGTTCTCGTTCCTGCCGATAATTCCGGAGCCAAAAGACTGATGGTTTTTGGGATATCACACAAAATCGGTAAATACGCAACTTTAGGTGATGTAGTAAATTGTGTTGTACACAGCGCTGATCCTAATGGTGCCGTGGCCGATAAAGAAAAAGTCAAAGTACTGATAGTTCGTACAAAAAAGGAAGTAAGAAGAAGCGATGGAACTTATATTCGGTTCGATGATAATGCAGGGGTTGTGGTTGACAAACAGGGGTTTCCGAGAGGCACCAGAATTTTGGGTCCGGTTGCACGGGAAATTAAGGAAGCCGGCTTTGCAAAGATTGCATCTCTTGCAAGGGAAGTGGTGTAAAATGTTTTCCGTTTTTTAATTTTCGATTTGACATTTTATTTGGATAATTCGAGTGAGCGATTGATGCGTGAACTAAAGATCTAAAATTGGTCAGTAAAAAATAAAATGAAAGATAGTAAATGATAAATCGTAAATTAGTTGATTATGCTTAAATTTAAGGTTAACGACAAAGTCAAAGTTACATCCGGAAAAGATAAAGGAAGAGAGGGTAATATCGAAAGAATTATTTTCGGTTCTTTTTCTGCGGTTGTTCCGGGAATAAATGAGTATAAAAAACACATCAAACCCCGCTCCGGTCAAAAAGGAGGAATTGTTCCTATTCCCAGGGCTCTTCCTTTTTCGAAAATTGCACTTGTTTGCCCCAGTTGTTCGAAAGATACAAGGGTTGGTTTCCGGACGGCGGGGAAGGAAAAGGTGCGTTTCTGTAAAAAATGCGGTAAAGAAATTTCGTACAAAAAATAAATATGTCACGATTGAAAGACAAATATTACAAAGAAGTTCTGGGTAAACTCAAGGATGAATTCGATTTCAAAAATGAAATGCAGCTTCCAAAAATCGAGAAGGTTGTTATTAACGCGGGAGTTGGAGATGCTCAAAAGAATAAGGAGGCCATGGAAAAAATGAAGAACGATCTTGCTGCGATAACAGGCCAGTGTCCGAGTGTCAGGAAAGCAAGAGTATCGGTGGCCAGTTTCGGGTTGAGAAAGGGAGCGCCTGTTGGGCTGAAGGTAACGCTTAGGGGTGAGAGAATGTATGATTTTTTAGATAAACTTTTTTCTGTTGTTCTGCCCCGCCTGAGGGATTTCAGAGGAGTAAAAAGAAGCGGTTTTGATAAAAGAGGTAATTATACTTTGGGGATTGCCGATCACAACGTTTTTCCAGAAATTGACATCTCAAAATCAGTTTCAAGAGGAATGGAAGTAACGATTGTGGTAAAATCCAACTCGGTTCCGGAATCGATGCGGCTATTGGAACTGTTGGGAATGCCATTTGTAAAATAACAAATAAATACCAATGAACACCAATAAATACAAATAAATACAAATTCTCAATTGGGAATTGGTGCGCATTTGATATTTGTACTTATTGGAATTTGAGTTATGTCAACTAAAGCAAAAGAAAACAGAGAAACAAAGAAATTAAAATATAAAACGCAATACACAAACCGCTGTTCACTTTGCGGAAGATCGAGGGCTTATATGCGCAAATTTGGTCTTTGCAGATTGTGTTTTAGAGAATACGCGCATCGTGGCGAAATTCCCGGTGTTAGAAAGGCAAGCTGGTGAATTATATGACAAATTATCCGGTTGGAGATTTTCTGATTAAAATTAAGAATGCTGCAATGGCTCGCCGTAAAGATGTAAATGTCGGCTATTCAAATCTTGTTTTTGCCGTTTGCGGAGTAATGAAGAAGGAAAAATATTTAAGTGAAGTGAAAAGTGACGGTGAAAATATTTCGGTTAGACTGGCTTATTTTAAGAAAGAACCGGTCTTAGTTAGCTTAAAATTGATCTCAAAACCTGGAAAAAGGGTTTACAAAAACGTTGATGAATTGAAAAAACACAGAGGGCTTTCGTTTTTCATTCTTTCGACACCAGGAGGAGTTATGTCGTCACGTGAGGCAATAAAGAAAAACATTGGTGGAGAAGTGATTTCCGAAATTCACTAATTATACTATGAGCAAAGTTGGAAAAAAACCGGTGCGGATTCCTCAGGGAGTTGAGGTTGTCTTGAGTGATTCCGTTTTGACCGTTAAGGGACCGAAGGGTGAAATTTCAAGATCCTACCCTGGAAAGCTGGTTGAAATAAAAATTGAAAATGGTATCGGAATTGTTTCCCCGGTTTCAAAAAGCGAAAAAGCGCTGGTAAATTGGGGAACGACGAGAGCGCATTTTGCCAATATGGTTGAAGGTGTCACTTCGGGATGGAAAAAGTCCCTGGAATTGGTAGGGGTTGGTTACAGAAGTGAACTGAAAGGAAATGATTTGGTGTTGACGGTAGGATATTCCCATCCTGTTAAAGTCGTTTGTCCCGAAGGAATTCAGTTTAAGATTGAAAAGTCCATAATCACCGTAGAAGGTATAAATAAAGAACTGGTGGGTAACATTTCCGACAAAATCCGATCGGTTCGGCCTCCGGAACCATACAAAGGAAAAGGAATAAAATATGTGGATGAAGTTATAAGAAGAAAAGCCGGCAAGGCTGCCAAGACGCAAGGTGCATAAATTATGAAAACCGATAAATTGTTTTCCAAAAGAAAAAAAAGGGTAAGAGGGTCAATACCCCGTGATATTGCACGTCCAAGACTTAGTGTGTATCGTTCAAATCAACACATAAGTGTCCAGGTGATCGATGATATAAAGAATGTGACGTTGGCTTCAGGAAGCGATGTCCTACAAAAAGCGGTTAAAAAAACAAAAACAGAAAAAGCCTTTGTTGTCGGGGAGGAGATTGCCAAAAAAGTCCTTAAGTTGAAAGTTAAAGAAGTGGTCTTTGATAGAGGCGGATATAAATATCATGGAAGAGTTAAGGCTTTAGCCGAAGGAGCCAGAAAAGGAGGGCTGATATTTTAATATGGATAACTTTCGAGAAAATAACGAAACCGTGATTGAAATAAAAAGGATTTCAAAAAAAACGAAAGGCGGTAATACAATCCGTTTTTCAGCCCTTGTTGTAGTCGGTGATAAAAAAGGAAGGGTGGGGCTCGGTCTGGCAAAGGCAGCTGACGTATCGGGCGCGATCCAGAAGTCAATAGCCTCAGCAAACAGAAGAATGTTTTCCGTTCCCTTAAAAGGCACTACCGTGCCCTTTTCGGTTTACGAGAAGTTCTCTGCTGCCAAAGTTATGATCAAACCTGCTCCTAAAGGTTCAGGGATAATTGCGGGAGGTGCAATTCGCGTTGTTTTGGAAGCAGCCGGAATAACGGATGCTGTCGGAAAAATATTGGGTACAAAAAATAAGGCTTCAAACGTAAACGCAACTTTGAATGCTTTGAAACGCTTAGCCTATTTCGATAGGATTAAAAAAATGAGGGAGGAATTAAAATGACAGAAGATATATATCTACATAAGGTTCTTAAACCTAAAAAAAAGCGTTTAGGAAGGGGCTACGGGAGTGGAAAAGGGGGGCACACTGTGGGTAAGGGGCAAAAAGGTCAGAAAACCAGAAAGCGTTTGGGTATATTATTCGAAGGTGTAAAAGTCAAAAAATCTTTAATTAAAAGACTTCCTTTTTTGAGAGGAAAAGGCAAATTTACCAAAGCGGAAGATGCAAAACCTTTACCTTTGGACGTTTCCATTCTCAATGAATTTGCCCAGGGGGCTGAAATCAACCTAAAGGCACTAATCGAAAAGGGTGTTGTTGACAAAAAGATTGCCCTAAAACGCGGTGTTAAAATATTGGGAAGCGCCCGACTTGAAAAAAAACTAACGGTTACACTCCCCGTTTCAAAATCTTCCTCGGAGTCGATCATTAAAGCCGGCGGAAAAGTGATCTCCCGATAGCTTTTTTCCAAAAAGCGGTCTTTTTTGTGTAAAATAAAAACATATGCTGTCTGACATAAAGAGCTTTTTCCTTAATTTAATCAAATCACGAGACTTGCGTAAGAAAGTGGTTGTTACACTCACTGTGCTGGTTTTTTTTAGACTGCTTGCACACATTCCTGCAACCGGTATTGACAGGACCTCGCTGCAAACACTTTTTTCAGGGAGTCCTTTACTTTCTCTTCTGGACGTATTTTCGGGTGGAACGCTGGCCAATTTTTCCGTTTTGGCACTTGGACTTGCTCCGTATATAAATTCTTCGATCATTATGCAGCTTTTGACTTATGTTGTTCCAAAATTGGAGGAGATGTCAAAGGAAGGAGAGTATGGCCGGGAAAGAATCAATCAATATACGAGATTTATAACGGTGCCGTTGTCGCTCTTTCAGGCTTTTGGAATGTATTCGCTTTTGAAAAGCCAGGCAGTGATACCTGCGCTTGACGCAATATCGGTGACTACATTAATTTTAACAATGACCGTTGGAGCAATGATTTCTGTTTGGTTGGGAGAACTCATTACCGAATATGGAGTCGGAAACGGCGTCTCCTTTTTGATTTTTGCCGGAATAGTTTCCCGTCTTCCGATAACAATAGGTCAGTCGATATCGATTGTCCAGGGCGAGGATATATTTAAGATGTTGATTTTTATTGTTCTAGCAATCTTGATTGTTGGGGTAATTGTGTTCATGAATGAAGCAACCCGTCAAATTCCGATTAATTATGCAAAAAGAGGAATGAGAGGCAATGCCGGTTCATCATATCTTCCTTTAAGACTTAACCAGGCAGGTGTTATCCCGATAATTTTTGCGGTGTCTTTGGTTTTGCTGCCATCGCTTTTGGGACAATTTCTATCGGGTGTGGACAATGAAAAACTTGCTCAATTTGCAACAAATCTGGCGAATGCTTTTAATCCCCAGTCGTTTGTGTATAATGCATCCTATTTTGTATTGGTAGTCGGTTTTACCTATTTTTACACATCGGTCGTTTTTAATCCGGAAAAAATAGCCGAAAATCTCCAGAAGAACGGCGGTTTTATACCTGGTATCCGTCCGGGAACTCAGACGGTCGAATATTTGAATAAAGTTCTGACCCGGATAACATTCGCGGGCGCAATTTTTTTGGGTCTTGTAGCCATCCTACCGTCATTATTTCAGAATTTTATCGGTGTAGCCAATTTGGCGGTTGGCGGAACGGGAATACTTATCGTCGTTTCGGTAGTGCTGGAATTAACCCGCGACCTTCAAGCGCAGTTGGTGATGAAGAGGTACGACACATTTTTAAGAAAGTAAAATATTTAATACTAATAAACGAATTTGAACTAATGCAACGAATATCTACCAATAAAAATATTCCGAATCCTAATTTCTAAATTCTAAACAAAACACAATTTCTTAAAAAGCAATGATTTAAATGTGTTTGAAAAATTATTATTTATTATTTGAAATTTCTTTAGGATTTAGTATTTCGTCCTTAGGATTTGAATTTGTAGGTATTTGTAGAATTGGTATCGATTAGCATATTAGCATTATTTAATTTGTAGTATGAATATAATCATTCTCGGCCCGCAGGGGTCGGGCAAGGGAACACAGGCTGAATTAGTGGCCCAAAAATACAATTTAACACACGTCGAAACAGGCAAGATTTTGAGAGAAATTGCGACATCGGAACACCCGCTCGCACAAGATATCAGGGAAACCATGAATGACGGGCGTTTAGTTTCTGATGAGGTTCTTGAGAGCGTTATAGGAGACGTGATGGATACAAATAAAAAAGAGGGTTTTGTATTTGACGGAACACCTAGGGATTTGAATCAATACCGCTTGATCGATCGGATATTGGGCAGTCGTGGAGAAAAGATTGACATGGTTATTCTTATTGATATTTCGGAAGCGGAGACAATTAAGAGATTAACCCTAAGAAGAACATGTAAGCGATGTGGAAGCGTATACAATGTTCTTACCAAACCGTCGCCCAACGGTGATATATGTGGCAATTGTGGTGGTGAACTTGTCTTAAGGGAAGACGATAAACCCGATTCTATTAAAAACCGTCTTCGAACCTATCACGAACAAACGGACAAAGTTATAAACGAAGCCGATAAAAGAGGATTGTTGATAAAATTTGATGGCGAACGGCCAATTGGGGAAATATTTAACGATATTGCTGTTGCAATCGAACATATGAAACCACAACCCTCCTCATAAAAGAATTACGCATATGAACATAAAGATAAAAACGGAGCAGGAAATCAAAACGGTTATCGAAGGAGGGAAACGTTTATCAGAAGTAAAGCACCGTCTTTTTGATAAAGTTGGTGTTGGTGTTAGTGCTTGGGAAATTGAAGAAATGGCACAGAAACTTTTGAAAAAGAATGGAGGAGAGGCAGGTTTTATGAGAGTTCCGGATTATCATTGGGCTACATGTATCAACATTAATGAAGGCGTTGTACATGGGATTCCGAGGAAAGATTTAGTTTTCAGGGATGGCGATGTGGTAAGCGTTGATGTTGGGCTTTATTATAAAGGGCTAAACACAGACACATCTTTTTCCAAGGGTTTAAATGTGGGGAAAGAATTACAGAAATTTTTAAAGACAGGATCCGAGACACTGAATAAAGCTATTTCAAAGGCACTGCCGGGGAACAGGATTTATGACATCTCCGAAGTTATTGAAAGATCGTTAAAAAATGGAGGGTGTAATCCTATAAGAGCGCTTGTCGGGCACGGTGTTGGAAAGGACCTGCATGAGGATCCCCAAATCCCTCAGTTTGTATTCGAAAATAGAGACAACACGCCCGAAATTCCTTTGGGTGCCGTATTGGCAATAGAAATTATCTATTCATTAGGTAGTGGAGAAATAAAACACGAAAAAGACGGGTGGACAATCGTGACTGCTGATGATAAAATATCAGCGCTTTACGAAGAAACGGTTGTAGTTACCCAAAATGGTAATTTGGCAGTGACCCGATAGCCGGACGTATACGCCCGGTTTTTCATTTGTGAACGCATTATGAAAAAGAATGAACCGGTTAATGTTGCAAACGGTAAGGTTACTCAAGCTTTGCCCAATACCATGTTTCGGGTAGAGTTGGATGACGGGAGGGTAATTTTAACTACTCTCACCGGCAAAATGAGGAAAAATTATATAAGGATTTTTCCGGGAGACAGAGTGAAAATTGAAATGACAAAATACGATATTGATAGAGGAAGGATAGTATATAAATATTAAGGTAAAAGAGTGAAAGGGTAAAAGAGTAAAAGAAACCGCAATGGCATTTTACTTTTTACCTTCTTGCTCTTTTACCCTGAAAGATGAAAGTTCAATCGTCAATAAAACCAAGATGCAAGGAATGTAAGTACGTCAAAAGAAAAGGCGTACTGTATATTATTTGTAACAATCCCAGACATAAACAGAGACAGGGATGAATCCAAAGTAAAAGAGTGAAAGAGTAAAAGAGTAAAAGAAACCGCAAAAAGTATTTTACCTTTTTATCTTCTTGCTCTTTTACCCTGAAAGTTATGGCCAGAATTGCAGGACACGAATTAAACGACAAAGACAGGGTCGTCTATTCCCTTACGAAGATTAAGGGAATAGGTATGCAGCTGTCAAAAAGAGTAATGACGGCTGCAAATATTTCTTTCGACAAGAGGGTGCGTGATTTAAGTCCTGAAGATATTTCAAGAATTACGGAAGCAGTTGAAAAATTTCCCATAGAAGGAGATTTGATAAGGCAGGTAAGAACAAATGTGGCCCGTCTTTCACAGACAGGTTCTTTCAGGGGTTACCGCCATAATAAAAACCTTCCCGCCAGAGGTCAACGGACAAGACATAACGCGAGGACAAAAAGAGGAAAAAGGAAGACAATAGGTGCATTTAAGAAGGAAATGCTGGCAAAGTCAACACAGAAAGAAACAAAATAATATGGCAGCAGTAAAAAGCAAAAAAAATATAAGGCAGGTTACTAGAGGCAGACTTTATATTGCTGCGTCATTTAACAACACTCTTGTTACGGTTACAGACGAAAAAGGCGAGGTGATCTCATGGAGTTCATCGGGAAATACAGGTTTTAAGGGGACGAGAAAATCTACTCCTTTTGCTGCAACATCTGCGGTGGAGAAGGCGCTTGGTAAAGCCAAGGAAATGGGGCTTAAAGAAGTTGAAATATATGTCAAAGGCCCTGGTGCGGGAAGGGATGCAGCTTTAAGAGCAGTTCGCAGCGCCAATTTAAAAATTTCTATGATTGCGGATGTCACGCCTATTCCTCACAACGGCCCCAGGCCGAAGAAGAAAAGAAGGGCATGATACAAATAGAGTAAAAGAGTGAAAGAGTAAAAGAGTAAAAGAAACGACAATTTTTACCTTTTTACCTTCTTGCCTTTTACCTTAATAAGTATGGCACGATATACAGGACCAAAAGACAGACTGTCAAGGAGTGTGGGTGTTGATCTTTTTGGAAAAGGGTCAAAGTTAACGCGCCTTAATGTTCCTCCTGGGATGCATGGAGTAAAAAGAAGGCGAACTTCCTCCGAATATGCCAAACAGTTGATTGAGAAGCAGAAAGTTAAGAGAATGTACGGCATACTTGAGAGACAATTTTCTAGATATGCAGAAAAAGCGCTGAAATACAAAGGCAATACGGGTGAACAGCTTATATCCCTTCTTGAAAAACGGCTTGACAATACGGTCTACCGATTGGGATTTGCACCTAATAGAATTTCGGCAAGGCAGTTTGTTTCACATAGACATATCCTTGTTAACGGACAGAAAGTGAACATTCCTTCCTATCAGGTAAAGGTTGGAGATGTTATCAGTCTCTCACCAAAAGCAGTCAATATTCCGGCAATTAACAAACAATTGTCAAACAGGGACTACACAACACCGGGCTGGATTGAAAGAAAAGCAAACGTCGGGAAGGTTGTTTCAAACCCGAAGAGAGAAGACATACAAGAATCAATTTCCGAGCAGGATATTGTTGAATTTTATTCCAGATGATATACTGCCCTTTTGCATTTGCAAATGGTGCTTGAAAGGTGGTGAGAAAGTGAACGAACCAATATTTCAAATTACAGAAGAGAAAAAGGACAAAGACTACGGAAAGTTTGTTTTAAGTCCGCTTGAGGCGGGATATGGTAATACGTTAGGAAACTCGTTAAGACGGGTTCTTCTTACGAGTTTACCGGGTGCTGCTATTACAAGAGTAAAAATTAACGGTGTTAAACATCAGTTTTCATCCCTAAAGGGTATGAAGGAAGATGTTATAGAATTTT
This sequence comes from uncultured Gammaproteobacteria bacterium, assembly GCA_964488535.1. Taxonomy (GTDB): domain Bacteria; phylum Patescibacteriota; class Microgenomatia; order UBA8517; family UBA8517; genus GWB1-38-13. The sequence goes on from CAZAUT010000001.1 coordinate 25,534, forward strand.
TGTTAAATCTCAAAAAGGTCAGAATTTACTATTCCGAGGAAAAACCAATCAAAGCTACTCTTGAAACAAAGGGCGCGGGTGAAATTAAGGCGAAGGATATAAAAGTAGATCCTCCGGCAAAAATTGCCAATCCAGAACTTGTTTTGGGGTACCTTAACAAAGACACATCCCTTAACGCCAAAATGGATATCGAGTCGGGTGTTGGTTATTCTTCATCGGAAGAGAGAAAAACCGGAGAAGTGGGCGTTATTCCAATGGATGCAATTTTTACTCCCGTTGTCAGAGTAAATTATAAAGTTGAGGAAACGCGCGTAGGAAGGCTCACAAATTACGATAAGTTGGTATTGGAGATCTGGACCGACGGGACGGTGGATCCGGCTCAAGCCCTATTGAAAGCGTCAAATATTCTTGTTTCTTATTTCATGCAGATTGTTTCTCCCAAAAAGATAGAGAAGCCGGCAGAAGAAAAGAAGGATGATTTGGGGTTAGTCGGTAAACTATCGGTTGAAGAAATTAATCTTCCAACGAGGGTTGCCAATGCTCTTATTAAAGCCGGATATGATACAGTGGAGGATTTGGTTAAGGCAGAAAGATCGAAACTGGTAAAAGTGAGAAATCTTGGAGAAAAATCTGTAAAAATAATTGAGGCTGCTCTTGGAGAAAAAGGTTTATCTCTTAGTGCTTAAAATTTGAGCTTTTGGTTTCTTTACTTTCCTTTTCGGAACGGTTGCTGTTTTGTATGAATAAGAAGGTTTTCGGGAAAAAGTTTTCTCGTGATACCACGAGCAGGCGTGCGATGTACCGTGCGCTTATACGCTCGTTCGTTATCAATAAAGAGATGGTAACAACCTATGCGAAAGCAAAGGTTATTGTTCCGGTTATTGAAAAACTGTTATCACAGGCAAAAAACGGTACGCTTACGCAAAAGCGTGCCGTTGTCAAATATTGTGGAAACGACAGAACGTCTTCCCGGATGATTTTTGATATTGCTAAAAAGGGTACAGCGAAACAAAATCATTTTTTGAAAATTACGAATTTGCCTAACCGAAGAGGCGACAACGCCCGGATGTCGAAAGTGGAATTAATTGAGAAAATTGTTGAAAAGGAAATTAAGACAGGTCTTAATGGAAAAAATGACGGAGTAAAAAGTTTGCGTAAAGTACAAGAAAAGGCAATTTCGGAAAAGAAGTCACCGATTACTTCTGCAATCGGAAGACTGTCGTTAAATAAGAAGGCTAAGAAAAAATAACATCATGAATACATATCAGCCAAAAAAAAAGGACATCAAAAGAAGTTGGAAATTGTTTAATGCCAAAGGAAAGATTTTGGGAAGGTTGGCAACGGAGGTAGCTATGTGCCTGATGGGAAAGAACAAGGTTAACTATTCAGCCCATATGGAGAACGGAGATTATGCAGTTGTTATAAACGCGGGAGAAATTGTTGTCACGGGGAAAAAAGAAACCCAGAAATTGTACAGGAGCCATTCGGGTTACCCGGGTGGATTTAAGGAAGTAAAATATGCGAAACTAAAAAAGGAAAACCCTGCCAGGATTATTGAGACTGCTGTTTACGGAATGCTTCCCGACAATCGCTTGAAAGCCAAAAGAATGGCAAGGCTAAAAATATTTACAGGTGAAAAACATCCGTATGGGGATAAAGTAAAAGAGTAAAAGAGTAAAAGAAACGGCAATTTTTGCCTTTCTTGTCCTTCCGAAGTTCCGCTAAGCGGGACGAAGGAGGTTTACCTTCTTGCTCTTTTATCCAAATAAATTATGTCAAAAAAAATTGATTACATTTACGCGGTTGGGCGGAGAAAATCTGCTGTTGCCCGCGTGCGTTTGTATAAAGGTAAAGGGGAAAATACGGTAAACACTCTACCGATGGACAAATATTTCTCCGAAGTCGTATTTAAAAATATTTGGGGAAAGGCGTTTAAGCAAGTTGACGTATCCGATAAATATTATGTATCGGTCAGGGTTGTTGGCGGTGGAAAAAAAGGACAGCTTGATGCTGTGATTCATGCTATTGCCAAGGCACTTGCAAAGGCGGAGAAAGACAAGTTCAGACCGGCTTTGAAAAAAGCCGGCCTTCTGACCCGCGATGCGCGTATTCGCGAACGACGCAAGGTCGGCACGGGCGGTAAGGCAAGAAGAGCAAAGCAGAGTCCTAAGCGATGATTTTCTCTTCGCAGTCCCTTGGCATTGCCCCTCGAGCCGTGTACGGATAGTACGGTAAGGCGAGAGGTAAAATGCAGAGGGGCAAGGCGCGCAAAACAAAGTCCGAAACGTTAAAATTTACGCGCCGACGTCCCTTTCCATCGCAGCACGTAGCGTGTTCGAATAGAACCCAAAAGTGAAGTGCTAAGATGGTTTGGGGGCAAGGAGGGCGAAGCAATCACCCAAGAGGTGATTCTTTTTGGGCGTTTTTGAAAACAGTACAGATATATGGTTGACAGCATGACTTCAAAGAAACTTGTCAAACTTGCACAAGTCGAACTTAAAAATAATCCCTTTGATATTGTACACGACGAGAGACATCACCGCACTGTATGGAGCAATTGTCAAAAAATTATTGCAGAAGAAGATTTGCATGACATTGATACGAAGTCACTTGAAATATCGGCATGGTGGCACGATGTCCAAAGAGACGCAAAAGATGAAACTGCATTGTTAAAACACAAGATGCGAGATCTAGGATTGTCGCAAAATAATCAGGAAAAAATAATTCAAATTGTCGAAAGCCACTCATACGGAAATCAACAAACGTCAACTGAAGCACGCATTCTTTTTGATGCTGATAAACTTGAGTATGTGTCCGCCGAGAGGGTGCAAATTTTAATTAAGGCTTATGAACAAGGGAAGATGGACGAGAAAAGATTCCAATATTATGTCGGAAAATGGAAAGAAAGAATACTGGCAGTAAGAGAGCAAATCCACTTTTCTTCTACAAAAATAGAATTTGAAAGAAGGTTAAAGGATATAGTCGCGTTAGCGGAAAAGAACGAAAAATTAAAAGGTTTTATTGAGGGTGTTATGTTATAATTTCCCCATGCCTTCAGAAGCAGAGATTAAACTTCCAAAAGGAACAAAAGTCCCAGATCATGTGGCAATAATTCCCGACGGAAATCGGCGGTGGGCGCGTTCACGCGGAATACCGACCCTTTTGGGGCATAAAGCTGGATTTGACAGAGCTGTTGAATTGGGGCGCGCTGCAAGAAAAATGGGTATTCACACTGTAACCTTGTGGGGATTTTCAACCGAAAATTGGGACAGGACCGAAAAAGAGATCAACTATCTGATACATCTTTATAAAAAGCTGATAGATGACTATCTGAAGGAAGCCCTGGAAGATGACGTAAAAATTGTTCACATCGGCAGAAAAGACAGGATTCCCGCGTATTTGCTCAAGAAAATTATCCTGGCTGAAAAGAAAACTGCAGAAAATAAAAAATATATTGTAAATATCGCCATCGATTATGGAGGGCAGGACGATATTTTAAGAGCTGTCAAAAAAATGATTCACGATGGAATAAAAGAAGAGGGAGTTACGAAAGAGATGTTTGACAAATACTGTGACCTTAATAGTCAGCCGTACCCTTACGTTGATTTGATGATAAGAACATCGGGCGAACAGAGAACGAGCGGATTTTTAATGTGGAACTCTGCCTATGCGGAATATTATTGGGAAAATGACCATTTTCCCGATTTTACCATTGATAAATTTAAAGATGCGGTCTTGGATTATTCAAGAAGAAGACGACGTTTTGGCGGAAACGACGCGGAAGAGCACTTTTCCTTTGAACCCGAAGTCACTGCAAGGCTTGAACTGAACTGGTGGAGGCTCGCAAATATTCCTCACGACACTAAGTTTCGGGATTATGCAATTGCTCATGTCAAAGAGCAGTTCGGGTTATCTGCATCTTTGGCGAAACAGGCGGGAATACTATTGTCGCAGGCGGTAATTGAAGGAAATACGAAAAAATGGGAAAAGGCAAAGGCATCGTTGAAAAGGTTTTATGTACTTGTAAAGGACGAGATTAAACTGGCCTTTGAACCCTCGTTGGCTGCTTCCCTGCAGGTTAATTTTTGGAAGGAAGTGGAAAGCGCTCAGGATATAAAAAACTCCGGTGAAGCGGAAGATATTGCAAAAAATCTTTATGCGGAGGTGTATAGAATTTCGCTTTTTCAGGTGGCAAAGGCAGCTCATCTTCGTGTTTTGGCGAATGTTGAAAAAAATTTAGCGGAAAAAGGATTGGGTGACGAACATTGGGAAAAAGCTGAAGATTATCTTCAAAAGTTTTACAGTGCGCTTAAAGAAAGAGTTGCTTAAGCGAAATACCAAGCTTTGCTTATTGCGCATTGAGAGCGCGTGGCGTAATTGGAAATACGATATTATTTTCTGCTTTATCGAATTCCAAATATTTTATTGTAATTGTTCGGTGAACTGTATCATCGAAAAAATATTTAGCTACCTTTTTACATCCTTTCGTAAGTATCCGGTATAAAATTTTCTTTTAACAATTGTCTTTGGTCCGCTCGTTATATATGCTTTTTTTCTGTACTCTCTTTCTACTTTTTCCTCTCTGGCCACAACTAAATCAATTCCCTTTTTATTTTCCTCCAACTTTCTCATCATAAGCAGCACTGTACTCATCCCAACTTTAAGATCCTTTACAATATCTCTGTAAAGTACTCCCTGAAGAAGCATTTCTGCGACCTGTATTCTTCTTCCAATTTTCATTTTTTCATCATGTGTAAGGATGGCGTTAATTATTTGCTCGACTTCGTCTCCGTCTTTTGCTGCCAGAAATGAAGCCCTCAATTTGTTCAAAGTACTAAACACAGAATCTTTATCAAGAAATCTATATCTTCTCATTATTTAATACTAACATGTTTTATACTGTTCGGTGATACAGTTCACCGAAAAAATACGTATTCTATGTTATAAGGAAAGTGAATGATTAAGAACATTAAATTTATATCTCTTTACTATCAGACAATAAACAACACCAACGAAAGAAAATTGTGAATTTTGTGATAAACTACTTTTTGAGTAATATTGTATCCGGGGTGTAGTATAAAGGTAGTATTTACGCATGGGGTGCGTAAGGTCCCAGTTCAATTCTGGGCACCCCGACAAAAGTTATAGACTGATTCAACCATCGTTTGGAATAATGTTTGCGATTGTGGATTATTAACCGGAGCCTGTGGTATTATTATTGCAGTCTATGTTTTTCTTGACGTCTCTTCTTTCGCAAGTCAGGAACCCGTTTGTGGGGGGAGAATTCGATAATAGCTGGGACCGTCTGGAATTTACCGCCTCCAATTTTGTTAGCGTTGGTTTTTTAATAGCGACGATTATTTTCGTTTTTATTTTTATTATCGGATCTTTTCAGTGGATCACTTCGGGCAGTGATAAAAGTAAATTAGCGGAAGGTAAAACCAAGATAACGCATGCTATAGTCGGTCTTATTGTTCTGCTTTTAATATTTTTCATTACCCAGGTAATAAATCTTTTATTGGGTTTAAATATAGGAAGATTGGGAAAACCTTTCAGCAGTGAGATGGGTACAATACCCGCTCCGGGAGATGTTACTTTGCCTACTCCTACCGACTCAATTGCTCCGAGTATAGTTCCATCATCCGAACAGCAGAATTGTGAAGCATCGGGAGGGAGCTGGATTGAATTTCCGGACAGTTGTGCCGATCGATGTGACGACACGACATGTCTTGATGCGACATATTACAGCTGCGACTGTGGTGACTTTTATTGTTGGGATGGAGACAGCTGTATTTATGACCCGGATGGTTCACCCATGCAAACTCCAATTGAAACTCCTGCCATGTTTTAAATACTCTTTTTAAATCAGATGTGCTTTAAGACTGTTAAGTTGTTGAAAATTGTGCTTTATTTCTTGGTTGTATTTTAAACCTATCTGTGTTAAACATGAATGGACATGACAAAGAAAACAAAACCCATAGAAGCCCCTCAAATGCAGGAAAACTCTACGGCTAAGTTGGCTGCAATCAGAATTGCAATGGAGCAGATTGAGAAACAGTACGGAAAAGGTTCAATTATGAGACTCGGTCAGGCAACCGATGAGAAATTTAAAGTTGATGTCATCCCCACGGGTTCCATTGCCATCGATTTGGCGCTTGGCGTAGGAGGGTTTCCCAGAGGAAGAATTATTGAAATTTATGGTCCGGAAGCTTCGGGCAAAACAACTCTGGCCTTACACGTAATTGCTGAGGCGCAAAGAAGGGGTGGACAGTGCGCATTTATCGATGCGGAACATGCTCTTGATCCTGTACGTGCCGAAGCGATTGGCGTCAGTCTTGACGATCTTCTTCTTTCTCAGCCGGATACAGGCGAACAGGCATTAGAAATTACTGAGACTCTTGTCAGGTCCGGCGCTCTTGACGTGATAGTAGTTGACTCCGTCGCTGCTCTTGTACCAAGGGCTGAACTTGAAGGAGAAATGGGAGATGCGGTAATGGGTCTTCAAGCGCGTTTGATGAGCCAGGCACTTAGAAAATTAACGGGTGCTATATCAAAAAGTAGGACAATTCTTATTTTTACAAACCAGCTCAGGCAAAAGATTGGAGTAATGTTCGGCAACCCCGAAACAACGCCGGGAGGACTGGCGTTAAAGTTTTATTCTTCCGTCAGGATAGATATTCGAAGAATCGAAGTGATAAAGGACGGGGAAATGGTTATCGGTTCGCGACACAGAGTGAGGGTTGTTAAAAACAAAGTTGCGCCTCCTCTTCGCGTTGCCGAATTCGATATCATGAACGACGAGGGGATTTCCAAGACGGGTGGAATATTGGATGTTGCTGTTGAGCTTGGAATATTGGAAAAGAAAGGGTCTTTTTATAATTACGAGGGAAAAGTGCTTGCACAAGGAAGGGAAGGGGCAAAGATTCTTATGAAAGAAGACATGAAACTGGCAGATGAAATTGAAAATAAGATCCGGCAAGTCGTCGCTTCGGGCAAAAAAGTGCCAAAAGAAATTGGGGAAAGTGAGGACGAAACGGAATAATTTAATTAACAATGAATCCCTCAATTGCATTCACGATTCACGACGACTCGGGAAGAGTATTTGAGCTTCTTAGGAAAATTACCGTTTTTTTGAAAGAACATTTTTCCGAAGCTTTTGTGGTTGTTACACCGGTAACGATAAATATATTACCGAATGATATTGAAAAACTAAAAACGGACAGGTTTTTTAAGGTGTGTTATTCCCCAAAAAACAGCTTGATCGGAGAACATAAAAAATTATGTTGGGAGGATGCTGCCAAACATAGTAATGCGGATACTGTTCACCTATGCGATATTGACAGGCTTTCTTATGCAGTTTTAAACCACGAAAGAATATTTATAAAATCTTTACACAGTTCGGAAAAAGTAAAAACTGCACTTTTGTTTTCAAGATCAGATAAAGCGTGGAAGACCCATCCGGTAAATTATTATGCGATAGAGAAAATGGCTTCGGAATTGTCAAAAATTCTGTTCAATAAAGACTTGGATTATGGTTGGTGTTATCTTGTTGTAAATAGAGATCTGCTTAAAAATGTTGTTAATAAATTGACTATAAAGGAAGTTGGTGTTTACGGGGAGCTGATGTATTGGTTAAAGAACGACATTGCTGTTGAAAAAGTTGATTGGTTAGCATGGGAGGATCCATTTTTCTTTAATGCCGAATTTAGAAAAATGAAAAGGTTGCGGGAGCTCGATAAAAAAGAGGACGAAAAAAGATTGGGATATGTCATTCCTACAGTCGAATTTTTATTAAAAAAATGGCGCGGATTACTTCAATAAAACCACAGAAACATAACAACCGTGTGAATATACACCTTGACGGAAAGTTCGGTTTCGGATTGGATTTGGAAAATTTTTTTAAGTTGGGATTAAAGGTCGGACAGGAATTGACGGATGAAAAAATAGCGGAAATTACTCAAAAAGGTGATTTTCAGAAAGTAGCTGACCGATTGTTAATATTTGCCACACTTCGGCCAAGAAGCGAAAAAGAAATCAACAATTGGTTTAGAAGAAAAAAAGTTAAGGATGAATATAAAGAAAAGCTAAGAGAGAAACTTTATAAGCTGGAACTTTTGGACGATGAAAAGTTTGCTGTTTGGTGGATAGAGCAAAGGAAGAATTTTCGGCCGAAGCCGAAAAGTGTAATGTATAACGAATTACGTATAAAGGGAATAAATAAAGAAATAATCGACAAAGTATTAAACGAAACAGATGTTAACGAAGTTAATATTGCCAAAGAGCTTGTGGAAAAGAGGGCTTACAAGTGGAGAGGTTTGGAAAAGTTGGAAAGAACACAAAAAATCACCCGTTTTTTAGCTGGAAAGGGTTTTGGATGGGAAACGATTAAAAAGGCACTAGGGACTAGCAACTAGGTACTAGAATGGGTAGCAAGTAAAATGTAGTGTGTAGAACGCAAAAATGCAAGAAAATAATTTGAGTATGGGATGGTAACAAGTTAAAAATCAAAATTAAAAAACTAAATTTGTTACTAAACCCCCCTTGCTAATGAAACGGTAAAAAGATAAAATACACCTTGAGGCATACGAATATGGTGGAAAAAACCAAAACACAGTTTTCTTCCATAACCCTTCAATTATTAGGGTAATTTGCTTCATGGTCTCGTCGAGAGGATAAAGCGTTGCCGGGACAGGCTATTTGTAAACAATATGGACGTAAATGCTGTTAAAAAAAGTTCTTCAGATTCCATGACCAAGCGTGAGGAGACGTTGCGGAAAAAGGAGGGGGAATTACTTGATAAGTTGTCAAAAGCAGCAAAGTTGTCGGTAGATGAAGCAAGAAGAATGCTTTTGGATCAGGTTCAGAAGGATCTTACCGAAGAAATTGCCAAAAAGATTAGGGCTGCCGAAGACAGGATAAAATTGGAAGCTGGGGAAAAGGCAAAAGAAATTTTAATTGATGCCATGAAACACGGTGCCACGTCGTATACAGCAGAGTACACTGTTTCTTCCGTCACCGTTCCCAATGAAGACGTCAAAGGGCGTATCATTGGTGCCGGCGGAAAAAACATAAGAACATTTGAAAAGGAAGCGGGAGTTGAGGTGGAAATTGACGAAACCCCCGAGATACGTCTTTCGTCATTCGATGCAGTCAGGCGTGAAGTGGCAAAGAGATCGTTGGAAATTTTAATAAAAGATGCGAGAATCCAGCCTTCAAGGATTGAAGAAGTGGTAAGACAGACTCGGACACAGATGGAAGATGTTCTTCTTGAAGAAGGTAAAAAAATTACCGAAAGCTGCGGTGTCTACAACATATCAGCCGATGTCCTGAGACTTATCGGGAGATACAGGTTCAGAACTTCTTATGGTCAAAACCTTGGTATCCATACAATTGAAGAGACAAAGATAGGTATTTCGATTGCCAACGATATAGGTGCAAACGTGGATATTGTCCGGCTCGGATGTCTTCTTCATGACATCGGAAAGGTTGTTACAAGCGAAGAAGGAACTCATGTTCAGGCGGGCGTTGCGACACTGAAAAAATATGGTTTCCCGAAAGAAGTCATTGCAGCTGTTGCCGAACATCACGAGGAAAAACCCTTTTCTTCAATAGAATCGGCAATTGTTTGGATTGCCGACGCAATTTCAGGATCCCGCCCGGGTGCGCGATACGAACCCCATGAGGACTATGTCGTCCGCATGACTAAAATTGAGGAAATTGCAAAAAGTTTTAACGGTGTAGAGGCGTCGTATGCTTTTCAGGCCGGACGCGACGTAAGAGTTATTGTTAAGCCTGACGAAGTGGATGATGACAGGCTGACGATATTGGCTCACGATATTGCCAGAAAACTTGAGAAGGAAGCGGAATATGTTGGACAGATAAAGGTAACTGCAATAAGAGAACTCCGCGCGACCGAAACTACAAGCGCAAGATAAGATTTTGCCGTTTTCTTGACTTTTTTTTACGTTTATCTTATTATTTGCTCAATCATGACAAAAAGGGAAATCGCTCAAATAGTTGCCAGAAAAGCCCATTTGACTACGAAAGCTGCACGCGAGGCAATTGACGTCTTTTTGGATGAGATCGGAAGAGCACTTTCAAAAGGTGAAAAGAGGGTTGTGCTTTCAGGGTTTGGTGCTTTCCGCGCAGGATGGGTTGAAGGAAAGACTGTTAAGATTCCCAAAACCGACAAACTCGTGACAATAAAACGGCACCGTCTTCCAAAGTTCACTCCCGGTGAACAACTTCGTAAATATGTCGGAAAATAGCCTGTGATAAACACCCCATAGGCTCACTTCCTGCAGTTTATCCGTACTCAATGAATAATGTGTTTTGCACAAAAGTATCTTGATCTAAATCGCTTGCAGTAGAAAAGAGGACGTGAATTAATTGAAAACTTCTTTGAACACCGCTTACGGCAGGTTATACTACCTCCAATGAGAAAAAAACTAATCGTTCTTTGCGGCCAGACGGCAACTGGTAAAACTTCTCTTGGAATAACTCTTGCCAAAAAACTGAACGGGGAGATTGTTTCTGCCGATTCACGTCAGGTCTATAAAGGACTGGATATAGGAACAGGAAAAATTGAATACGGTAAAACATACGCAATACAAAAAAGCAGGTTAGGATATTTATACATGACCGACAATATGGTGCCCATATGGTGTTATGATCTGGCGGAACCAACGGATGATTTTAATGTCTCGAGTTATATGAAAGTTTCCAAAAAAGTGATTTTGGATATCTGGGCAAGGTCTAAGCTTCCTATTATTGTCGGCGGATCAGGACTCTATATTCGGTCTTTGATCGATGGGCTCGAAACGGCCGGTGTCGCGCCTGACATAAAACTAAGGGAAAAATTCAAAGGTCAAAGTGCAAAGAGTTTGTATGACACTCTTTTCAGCCTTGACAGAACTAAAGCCGAACAAATGAATAGTTCGGATAGGTATAACCCACGGAGGCTTTTGAGGGCCATAGAAATTGCTAAAAAAGCATCTTCCCCTAAAAACCGAACTCCGGGAATAAGAAGGGATATTTGGAGTGAAAATAGAATCATGCTTAATTATGATAAGGGGATAAATTTCGACTCATTATTAATGTTGGGCCTGACGTCCGGTAACGCCGATAATGTTGATAAAAGAATTAAAAAAAGAGTATTTGAGAGACTGGAAATGGGATTTGAGGATGAGGTATATTCACTTCTCGAAAGAGGAATTGATTGGAGATATTCCTGCATGCTTTCAACGGGATACAGACAGTATAAAGACTATTACCTCTCCAAAATTTCCAAAGAGGAATTTGTAAGAGAATGGATAACGGCAGAAAAAAGGTATGCCAAACGCCAAATGACATGGTTCAAAAAGGACAGAAGAATTAAGTGGATAGATACCTCAAATTCCGATTTGACACAAATGGTGGAAATGTTAGCCGAAAATTGGTACCATGAATGTGGGAGAAAATGTGATATGAAAGAGGGTTTATGACTAAAAAAGTCGAAATAACACACAAAACAATATTTTTTACAGTCTTTTTCCTGTTGGGTTTGTGGTTTGTTTACTACATAAGGGACATACTCTTCCAGCTTCTCGTTTCCTTTGTTATCGTTTCTTCTTTTAACCCTTTTGTGGAGAAATTGGAGAAACGGAGAATCCCCAGACCTGTTGGGGCAGTTATTGCCTATACGATTTTCCTAGGCGCAGTCATATTTTTGGTATATATTCTTGCACCGTCATTGGTGATTGAAACATCAAGCTTTGTAAAAAATGTACCTGATTATATTTCCAACATCGGTTTACCTTTAGCTTTCAGAGAACAGATCCTGGGACAATTTTTACTTCAGGTGGGACAGTTGCCGGTAACTATTGCAAGAACAGCCGTGTCCATATTTTCAAATATTATTGACGTTATCACTGTTTTGATTTTATCGTTTTATATATTAGTGTCCCGCCAAAAATTAAACACTGTTCTCGATAAATTTTTTAATGAGACCAATGCACAAACAGTTTTGACAGTGATAGATAAAATTGAAACCAGGGTGGGAGCCTGGGCGAAGGCAGAGCTCTTGTTGATGGCAGTTGTCGGTTTGATGACTTATATTGGACTTTTGCTTCTGAAAGTTCCATATGCATTACCCTTGGCTATGTTGGCAGGCCTTTTTGAGATTGTCCCCATGGTAGGGCCCTTTCTGGCTGCGGTTCCGGCTGTTATTATCGGATTTGGCATGTCTCCTTTTACCGGAACAGCTGCTGCCTCGCTGGCATTTCTGATTCAGCAGGTGGAAAATTATGTTTTGGTTCCAAAAATTATGCAGAGATCAGCCGGAGTAAATCCGGTCGTTACCCTTTTGGCTTTGAGTGTAGGATTTCGTTTGCAGGGTGTAGCGGGGGCGATAATCTCGATTCCGGTCGTTCTTGCGTTAAATGTTATTCTCAATCACCTTCTCATAAACAGGAATAAAGAGACTGCCTGATACTATCTTATAGTATAAATTACTTGTTTAATAGTGTATAATATACGTGCTTTGGAGGAAGGACGGCTACTCCGCACTAAGAAGGCACAAAATACTTACCGATTCGAATCGTAACAGTATTTGTAAATCGGATTGCAGATGTTCGTTTCTGTTAGGATCACGATAGTTATCGTATTTTTTAGAATCGGGTGCCTTCTTAGTGCGGGGAGGAAAGTCCGGACAGCTAAAAGCAAGGGGTCGGGGGGCAATCCCCGAATGGTAATCCCGTATCGCAAGGTACGGGGAACATCTGGTATCCCCCGCTAAGCGGGGGAGCTGAAGATGAATTGACATTTTCAGAGAGCCACAGAGACGAGTCCGTTTGATTTTTAAAGAATCAGATGGGGTGAAACGCGGCAATCCCACCCGCTGCAACCTCCGAATCTAACGTCATTAGGTTTGCTTTTCCGAATCGTTAGGAAGAATGAGGGCACCTTGGTTAGATAACGCTTTGCGTATCTAACGGGGCACCCCGTTAGAATGTGAATAACTATCTATATGGGGTTAGACAGATTGTCGTCTACCAAGTCTGACTTGGGAAACAGAATCCGGCTTACTATTCTCCAAAGCAAAGAAAAAAGTTACACGCAAGTGTAGCTTTTTTCTTTGAGTAGAATAATGAATAGCAAGGTTCCCTGCCAAGCAGGGGTTCTTATCATTCTCCAAAGCAAAGAAAACCCCGCTAAGCGGGTTTTTTTTATGAGTGCAGATATGTATAATGAATATTGTATAAGCTGCCCACCCCGCTAAGTGGGGTTAGGCCAAGCTTAGCTTGCCCATGCTCATCTCACCCGAGAAATTAAAAAAAATTCTTGTCGGCTCTGGTTATATTGGCGAACCGGATTTTGATGAAGCGCTGAAAAGTTCGGAAGAACAGGGAAGGGATGTCTCCGATGTTTTGATCTTCAGAGGGTTGATTACGGAAGATGCCTTGGGAAAACTGATTTCGGAAAATCTCAATATTCCATATGCGGATGTTCGGAGACTTTTCATTCCGACCGACGTTCTCAATCTCGTTCCGGAAAAACTTGCCCGTACCTACCGGATGATACCGTTTGACTTTAAGGACAAAAAGATAAAAGTCGCGATGGAAAATCCTGAAGATTTTGAAGCCATAGAATTTGCCAAAAGACAGACAGGATATGAGATTGAGCCTTATTTCGCCCGGGGAGAGGATATCTCAAAAGCCCTTGGCCAGTACAAAAAAAACTTAAAAAGCGATTTTGAAAAGATAATTTCGGAAAATGTAAAAAAAGTTGCTCCTGGTGAAAATTTGGAGAAGGCTGCCGAAGACGTGCCCGTCGTAAAAATATTAAGTACCATTTTTGAATATGCCGTTGCTTTGAGATCCTCAGATATTCATATTGAATCCCAATCGGAAGAAGTCGTAATAAGATTTAGGATTGACGGCATGCTTAGGGATATGTTCAAATTCAAAAAAGGGATTGAAGAAGCGCTTGTTGCCAGGATTAAAATCCTATCGAATCTTAAAATTGATGAACACCGTATTCCTCAGGACGGACGACACAAATTCAATATAGATGATGAGGTAATAGCTCTTCGAATTTCCATAATCCCTGGTTTTTATGGCGAAAATGTTGTTATGAGAATATTAAGAGAAACCAATAGGCCTTTAAGTCTGGAGGAGCTGGGAATTACCGGTCAGGGATTGGCTATTTTGCGCGAGAACTCACTTAAGCCTCACGGGATGATTTTAGTAACGGGGCCTACAGGATCGGGTAAAACAACCACACTTTACTCGGTTCTGAATATGCTGAACACTGCTGAGGTCAAAATATGCACAATTGAGGATCCGATAGAGTATGGAATGAACAGAGTCACGCAAATACAGGTCAATCCGAAGACGGGCCTTACTTTTGCCGCCGGTCTTAGGGCTTTAATGAGACACGATCCGGATATTATTATGGTAGGGGAAATCCGTGACCAGGAAACGGCAGAAATTGCCATACATTCTGCCCTCACAGGACATTTGGTTTTATCGACACTTCATACAAACACAGCATCCGGCGCCGTACCTCGCCTATTGGATATGGGAGCCGAGGCGTTTTTACTGGCATCTACCCTGAACGTGGTTATTGCCCAAAGACTGGTCAGAAAAATTTGCCCGTCGTGCATTTCCAAATACACACCTAACGATGAAGTAACAAAAAGATTATTTAAAGAATTAGGAGAGTCCGAATTTGAAAAACTGAAATTTTACAAAGGCAAAGGGTGCGACGATTGCAACCATAAAGGGTATGCAGGAAGAATAGGCATCTATGAGGTTATGCCGGTTACCGAAAAACTTCGGGAGATTATAACCCAGAAGCCTACGAGTGAACAGCTTCTCAAAGCTGCAATTTCGGAGGGAATGATTACAATGCTCCGTGACGGAATGGATAAGGTGTCTTCCGGTTTAACAACGATTGAGGAGGTATACCGCGTAGCAAACGAAGAGTAATATGGCACTGTATTCATATAAAGTTAAAACACAAAAAGGAGATCTTTTAGAAGATATTGTTCAGGCGCCGAGCGTTAAGGATGCTGCTGGAGTATTGTCTTCAGAAGGGTACAAAATTTTAACGATTAAAAAAATTGAACAGAATGCCACCGGACTGATGAGCGGTTCAATTTCGATATCCGAAAAGTCGGCATTTTGTCGTTTTTTAGCGACCATGCTGCGGGCCGGACTTCCTCTACCGGAAGCAATAGACATTATTAGGGAAGAGACAAAGAACAAGAAGCTTAAAAGAGTTTTGATGGATATTTCTTTTGAAGTAAGAAAAGGGAAAACGATTTCCTCTGTTCTGGCTAAGTACAAAAAAGATTTCGATCCGGTATTTTTGACTATGGTAAAAGCCGGTGAAGAGTCAGGGACTATGGACAAATCCTTTGATTATCTTTCAAAACAGCTGACAATGACCTACGAGCTGATTCAGAAAGTTAAGGGTGCAATGATGTACCCGATCGTAATTGTCATGGCAATGGTGGCGGTGCTGGTTGTAATGCTGGTTTTTGTTCTTCCGAAGTTATCGTCGGTTTTTCTGCAGTTGGGAGTCGAACTCCCGCCGGCTACGAGGTTTGTTATGAATGTTGGGGAGTTTATCGGGGAAAATACAACAGCCGTTATCGCAGCCGTTTTTATTTTATCAGCCGTTGTATTTATGCTTTTTACTATACAAAAGACGCGTGATGCCATTTTTGACTTATTCATGAAATTACCGGCTATAAAGGGCGTTGTTATTCAAATTGATATCGCCCGATTTTCGAGAACTCTATCAACACTTCTTTCAAGCGGCGTTCCGATTATGGTTTGTCTTGAAGTCTGTGCAAATATTCTCAGACAGCCGGGGTTGAAAGCACAGGCAAAATCGTTCGGTGCCGGCGTCGCTCAGGGTAAACAGTTATCCGAAATAATTCTCTCAGGGAAACAGGTTTTTCCGTCGACAGTTATTCAAACAATAAAAGCAGGAGAAAAAAGCGGAAGTTTGGAAGAAGTATTGGCCGAAATGGCTGAATTTTATGAAAAAGAAGTTGATTTCAATCTTAAGAAACTGACATCCCTTCTCGAACCTCTGTTAATGCTGGTAATAGGTATCGGTGTCGGAGCAATGGTTGTTATTATGATTACTCCAATATACAGTTTGGCGGGAGGAATGAATAATCTTTAATAAATTTGCAGTTTTCAAAAGACATTTGGGATAAAATTTTGTTTTGTTTGTCATCACGGGAGCGTAAATAACCAGACAGTCTCAGGTAAGATCACCGGATTTTGTCAGGTCGAAGAGGACTGTTCGCGCGATAAGATAAGTTGATTAATATGCCGCAAAACTTTTTTCAGAAAATTCATAAAAACCCAATGTATATTGCGATATTTTCGGTTGGATTATTGTTCCTGATTATTCTTTTGGTAATTTCCTTTAAAGACAAAAATAAGAACGATGGAGCAAATATTAAAGAAGGTCAGATCCAAATTGTCAAAGGCGATGAAATTGTTACCATCAACGAAAATGGACTTGTTGAATATAAATCAAAAGACCGGGTTTATTATGAAACGTGGGATACTTCAAAGATCGACTCGTTTTTTTCTTTAATGGAGCAAAAAGCCCGCGATTATATAAATAAAAAGACGAGTGGTGGGGACTGCGGATACAAAGTGTACATGTTTCTCAACGGAAAATTGGTAACAATCTGCCTTGACTCCGCTGACGAGGATATGGCAAATACGGTTGAGGAAGTCTATGTAAAATATTCCGATCTTAATCTCTCGGATTTTTTTTCGGAAGCTTCAGAGGATGACGACAATGACGAAAACGATGATGACGATGAGTTTGGGGGCGTTATATACTTTCCTACTTCAACACCTGTACCCGGCAGAGTTACTGCGACGCCGACTCCGAATTCTGCTTACAACGACAACACAAACTATGCACCCGTTGTTGCCGATTGCGACACCTGGAGCGCCGATATCGTCAATAACCGTGCAATCATATCAAATACTTTCTGCACTGTCGATGCCGCCCCAACACCGTAACAGTGAATCAATGAATCAACGGAATCAAATACGCAAGACGAAATACGTGACAGGTGACACATGATATGAAATACACTTAGTTCTTTTCTTCTGTCCAGGAAATAAACTGGTATTCCCCGTAGGTAGGGAAGTAGGGAGGAGGGTTGTAGTAGGCATTTTTGTCATAGTTTATTTCAACCTGTCTGAAACCCGACTCCGGACCCGTTCCGAAATTCCAGTACGACTTGAAATATGAAATAACAGAGCCGTTGATTGTCAATTTATCTTTTACGGCTCCTTCAATTCCCTCACAATCGTCGAAATAGCCATGTCTTATAATTCCCCCCTTTTGTGCAATCATTACGGCATCAACCTGAAAATTTTCCGGTACGTCTCTAGTGAAGTATATATTGTTTTGCGCCACAAGGCCGAGTGTATCATTTCCGTTATAGAGCGTGTAGGTAATGTTATTCGGTATCCAAATAATTGCGTCGCTCGAAGTTAGGGGAAATTCTACCGCAGCAACCGTTACTCTGCCACGGACTGTTCCTTCAATCCATACATCGTCTTCGATAAAAATTATCGGATTTTCCGATAATGGGTATGTTCCGACATAAGTCTCGCCGGCAATTATTTGATTGGTTTCTCTACAGCCTCCAAGGCCGAATGCACCTATTCCTTGACCGGGAATCGTATAACCCTCAATAGATGTTGTCGACGTGACCTTGTTGACCCTGACGGTTCCGTCACCCAGGAACAACAGGTGATAACCCCGGCTCCTGCTGTTTCTCAAATACAAACCTATGTCCTGTGCGGATTCCCTCATGTCGGCCATATCCAAAGATATCGAATCAAAATCAAGGTAAGGAATAGGGAATTCCCAAAGGGCTTGGTCACCTCCCGACCCCCACACTCCGGGTTTACTCGTGGGTGGATGGCAACCCGTCTCGCTCCCGCACATATACTCTTCCTGGGCACTGGTAACCAAAGAAGTATTTGTTCCGTCCATTCTGATCCCGTTATTCGAATGTATCCGTCCGTTAACAACAGATCCTTCTCCGTACCATGCGCTTGCATTTGATAAAAAAGAATATTCAGCCAGTGAAGGGATTCCGTATCTTGCTTTGATTGTTCTTTTCACTTTTGAGTAATTCTTTGTCCACCCGGTGGAGAGAATGGTAACTATTGTTGAACCATCCTGCGGAGGAGTAATTTCAAGACTATAATATCCTTCAATCTCTCCCTGCGGATCGGCATATTCATGAACATAAGGTCCGTCATTGTCCGTCCCGTCTTTATAGTCGTTGGGAGAGTGTGCCAAATGCCATCTGTAGTAGTTAATCCCCGCTTCTGCAATATGGAGACTCCTTTCTGAAATTGTTTGTCGGTTGGCTGAATCAAGCTGTACACCCAAAACGAACAATAATCCATATATAACGATTATAAAAGAAGCCGAAATAACCAGTATGGCAGGAGTGGAAGATGCACGGTTTTTAAGATTCATAATTAATCGCTATAACCATTATAACGGTAAAATAATAATATTTTAATTTTACAATAGTTCAAAAGAACCCCGAGCGTAAGCTCGTGGGGTGAATTGAACTGTTTCAAACTCGTCGAAGACGAAGTCTGAGAAAACGCCGACCGTAAAGTCGTAGGTTGTTTATAGATTGTCTTTTACCGATCTGACTTGCACAAAGGACTCGACAATATAATCTCTCTTAACATCGTCCGTTTCGTTTACTTTAATATAGATTTTGATGGTACTGGTATCCGCGAGTCGGTTGTCGGCGGAAAGAGGATTGTTAATTTCATCCTGAGGCCATTGTTCATTATAGTAATAGAATAAAGGTACAGTACCATTTTGGATATTATCGCAGAAAACGGTCGATAGTTTATTTGACGGATCATAAACAGGAGGGTAACCTGTTGGTTCTGTCACTTCCCGCACCAGATTGTTACCCTGAAGGACATACCGTACAAATTCACTTTCTTCGTCAAGATCGACATCCGAATAGAAAGCAATTTCCGAATCACCGGCAGTTGCCAGAAAATATGCTCCGTTGTCGCTTTGACGTGCCCCGCGTATTTCCTTAACTATTTGTGAAGCGGTAAAATTGGCATTATCCACATTCTTATAACTTTTTGTGATGGCAACCTGGCTTTGACTGAGAACATATTGCATAGAGACCAATCCAAGACCTATTATGCTTGTGATCGCAATGGCAATAAGAAGCTCGATTAATGTAATGCCGTTTTCGGTATACCTTTTCATATCGGGTTTAAGATTATCTTCAGCTGTTTGTATCCGTAAGAATCGACATTTCCGTTATAGTCGATATACCCGGAAATTGTTGCGGAGAGAGAGTATATCTTTCTTGACAGGTCGCGGAAAAAGACCTGTCCGAAATCAGGCTGATCAGTTATTCCGCTCATGGTTGCCGATTCGTATCCTCCGGAATCGTAAAGACGGGCCGATATGGACGCAATCTGATATCCTGTCTGATCGATAAAGGTAACAAGTACGCTGTTTTCAGAATCGGAACTTATGCCGATGTCTACATCAAGATTTTCATCGGGGTCAAGTGCAACGGGAGGTGGTGGATTTTGTGCCGAAATATCCCCTACAATTGAAGAAATAGATATTTGATAATTATCCCACTCCATATCTTCAAGGATTTTTACACCGCTTACATCGGTTGTGAAATCCTCTTGGTATTTATATACCGGATTGTCGTCCGAATCCGTACCGATTATTTTTTCACCGCTTATTGTAAAAGGAATATTGGGAAAGACTTCAAAAGCGTTTTCTTTGCCCTTGTGAGATGTGATATTAATTGTTCCGACCTTATCTATCGAAAATGACGATTCGGTAATTTTTCCCTCAAGTACCGAGAGGTAGGGTTTTGCAGGATTATCTACCTCAGTGGTAGAGTATGTTCTTTCGCTTGAATACCCGTCTTTGGAAACAGATATCTGATAACATGCTTTTCTGCACACCGGAGCTCCGGGTAAGATAACCCTTCCGTCGATATTTGTTTTAATACTCATATTGACCAAAGGTACTGTGTCCGTCGATATGATCGATACATCTGCTTGTGGAACGGGGAGAGCATTTGCGTCAAAAACGTAGACCGACAATGTTCCTCCGGAATCGGTTGTTTCTATGCCGGATGGCGATATGTCCGTGAGCATTTTTAAGGGATTTTTTCCCGACGAGTCCATTCCCTCCCAGGATATTTCTACGGAAACGCGTTTATAATCGGTTGCCAGAAGATCTTCGGGGGCTGTATCGTCGAATTCATCATCAATGTAAACTATTGTCGTTGAAATATCGTATCGCAGGCCGTTAATTGTCAGGATTTCTGTTTGGGGAAGATTTCCTGGAGGGATGCCCCCTATCGTTCCGATGTCTTCGTATGGCATGTTTCTTATAATCTCCATTTTTTCCTGCGCAAGATGTCTTGCCGTTATACGCGAACGGTTATAAGTGTTAAGTGAATAAATAGTAGTGACAAGCGTTAAAAGTGCGTGGGAGAGAATGATGAATATAGCAAGGGAAATCAACACACCGATGAGAGATTCTCCTTTCCAAAGAGGTTTCTTAGTTAAGGGCAGCATTGTAATAAATTTAATACTAAAACAAAATACCGGTTTATCAAAAGGGTATTTTCTTCGAATTTGGAATTTATGATATCCCAAACCCGGATATTATATTTAGGTTTGCTATAAATTATAGCATTTGTCATAATGTATATAGCGACAAGTAACAAGTAACAAGTAACAAGATGCAAATTGAACGTTGATGTTATCTTTTGCTCTTCAATTAACCTGTTACTTTTAACCTATTACTTATCACCGGTTTTCCTGCCATGACAAATTCATTTGTTTCCCTTTACTTTACCTCGGACAAACTTCTTTTATTGAAACTTGCGTCGTCGGGGAAAAAAGTTGAACTTCGGGCTGAGATTAGCCTGCCACAGGGGATTATTAAAAATCATAGGATTTCCGATATCAAGTCTCTTTCTGTGATATTAAAGCGTGTCTGGCAAAAGCTGAAAATCAAAGAAAAGTCGGTTGGCATAGTTATACCGGAATTTTCAACCTTTACCAAGGCTATAGATTTACCAAAAATTGATATTTCCGAACTGGACGAGGCGGTAAAGTGGCAATCCGAAGAATATTTTCCTTTGGATAAAAACGAAATGATTGTTGATTGGAAAATTATTTCGGAATCGGAAGGCGGGTACCGGATACTTGCGGTTGCAGTTAACTCTCAATTATTAAAAGACTATGTTACTGCTGCAGATCAGGCAGGAATTTTTCCGATGATTGTGGAAACGCCCTCAATATCTCTTGTGCGTGCTGCCGGTGAGGACGAAAAAGTAAAATTGGTGATATATTTTTCCTACGACGAGGCAATTATCACCCTTTCAAAAGGGAGTGAGATTTTAACCAGTTCCGTATTAGAGACGGGTTTTAATGCACAGGCGCTTCTGGCAACAATAGGAAGAATAATTCGGCATTTTGAAGACGTGGGTATATCAAAAATATATGTGGGAGGAATGCCTTCGGATGGAAGCTATCTTCCTTATATTGCGGATAATCTTAAGCTTCCCATGCAAAAACTTGAATATAAAGTCGAAGGATTGTCGGCTTCCGAGATGCAGAAGTATATGATACCTCTCTCACTGCAATTTAAAAACCCTTCCGTTCCGGCTAGTACAAAAACGATTAATCTTCTGCCACAGGAGACTGTTGATAAATATAAAGGAAAAAAGCGAGGTGTTCAGGTGTGGGGGGTATTGCTTATTGTTACCTTGATTATGGTCGGTTGTCTGATGGCACTTACGGGTACCTATTTTTATATCGTTCAGGGTCTTTCGAAATACAACGGTTTGAATACTTTGTCCGACACGTCCTATCAGAAGAGTAAGACCGCATCGGATATTATAAAAAACGTCAATACCGTTTCCGAGCGAACTATTAAGATTGATTCAATCAGCGTCTTTCCTCAGGAGATTTTGAATATGATTTATGCCAAGAAACCCGAAAATATCGCCATAATCAATTATAAAATCGATTTTGAGGAGGGAAAAATTAGGATCATGGGTGTGTCGGCAGGCAGAGACGACCTTTTTTTGTTCAAAAAAAATCTTGAGGATTGCGGAGAATTTCAGAACATTGATCTTCCTCTGACGAGTTTTGAACAGGGGGAGAATATTGAGTTTGAGATGTCTTTCGAGTGTCGGAAACTGGTACCGTCCCAAACGAAAACCAAATAACATGGAAAACAAAAACACAAAACAAAATTCTTTATCCGAAAAAGTCAATAATGCCGATAATGATCAACGCATGAAAAACGGAGATGAAAAACCTGCCGGAAAGTCCGTAAAAATTAAACCGTGGATATTTCTTTTAGTCGGAAACATTTTGATGCTGGGTGTTATGATCTTTTTTATTGTCGATCTTCCCAAAAAAGCACTAGAGCTTAAAAATGCCAGGAACGATGAGCAGAAGGTGGTAGAAAGCAAAAAAGTCGATGTCACTGGTTTGGAGTATCAACCTACAAAAGAAAGTGTCGATAAACTTATCAGTTTTTATCCGGAAGAGGAGGGCGTAATCGAATTTATAAAAAGGATGGAAAAACTTCAGACTGAAGGTGTTA
Source organism: uncultured Gammaproteobacteria bacterium (assembly GCA_964488535.1). Classification (GTDB taxonomy): domain Bacteria; phylum Patescibacteriota; class Microgenomatia; order UBA8517; family UBA8517; genus GWB1-38-13. The sequence continues at coordinate 48,223 of CAZAUT010000001.1, forward strand.
TTCGTAATTTTTCATTGGTAAGTGAAAACGCCGTGAAGGACAGAACAGGCACTTACGGAATTCCATTTATTGCGGAGTTTGGAGGAACGTGGGAAGATATTGGTTTATCGCTGACCAAGTTTCAGCAGCTTCCCTTTATGATTAGGGCAATTAATATTGAAGCCAAAATGCTTGGAAGTGAAACCGCTGACCTGAAGTTTGGAGGCTTTTTATATGTTTCGGAAAAACTTGCAAAAAACAGATAATTTTTATTTTGCCTTCGGCGCCGTAATGATCGTTTGCGCTTTGTTTATAGTTTTTGTTTTTAAGACCATTTTTGAGTCTGTAAATACTGTAGCCGACATCGGGACGCAGTTTACCGAAGTCGAGTTGAAAATTAACAAGGAAAATCTGGATAAGGCACTGAAGATTGCCGAAGAAAAAAAAGTGATACACTTAGAAGTACGCTAGTAAAGCAACATAGGTTTACGAATGCGTGCGGATGCAATGAATGCCTACCAAACAAATATCGTCCATTGTCCATTTTCGACCTGCCATTGATTTAAATATTTAAATATTTCCAATTGAAAATAAATCAAAAATGGCAGATGGTAAATGGAAAATTAGTTGTAGATTGATTGATTCGTATTATACTTAAACAGTATATGAATCTTAAAAGATTATACCCTGCCTTTACTTTAATTGAGCTTCTTATCGTTATGGCAATAATTGGAATACTGGCGACTGTTGTTGTCGTTATTCTGAACCCTTCGACGATGTTGGCAAGAGCGCGCGATTCACAGAGGGAAACGGATATATATTCAATTGCCATGCTTGTCAGACAGTATGCTTCTGACCACAGCGGAACTCTGCCCGATACGGACGGGGATCCGGAAACAAGTAATTTCCCGACGGTATTAACCTGTATCGGAACAGGAGCCGGATGCTTCGATCTTGCATCAGCAGGAGACGACGACGAATCGATCGTACCCGATTATACAGCCTCTTTACCTAAAGATCCCAAAACCGGAAATGATAGTGACATCGGCTATGAAATTATGACGGATGAATATTTCCACATTACCGCTTCCGCTTCGGGGGAGACAAGAACTATAAGCGTGACAAAATGAAACCTCTTGAAATTTAAGGACCAACATACCATTCAAAGCCGGGAACTTTGTTTTCTCCATTCAGGAATCTTGCTAATTCTGCATGTCCGTTGTCATTGGAATTTGATACTACGGAGTTAATATCAATATATATTGGTTGTGAATCAGAACCCATATAAAATACACTTGGACCAATTTGAGGAAGACCAAATCCTGTATAGGGTCCGTTTAATTGTTCCCTAACTGCCTGATCAATCACAGCAATAGATTCAGTTTCACCTATTTGTCTTAGAATTTGCATGTAAGTTCTAATAATTCCAAGTGTTGGACGGGGATCTTTTCCCGCGATTTTTGATTTTGCAAGCTGTGAAACTTCAAAAGGAACATTTCGGGCGGATTCACATTCTTGATAGAGAGCGATTTTTTCATTGTTAACTGGTAACCCGGAAGTTGTATTTGGAATTAATCTCATTGAGGCAACAATTTCTCCATTTTTTTTAGCAACAAGTGGAATACAATATTCTTCATATAAATCAATAAATGTGCCATCCGTTGAAAGTTTATCATCTGTAATGTAACCACGTTCGATATAGCGTTCTGTAACAACCCGTCTCCTTTCAAATCTATCTATAGGTGTTAACGCAATGCCACAACTTATATTTTGTGAACCAACTGTTTCCTCAACTTTTAAAGTGTTAATCAACTCTTCGGAAAGAGACAAAGGCTTTGATAAAGAAGTGTAAGGAACTTCGGCAATAGTCATATTTATTTTATTTCTTCAGACAAATGAATCCTGATCGGTACAGGCGCCTCTCTTACAGGTTTATTTAATACTATATGCTTAACCATTTTAGCATGAAGTGCAGCCAATAGGGCTCCTCCAACATCCGATTGGGGAAGATGATCAAGTTCTCCGCTTAATATTATTTTTGCCACTTCCTGCATTTCAGGTGTAAGCCGTCTCATTAATGCAGTGAGCCTCTTTTTGTTGAAGAAACTATTACTATAAAAGTCAGCGGCTTCTTCTGTTGAAGAGAACTGTTGAAGACTTTTTCCGATTATCATTTGTGATACAATGGCCAACTGATTAAATGACATAAAATCATCAGGACTTACTTCTTTAGGTAAACCCAATATATCTCTGAATCCAACAGCTTTATCTTTACGATAATCAAAATAATACGCAAGACAATCATCTCCCAAATCAAGACCCGTGACGACGGGTTTTCTAAGAGCTTTTGCGGCATCGTGGATTGCAAGTGTAATGTCCGGATGTGCAACGTCTACCATTTCAACAATCACGTCTGTTTGATTAACAATGTCCGAAACATTTTTCAAAGTAACTCCTTCTTGAATAATAATTGTTTTTACGTCAGGATTGACTGCGGTAATGTTTTTACCGAGAGCTTGAGCTTTATTCGCGCTCACATCGTGATGAAAATAAAACTGTCTTCCAAGATTCCGACTACTTACAGTTCCGGGATCGGCAATCAATATTAAACCATCTTTTCCGGTACCAACACCTTCTCTTGCAAGATGTTGTGCGAGCGGACTTCCCGCCCCGGCTCCAAGTATTGCAATTCTGGTATTTGATAATTTTCCCAACTCAATTTCAGTGTGAAGTCCCAAAAAACTTTGATATCTGTCCTTCATGTTTGTAGCTAAATATTATATATTATACTAGAGGATATAACAATTAATTCCTTAATTTTGCTTGTTTATTGTGATAGCATTAAATAATGGTTTATTCGTATCTTTTTGGATTTATTTTAATTCTTAATACGGTGTTGGCATTTTTTGTTCTAATTAAGAATGTTAAAAGTCAAATAAACTTGTTTTTTTCACTTTTTGTATTAGCTGTTGTTTTATGGATGTCATCCAATTTTCTTTCAAATAGATATTCGGACTACAACACCGCGTTTTTGTTTAATAAATTGATTTTCATTATTTCACCCTATATTAGTTATTTTTTACTTTGTTTTTCTTTAGTTTTTCCAAATGAAACAAAAAAAATTTCAAGGAAAACTTTGGTTTTATTGCTTCTGCCAATTATTTTATCGAATATATTAACGATTTGTAATTTGGTAATACATAATATTGAGTTTTTGCCAAAAGGAGGTACAGGTGTCGTATTTTCGACAGGAATAGCTTTTTTTGGTTTTCAATTTTTGTTGTATCTGATTGCCTCAATTATCGTTTTAATAAAAAAGTATATTATTTCCCGAGGAATGGA
>CAZAUT010000001.1:51553-93644 GCA_964488535.1 uncultured Gammaproteobacteria bacterium
TAAGAATGCAATACATATTATTAGGAATCGGGGTGTTAACGGTTTTTGGATCTGTAACAAATTTAATAATTCCACTTATATTTAACAATTTTAATGCAAGCGATTTGGGTCCGCTGCTAAGTCTTTTTGTTTTTGCTTTTACTGCATATTCAATTTTACAGCATAAATTATTCGATATTAAGATTATTGCTACACAGGGGTTAACGTTAATAATGGTAATTGCTTTACTCGCAAAGACGGTTTTATCGCAATCATCCCCTGAATTGATATTAAATCTCTCTCTTTTTTTGATGATGCTGGTGTTTGGACTATTGTTGGTAAAAAGTGTATTAAATGAAGTCAAACAGCGTGAACAGCTTGAAATTTTAAATCAAAAACTGAAAGAACTTGATAAACAAAAAGATGAATTCGTCTCTATGGCTGCACACGAACTAAGATCTCCGTTAACGGCTATTAAAGGATATGTTTCAATGGTTGTTGAGGGTGACACCGGGGATATTCCCGAAAAGGCTCGGCAGTATTTGGCCGATTCGCTTGCGGTAACGGATCGCCTTGTCCGCCTTGTCAACAATATGCTTAATGTTTCCAGGATTGAGGAGGGGAGGATTGTTTACCAAATGGAAGAAACTTCATTAATCCGTGCCGTACAGGAGATATATAATTCCTCGAGAGTAGAGGCTGAAAGAAAAGGTTTGAAATTTGAGGCTAAAATCCCCAATGGTCTTGATGATACGGTAAAAGTGGACCCCGATAGAATTCGTGAAGTGATTGGAAATTTGGTAAGTAATGCCATCAAGTTTACCGAAAAAGGAAAAGTGTCCATAATCATGACCAATCCCGACAGAAATTTTGTCAGAGTTGAGGTTATTGACACGGGACCCGGGATATCCAAGGAAGAGCAGGAGCGTCTTTTCCAGAAGTTTTACCGTGCAGAATCAACGGCCGGAAAAACTTTTGGGACCGGCTTGGGCCTTTACATAACAGGGCTTTTAATCGAGAAGTTTGGAGGAAAGATCGGGCTAACATCGCAGCTGGACAAAGGCAGTAATTTCTGGTTTGAGCTGCCTATTGCCAAAAAGGGTATATAATATAATCATGACAAACGGTTCATTTCAGGCTGATTCCTCTGTCTCTCCGGATAATGCGGACAGAAAGACCATTCTTCTTATCGAAGACGACCCATTTTTGGTCGGGATGTATAAAGAAAAGCTTATAAGCGAAGGTTTTGATGTAGTTATCGCTGCGGACGGGCTTGAAGGTTTGAGTAAGGCTTCCAGTCAAAAGGTTGATATGATTCTTCTTGATATCTTGATTCCAAAGCTGTCCGGGATCGATCTTCTTGCCCGCCTGCGTCAGGATGAAAAAGGTAAAAATATTCCTGTTATTGCCTTGACAAATTTAAGCGGGGCCGAAGATGAGGGTAAAATCAGGGGTTATGGAGTTAAGGAATATCTGGTTAAATCAAATTACACTCCGGGTCAGGTGGTAGACATCATCCGCAAACACCTCCCATAGACCAAATTTTCTGATTTTCAATTTTCCATTTTCTGCGTACTACATTCTACATGAAGCTATTTCGGTCTTGTGAGGACAAATACCAATCCCAGAATGGCGACCAGCGCCAAAGCAGATGCAAGCCCTGCTCTTTTTAAGCCTGTCAGAAGACGGTCCCTTATCGACGATTTTTCCTGTTCCGGAGCCTGTGTCGGTTCTTCGGTGTCTGATTTTTCTTCGTCGTTACCGTCTTCATCGTCTTCACCATTTCCGTTGTCGTTTGTCACATCCTCCTCCAGAAATCTTATTGTTTTAATACTACCCTTCATCACTACTTTACCCTCCGGGGTTTTTACGTTTGGATTTTGTTCCGTTGTAACAAAAAGACTGGCAAATGATGTTTTAACGCCATATTCCCCTTTTCCCAGGCCGACAGACCCAACTTTGACAGGCGTCCCTCCCGTTTCGGGATTTGCCCAAAGAATGTATGAAAAGATTGTTTCATCTACAGGAAATATTATGTTTCTGCAGGAAAGAATTACTTTGTAAACACCGTTTTGCATCCGAAGAGACGCTGCAAAACATTTGTAATCATTGCCGTCCGTACTCCGAAGCTCGAAGGTTCCCTCGGATGCGGATACTGTCCTGAGGAAGACAAACAAAAAAACAAAAGAAAGAAAAAGCTTCAAAATAGCTTTCATTAGCTGTAATTATATTTATTTTTGATTGTGTGCACAATAGCAACTTTGCGTTTGAAATAGTGGAGGCTCTTGCATTAATATGATGTATACACGACTATGGATTCAAACACTACACCAGGTGACGCAAAGGACAAGATCGATATAAAAAATATCCCGACAATTCTTTTAGTGGAAGACGATCCTGTATTGTCAAAAATGTATTCGGAGAAATTCAAATTTGAGGGTTTTAATGTTTTAACCGCTCCCAACGGTGAAGACGGGCTAAGACTTGCGTTATCCGAAAAAATAGATATGATATTATTGGATTTAATGCTTCCGCGCCTTTCGGGAACGGAACTTCTTACCAAACTCCGCGAGGACGCAAAAGGAAAAAACATTAAAGTGATTGTCTTGACAAACCTTGCCGAACAGGAGGAAAAAAACAAAACCGCCAGTCTTGGAGTGGTTGATTACCTGATTAAAGCTATGCAGACACCTGAGGAAGTTGTGAAAAAAGTTAAAGCCCATCTGTAACCTTCCGTAAATCCTCGGTTAGTTAATGTTGTAGATTTTTGTTTTATATTCCTTCAATACTCTTTTTAAGGAGTAATTCAAAGAACATTCAATAGATTTGCGCATTCGTTGGATCCATTTTAAAGGCAGACCATTTTTATCTCTTTCGTAATATAAAGGGACAATGTCGCTCTGCAGGGTTTTGTAAAAACTTTCAGGAACATCGTTTGCGTCAAGTATCCAGCCTGTTTCCGTCCAGTCTGTTTCGTAAGTCCAGCCGTCCAGTACCGTACAGTTTAACACCCCGTTTGATATTGCCTTCATTCCCGATGTTCCGCTTGCCTCAAGGTTTCCGCGCGGTGTGTTTAACCAGACGTCGGAGCCCGACGTAAGGTGATTGGCAAGAGAAATGTTATAGTTTGGGATGAAAATTGCCGATCCCGACAAAGTGGTCGACATAATGGAAATCAATTCCTCAATTATGTTTTTGGCATTCGGGTCGTCCGAATGCGAATTGCCCGAGTAGAGTATTTGAACCGGACAAGCACTGTTTTGAACGATCGATTTTAACTTTTCGATATCTGTAAAAATGGACTTGGGTTGTTTATAATCCGCAAGTCTTCTTGACCACGTTACGACCAATTTGTTGGCATCGTATCCGATGCCGGTTCTCTGAACAACGCTTCTTGAAAGCTCGTGTTTCTTGGTCATATGCAGATCCCAAATTTGACGGTCGGAAAGAGAGGCGAAATTGCGAAAATCGCTGTCCTGCCACCTTGGGAGATAAATTCCGTTAGTCACGTATTCCCAATCATGATTCGGCCACTGTTTTCTTGAATTTTCATAATGAGTTTTGCTGACGGCATTTCTCTTTGCCGAAGTATTGAGGGCAAAAAGGGTAATACTGAATGTTTGAGGGTTAATAAGACCGTCTTTTATCAGTGATTCAGCGTCGATACCAAGTCTTTCGGAAAATTTACCCGCCCAATTTCTTACTGCCTCTATAGGATATTCCAAATTTCCCGCGGAAACCAGCGTATGGTTTGTATAAACAATTTTTTCGCGCGCTTTTTTCCACGCGGTAGCAAAATCAACGTTTTCGGTATCCATAATTTGTCGCGTAATTTCCCATATTAAAAAACACGGACGGCCTTCGTTTATGTGGTATACAAGGGGATTAATTCCAAGTGCCTGTAAGATTTTTACACCGCCGACGCCGAGAATAATTTGCTGTCTTATCTGGGAGTTTATATCCCCATAATACAAAGCATCCATGTCTGAAATCCACTCAGGGGGATTTCCGTCGACATCGGTTGAAAGGAAGTAAAGGACGGTTTTTTCACCTAAACGTATGTGGTATGACTTTATCAGTACTTCCTCCTGTCCTAAAAGAAGTTTTACAATCAGAGGTTTTCCGTTAACCGTAGTCTGTCGTAAAAAGGACGTATCATGGTCAAACTGTGAGTCCCGGTGCTCTTCTCTTCCCTGGCCTGTGATATGCTGTACAAACCCCTTTCCCTTGTAAAGGATTCCTATACCAATCATTGGGAAATCCTCGTCTGCAGACTGGCTCATGACATCGGCAGCCAGTATCCCCAAGCCTCCGGCGTATGTCGGGAGATCATTGTCTATACCGAATTCGGCACAAAAAAAAGCAATAGGTGGATGTTGGGCAGGCATATTATAAATATACAGGGTTTGGAATAAGTAATAAACAGTAAACAGAAATAAGTTGAAAGAAAACAGAAATTGGTAATTGAAAATAGAAAACAGAAATTCGTGTACTATTTTCCAATATCAAATTTCCATTACAATTTTCCAATTTCAAATAACTGTTTTCAAATTAACCAACTAACTAAGTAACTGATACCCCAATCCTTTAATGAAGCTCTGATCTTCTTTCCTTCAGATATTCACTCCATCCCTGGATGAAATCGAGTACCGCAGCAAAGGGGGTTTCAATTACAAAATTAAAAAATATCGCCACAATGTTATACTCCTTCCATTTTTTAGCCAGAACAGAGCCGACTTTAGCGATAGGGAGAGTGATAATATCAAACACAAAGTCCCAGACATTTCTGTCTTCATCCACATTCAGTTCTTTTGATTGATTGCGGATTACGACGGCAGCAAACACGGTTAGAGCGATTGTAAATGTGTCAAAAATTACCGAAGTAATCGGAAGCTGTGCAAGATAAAAAACGGATGCAATAAAGGCAAATACTACCCAAGCAGAGAGGATATAGATAACGGTCATGAAAATGTAAAAAAGTGTGTGTTTTTTATCGTTTGTTTTTATCTGATGGTATTCCTGTCCGCCTTCACTGTAAACAAATCCCGAGGTTGCAGTAAGGATTTTCTGCAGATTATTTGGTTTCGGCGGTCTAATGGCAACAACCATGAAGAACATAACCAGGGTTGGTATAAGAAAATCTACTACTGCTGCAAACACATTAAAACCTTCATAGAAGATGCGCGCCAAGGGTACTTCAACAATATAAAACGTAACCCAGTTTGATAAAAATACCGACAGAGTCGAAAAAAATGCCAGATGTAAAAGGCGTGTTTTAAGACTTTTATAGCGTTTTTCATATGCTTTTGTTATCAAATCCGTAATAGCAACTTTTTTTTCAAAAATATTGTGAATTTCCCGGGGTTTATTTCTCACTTCTTCCAACACATCATCGAGGAGCAAAAATACGGTATCAACTTTTTCGGCTATTGCATCAAATTTGCCGTTTATGGGCCGGTTAATTTCCTCATAGGCATTCTTCCACCAGGCAGGAAGTTTTTGCGAAACCTCTTTAATCTGCTCCGAGTCCAGATTATGCCAGTCGGAATATTTTTGTTTCAAAAGCTGGTAAATGATGTAGTTATCATCCAAATCATAAAGTGTCCTATAAACTGAAATATTTGTTAGACGCATCTTTTCCTGGTCGGTGACTTCTTCAGGTGGTGTTACGGCAATTCTTTCACTTAATATTTTTGTCATTGCGCTGACAACTTCTCGTTCTTTGACCGGGTTTGCCAGAACTTCTTCAATTTCACACGCTGCAATTTCGAGTATAAAAGTTGCCAAATTGGTTTTCTGTTTTACCCTGAATGATTTATTGTTTGAAACATATTCAAAAAAGTAGAGATATTTATTCAGTGCCTGTGAAGAGGTTCCGATTCGTTCCTTCGGGACTGTGTGGTTGGGAAGATGTCCTCCGCGGATGAGTTCGGTGGCAATGATTTCGGATAGAATCTGTGAATCGTAATTTTTGGAAACAAAACCGGCTAGTTTGGGAAAAAGTATTCTTTTTAGTATTCTGGCAATAGCTCCGCGCCTTAGGGCGCTGTCATCCTTCCAGTCGATTACTTTCCTGATCTTTTCATAAAATCTGGCAAGACGCGAAGCCATCTCGTCGACATGTATCGGGGTAAAATTTTTTTGAGATCGCGTAATCTCGCGTGAATAAGCGTCGACCATATACCGAATGTGCGGGTTGAGAACGATTTCTTCATCCGTTTCCTTTCCATGCAATGAAGTATCCTCTTCCTTAGAGAAATTGTTATGGTAAGGATTTTTAGTAAGTTTTTTATTGTTCGGTTCAGAATGTTCCGATGTTTTTCCGTCGGGGGTAGGCGAATCAAACATGTTAACTTCTTGCTGTGAGCGAGTCTTGTTGGTCTCGTGAACTTCCATACCCGGCGAGTTTTCGTTAACTGCTTCCACTGAAGTTTCGGGGTGCTTTTCTGGTGTAGCTTCCGCTGTCCCTTTGCTCACGTAAACATTTCCGTTATCGTTCATATAAGGCTCTTATGATTATAGCCTAAGTATATGATCTTTTCTTGAGGGTTTTTTGTACTTTGTATTATTTATTTGCCTAATCTTTTAAAAATTCATAAACTTTTTCCGCAAGAGGTCTGATTATATCGGCATTTATTTTGCTTATGGGATCAAAAACAGAATCTTTTTTCGGACATGAAACATCCTGTGATTGAAATCTGAAAGACACACTTTCGAGCCATATAGGAACTCCTATCGAAAAAGGGGAAACAACCTTTGCGGTTAAAGACTCGAGTTGTCCTTCAACTTTCCATACCGGAATGTTAAAATCTACTTTATCCAGATTGACGGACATAGGTTCACTCAAAAGACCTTCTTGTGATAGTTTGTCAAACTGACAGTCCGGATTTTCCATGTAAACTCTTTGAACTGCACCGTTATCGGTTGGTGTTTCAATAATCGCAAGATACAGATCTGACGGAAAACGGAGGATATACTTCAGGCCGGGATTTTTTAGAGTGATAATATCGCCTTCCCCGGCGGTTTGAAGATTTTTCCAATTCTCACTTGAATAATCATTAGAGGGTTTTGTATCCGCAGGTGTTACTTTTTGCGGAGTCTCGGTCGAGTTGGCGGGCGTGGCGGAATTCTTTATCACCGGTGTGGTTTTTTTCTGAGCGGTTTGAGTTGCATTCAAACTGCTAAAAGTTTCCCTCAATGATTCCTCTGTCAGACCCATAACTTCATTTTGCTGATTCTGTTCACTGCAGGAGGTACACAAAGCTGCGACGAGTATTATAGCCAGTTTGTTAAAATCGCTTCTGCCAATGCCGGAGTGGTGATATTCAGTAGTCATAATATTCAAATACTACGAATTAATCACTTTTAAGCCGAGTATTTCGAAACGTTTCCGATACATAATCCCAATTGACGACATTCCACCAGGCTTTTATATATTCCGCTTTTCTATTTTGATATTTAAGATAATATGCATGTTCCCATATGTCGATAGCCAAAAGGGGTGTGTGTCCCTCCATAAGGGGCGAATCCTGATTTGAAGTATTTGTGATCTGAAGCTTGTTATTATTGTTCACAATAAGCCAAGCCCACCCGCTTCCGAAATGAGAAAGTGCCGTATCGGAAAACTTTTCCTTAAACTCCTCCAATCCTCCGAACGTTGCTTCCAGTGCTTTTTTTATTTTATCATCGGGTTTGGTCCTTTTCGGCCCGATCATTTTCCAAAAAAGAGTGTGGTTATAATGTCCTCCGCCGTTATTGATAACTTTTGTTCTTATGTCTTGAGGAACATTTTTAATATTTATCAAAAGCGTCTGGATATCGATGTCCCGCAAAACGGACGACTCTGAAAGGGCATCGTTGAGGTTGTTGACGTATCCTTGGTGGTGTTTAGTGTGATGTATAATCATTGTGTCTTTGTCGATGTAAGGCTCAAGCGTCTCGTACGGATATTCAAGTGTTGGCAAAATGTGCATATAGGTTCATTTTAGCACTTGATCATTATGAATCTGTAATGTAAACTACAGCTCTTCAAACTTATTGATCTTTCTTTTTTTCTGTCCTTTATAAATATTATGCCTGGAATTGGAGGTGAGGAAGCTTTTTATCTGGTGATGTTTTTTTCTTTTACCGCATTTTTTGTTGTGTTAATTGGCATCGTCGGATTTTTAGTGTAAATCCTCAAAAAACAAAAAGCAAAGCTTAAGACGTTCATCAAAAACAGTGAAAAGTAAACAAAGTGCAAAATGCGATGGTTGATGATGGATGGTGGAGAATCGTTTTTGAAAGTAGAAGATTGAAGGTTGATTGGGCAATCTAATTTCCACCCTCTACCCTCTATCACAATTTTCTACTTTCTTCTAACTACCGTCTTTATATTTTCCCTGTATACAACATACTTTTTTCCCCAGTATTCTTGCATGGTAATATCTCAATACTCTAGTATCTTACTATTTTAGTATCCTAATACCTTTGCAGTTTCCCTACCAATTCAACTTGAAGATAATAGTTACTGCCAGATACATTATAAGAAGAATCCCCGCCATTGGTTTGTCAAAAAAAGAAATGATTAATAGAATTACGAGAGCAATGGCGTGAGGACCGTAGTTTCTTAATATTCTATTAACTTTATAATTGTTCATTACATCCATATTTTTGAAATTAACTGAATAATGGTAACATATCGTTAGTTCAAAAAGTATAGATACTTATGAATTTCTTTGATAATTTTCCGAAAAAGATCTTTAGTCCCGGGAGAACGATACTGCAGGTAGGTGGGGAAATGGAAAGTGTGTATTATGTCAGGCATGGCGTGGTGCGTTCGTTTTATACGGATGAAAACGGAAACGAATTCACGGTTAATTTATTAAAAACGGGAAGCATTTTTCCATTAAGCACTATTCTTTCAAACCGGAGGAATTTGTATGAGTTTGAAGCGTTTGACAAAACTGAAATAGCAATCGCACCGCAGAAAGATTTTTTCGTACATTTGGAATCCAATCCTAACCTGAAAGACGAATTTTTAAGAAAGTTTGCATCGGCTTTGGAAGGATTTGTCGTAAGATCGCTTTTTTTGATTAAAGGGACTGCTTTGCAGAGAGTTTCATCAACTTTATTGATGCTTGAAAAAAGATTCGGAAAAGATATGGGTGGATCGAGATTTATTGACCTTTCTTTGACTCATCAGAACATTTCCGATTTGGCCGGGATCACAAGAGAAACGGCCAGTTTGCAAATTGGAATTTTGAAGAATGAGAAAGTAATAAAATCCGGCAGTAAAAGGATAGTAATTACCGATATCGAAAAATTGCGTGAAATGGCTTCAATAGGCGATGATATCAAACTTCAAAATCTTTCTTTTTGATTTGTTGTATAGGATATGTTTACACCGATTTTAAGAAGTTTATAAAAAATATCTGCTTCTTTGAAAGATTGAACCTTGCGGGGTAATTGCACCCTTTTAAACCCTTTGAATCATCCCATATTCCATTTACCCATTCTGGTTTTACCAAATTTTTCCAAAAGTATCAAAACCCTTCGGCTGTTCCTGTTTCTTCGTTGAAAGTTAATGTTTTTGCCCGAAGTTGGTCATCCATTTTGAAATCATCAAAAAGATCAATGTCCTTTCTTCTTCTTCTAATATCTTTCGCTGTTGCCCAAAAATTTTCCTGAAATTCTGTTTTTTCTATCAATGTTCCCGATAGGCCGGTAACCAAAAATATAAAAAAAATAACATCCTGTACCCAAACACCGTTTTTTTCTCTCATCTTTCTGTAAACCCGTTCCAATGTTATGCTTTTGGATTTCAACCCCGTTTCTTCAAAAAGCTCCCTTGATACGGCATCGGTAAGTTTTTCTCCGAATTTTACCTTTCCTGTGGGGTGTCCGACCTTTCCGTAGTACGGCTGTCTTAGGCGTTTTGTTAAAAGTTGTTCAACCTCGCCATTAATATTCTTTCTTTTGGCGTGGATTATAACCGATGTCTTGGGTTGTTTTTCCAAAAGAGAACTGTTTTCATCCAACAGATTGAAATAGTCCTTTCCTGTGTCAGAGAGCAAATACTTTCCTTCTTTTTTTAAAACGAATCCGATATCGATCAGTTTTTTCAAATGATAATTCATATGTTCGCTTTCAAGTCCTTTAATGATCAGGTCGTTAAATCGAACACCTACGTCTTGCGACAACCTTTTTATAAGTTCCACTTGGTAATAATGAAGTTTACTGTTGATGTTATTCATTGCAGTTACGATTGTAACCCGCCCAAATATCCTGTCAACTGAAATGAATTTTAGTTAAATATTACCCCCAACCTCCAACCTCTAATCTCCAACCTCTAACCCCCAACCTCTAATCTCTAATCCCCAACCTCTAATTTCCCTAAATCCCCCTAAACTCCAATAATTATTGTGGTTTTTACAGGTTTTACACAAATGTTATTCTGAACCCTGAGCTCAGCCGAAGGGGAAAAATCTCCCTGCAAATGGAATTATTTACTCGTATTTGGAGTAAAGCAATCTCCCAACATGTAGGATATAATTCAAGTGGGATTATGAAATTTGGGCATGTGGCAATCAGAATAAAGAACATTGATTTTCTTTTCGATCCCGAAGGAAATAAACTGGAGATTGTTCAAACCCAACCCGATTCACCACATTATAAATTTGAGAAATCACAAAAGATATGAAAAACGATTACGATTTTGTATTAACCACAAATATGCTTGTCGTTAAAGATGGGAAAGGTTTATTTATTAAGCGAAGCGAGAAATTAGAAAATTTTCCCGGGTGGTTAATGCTTCCGGGTGGCAAGCAAGAAGTTAATGAAACTCCTCAACAAGCCGCAATTAGGGAAACTTGGGAAGAGACGGGCATAAAAGTAACAAATCCCAAACTAAAAGTAGTTGCAACACACAATCATTTTTATAGAAACAGGGTTTATGTTGTTTTTATTTTTCAAGCAGGGAAGTTTTCCGGCGAGTTGAAAGAATCAGGCGAAGGAACCCCTCTTTGGCTTCCTTTGGATGAAATCTTAAAAGATCCAAAACTTTATCCCGATTTGAGAAGACATATTAAATTAGTAATGGAATTTGATCACGAAAATGTGATTTTTACCTACCATAAGTTTAATAAAGATTTGGAAATTATAGAAGAAATATGAATACAACCTTGAAGGGAACAACCCTTCAAGGTAATGTAGTAAAGGAAGTTTCCAATGATGACTACATCTTGATCGAAAGATAAATTACAGGATTATGAAATTTGAACACATTGCCACACTAAACCCACCACCTTGAAAGGTTGAACCTTGCAAGGTATTCCATTTTCCCTTATAACCTCATAAATCCCCATAAATTTCCATATCTGTAGTGTATTTGTCATTGCAAGGAGGTTGAACCGACAAAGTCGAGTCTGACTCGATGGGGCAATCTCCCAACATTTGCGATATAATTTAATCAAAATTAACAATGAAAATTTTGGACCAAAAACAAAAAGGCATAATCGCATTTATTACACTTGCATTTATTTGGGGTTCAATGGGGATATTCGCCCGATACCTTAATACAGGATTTTCAATTTTTCAACAAGTTTATCTTCGTTTAATCGCTGCAGGAATTGCGGGATATATCTTTTTTCGGAAAGATGTTCATCTTTCTAAATTAAATGAAATTTCCTCAAAAGATTGGACGATTATTATTATACGTGCCGTTTTTTACTATTCCATTGGTATATCTCTTTATTCCATGTCGGTAATAAATACAAAATTAAGTAGCGCGATATTTATTGATAGTTTGCCAGCAACAGCTGTTTTAGGCGTGTTGCTTTTGAAAGAACGTTTGACATTAAAAAAGGCATTTTATGTTTTTCTGGCATTTATTGGTGTTCTTGTTATCGGATTAAAAAATTTTGATAACTTTTTTGGTTGGGGGAAAGGTGAATTTCTTATGTTTCTATCGGTTTGGTGTACATCGTTTAGTATGGTTATCAGGAAATGGCAAAGTAATTTTCTGAACAATAAAGAAATGACTTTGTTAATTTTATTTTTAGGTGCAATATTCGCCTTTCTTTTTTCTTTTGTTAATGGGGAAGGGCTACCCGTTAATAATTGGACAACTGGACTGCTATTGATGGTGATTTTGGCAGGGGTTTTGAATACGACTATTACATTTTTAATAAATTACGGTTTTGAACGGATTGATGCAATATTAGGAAGCAATCTTCTTACCCTTCAATCTCTTTTTGCGATAGTAGTTGGGTTTTTGATCTACAAGGAAATACCCGCATTAAAAGATATTATTGGAGGTGCAATTGTTACCCTAAGTGTTGTTCAAATGAACAAATTGGAAAGCAAAAACTGAATAACTTATGAAATTTGGACATGTTGCCATAAAGGTTAAGGACATCGGTAAAATGCTGGATTTTTACTGCGGTGGATTGGGATTGACAGAAGCATTTCGAATCAATAATGATGATGGCAGTTTGCGAATTGTATATCTTCATATCTCCGATGGTCAATATCTTGAATTGTGTTTAGGGGGAGAGGAAAGACCTTCTTTTGACGACGGAAAAAGTTTGGGAGTAAGGCACTGTAGTTTTACAGTTCCCGATTTAGTAAAGTCCAAAAAAGATATGGAAGCAAGGGGAGTAGTTTTCGATTCGGACATTTTGGACACCCGTGACGGAAATAAAAATATTTGGCTTTTTGACCCCGAAGGCAATAAATTGGAGATAGTTCAAACCCAACCCGCCTCCCCGCACGCGAATTTTGAAAAATCAAACAATATTGACACACCTTGAAGGGAACAACCCTTCAAGGCGCATTGGGGTTACGACAAGCACAAAAACGAGTCGGTTGAAAATCTGAATATTTCATATTCAAATAAATAAAAATTAATTCTATTAACCGATAATCAATACGTCAGAGTTGAGGGAGACATGTATCGAATTGAGGAAGCGAAGAGGAAGAAAGATATTATTTAGGCATAAAAGGTGCAAAACTGCAAAGTACACTTGACATATTTGCGTAAATTTTGCTAAATGTGAACAGCAACCTTGAAGAGTGCCACCTTTCAAGGTATCTTTTAAAGATAACAATACCGTCAGAAAATAAAATGAAACTGTATCGATTCAGCCCGATTAAAAACAAAGAGGAATTGTTTGAGGCGATAAAGCACATTCACTTTGAGTGTCATAAACTTTGCAAACAATCATTTGGGAAATACCTTTCCAATGCCGGAAATATGGGAGTATTTTGCCATTATGACGATGAATATAACCTTCTCATAAAAATAAGAAAAGAAATTACCGAGCCATCCGACAATCCAAATCAAAAATACTTTCGCTTAATAAAACCGATTGTGATACCCGCAAAAGGAGATGTTCCCAAAACGGTTTATTCATATCTTTACATCAGAAGACCTGATCCATACCGGCATCATGTCGGGGATTTGGATTTCTTTTTGAAACCCAAAGAATATCGGGAACTTAAAAATTCGCTTCATGCCGGACAGAAAGTTAAAGGAGCGCGAATTTTTGAAAGAACGGATCTTGATATGGTTGAACTTTACAACCCCCACATTGACGTGGTCGCATATGTCAGTACGAACAAAATGTCACAAGCCGTTCGTGTCAAACTTTCGGATGCTACGAAGTTGTAAATATCTTAACTATTTTTCAAATGAGAGGTGTCATTTACACACACTTTTTTGAAAATTGATTTGTCATATTCAAAAATCGTGAGGGATGCATTGTCGGGGTCATATTTAAAACTTTTCTCTTTAGCAACACCAAGAAGATGGGGCATCAAAGCCCTGATCGCACCGCCGTGCGTAACAATAACAATATTTTTATTGGGGTTTGCTTGCAGTATTTCATCCAATCTTGAAACCAATCTTTCGTCAAATTCTTTCCACGATTCGCCGTTGGGTGGGTGATAGTTGAACCTTTCCTCAAGGGTCATTTCCTGTAGAACCGACTGGATTTTCGGCCAAGAACGCCCCGAAAAGTCACCCCAATTCCGTTCTTGCATTCCTTCCACCATTTTTAAATCAACTCCACAAATCTTTGAAATTATTTCACCGCTTTCAATAGCCCGGACTTCTTTTGAAGACAAAACAACATCGGGTTCATATGTCCATATTTTTTCCGCCGTCAGTCGCATTTGCCTTACCCCATTTTCGTTAAGAACGTTGGGGTCTTTGTCTTTATGCAATTTTTTGTCGGCATTCACTTTCGTTTCCCCATGCCGGACGAGAATCAACAGTGTTGTCATATTTTTAAAAAACGGACTTTTCACTTTCCGGGCTTTGTTTGACTTTTTTTACCCACTTTTCAATTTTATTCTGTACATCCCTGATACTCGTCAAATATGCTTTCTCAACTGCCGAAAGTGTTTTTACCTGATACTTGGCATATTCGGCATAGGCCTTAACTTCGGCTTCGATCTTGCTTACTTCACCGGCGTCTTTTAAAATCTTTCGATCCATTGAGGCAATAAGTTTATCCAATTGTGAAATATAATCCTTCATATATGTGCGTTTTTGGTCAATCGCTCGCAATTCGGCAATATCAAAATACGCGGAAACAATATTGTTGAGGCGTTTGAGTTCGGTTTCCGTCAAATAATTTTTAGCGATAATAACGTCTGATTTGTGTATTCCACTATTACCAATCGACAGCATTCCCATCAAATTCTTATTTGCATCCGCGCGTTCAAGAATTATCTCGGAAGCGGTTTTGCCGTTGGCAGCATAATGCAGTTTGTTCTGTACAATTGCGAAGAATTTTTTTGAGTCCTCACTTTTCGGATTGTAATCAACGCTTGTCGCGTATAAATCCAATACTTGGCGATAAAGAACTTTTTCACTGCTTCGGATATCGCGAATACGGTCAAGAAGTTCCTTCCAATAATTTCCGCCGCTACTACCCTTGAGCCGTTCGTCGTCCATCGAAAAACCTTTTACGATATACTCTCGGAGCCGTTGTGTTGCCCAGATGCGAAATTGAGTAGCACGTTTGGAATTGATACGGTATCCGAGAGAAATAATGGCATCCAAATTGTAATGTTTGGTTTCGTAATTTTTTCCATCAGTGGCAGTTATTAAGAAATTCTTAATAACTGATTTCTTTTCCAGTTCGCCCGTTTCAAAAATGTTTTTAAGGTGTTGGTTTATTGCCGCAACCGTTACAGAATACAATTCTGCTATTTGTTTTTGTGTCAGCCATACTGTTTCCTTGTCCAATTTAACGCTAACCTTTGGCATGTTCCCATCCGGTTGGTAAATTATAATTTTGTCTTGATTGGTATTTTTCATTATTTTCCGCCCCTTCTGCTTGTATTCTACCATTTTGCTAGTTCCTTCATCGATTAAGTTTTTGGGTAACTACTCACGTTTACTGACACAACATTGTCATTGCGAAAGTAAGTGAAGCAATCTTTGATATTGTTTGTTATTGATTTGTCAGCAACTCTGAATAGTTACGTTTTTGGATAACCGCAATACTCGTGAAAGTATATTATATGTAATATAATTGGTTTAATTTACAGGGTGGCACCTTGTGAAATTAAATTATGGACAGGACAATTTGTGTATTTGGAGACAGTGTGACACAGGCAGATTATATTGACGAAAATTATGTTTCTCTTTTGCGTAAGTATTTGGAGAAGAAATATTCCGGTAACTATATTCAAGTGTATAACTTGGGAATTGCCGCAAACACAACGGGCGATATTTTAAAAAGATTTGAAACGGAATCCTCTTTCCGGAACCCAACCGATGTTATTTTTCAGGTTGGAGTAAATGATTCGGGGTATTTTCAAACGGAAAACAACGCGGTGGTTTTTGAAAGCGACTTTAAAAAGAATCTTAAGAAATTGATAATCAAAGCTAGGGAAATTACGGATAATGTCGCGTTTGTCAGTTTGGCTATAGGGGATGAGAAGATACTTCAACCCTTCAACAACGACCCGACGGAGAAGTGGTTCAATTCGGAAAGGGTTAAAAAATATGATGGTATGATTAAAAATATTGCAGAGAGCAGTTCGTGCAAACACATTGCCCTGTTTGACAAATTATCACCCTCCGATTTTCTCGACGGTCTCCATCCCAACCAATCCGGCCATCAAAAAATGTTTGAGGAGATAAAGAAGTATTTTTAGAATATCCGGGAATCCCTACTTGTTATTTGTGTTTTTTTCGTGTTACAGTGATTTAAGGTAATGCGGACGGTGTCATTCTGGCTTGTCCAGAATCTATCTTTTTCCGTTTGATTCTGGATGCGTTTCACCGAGTCATACTCGGTTTCACTTACCAGAATGACGGATTTAGGGTTTGTGTAAACGTATTACTTATGTAAATTATGGAAAATATTTCAAAAATTGCGATCTTTAAGGGCAAGGGTGTCAGAAGGATAATTCACAAAGGCGAATGGTGGTTTTCGGTTGTGGATGTAGTAGAGGTTCTTACCGATAGTCCCGATGCGGGAGCATATTGGAGAAAGTTGAAACAGAGATTAAAGGAAGAAGGAAGTGAAACCGTGACATTTTGTCACGGGTTGAAATTAGAAGCACCTGACGGGAAATTACGCACGACTGATTGCGCAGATACGGAAGGGGTTTTCCGTATCGTCCAATCCATTCCTTCTCCCAAAGCAGAACCTTTCAAACGCTGGTTGGCAAAGGTTGGGTACGAGAGAATAAAAGAAGTGGAAGATCCCGAACTGGCAACAAAACGTACACGTTTGCTTTACAAATTGAAGGGTTATCCCGACAGTTGGATAGAAAAAAGAATGCGCGGAATTGCCATACGGGAAGAACTTACCGACGAGTGGCAAAAAAGAGGGGCGCAAGAAGACAGGGACTATGAAATTCTTACTGCAGAAATTTCAAAAGCGACGTTCGGAATAATCCCAAAGGATTATAAAAAACTTAAAGGATTAAAAAGACAAAATCTTCGCGACCATATGGATGATTTTGAACTTATTTTTACTATGTTGGGCGAACGCTCAACAACAGAAATTCACAGAGTCGAGGATTCAAAAGGTGTACCAAAGTTGAAAAAAGACGCAAAAGAAGGGGGAGACATTGCAGGAGTGGCTAGAAGAAAACTTGAAAAACGTTTAAGGCGTTCAATTGTTACAGGCAATAATTTTTTGGGAAAATCCAAAAGGAATAGTACTCTTGTTTGAGATATGGAAGATAAAAGAATTGGTGTTCACGGACTCGTTAAAAACAAAGAGGGGTTATATCTTTTAATCAAAAGATCTAAGACGGATCCTGATGAGGGTGATTGTTGGGATTTAGTTGGTGGGGGAATAGATGAAGGTGAAAGATTGGAAGATGGGTTTATTAGAGAAGCAAAGGAAGAAGCCGGAATTGAAGTTGTTGTTTTATCTCTAAGTTTTTCTTACGCTGCCGACGATGGAACTTTGCAGTTGATAGTTGATGGGAATTATAAAACGGGAGAAATCGTATTGAGTTCTGAACACAACGACTATAAATGGGTGGAAATGAATGATTTATTAAATATTGAACCGGCAAGTATTCACTTAAAAGCAGTTCAATATATGTTGAAAAATAATCTTGTTATTGCAAAATATGAAGATTACAAATGAAACTCAAACTGTATAAAACAATTGAAATTATCCCCACAACTCCCTTTGATTTTGACTCCACATTTCATAAACCCGACCATTTTACAAGCGGGGATAATTATTGGGAACCAGGAGTCAGGTGGCAGACATGGAGACATTTGAGTATTCCTTTAGGTTTGAAATTCATAAATACGGGAAGTAAAAACACTCCCAAAATTACAGTTGAAATATATTCAAATGGAAAACTTTCGGATGATTTTATTAACGAATTGATTGACGAAATAAAATACCGATACAACCTCCATTTGGATTTATCTGATTTTTACAGAAAGTTTGCAGGGGATAATATTTTGGGACCCGTGATTAAAAAATGGAAGGGGATGCGCCCGGGACACCCAAGTTCTTTATATGAATATTTGATAATCGGGATTGTCCTACAGAATGCGACAGTCAGACGTTCGGTGCAGATGTTTTCCGCGCTTTTGGAAAACTACGGCGAAATGCTGGATTTTGATGGCAGGAAGTTGTGGTGTTTTTGGGAGCCGGGAGGATTAAAAAATGTCAGTGAAGAAAATATTCGCGCTCTGAAGGTTGGATATCGTGCCAAGTCAATTAAGAAGATTGACGACACTTTTGCAAATGGTGAAATGGACGAAGCGTTTTTGCGAAAAGAGTGTTTGGACTTTCAAAGAGCGGAACTTCTAAAACTTTACGGAGTCGGTCCGGCAACCGTTTGGTACCTTTTGTTTGACGTCTTTCATCACTGGGACTTTTTCAACCACATTTCTCCATGGGAGCAGAAAATCTACTCCAAACTGTTCTTCAACAAAGACCCCGAAAATCCCGTTCCGACCGAAAAACTTCTGAAACATTTTGAAAAATATCATCCTTACGAACAACTTGCAGTTCATTATATTTGGGAGGACTTGTGGCAAAAAAGGAAAAGCGAAAACATTTTTTGGTTGGAGAAATTGATAAGAATATGACTTCAACATTTTAGTCCCGTAGTCTAGTCTACGGGACTATTTGCTACAATATAATTACAATTTCAGAATGAAAAGTGATTGTTAGATATAGAGCTTGGAACTTAATGGTTTTCCTCCCTTAATACATAATACTTTATACATTATACTGAAAGTATGCTTGCTAAAATTATCTCCGGTGCAACAGTAGGGCTTAATGCAACTCTTATAGATGTTGAAGTTGATATCCAGGACGGAATGCCGTCTTTTACCATCGTCGGGCTTCCCGACAAGGCGGTTGAGGAAAGCAAGGAGCGCGTCCGCTCGGCTATCAAAAACTCCGGCGCCAATTTTCCGACAACCCGAATTACCGTCAACCTTGCCCCTGCAGATCTTCCCAAAGCCGGACCGGCATACGATCTTCCGATTGCTCTCGGAATTTTGATAGCATCCGGTCAAATTGCACCCCGTACAGATAAATTATTATTTTTTGGAGAACTTTCTTTGGACGGAACTTTACGCCACACAAACGGAATACTTCCGATGGTTTATTTGGCAAAAGAAAAAGGATTTCGTGGGGTGTTCATTCCGAAGGTAAATGTTAGTGAGGCATCGGTTGTAACGGGAGTGAAAGTGTATCCAATCGAGTCACTTTTGGAACTTGTGAGATTTACACTCGGAACGGTCAAAATTGCTTCCGCAAAACCAGTTGGTCTTTCAACGCTTCTTAAAACCGCCGAGGCGGAATTTGACTTTTCGGAAATCGTCGGGCAGGAATCGGCCAAAAGGGCAATGGAAATTGCAGCAGCCGGATCGCACAATATTTTTATGAAAGGAAGTCCCGGTTCGGGTAAAACAATGCTCGCACGTGCCCTTCCCGGCATTTTGCCTCGTCTTACCGAAGATGAAGCGTTGGAAGTTACAAAAATATATTCGATAACAGGCAATCTTCCGATGGGACTGTCAATTGTTACAAGCAGACCTTTCAGAAGTCCGCACCATACAACAAGTAGGATAGGTTTAATTGGAGGCGGAACAAATCCTGGCCCGGGTGAGGTCTCACTTGCTCACAGGGGAGTTTTATTTTTGGATGAGTTTCCCGAATTTCCAAGGCATGTGTTGGAAGCATTAAGGCAGCCGATGGAAGATTCTAGAATCACAATATCACGTGCGAAAGGGACGGTAACCTACCCCGCCCAGTTTTTATTAGTAGCAGCAAGTAACCCCTGTCCCTGCGGATATTTTGGTGACCCGAAAAAGCCCTGCAAATGTATGCCCGGAGTTATATCCCGCTACCAAAAAAGGGTCTCGGGACCGATTTTAGACAGGATCGACATTCATGTTGATGTTCCAAGTGTGGAAACACAAAAGCTGATAGACAGCCCCTCCGGGTCGGGTGACCCTCCAGGTTGGAGAGAAAGCTCAAAAAGTATTCAGGGAAGAGTCCAAAGGGCAAGAGATCTACAAACCAAAAGGTACGTGAACTCTAAATTTAAATCTAATGCCGAACTGTCAACAAGAGCGGTGAAAGAATTTTGCCCGTTATCGCCGGAGTGCCGGACAATGATGATAACGGCAACATCGACTATGAATCTGACGGCAAGAAGTTATTTCAAGGTAGTTAAAATTGCAAGAACGATCGCCGACCTTGCAGGGGTGAGTGAAATCACAACCCCTCATCTGGCGGAAGCTTTACAATACAGACCGAAAGACGACGTATTGTAAAGATGACGTCCTGAGTATGGTCGAAGGACTGAGGCACTGCAATATCGTCCGAAAGATAGCGAATTGTAATTTTGGGAGTATCCACCGCGTCAAGTCATACTTGGTTAGTCGAGTTTGACTCGATTTGATGCGGTGAAGTATTGTAGTTTGTTGACACGGATATTGCGGGATTCTAAACTGTAAATAATGAAGCGGTTGCTTAATTTTGGGGCGTACTTAACTTTTTTGGGATTTGCGCTTTACATCGTTTCTTCACTTATCAACTTTTATCAAATAAAAACCACTCCGGTAGTGCCGCAGGAAGTGATTCTCGGTTGGGAGGATTATATTGCGCAAACGACGTGCGTTATGCCCGAAGGCGGATGTGGAGGTGCGCTTTATTGGGATTCAAATGAGTGTGTTTGTAAGTGTTCTTACTATCCGACTTGTACAAGCGATCAGTATTGGGACCCTTACTGGTGTGTCTGTAAATCAAATACCACAACGACAACTTGCATCGAACCCGCCGGCGGTTGTGGAACAAATTACTATTGGGACACTACGACTTGTTCCTGTAAATGCGCCTCATATGTTGCCTGTCCGGCGAATTATTACTGGGATACTGCGTCCTGTGGTTGTCTTGCATCAACATCGACAACAACTACTACTGCCACCACAACATGTGTGACTCCAACAGGCGGATGCGGGATGTATTACTACTGGGACTCGGCAACATGTTCGTGTAGGTGTGTTTCAAGCTACACTTGTACAACAAATTACTATTGGGATACTTCGTCCTGTTCCTGTAAATGCGCCTCATACGTTGCCTGTCCGGTGGGTTATTACTGGGACATCACATCCTGCTCATGCAAAGTAAACACAACAACCACTGCAACGACCACCGCAACATGTATTACCCCATCAGGCGGATGTCCGGTAAATTATTATTGGAACACATCAACTTGTTCCTGTGTGTACTCAGGCAGCACCTGTACAGAACCGATTGGCGGATGTACTTCAGGCTACTATTGGGATAGCGCCTCGTGTGCCTGTAAGCCGTATACTACAACTTGCATTACTCCAACCGGAGGATGCCCCACAAATTATAACTGGAACTCTTCAACGTGTACCTGCGTTTATTCGGCAACTACATGCACGACCCAACTGTATACATGCCCCACGAATTATTACTGGAACTCGTCAACATGCAGTTGTGTTCCAAGTACGACCACATGTCTTCCTCCGACATATGGGTGTGTATCAGGATATTATTGGGACTACACGAAATGTATTTGTACACCTTCAACCACATATTGCACTGCACCCATTGACGGATGTGCTGTCGGATATTATTGGGACTCGGCAACGTGTATTTGTAAACTTTCAACGACAACAACCTACTGTACAATGCCGACGGGAGGATGTCTGGTGGGTTACTATTGGGATCAGGCGGCCTGTGTCTGCAAAGCAGGAACGAGCACTTATTCGTATTGTCTGCCTCCGACTTACGGATGCGGGGCAAGTTATTATTGGGATTCGCTGACGTGTTCGTGCAAACCCTCAACCTCAACCTGCTATCCCCCAACCTTAGGTTGCGGAAGCGATTACTATTGGGACAGTCCTTCCTGCAGTTGCCGACCATACACGACAACAGCTTCCTACTGCATACCTCCGGCCGCGGGTTGTGGAAACAGCTATTATTGGGATTCGGTATCGTGCAGCTGTAAACAATTTATAAATCTGACGACCTCCTGCTATCCGCCATTATATGGATGTGGAATTAATTATTATTGGGATTCGTACTCCTGTTCCTGCCGTCCAAGCACGACATGTCTGACAACCTCGGTAAGCTGCGGAAGTGGTTATTATTGGGATGCTAACAATTGTTCGTGTAAATACCTGCAAAGTATCCCAACCGGCGCTTCGGGTTCGTGTTATCCGCCTGTATCGGGTTGCGGGATGGGATATGTTTGGGATCCGTCAAAATGTGTCTGTTCGTATTCACAGGCGTTGTTTGACAGATTAGCCTACGAAAAGCCGGAGGTAATAAATTGCATCAATAACCTTTTAAGCGATTCGGAATATAACACCTTGCGTTATTTGATGGGGACGAGCGATCAAGAGAGAGATCTTATTACCTCGCTTCATACAAAAGTTGCGTCCTGTTATCAAAAATATACCACTTATTATGGCCAAAACGCCGTGATGGGAACTCCCGTTGCCGAGAAAATCTCGACACCCGCAGAAAATGAGGCTTGTCTAAAGGGGTTAATCGGAGAGAAGGCGTACCAGGAAGTCTATTCCGGCGTTCGCCCTGCGGCCTACGCAGAAAAGTATGCATTCAACAAGTGTTACCAAGTAAAATCCAACGAAACGTCAACTGTCCTGGCAAAATATATCGATCTTCCGGAAACGGCGATTTCCTGTCTCAAATCTGTTTTGGGGATAAAACTATATGATGAAGTTAACAGGGGAGAAAAAGAAGTTCCGTACGAACTGAAAGGAGAAGTGAATAAATGTTTTGGTGTCCCCACAAAACCGTTTGAAGCAACAACCGGATACAAAGCACCGGAGGTTGTTTTGACCTGTCTCGAAAAGGCCTTGGGTAAGGATGTCTATCAGAGCATTAAAAACGGGAGCCGTCCACCGTCTGCGGATGAAATGAAAAAGGGATCTGCCTGTTTTGACGAATTAAACGAGATACAAAAGAAATTCATTCCACCGCCGGTTGAGCAGGTACCGTTTATTACTGAAGACAATGAAAAAGTTAACCTTGCTGACGCCAAACAGGAAGTTAGTAAAAAGAGAAATAAAGTTACCGACAGTAAAATTATCTTTTCCGGTCTGGGTCCTGCCGATTCGGTTGTTACGATTTACATTTTTTCCGACCCGGTTGTTGTAACGACGAAGACAGACGAGAACGGCGAGTGGGTGTATGAACTTAAAGATCCCGTCACCGGAGGCAAACATATTGCCTATGCCACAACAAGAACTGACGGAGGCGACGTGCGCTCTTCGATTTTCAATTTCGAAGTTGAAGCTGCAGAGCCGGACCTAAAGGATTTGTATGTTGAAGAAGTGAAGGTCGCAACAACGATCTCAAAGTATATGGTCTTTTCGCTTGTCATTCTTGGAGTCGGTTTGATCATTCTTTTGGGGAGTATTTTTGTAATGAGAAAAACAAAGGACAACCAGCACAATTTCTTCTCAACCTTTAAGAGGTTGTTCACCGGCTACCGTGAGGGGTAGGGTGAAGGAAAATACGCTTCCCTGTCCGTAAATTGAAGATACACTGATTTTTCCACCCAATATTTCCACGATCTGTTTTGTGATCCAAAGCCCCAAACCGGTTCCCCGTACCTTGCGGGTTTTGTCATCCTTGATGCGGTTAAATTTTTGGAAAAGTGCCGGGATCTTGTCTGCCGGAATTCCAATGCCAGTATCTTTAACCGAAATTTCAATATCCTGCTGCCTTTTTACAATTGAGATAGTGACACTTCCTTTTTGTGAATATTTGATGGCATTGCTTACCAAATTGGTAACTACCTGGCGGACCCTGTCGGGGTCGCTTTTAATTACAGGAAGTTCGATCTTTTGATAAACAAGGGTCAAGCCGCTTGATTTGGCAACGGGCGTGAATGTTGTGATAACCCTGTTTATGACTTCATCAACGTTCGTGTCGGCAAGATTGACCTTGAGGCGGTTCTGTTCGATTCTCGAAACGTCCAAAAGATCATCGATCAGACAATTCAGATCCCTGCTTAATGCATCCAAAGTCGTTAAGTCACCTTCCACTTTTGGCATGTTGTCGGGAGTGATCTTTCCCCGCAAAAGTTCCAGATATCCAATAAGTCCGGTCATCGGTGCGCGCAGTTCGTGGGCGGCAATTGAGATAAATTCGTCCTTCAGTTTATCAAGTTCCTCAATTTCCCTTGCCTTCATCGCTTTTGTGTAAAAAAGGAAATGATTGGAAAGAAGAATTAAAGTCACAACTACCAATATTGCCAGAATTATGTACGAATCGCGTGCGGTTCTTGAAAGGAGAGCATCGACCGCGTCGGTTTTCATTTTCAGAAACAAGATCAAATTATTTTCCTCGTTGAGAGATACCGATACATTCCAAAGATTTTTACCTTCATCGGAATCGTATAAAAGTCCGGCAAACGGTTGGTCAAATCCGACGACGAGTTGGTTCAACCCCGAATTTTCGATACTTTCAATTTGATTGGAAGGCGTGGTTCCTGCGATAAATAAAAATTTGGAATTTTCGGCTCTTAAAAGCGCGATATCGGAGATTTCTTCGTTATTTGCCTTTATGGTTTTTAATATTTCATTGAGTTTTACCGTATCGTCAATATTTTCAACAATCTGAAGTTTTATCGTATCGGCGGTATTTGTCGCCTGGTGGCGGATGAAAAAATTAATATCGCGGTTAAACGTCCGCAGATTCCAGACGGTATTGAAAATAAGAAGAAGGGGAATGGAAATAATTATTACGATTGGATACCAAATACTTACCGGCCTTGCGATCCTTTGAATTTTTGTGTCGATTTTGGCAGGGAGATGCATACAAAAAAGAGTAAAAGAGTGAAGGAGTAAAAGAGTAAAAGAATTACAATCATATTTTTACCTTTTTACCCTCTTGCTCTTTTACCTTGTGTTATTATTTTCCCACATTTTGTTACAATAGTCATATAAAGAATTGGGGTTTGATATATGTTCAGTAAGAAAACGGAAGCGGTATTAAAAATTACATGGTACGGAAGGTGTTGTTTTCTGGTTGAACATAACGGTAAAAAAGTATTGTTTGATCCATACGACACATTTTGTAATGTTGACATTGGAACAATAGATGCTGACATATTGCTTATCAGCAGTACCTGGCATGATCATGGACACATTGGCGTTTCCCCGAATGCCCATATCTACTCCTATTCCGGAAAATACGAAAATAACGAAATAGAAATATGTGGCATAGAAGCGAAAGAAGATCGAGGAACACCAACTGTGATATTCAATGTGAGGATGGGGTCTTATTCCATAACGAATTTTGCCGATTTTGGACCGCTACAAAAAGAGTATTTTGACGCAGAATTAACTTCTCACGAAAGAAATATTCTCAATAACACCAATATATGTTTTGCAAGGGCAAGTATCAAAACAGAGGATGTGCAGGAAACAAATGAACACAACGAATGTTTTTTGGATTATTGCCAACCGCAAGCGATCATTCCCGAACACTATTTTCCGAAAAGTTTTGCCGATGAGAACGCTCCGCAAAATAAAAAAGATTACTTTTACAAACCAAACATTATTGTTGATGAAATGATTGGCATTTTAAGCGGTTACCAATTAAAAGAAGTTGAAGATTGTACGGTCGAGTTGAACGAAAGTGACCTTAAGGAAAAGAAAATTGTCAAATTTTTAAATATTCACAAACAGGTCAGATATGTAGTTTAAGAAAATGGTAAAGAAGTTGTTGTTAAACAATAAAGAATACGTTTTTGATGTTGGCAACTTGCCTTGTATAATCCATGGCAAACAACACGAGGGATCTTCTCTATTAACGGTTACCGCGATTGCGCATCTGCATCAACGAGAGAATAAAATCCTTTTTCTAAGCGGTTATCCGATGGCAAGAATGGAATTGATTGACCAAATCGGAGAGTCCAGCAGTATGTATTTGGCAGACGGTAATTTGTCGGTGGGTGATGCGGCAAAAGCAGACATTATATTTGTTCAAAAGGAAAATACAGATATTTTTTTAAAACTTTTTGACCGTCTTGAAGACGTTAGTGACAGAGTGGTACTGATCAAGAACTTTGACTTGTTTGATGGGGGTGTCGTCCGACGCGCAACAAACCATTCGCGACTGTTATTGTCGGGAGATTTAAATAATTGTACATATAGCGATGAAATATTAAAGGTTTCATTTGCCGGTAAAATACTTTTTTCCCAACCGGAAGTTGAGACCGGAGTTATTGTTCCCAAACTTGAAAAATACGAGGCGTATTTTGAAAATAGCCGTGAAGAAAAAGGATTGCTCAAAACCGTGCTTTAACATTTCGACTACTACTACACTACAGTGTGTGGTAGTAGTAGATTAAAAATCTATTTTAACAGAAACAATCGAAATATATGAACGAATTTAATGAAACAGGAATCAATGCGCATTTTGATAACAGACCTATTGAGAGGAATTTAACAAATTGGCGAAAAGAAATTATTACTGATATTTTGTTAAGAGGTTTAAAGTCATCTCAAACCCTTGAGAAAGAAAACCAACGCCATTTAAAATCGGTTGAGTCAGCACTTGGTGACGTATATGGAAGAAATTTTCTGCCACGAGGATCGTTTCGAGACACAAGAAGTTTTGAACGGTTTGTTGGTCATGCTCTTTATAACACGGATAATAGCATTTTAACTGTAGTTGCTGAAAGACATGGTGAAGGTCTTAGGGATAAAGACTTGTTTGGTGCACCAAAAGGTCGCAGGAGCGATATTGAAGATAAAATTGAATCCTCTTTACTTGTAGTTTATAAAGGGAGCGATGAAGGTGATTTACTTACAAGAAACGAAAGTGATTTGGATGCAAGTGAAATTGTGTGTGTATTAATTCCCAGGGAGATTTATCGCAGTTTAATTAAAACGGGTGTGTTTGAAAATGTAGAATTTGATATACGAGTTATAAACAAAACTATTAAGAGGAGACCTTTTTTGGGAGATAAAATACGTATACCGGATTATGAGGGTGAAATAAAGAAATTATTAAAAGAAAAAAAATATGCCTTTGTGGATACACGGTGTCAGATTACCAACAGTTGAAGATATCAAAACAGTTGAATCTTAATTGGATCAATAATTTATATGAAACTTGTAATTCAAAGAGTGAACAGCGCAAGAGTGACAGTTGACAGTAAAGTTGTTGGGGAGATTGGGAAGGGGCTTTTTGTTCTTTTTGGGTCAGGGATGAACGATACGAAAAAGGAAGCGGAAGTGTTGGCGGAAAAACTGATTAAATTACGTATAATGTCGGATGATCAAGGTAAGATGAACTTGTCGGTTGTGGACATAAACGCCTCAATATTGGTTGTCTCCCAATTTACACTTTACGCCGATACGACGGGCGGAAACAGACCGTCTTTTGTCAAAGCAAAAGAGCCCAAGGAAGCAGAAGCACTGTACGAGTATTTTATAAAACTATTGAAAGACAAAGGAGTTAATGTCCAAACAGGAAGTTTTGGGGAGTATATGAAGATAAATTGCGAACTCGATGGACCGGTGACGATAGTGTTGGAAACAGAAAAGGAACAAGGATATTAAGATATTGAGATATTAAGATATTAGGAGAAAACAACAGGCAGTAGAAAGAAAAGAGGGTGAATTATGAATTATGCTGGTATGGGAGGATATGGGGTGGATATAAATCAAAAGTCAAAAGTCAAATCTCAAAATGAAAAAGAAGAAAGATTAAAAGAGTTGAACATTTTTGCATTTTGCATTACATTTTGATTTTTGATGTTTGATATTTGATATGTGAATCGATTTGATAGTAATTTAACAATCGAACAATCGAACCATCGAATAATGGTGTATACTCCTCTTACTCGAGTTGACATCTCTTCGAAAGAGATTATATATTCAAAAACTCTCGTTTGTTACTACAAACTCGAGTTGTTTGACTATAAAATAAACCATGCCCCCACAAAACCGTTGGCAATTTATCCAAAGAGTAATTTCCATAATCGGCCGAACCCTCATGTTTTCGGCAACCGTTGTCATGGTGCCGATATTTCTTCTTACCCTTTACAAGTTTGCCTATCAAAGAGGTTTTTATAACGGGCAGGTGGACATGAACAATCAATATGCAGTGATGCTTTCGGAAATGGAGGCAACGAGTTATGAAATTCAGGAGGGTGTTCCAAAGCCGACAATCGCACCTCTGATAACAAAACGGATTACCCAAAATGTCACCTGGGGAGGGGTCGAACTTTGGGAAGCGGTGAATAAAAAAAGAGTGGAGTATGGAGTAAATCCCTTAAGAAAAGCCGATGAACTTTGTACCATCGCCTCGATTCGCCTAAATGAACTTTTGGAATTGGGAAAGTTGGATGGACATGAGGGTTTTGGGAACATGACAGAAAGACGGCCGGACTTGCAATGGATATTTGATAAATACGGAACAATTGCCGAATTTTTAGCATCTGGCGGACAAACTCCCGAGGAAACGGTTTCTCTCTGGGATAACACTTTGGGACACAAAAAACTTCTTAACGGGGGAGAATTTGTCTGGGGTTGTATTTATGCCCAAAACACCTTCGCCGTAGCGATTACTGCGTATTAATCCTTCACTTTTACCAGAAGCCCGCCCCATTCAACAAGTGTAAACCCGTTTCTGGGGATAGATGTTAACTTTTGAGGAATCAGTTTATTGTATTCCGAAAGTCCTTCAAATTCCAAAAATACCCGTATTTCAGTATCCGGTTTCGGAAAAACCGAAAGCGGAGCAAGTTTGTTCAAATCTTGGGTTTTCAACCAAGTCAACCTGACATAGGGACTCTCGGGAATAAGAGGAAGCCAGTACTCAAGAAAATCGTTTGACTCTCTATCATTAAGCCCGAGTTTGGATAGGTGCAGACGGAGTGTTTTTTCAACATCGTCTTGCTCTACCAAAAAGCCGTAATTTCTGTAATCAGGATATTCTCCCATCCCTCTTCCATCCCAGAAAAGATAATCATATTCCACCCCGTTTGATATAAGTTTGCCTGAAGGGTACGCCGTTACTTTCCAGCCGTCAGTTTTATAAATCGGTTCGCTTTCTTTAATATCCGCTCCGACTTTTACAAATACCTCCGTCTCCTTTTTGGGATAAAGATATATTACCGGTTTTGCGCATTCGGCCATTGGGGCGTAACTTTGATTGACAAAAAGTTGCCAATCAGCGGACGGATCTTGAAAAAGATAATGATTTCTCTTTTCGGCAAACTCTTCAAGTGTTAGAAATTCTTTCGAATAAGAAGGATCTCTTCCCACTTTATAAACCTCTTCATACAATGCTTTTACAAAGGGACTGGTGCTGCTCTTGATTTGAAGCGCGGGATTTCCTTCTTTATCTTTACCAATCTCGATGGCTGATTTAATAAGATCCGAATTGTTAGGGATTACAGGCGTGGTATGAAATAGATTTGTGTTTCCACAACCGGAAATGAACATTTGGGTATAATCATCTTCTGCTTGAACACCGTCCGACCAAACAATATCCTGTTTCAAATTATCAGTGATGTTTTTAACTTTCAGATTAAATATTGCTAAAGTACTGTCCTTCAAAGCAAGATAGAATTTCCGGGCGTAAAAATCGTCGATCCAAAGAGAGTTATCTGCACGATATAAAGTCCCATGTTCATCTTCCGCAACTTTTACAATATCTTTCAAATCCGAAAATAATATATGATCATCAGTAATTTTTGTATAAGTTATCCCTTCGACTATTTCTTTATCTGAAATTTCCAGGTCGGATATTTTCTGTTTTGTAATTTTTACTTCGGGGAGGAGAAGATGTGGCAAATCGTTTTCAGTGAAATATTTTGCGCTACCCTCCATATAGACATATTTTCCATCCGATGTTTTTATGAAGCGCATGATCGTATTGTAAATTCCCATTCCCTCGGTCGGTAAAAGCGCAAGGATTATTTTTTGGTCTTTTGAAGTGGAAGCAACCTCCAGGTATGTCGCATCTTCGGGGTGATATTGTTCCCAAAAATACATGGGTGCGTTTGCGCCGGCGGGAGAGTTGAATATTGCGGCAGAGGAAATTGTCTTTGGATTTTCATACCATGTGATTTGTCCGAGTTCTATTGACGACACATATCTGTCCGCCAAATCCGCCGCTTGAATTGTCGGAATGGGAGTTGTGTTTAGTCCGACGGGTCCGGTGGGTAAAGAAATTGCAGGCGAAACTGGAGTTAAATTGACAGATTTGTTTTTCGAATCAAGAACTTTTATAACAACGTCTGATGTAAGAAGAACTAAATAAATTGCCAGGAAAACGATCGTAGCCTTTAATAATTTTCGATTTCTCAAAAAAGGAATTTTTTCAGGGATGCTATTTTGAGGGATTTGGCTGACCGAGCCAACTACCGAAGTGGTTGGAGTGATATTTGTCTGTTGTTCCGGAACCTTCGGTTCATTGAGTTCTTTGGTTGTTGGCGTCTCGGGTTTTTCCATAATTACCAACTATTTTGATAATGTAATTGTACCATTTTCGGAATTAATGAAGATACTGTCTGTATCATAAAGTTCCGAAAACAGGGCTTTATAAAATTCATTTTTTCTTAACCCCATCACGAAACGGTCTTCATTATCGATCTTTTCTATCGGGAAGAAAAATAATCTTTCATTATTATTGTCGACTATTCCCCCGACGGCCATATCATAACCCAATCTGATTATTATTATATCGTCTGACATTTGGATTTGAGACGGTTGACCATTTTGAGGTTCAATGACGACATTTTTCAAAACTATTTTTTCCTCTAGATTGGCGTTTGTATAATCTGCCCCGTAAAAAAATCTTTCTCCCAAACCTTTGACATTGGGTTCTTTCTGTACATTATTTGCCAAAACAAAAGTGAATATGTTATTGAGTGTCGGAGGATTATCTACCTTTTCGTACCACCCCATCAGATATCCGGTTGTTTCTGCGTCGAAATTGTTTTCAACAAATCCGGAATTTGATGAGTAGCAAGTGTTGAATTTCAGAAATTCGCTTTTACCGATTACTTTGGAAATTAGGTAAAGTGTTTTTGGATTGTCAATTTCAAGGTTTAATATTTTATCAACCTTATTGTTTTCTAGTATCTTGTGGCTATATATATCGTGAATATATGCAAGTCCTGCGGGAAGATAGTGGGAAAAATCAACCGAACCAACAAGTAAACAGTCGTCGTTACAGTATATTTGTAATTCTTTTGCCAATGAATTGATATTCTCAAGAGGTGTTTGGGAACCGATAAGTATTGGAAGTATTTTTGAATCGGGATAGTACCTTTTTATTTCGGGAAGAATGTTGTAAATACCATGGTCGTTTGCCACAACTCCGTTTTCTTTTACAGTCAGATTGGTAACGTCTTCAGGTATATCTGTGTCAAAAGGCAACATTCCATTTGATAATTTCCAGTTTTTATCCGAGAAAAAAATTACACCTTGATTCGCCGAAAAGTGATTGGGAGAAATTAAAACAATTGTTTTTGGCGGTTTTCCTTTTTGGGAAATATACCCGATAAATTCCCGTCTTTTGGTTTCGATGAGATTATGGTGAGGAATGATGATCGCCAACGGTTGTGCTACACAAGACCTCGATTTTGAAAGAAAGAGAAATTCTGTAATCAAAAGTGTTGACAGTAATAAATAAAGAAGGAAATATTTTTTTCCAAACATATCCAATTATACACATGGATATTGTGGTTTGTTTTGTCCATCCCCGTCATTTTAGGGAGTTTTAACGTACATCGGTGCGACTCAAGTGTTTACTAATATCTGTTTTGTATCACTGTGTTAACACAGTGATACAAAGGGGGAGAAGAAGAAATGAAAAAATGTTAAGGACTTACTCTTTGTGGAAATATTTAACCCAAAGTTTTTTGAAGAAGGGAAGGGTTAGGGTGGAGAGCAAAAACCCGACAGCAGGTACAATCGCATTCAACCAAGGATATGGAATATTGATTGCATCGAGATACAATCCTATTGCAAGATATGTGAATAGCACCAAAAGGATTTTTCTTGCCCAACTCGTTTCCCACGCCTTGTCGATTTCGACCTTTCTGTTTCTGCCTTCTATTTTCTCAATTCTGTGAATCAAATCTTCCGTCAAATTAACCATAGTTGTTATTTTCTAATTAAAAACTTCTCAAGTACGATCTCGTCGTAATACTTGCCGTCTACTTTCAACTCATCCTTAAAAGTTCCGACCTCTTTAAATCCGAGTGATTTATATAAAGTAAGTGCTGCTTTTTGAATAGGATTAACTCCAATTTTAACTTTTCTGATTTCCTTTCTTTTTTCAATTTCTTTCAGGACAGTCTTCAGTAGTTTTTTTCCATAACCTCTGCCCCTGTAAGGTTTTGAAATATAAACACCATAAATATTTGCGATATGTTTTATTTTTTCTTTTTTGTTTTCGATAACAACATCTGCCATTCCTACAATTTTTGAATCCACCTCAACAAAATACTTGGAATTACCGCTAATGTTTTCGGATAGTTCCAAGCGTTCACGCCAATAACAGTCTGGTTCGGCAAGGGATTCTTTTGGTGTTTTGGCGTATGCCAACGGTTCACTTTCCAATGCTTCGATTCTGATATCTTTATATTTCTGCCAATCTTTGGCGTTTAATTTTATGATTCTCATATTATTGTGTCTTTTTTATTTTACCACTGCTATCAGATATACACATTATAATAAATTGAAGGTCATTCTGGTGGGTGCAAGCGACTCCAGAATCAAAAGAGGGTAAAGACAGATTCTGGACTTGGCCAGAATGTCAAAGAAGGATTTTAAGCCCTGGGACGTTAAATTAACGAAGTAGTTTTTCTCTTTTCAAAAACTCCATCAATTTTTTCTTTGTATTATATTGTCTTCCGATGGAGACGAAGAGACGGTTGGTTTCCGGCCAGTATTTTTTCGGTAATATTTTTGTCAATTCTTTTTCCGTTTGTTCAGGATTTTTGGTTTTTACCCAACCGAGTAAGTTACTTATCTTGTGTACATGGGTATCAACGGCTATTGCAGGAATCCCGAAAGCGCGGTTAAGAACAAGATTGGCGGTTTTTCTCCCGACTCCGGGAAGAGTCATAAGATCTTCACGAGTATTTGGTACTTTTCCTTTAAACTCCTTTAAGATCCTTTCTGAAAGTATTTTTAGTTGTTTCGCCTTTACATGGTAAAACCCCACTGGGTAGATCAACTTTTCGATTCTCGTAGTATCCAAATATCCTAATATCCTAATATCCTGTGCGACTTCAAACAATCTTATTGAAGCTTTCAAAGTTGTAGCATCATTAGTTCGTGACGATAGGAGAGTTGAAATCAGTGTCTTGTAGGGATCATTGCCAAAGACCTCAAGAGGAATGGGAGAATAATTATTTCGGAAGACGGAAAACACTTTTTCGAAGTTAAATTGATTCATTAGACGATGTCCTTCCACAAACAAAAGGGACCCCGTTATACAGGGACTGCCCTTTTGGTTTAAGTGCTCAAAACAGCGAATTAACCGCCGATTCTGAACATTGTTGTGCCGCAGACTTCACACTTTCCTTTCTTGGCTTTCTTGCCATTTTTCATCGTTACTTCCTGAATATCTTTACCTTCTCTTTTGGCACGACATTTTACACAATACATTATTTCTTCACCTCCTTCCCGAAGGGCAGAAAACACTTCCAAACCCTTTCGGTTTTATAGATACAGATTTTTGATTATCTATACCAAAGTAAGTATATCACTGTGATCAGGCACAAGATGAAGCTGGATACAAACAGACTTTTTAGAATATCTTTTTTGTTTAGCTTCAATTTACCATTTTCTGCCGTTTGCTCGGAAGAATCGTGTTTGATTTTGTCGGAACCTGTACCGGATTTTATATTAACAAACTGACCCTTGACATCAGGTTCAACAAGCTTGTTTTCGTTCGGAAAGTTGATGCTATACAGAGGTCCGTTTTTTTGTTGGGATTTGATCTTTTGTGCCCGCGTTCTCTTTTTGGACATACTTATTTTAAGACAATTGTATACTTAAAACTCAAAAATCAAAAGCAGAATCAAAAAGAAGAATGGTTAAAAAGAATTTATGGCTGTTCAGATTTCTTGACTGATTTTGTCATTCTGACCCCGTTAGATATGAAATTATCTAATGGCGGAAGAATCTCACCACAAATGAGATCCTTCCCCCTCGATAAACTCGGGGTCAGGATGATTGCTTGTATGACTGTGTGAATAATTACAAGATTTATTCATTTTTACATTTTGAATTATCCTTCGACTGCACTTAGGATCCTGAGTTTACCGAACGGATATTTTGATATTTGATTTTTGCAACACGGCAGACAATTTAATAATTTAACAATATCCCTCTTTTGTGTATTATTAGACCATGACCACAATTTGGATTGTATCATTTGCAGTCCTCGGAGCAATAACTCTTCTTACGCTTTCGCTTTCCTTGTATATCTTGTTCTTCTTTAAAAAGCTTTCCAAAGATGTCGGCAGAGAGAATTTGGTAAAAATATTAGGGAAGGCGTTGGAAATTGAAAAGCAGAATTCTGAAAATATCTTGAAGATAAATAAATTTGTAGACGAAATCAAAAAAGACGCAATGGGTCACTTTCAGAAAACGGCATTGGTTCGTTTTAATCCTTTTTCCGAAATGGGAGGTGACCACAGTTTTTCGCTGGCATTACTTGATGCGCATCTGTCCGGATTTGTCATAACCGGTCTCCATACCCGGGACAGAACAAGGGTCTACGCAAAAAAAATTGACAAAGGAAGTTGTAAACAGGAACTTTCCAACGAGGAAAAACAGGCACTTGAGAAAGCGTCCCGATAACAATAATATTTTTTGGAAAATTTAAAATTGTAATAAAAAAGGAAAACAGAAATCCGATGTCGAGATATACAGGTAATTCGGATTTCAAATACATTTTTCCGATTTCCGTTAACCAATTTCTTTTTCCTTCACCTTGTCTATTGATTAATTATCCTTTTATACTTTAAGATAGATATTGCATGAAGAAACTCTCGTTACCGGTAATTATCAGCTTTTTGGGATTATATCTTATATCGGCAGGAATTTCCTGGCTCTCATTTTCGTATCTCTTCGCCGGTCCGTCAGGGTCCGATAAAGAACCTCAAAAAGGAAGTGAAGCAGGTGTTATCGATCCGGACTTACCGAAAACGGAAGAATGTCCGATAAACGGGGCGATGTACTCCGTTCCCGTAAGGGAGATATGGGAAACGAGAAGGCCGGTCACAGCAATGATTGAGAACCATCTTGATGCACGTCCTTTGTCGGGTATATCAAGGGCAGATGTAGTATATGAAGCCGTTGCCGAAGGGGGAATTACACGTTTTCTGGGTGTTTTTTACTGTGACGCTGCCAGGGAAGATTTCCGTTTGGCGGTCATAAGAAGCGCGCGAGTTTATTATATCAATTGGGCATCCGAATACGGAGACAATCCAATTTTCTTACATTGGGGGGGAGCAAACAACATCTGCAATAACTGCTGGGGAGGTGTGAAAGATAAAGGTCAAATTGCATCCGAAGTTGATGCTTTCAAACTCCTTGATAAACTCGGATGGAGGAATGGCAGTCATGGAAACGATATGGACGGACAGTCCAACCTTGGATACCCGGCACTTAAACGTCTTCCCAATCGGATAAGCAACGAAGTTGATGCAGCAGCAGAACACCAGCCGACCGCTTTTATGGAAGAAGTCTTTAAGGAGGCCGAAAACCGAGGCTTTGCATTTAAAGACAGTGAAGGGAACGCCTGGGATGAAAGTTATAGAAAGTGGATCTTTAGCGACGAAAAGCCGGTCAAGGAAGATATTGTTGCCGAGATTTCGTTTGTTTTCTGGGACAATAAGAGTGACTACGATGTTTCATGGAAGTATGACAGCGTCAATAATACTTACAAGAGGTTAAACGGTGGAAAGGAATTTACCGACCTAGAATATGATAACAGACAGATAGAAGCAAAAAATGTTCTTGTGCAGTTTGTTAAAGAGAGAGGTCCTGTGGACAAGGAGGGACATATGAATTACGAAGTTGTCGGCAAAGGAAATATTCTCTTGTTTAACAATGGGACGGTTACCAAAGGAACCTGGGAAAAAGACGCCATTGCTTCAAGGACAGTCTTTTTTGACGCGAAGGGAAAAGAGATTTCCTTTGTCCGCGGTTCCATCTGGATTGAGGCAGTACCTTCCGGAAACGATATTGAATATTAAAAAATGCTTTAATAAAAAATGCAGTTTGTAAACTTTATTTTTTTATGTAGCACCATATTCGTATAACCGGGTATTGAGTAATTTTCTTACTTGTATTTTTGCACTTCTTTGATATAGTTTAAAAGTATGACCACGCTATTGGATATCATAACTTCTAAAGTCAGGGTGAAGATACTTGATCTTTTCTTTTCCGACGTCTCTGAAATGTATCATGTCAGGGGAATAGTCCGCGAAATAAAGGAAGAAATAAATGCTGTCAGAAGAGAGTTGGAACGAATGGAAACCGCGGGTCTTCTAAAAAAAGAAAATCGCGGAAACAGAGTTTACTATTTTCTTAATAACGAATACGGCTTTTTTGGGGACCTTCTTTCAATGGTGTCAAAAACGACCGGATTGGGAAGTGAGATAATTCAGAACAGAAATAAAATCGGAAGGGTTTCACTCGTAATGTTTTCGGGTAAGTTTGCCAGAAAAAAGGACCGGAAAAGAGAAGACTCGGTGGATATTTTGGTCGTAGGAGAAGTTGTTTTACCCGAACTGTCGG
Source organism: uncultured Gammaproteobacteria bacterium (assembly GCA_964488535.1). Classification (GTDB taxonomy): domain Bacteria; phylum Patescibacteriota; class Microgenomatia; order UBA8517; family UBA8517; genus GWB1-38-13. The sequence continues at coordinate 88,323 of CAZAUT010000001.1, forward strand.
CGATAATCAGGAGGGAAGAAAATAAAAGAGGAAAAGAGATAAACTACACGGTAATGAGCCGGGAAGAATTGGAATTTAGGAAAAAAAGAAGAGATCCGTTTTTGCAGGAAATTCTTTCCGGAAGCCGTGTTATGATTATAGGAGATGAAGACAGTCTTGTATCATAATGCGTATTAATTCTTCAATAAAAAATCTTATAGTGGTGACTCTGATATTTACGCTCGGACTTGTTGTAAGTTCTCCGAAAAGTATTCCTCTTAATTTCCAATATGCCGGCATGAAAGTTGACGAAAACCTTGTCCGTCCTGATATAAAATTCCGACTTTTCGGAAAAGAATTTTCGAGAAGTCTGGATCTTTCTTTGGGTCTGGATCTTGCTGGTGGCAGTTACCTCGTTTTTGAGGCGGATACCGGTGCGATTGCGCAAGAGAACATATCCGATTCGGTTGCGGGTGTGCGTGACATTATTGAAAGGCGCGTTAACCTATTTGGCGTATCGGAACCAAGTGTCAAAACGTCTTCCTATGAAGACAAACATAGAATAATTGTCGAACTTCCAGGTATAAAAGATACAAATTCTGCAATTGAATTAATTGGTCAGACAGCCCAGCTTATTTTTGCTGAAGTTACCGACGACCAGGAACCGCAGCTTGCACCGACTGATTTAACCGGAGCCGATCTGAAAGGTGCAAAAGTCACTTTCGACCAACAAAATTCAAAGCCTGTTGTTGCCATTGAATTTTCTGAAGAAGGTGCCAGGAAATTTGAAATTTTAACAGAGAAAAATATCGGCAAACCGCTTCCGATTATATTGGACAATGAAGTTGTTTCTGCCCCCGTTGTGCAGGACAAGATCATTGGCGGATCGGCCGTCATAACAGGTGATTTCTCTATAGATGAAGCAAAGAACCTTTCTATACAACTAAATGCCGGCGCTCTTCCTGTTCCTGTCTCGCTTGTTGAGCAAAAAACGGTTCAGGCAACGCTTGGTGCGGAGTCCGTATCGCAATCCGTAAGAGCAGGTTTAATAGGTCTTGGTATGGTGCTTTTATTCATGATTATTATGTACGGCAAACTGGGGTTTATAGCCGATCTGGCGCTTGTAACTTTTGGAATATTGACTTTATCTGTTTATAAACTTGTTCCCATTACCTTGACATTGCCGGGAATAGCCGGATTTTTATTATCTGTGGGTATGGCAGTTGACAGTAACATTTTGATATTTGAAAGATTTAAAGAGGAAATAAAAATTCGTCCATTTTCCGATGCTCTTGAAACATCTTTCGGCCGTGCATGGGATTCCATAAGAGATGCAAATATCGCAACACTTGCAACATCCTTCATTTTGGCGAATCCCCTGGATTGGAAATTCTTGCACGTTTCAGGCCCCGTGCGGGGGTTTGCTATTACTTTAGCAATAGGAGTAACGATCTCTCTTTTTACCGGAATATTCGTTTCAAGAAATTTGTTGAGAGTTATGATAAAAGAGAGTCTAAGAGTGTAAGCGTAGCTTAAGTCTACGTCAAAAGAGTAGAAGAGTGTAATTAAAGCAAAATAATAAACTTATACTCTCCCACTCTTATACGATGTATTATGAGTTGGCTTAAATACAAAAAAATATACCTTATCTTTTCCGCAATTCTGGTACTCTTGTCTTTATTTTCTCTTCTTATGTGGAAACTGAAACCGGGAATCGATTTTACAGGAGGTACCGTTATAGAATACCGTTTTTCAAGGGTAGTACAGGAGAATGATATATATAATATTTTTTTGGAAAATAATAGTGAAAATCTTACACTGCACACTTCGGACAACATTAATTATAGTTTAAACCTTGGTCCTTTATCGCCGGAGGATAAAAAAGGAATTGATCAAGGATTGCAGGTTCTTGACTCGGATGTTCAGGAATTGAAATTCGAGCTGGTAGGGCCATCAATAGGGCCGGAATTGACAAAAAAAACCATCTACGCTCTTCTCTTTTCGGCAGGGGTAATTTTGCTTTGGGTAGCGTACCAGTTCAAGAATGTTAAATACGGACTTTCCGCAGTATTCGCAATGGCACACGACAGTATTATTCTTTTGGGTGCATTTTCCCTTTTAGGACATTTTTGGGGTATCGAAATAGATTTTTTGTTTGTTACAGCGGTGTTAACGGTACTTTCCTTTTCAGTTCATGATACAATTGTCGTTTTCGACAGAATTCGCGAGGTGAAAAAAAGATCACACGGAAGTATATCCGATATTGCCGATGAAGCAATATCTCAGACTATGGTGAGGTCGCTCAACAACTCTTTTACAATAATATTCATGCTTGTATCGCTTGTTCTATTAGGAGGGGATTCGATACGCTGGTTTTCTGTTGCCCTTTTAATAGGAACAATTTCAGGAACTTATTCTTCTCCTTTTGTTGCCGTACCCTTGCTTGTCACACTTCATGGTTTAAAATTCAAAAGCCTTAGTGCCCTAAGGCAGAAAATATGATTTATCCCTGGAGAATTTCAACCGGCCGAAGGTTAATAATTCTTTATAATTTTATCTTTCTCGTGTTTTGGATAATCGTTATTAACACCAAGAACATTTTTCGTCTACCGTACAAAATGTTTGACATTAACGAAGAGGGGTATCTTGCTCCGGTAGCCGTGTTATCCGAAAAGGAAAATATTACGCTTCTGACAGTATCAAGAGTGGTAGACGGCGATACGATTGTTCTTGAAAACGGCGAAATAGTTCGCTATATCGGAATAGATTCGCCCGAATACGATAAAAATTCCGATAATTGTTTTATCGCTGCTAAGAACAGAAACGAAGATCTGGTTTTGGGAAAAAAGGTCGGACTGGTGAAAGACGTATCGGAAAAAGACATATACGGAAGACTTTTACGTTATGTATATATTGATTCGGTATTTATAAATGAAGTGCTGGTAAAAGACGGCTTTGCAAGAAGATCGACATATCCTCCGGATATTAAATATGAGGATCTGTTTTTGCAGGCGGAAAATTTTGCAAGGGAAAATCGGTTGGGTTTGTGGGGGGAGTGTAGATAGGCGAAATAAGTTGATTAAGTTAAAATCAGTGAATGATTGGAAAAACTATTGTAGCAGTGGTGAATTACCCTTTTAACCCATCCTTCTGCTAAGTGAGGCCAAGTCAAACTTGGCAGGACGCATTCAGAATGGATAAGGTTAGCGACGGATTGTGGACAAGCCCTTCGGCTTCACTCAGAGCTGGCAAGAATGACAAATACAACCCCAGTATATAGATCCTGTTTACGAATACAGCAGTTGGAAGAAACCGATAAAGACGCCAAAGACGGACATTGTTATCAAAAATAAAATCAGAATTAAAAGAAAATTGAATGATCTTTGGAACGGATACAGAAGCTTTAGACCGAAAAAGGGAATAAGAAATACCAACAAGTAAAAGACGAGTTTTATGAAAATCGGAAGAGTAAAAACGAAATCCTTTTCGACGGACTCTATGTCGTAAGGATCCAGTTGAGCCAGAATTGAGATGGAAATTCTTTTGTCAAATTCAACAAGAAAATCAACAATGTTTTGAAGCATTACTTAATTGTATACCAGAAGCGCAATCAATAGGCTAGCGTCTTCCCCCGATCAAATCAATCTGATCAATATAATAAATTGACCTAATGCATACTCAAATCCTAAATCCTAAACTCTAAATTTTAAACAATACTTGAATTAAAAATATAAATGTTTAAAACATTGTAATTTTGGATTTGTTTAGAAATTAGTAATTAGAAATTAGAAATTGATACCCAAGTCTTGGTATTTCTCTCTACCTGAAATTGTCCAGCTCTTCCATCAACTCTTCCTTTTTATTTTCAACTTTCTTCTCCACCACTTTTTCAAAAAGTTCGTTCAACACTTTTCCTACTCTTGGACCGGGCGATATTTTCAGAGCATTCATTACGTCATTCCCGTTAATTTTAAGATCGGCAACAGTGAAAGGTTGTTTTTGTACCTCAACCAGTCGTTTTTTAAATTCCTCCAACCGCCAGGATGTTTCGGTTGCTCCACCGCCAAGACGGTCACCTACACGAAGATCCAACATGTCAGTGACATTTTCCGGACCGACGTTTTTGATAAACCTTCTGATGGCCGAATCGGTTTGTCTTTCGTCAACTGAGAATTGATGCCATCGTACAAGTTTGGTTAATTTTTCCGTATCCTTTTTTGAAAACCGCAATCGCTTCGCGATATTAAATGCATTTTTTGTGCTGACGAGCTCATGGTTATAGAAGGTTATTACTCCATTTGCAAGTTTTCTGAACGTTTTTACTTTACCGGTGTCATGAATAAAAGTTGCTAAACGGACGATGGGATTGTTTGACGGGCAAAACCTCAGAGCCATCAAAGAATGTGTTCCGACATCATATATATGATGTCTGCCGGGAGATTTTTGCTCAACACCGAATGCAGCATCCACTTCCGGCATTATTTCTTTCAATAGTCCCGAGTTTCTAAAAAGGACCATACCCTCAAAGGCATGCTGTGACCTGAATATTTTAATCATCTCCTCACCGATTCTTTCATTCGTTATTTTTCTAATCAAATGGGCATTGTTTTTTATACCTTTGAAAGTATTTTCCTCTATCGTGAAGCCGAGTTGGGCGGATATTCTTATCGCTCTCATCATCCGCAAGGCATCCTCACGATACCTTTCGTTTGGGTTCCCAACCGCGCGGAATATCCGATTATCAAGATCTTCTTTACCGTTATAAGGATCTATCAATTTAACGTGACAAGTGACAAGTGACAAGTCATTGTTTTTGTTTTCCTTATACTCTTTTACTCTTTTACTCTCTTGCTCTGTTCCAAACGCCATTGCGCTTATCGTTGCTTCCCTTCTCGCAAGATCTTCCTCCAATGTTTTGCCCCAAGATATTTTATCCGGATGTCTTGTATCCGAATACCCCGATTCTGTTCTGAATGTGGTTATTTCATAAGGGCGATTTCCTTCAATTTCATTTTTTATTCCAACAGTACCAAAGGTGTTATCATAAAACGCTTCGGGGAAAATTTTTAACATATCAGCTGGTGTAGCATTTGTGGTTAAGTCCCAATCGTATGTTTCGTTTCCCAAAAGTATATCTCTCACTGCACCGCCGACAATATAAACCTCATACCCTTTTTTTTCAAAAAGTGTGATTATTTCATACAATTGTCTGGGTATTTTGATTTCCATTTGAGTAAATTATTAAATTATTAAACTATTAAATTATTAAAATGGTAAAATTGCACTTACCTGATTATACTTCAAGTAATATACGAATATGAAGAAACAGAAATTGGAATCAAA
>CAZAUT010000002.1:0-37722 GCA_964488535.1 uncultured Gammaproteobacteria bacterium
ATACACTTGGCTTCAAATATCTAGTTAGTGTTGCACTTCGGGTGTGAATGTAGGAACACATCTTTGGTGCATCCGGATGACCTATAGTTGTCAACATCTCGGTCATACGAAGTATGATACACAAATATCGGGCAAAATCATAGTATTGGAGAATTTTTACCTTTCCCTGTCGTTCATCTCCCAAAGAGCAACAACAAAAAGAGATTCGCTCCAACCAAGAGGAGTGTTTTCGTTATACTCAAAAGAGTTCGAAAAATACAATTCCGGAAACCCTTCGGGGGTGTCGAGTACGATAAGATCTTTCAATATCTCCTGCGCTTTGTCTTTTTTACCGAGTTTTCCATAAATTATGGCAAGCCAGGAAAGACCGAATGTCCACTCCGCTTCCTCGCTAGTCTGATCGCGGTTTTTATTGTAGTAACGGTCCCCTTTATATCTTATTACACCTCTTTCGCGTAAAAGGTGGTACTCAACATTCTGAAGTATTAGATCTTTTTGATCCTGATTAACAACGTCATATGGCCAAATCAGAGAAAGCAGCGCCAAATCGGTAAATTTCCTTTGTGATTCCCGGGGTAATATTTCATTGAGAGAATTTTCTCCTTTTTTTATCAGCCATTTCGGTACCTCAATTTTAGGATGAAGTGAGATTGATTTTAATCCGGCTACGCAAGCTCCTACAGACGAGGCGTGCAATTCTTCATCTTCCTCCCACATTCCGGAGTCCCTATCTTGCCAGTATTCGATGGATGCAAGATATTTGACCAACTTGTTGACAATACGGACGTGATCCTGTGTTTTTAAAATAGAACGCTTCTGGTTATTCTCAAGTTCACCAATCCGGTAAAGAATACATCCCACTGCATCATTCTGTTTGTTTCCCCACTCGTCCCAAAATTCGTCAAATGTGTCTGGATCAAAACGGGCGTGTATATACTCTGCACTACGGGTCGGTTTTCTTGCAATTGCTTCGTCAATCTTATGTTCGTGTTTCAGAAGAAGCGACAAGATAGCCGAATATGTTTTCTCTACCGTTCCCCAATCACCAATGATCTCAAAAGCTATGGTCTCGTAAAAATTATCTCTAAGCCACGATTTGTCATAGCCTGTCGAAACACCTTTTTTTGAAGCCAAAAACAAGCCTTTCTTTGTTTTCAATCCGCGAAGTATCCGCAGATGTTTTTTTATTAAATCCTCGTAAGTTAATCTTGCCATACAGGAAAGAGATAATTGTTATAAATATTATATTAATTATAATTGTTATTGTATATAAATTATTAAGAGCGCCTTTGATTATCAAATCTCCGGCGACTCGAAGGAGGTGAGAAAAATGACGGGATATTACGGAAATATCGAAGAATTAACACTGCAAAACACAAAATTCCGCAAGGTTCTTTTTACCGGCAAATATACTCAGCTGGTTTTAATGAGTCTCAAGCCTGGTGAGGATATCGGAATGGAAGTTCACGGCACCGTCGATCAGTTCTTCAGATTCGAAAGCGGACAGGGAAAAGTGATAATCGACGGAAGCGAATACAGCGTTGGCGACGGAGACGCGGTTGTTGTGCCCGCCGGAAGCCAGCATAATATTATCAATACATCCGAAAGCGCGGATTTGCGTCTATACACTTTGTACTCGCCACCAAACCATCCTGACGGAACCGTACATGAGACCAAAGAAGAAGCAATGAAAGAAGAAGCGGATGAGCACCATTAGTTGCTTTCGGCGGTTTTTGCAATTAGAATTTGATTTGTGAAAAAATCACTTTACAAGTTTCAAAGTAAGGAGTTTTCTTTCCCAAAATGGGCTTATGTGGCGTGCATAGCCTTTAAACTTAACGGGGGGAAGATTCATCATGCGTGTCTGACGAGAGTATTCGAAAATCCCGAAATGCTTAAGCGGTATGTGATTTTTGTCCTGAACGATTTCTCAAGCGAAGAAGACGGGATTGTTCCTTCGTATAAAGGTTACCTGATAAAAATAAAACTTGACCGTAAAATTCCTCTGACAAAAAAGTATTGGAGAAAAGACAGTAGTTTCGATAAAGTTTTCCTGAGAAAATTCAGAAACGATGTCAATATCATCAAATATTGGCAAATGAGTGAGATACTTGTAACCCCAGACGGCGAGATTGACGGCATCGAGTTTTTTTCCTTCAGTCTGTCTATTTTTAAGAACAGTCCTGTAAAAGACATTGAACTATTTATTAAAAACTCAGGTCACGTCGTTGATATCCGTGCCAAATCGGCTGCTTTTTACTCACTAAAACGGCCTGTAAAAACGGATTGGCTTTCGGGGACGAGGCAAACGCACGAATTGCCGACAGTTGAGAGATATATTAATTAACCTATGTCCAAATATACATGGTTTGAAAACAAACTCAAAGAACTCGAAAAAGAAAATCTTCTTGCCTACGTCCGTGAAATACAAAGCCCTGTCGGTCCAATAATCACCGTCAACGGCAAAGACTTGATTAATTTATGTTCAAACAATTATCTGGGTTTTGCAAATAATAATCTGATCCGAAATGCTGCCATCGGTGCAATTAAAAACTTCGGTATCGGACCCGCTGCAGTCAGATCAATAGCGGGTACAACATCACTCCATCTTCAATTGGAAAAGAAATTGGCTGCCTTCAAAAAAAGTGAAGACGTCATTACTTACCAATCCGGATTTTGTGCCAATCTTGCCGTTATCCCTGCGGTAACAAACGAAGGTGATGTCATTTTCTCCGATGAACTCAATCATGCTTCAATCATTGACGGCTGCCGATTAACAAAAGCAGAAGTAGTTCGCTATAACCATTTGGATACAGCCGATTTGGAGCAAAAAATTAAGAAAATAGAAAATAATGAGATTAGAAAATTGATTGTTACCGATGGTGTTTTCTCAATGGATGGGGATATCGCACCGCTTCCGGATTTGGTTAAAATTGCGGAAAAATACGATACACTGTTAATGGTCGATGACGCCCACGGCGAAGGCGTTCTCGGCAAAGGCGGAAGAGGGATTGTTGATCATTTTGGTCTTCACGGGAGAGTCGATATTGAGGTGGGAACGATGAGTAAAGCGTTTGGTGTCGTTGGAGGTTTGGCTGCGGGTAAAAAGGTCATTATTGATTGGTTAAGACAACGCTCCCGCCCTTTTCTTTTTTCCTCAGCAATGACCATTCCTGATACGGCTGCTTGCATTAAAGCGGTGGATATTCTATCACGTTCGGATGCACTGGTTAAAAAACTTTGGGATAATGCAAACTACCTGCGAAACGGTCTGCAAAAATTGGGATTTGATACCGGTAAGAGTGAAACTCCTATCATTCCCGTCATGCTGGGAGACGCAAAATTGGCGAAGGACTTCAGCAAAACCTTATTTGGCGAGGGAGTTTTTGCGGTTGCCATTGCCTATCCGACAGTTGCCATGGGTAAGGCAAGAATAAGGGTCATGAACAGCGCAGTACACACAAAAAAGCATTTGGACTCTGCGCTTGAAGCGTTTGAGAAAGTTGGGAAGAAACTAAAAATAATTACCAATTACAAATAAGTACCAATAAATACAAATTTCCAATTGGAAATTGGTGTTCATTTGTGTACATTGGAATTTGTTGGACATTTCGAGTCGAATTATCTGAAATTATTTCACAATATTCACATTCATATGGCAACTAAAACAGCTAAAATTATCCTCGTCACCGGCGCCAATGGCGAGGTCGGGCATGGTCTTATAAAAGAAATCAATAAACAAATAACAGTAAACAAAATAATTGCTTTGGATGTAAATAGCCTTGATTCTACTTTGAAAGAAAATGTGGATGTTTTTATCAAAGGAAGTGTTACGGACAGAGATTTGGTTGCAAAAATATTTCAGGATTACAAGATCGATATGGTTTTTCATTTAGCTGCAATACTTTCTACCACAGGGGAGAAAAACCCGGAACTTGCCCACGAGGTGAATGTCGGGGGAACATTTAATTTACTTAGCATTGTCAACCAATTCGCTTCGAAAAATAAACGGGTAATAAAATTTATATTTCCCTCAACAATTGCGGTATATGGATTGCCAAACTTAAAACTTAAAACTCAAAACTCAAAACTTAAGGAGAATGAGTTTTTGAATCCGATTACAATGTATGGAATTAATAAACTTTACTGCGAAAATCTCGGTATCTACTATTCCAACCACTATGGACAACTAATTTATCCTGAGCGAACTTGTGGTGAGTGTTGTCGAACCAACCGAAGGACTACATGCTACAAAGGTATTGATTTCCGTTGCCTCCGTTTCCCCGGCCTGATCTCTGCCGACACCGTTCCATCCGGCGGAACGAGCGATTATGCTCCCGAAATGTTGCATGCAGCAGCAAAAGGTATACCTTATGAATGTTTTGTCCGACCCGATTCAATAATCCATTTTATGGCCATGCCGGATGCAATCGATGCCATGCTGAAACTTGCCAACACCCCTAAAGAAAAACTTACGCAAAAGGTCTATAACATCCGTGGTTTCTCCGCTTCCGCCGGCGAAATTGAAAAAATGGTGAAAAAGAATTTTCCGAAAGCGAATATTTCCTATAAAATCAATCCTGAGAGACAGAAGATAATTGATTCATGGAGTGAAGATGTCGATGGTTCAAAGGCAGTAAAAGATTGGGGATGGATTGCGAAATACGATTTTGAAAAAGCGTTTGAGGAATATCTGATACCTGGGATTAAAACTTAGTGAAGTAGTTTGAGTTGAATTAGCAACGTCTACAACACAGATTCACTTTTTAAATAAAGTGCTTAGTTCATCCAATAAACTACTCGTAAATATTTTGTAACCGTTTGCTCTATTTAACAGGTCTTTTGTAACCATGGGTATGTCATTTAACTCAAGTTTCTTATAAGCTCGTCTTCTGCCTTCTTCGACACCTTCATTCCCACCAATAACCAAAACCCGACAACCATCATTGTGTAATCGAATTATTTCCTCAATATTTGAACCGCAATTATGCGGATGGATTATTACCGCCTCTGCTCCTTTACACCTAACCCACTCACTTAAAGATAATACCTTACCATTTTCCCCACACGGTCTGGCACCTGTTATCACTCTCATCCGCTCTATTTCGCCCAGTCGATCTGCCAACTGTTTAGCAATCTGATAGCTTTCAATGACTAAAACTGAATGCCCCTCCAAATTCCTATGTATTTTTTCAATCTCAATCGGCATAAAGCAATTATGCTGTCACCTTATTCAAATTTCAATATTAAACTCTTCCCCTCATCATCATCGCATCAATTATTCGTTTAACGGCAAGGGCGTAGGCGGATTGGCGGAAGGAAATGTTTTTTTGCTTTCTCATCTCTGAAATTTCGGAGAATGCTTTGTCCATAATCTTTTTCAGTTTCCCGTTAACTTCCTCAATTTCCCAATAATACCCCGATAAATTTTGTACCCATTCGAAATAAGACACCGTTACTCCACCTGCGTTACATAGCACATCGGGTAATATATCTACTCCATTTTTCAGAAGTATCTCTTCTGCCTCCGGAGTCGTCGGACCATTGGCCATTTCCAATATCGTTTTTGCTTTAATGCTTTCGGCGTTATCTTTCGTGATTGCATTCTCCAATGCGGCAGGTACAAGAATATCAACAGATAGCTCCAATAAATCATCGTTTGTTATATGCGTCATTCCATTTATTTTGTCATCCTGAGTGGTAACGAAGGATCTTTTTTGTTTGAGATTCTTCACCCGCTGAGCGGGTTCAGAATGACGGATAAGTTGAGGAATTTCTGCAAATGATCCATGCAATTCTTTCAACTTTGTCAGCTTATCAATATCTAACCCTTTTGGATCATACACTCCCCCGCTTGAATCGGAAATCGCAACAATCTTGTAACCTGCATCATGCGCAAATTTCGCAAACCAATATCCCACATTCCCAAATCCCTGAACCGCAATCTTTACCCTTGAAAGGTTCAACCTTTCAAGGTGTATATAGTTTTGAAGAACATAGAAGCCACCTAAGCCGGTTGCTTCGGTTCGCCCTTGAGACCCCCCCAATTCCATTGGCTTTCCTGTAAAAGTTGCGGGTGCCTGACATCCAATCTTTTTTTCATACGCATCAAGCATCCATGCCATCTCGCGCCCGCTTGTGTTTACATCCGGAGCCGGAACATCTTTCCACGGACCGATATATGGGAAAAGTTTTTGCGAATACGTTTTGCATAATCTCTGAAGTTCGGATAGGGATAACGTCTTGGGATCAACGGCAATTCCGCCTTTCGCTCCGCCGTATGGAATTCCGACAACTGCGCATTTTATGCTCATCCAAGTGGAAAGTGCCTTTACTTCGTCCTCGGATACATTTGGGTGAAATCTGATCCCGCCTTTATAGGGACCTCTGGCATTATTATGCTGGCTCCTAAATGCTTTATGTATCGTGGTTTTCCCATTATCCCTTCTTAGACTTAAACTCAAACTAATTACTCGGTCCGGTTTTTTTAAAAGATTGATCGCCTTATCAAACCTTTTTTTGTCTTCATAATCGGAGCGGAGTATCGAAGCAACATTATCAATTTGTTTTTTGGCGTTTGCAAAGGGTGAAGTCATGTTGTCGTATTATTAAAAAATGTCATTTTGACATTTTGTTTAGGCAAGCATAGTATTTCAATATATCAAACTCGAAATGAAACAAGTGTTTTGTATTGAGTTTACTATAATGCAACAATAATATATCATGGCGGAAAAAATTAAACGGGCAAAAATACCAAAACCGGCAGTGGAGAAAATTTTCACAGTACTAAAAAATTCCCTTCATGATACAAAAATTCTTTTTATCGTTTATTCCCTGTCTTTTGCCATTCTTGGTTTATACGCTTTCCAGACTTCAAAAAACAACGAAAAAATTAACTTCGACCTTAAACAGAACTCTGAAGAAATGGCTGACCTGGAAAGAAAGTTGTCCGAAACTCAGGCAAGTTATGAAGCTTTGAAAAACGAAGATCAGCGTCTGAAAAATGAAACTCTGGAAATCGAAATCGGAAACATACAAAACACATATAAAAACGCCGTGTCGGTCTATGAAAAATTACTCGATCTGAGAAGTAAAACTAAAGATACTCAAGAATATGACGAAACAATTGCCGATATTTTCTCACTACTGTCCCAAAAGAATTATGCGTCAGCGTCAGCACAGATTGCTTCGTTAACGTCGGATATCAAGAAGAAAACGGATGAGATAAGTTCTTCCTACAAAATCCCCGATAATGTTACCTCCAGCAATTCCCCTCCCGGATCCGGTTATTCCCGGCAAAAGGTTACTACGGATGCAGGAACATTCATGGTTGATATAATTTCAGCCGACATCGGTTCCACTAAAGTCATAGTTGACACCGCCTCCGATTCTGACTGCGGAAACGACTGCCCCGTACTGCCATTGGCAACTTACGTTTCAAGAAATGGTGCGTACGCCGGTATTAACGGATCATATTTTTGCCCGGCTACCTATCCATCCTGCGCGGGAAAAACGAACTCATTCGATCTTCTTGTTATGAATCATAAAAAAACATATTTCAATTCCGGCAATAATGTTTATAGCAGTAATCCGGCAGTCATTTTCGCAGACGGATATATTCGCTTTGTACCTTCCGCCTCGGAATGGGGACGCGATACTTCGCCGAACGGGGTTCTTTCAAACTACCCACTGTTACTGTTAAACAGCGAAATCAGATACTCCGGAAGCGGAGATGAAAAGATGACTTCAAAGGGCGGAAGAAGTTTTGTTGCCAATAAAGGAAATACCGTTTATATCGGTGTCGTTTTTTCTGCATCCATTGCCGACTCGGCAAAAGTGATGAAAACACTGGGATTTGAAAATGCAATAAACCTTGACGATGGAGGTTCAACCGCGCTTTGGTATAGCGGCTACAAAGCCGGACCAGGCAGAAATATCCCCAATGCGATACTGTTTGTAAGAAAGTAGAAATAGTTAAAAGTAAAAAAAGTAGAATTAGTAGAATAGGTAGAATTGGTAAAAAAAGTAGAATTGGTAAAATGGGAAGTGCGAAGTTATGATGAATATCTTACAAACAATCTTTCCCAATCATCATCCAGTTTCTTAATTTGTTTTTCTATATTTTTTAATGTTATTGCCAAATGCGGTTTAAGATGAAAGTCGGGAGTATTATTTACTTCCGCCCATTGAACCCACAGTTGCTTTCTTCTGTTGTCCAACCCCTGTTTAATAAACTGAAATTGAACGTGTTTGCTTAGTGTGTGCCATTCGGGGAATGTTGCCAAATACTCTGGTTCATATTCACCCATGTCAACTGCTTTTTGAAGGGTCATAAACTGGGTGGTTTTGGGTTTTCCACCTTTTATATATTCACCTTTTTCTCCACCTTCAAATGCCATACTCGTATATTACACCTAAAAGATCACTTTTCGAAGGGTTCCCGGGTAGGAAACCTCAACTCCCCCAAATCCCTTTTTAAATCTTGTAAAACCTTTCCATTCTTTAAGAGGAAAGCGTTCGTCGTACACTCCTTCAAAATCAAAGACCTTTTTTCCTTCTTTCTTTGCTGATTTGATTGCATCCCAGGCAACTTCCGTTGGTGCAAAACGACTTTTACCTTCTTTTGTTGACGCGGCATACATATAATAAGACACATTTTCCGTAGAGATACGAAGTATTGCAGACAACCAATCGTTTTCATTACCAACCGCCAGATGAATTTCTGCATCTTTGCCAAATGCTTTATAAATTGCTTTTATTTCTGTTTTCTGGCTTAAAAACATCCCCCGTTTTTTCGCACACTCCTGCCAAAAATCGGCAAACCGCTCAATATCCCCCGATGTATCTGTTCGCAGTTTTGAGTTTTGAGTTTTGAGTTTTGAGTTATGAATTATGTTGTAACGTGTTTTATAGTGCATCTCTTTCAGAAGTTGTTCTTCCGATTTTGACAGGTCCAACTGCACCGTCTTACTTGGTAAAAAGGGTGAATTGTACTTCCTAAACCTGACCTTCAACAATTCCTCGTACCGCATATTATTATCCGACTCGATATATATCGTTGAATGCTTGTACTTTTTAAGTAGATAACTATTAAATTCTTTCACTGTTAAATTATTGGGGCGCTGAATCTTTACAAATTTCCAAAAGAGCAGTTTTTTGTAGTAAATATAAGTTCCTTTATACCCATCAACCTCCCAACCCAAACTTTTCATATAGGAGGAATAGTTTTTTGTCTGGCGAAGATCGGAATACATAATAGTTATGAGTTACTTGGTTACTTTGAAAACAGTTGTTTGAAATTGGAAAATTGTAATGGATAGTAGAGATTGGAAAATGGTACACGTATTTCTATTTTCAATTTTCCATTACTAATTTCTATTTTCTTCCAACCAATTTCTGCTTTTCGCGTAGCGTTAAGCTTCGCTTATTGCTTTTTGCTAGTCACTTAATCGCTCAATCGCTTAATCACTTTGTCACTTAATCGCTTCTTGTTTTCTCTCTTTCTTCATTTTACATTTTCCGTTATTATTCGTATATTGGATAAATCTATGGATACTTTTCTCGTTCTTTTCCTTCTGCCCTTTGTCGGAAGTATTGCCGGTCTTGTCGGTGGAATAGTACTTCTTGTCAAAAAGAATTGGGCCGAAAACTTGTCACGTTACGCCCTCCCCTTTGCTTCGGGAATACTTTTGGCCGTCTCACTGCTTCATCTTATTCCGGAAAGTACTCACGAACTTGGGGAAGACGCATTCTTGATTGTAATTATGGCGTTTGTCGCCTCATTTCTTTTGGAGCGCTATCTTGTGTCTCTTCATCATCATAAAGAAAAAGGTCATACTCTTTACGGAGCAACGGTGCCTTTGGTTTTTATCGGGGACACTATACACAATTTTATCGACGGTGTGTCCATTGCTGCTGCTTATGTTGTTAATCCGTCTTTTGGTTTTATAGTAACGGCTGCAACATTCCTTCACGAAACTCCGCACGAAATTGGAGACTTTGGTGTATTTCTTTCATCCGGTTTAACCAGAATGAAAACATTCAGATTAAATCTTATCTCGGCACTGGCAACTTTTCCCGGAGCTTTTGTAACTTACTATTTTTTCAGAGAAACACCCGAAAAGATAGCTGTACTTCTTGCAATTTCCGGCGGAATATTTTTATTCCTCGGCGCTTCCGATTTCCTGCCTGAAGTCGGGGACGATCCTCACGCAAAAGGGAAATGGAAAGAAGTTGCCCTGGTTCTTCTGGGAATAATTCTGATGTACTCTCTATCGCTTATTCTCCCAGAGCATTAGCTCTTTCAATTAATTGTTCGCCGTTGTTTTTCGGATTATTCACCATTTTTGATACGGGATAGGAAAACATCCTTTTACTGTCGAATGGTTTCAAAAGCTGCAAAATCTCATTTACGTCCGCGCTACCATCCAAATATCTGTTCTCATCATCGGTATTTAATATTACCGGCATCCGGTGATGAATATCTTTCACCGCATCATTAGCCTGAACCGTAATTATTGCATATGTGTAAATATCCTTGTTTTGCGAATCACGCCACACATCATATATTCCGGCAAAGGAAAATATCCTATCTTCCTTAAGACCAATATAAAACGGTATTTTTTCCTCCTTTTTTTCCAATTTCAATTTTTTCCATTCGAAAAATCCGGCTGCGGGAACCAGACAACGTTGTTTGCTGATTGGCTTTCTGAAGGAAGCTTTACTTATTATTCCTTCCGCTCTGGCATTAATAAAACCGGCCTCAACCCGGTAATCCTTTGCCCAAAAAGGAATAAGCCCCCATTTCATAAACACAAGACGGTTGGGTGAATTTTTTACTATTACCGGATTTTCCGTTCCGGGCAAAATATTATAGTTTGCACCAATTTCCGGAATTTCGTTAAGTAAATTAAATCTTTTCTTAAGATTGTCGGTTTTTGTCAATACATATCGTCCGCACATAATGTTTTTTATAATAATACTAATACCTACCCCACCAAATCAAACTCTTTCAGAGCTTTTTCACGCTCCGAGGGGTTTGCCGACATTAAATCTTTCTGCAGTTTTATCATTCTCGCATAAAAACCCCGTTTAATTTTTAGCAGATCCCGCGGTGAACCGAATTCGACTATTTTACCGTCCGAAAGAACCGCAACCTTGTCGGCATCGGTAATTGTCGAAAGACGGTGGGCGATGATGATCGACGTTTTCTTCTTTAACAGTCTTTTTATTCCTTCCTGTACAAGTACTTCGGATCTGCTGTCCAAAGATGATGTGGCTTCATCTAAAACAACTATCGGTGCATTTTTCAGTATTGCTCTTGCAACTGCAATCCTCTGTTTTTGCCCGCCGGATAATTTTATACCCCTTTCTCCAATATATGCATCGTATTTTTCCGGTATTTTATTTATAAATTCATCTGCATTTGCAGCTTTTGCTGCAGAAATAATTTTATTTTTGGAAGCAGCAGGATTTCCGTATTTAATGTTTTCGTATATTTTTCCGGAAAACAGAAGCGATTCCTGAAAAACTACCGTTATACCGGAAAGAAGCGACTTTTTTGTTACCGAAGAAATATCTTTTCCATAAACTCTTATTACACCGTTTTGAGGCTGATAATATCTTAAAAGTAAATTTACCAGCGTCGATTTTCCCTCTCCGGACTCACCTACAAGCGCCATTCTTTCGCCTTTATTAATTGAAAAGGAGATATTTTTAAAAACTTCCCTTTTTCCTTCATAACGGAAATTCACATCAACAAATTCCACAGCTTTTCCTTTGAAATTTTTATTGTAATCTAACATTTGCGAGCCTTTTTTATCCTTCATTTTTATCTCTGTTTCCAATATTTCGAAAAAATCTTTGGAACCTGTGTCCGCTCTTTGAATCTGACCTAAAATAAAAGACATCGCAAATAACGGAAATCTGGCTTGTTGTACCAGCTGCATAAGAAGCGTCATCTCTCCCAAAGTGTATTCGTCATTAATTGTAAGAATTACAATATAAGCAAGAATTCCAAAAAGAATAATGTTTAAGAGAAATCTTCTCCAAAAGTCGTATAAATGCCAAACTTTACTTTGTTCGGCAGTAATGTTTTCCACGTCATGGCGTGCATTTGCGTATATATTCTTTTCAAACCCATCGGCTAGAAACGCTCTCACAATCCTTATTCCGAAAATGCTCTCCAGCATCCTTCCTTTAGCCGGGTCGATAATTGAGTTTTTTTTCGTCTCAAACTTTATGTGGGCAATCGTTGATCGGTGGGATATGAGAATATAGGCAGGAAAAAGAACTGCCAACAAAAGGCTGACAAATAAAGAATATCTTGCTAAAACAAGTATTGTGATGAATGCGGTTAAAAAAAATGGAAGAAAATTGTTGAGCATCGCCTGAACAAAATCGGTAACGCTTTCAATACCCCTGTCCAGCTTGCTTACTATGGCTCCTGACTGCTGTTTGTCGTAGTATGAAATATCGTTGACAAGAAGTTTGTCAAAAAATTTTTTAGTCAGAAACGATTCAAGTCTGACAGTAAGAATATCCCCAAGGTATTGACCGATTGACGTTAAGGTTGTAATAGAAATATCGGTAAAAATTATCCAAAATAATATAACCCAGATTTTTCCAATTTCCACTCCTTCTCCGGTTAAACCCGCAACTATACTGTCAACCACTTCTTTGAGTAAAAATGGCGTAACTAAAGACAAAATCGAAATTAGGATGATAAAAGATCCCGTCAATAAATACCAAAGCCAGAAACGTTTTGTGTATTTAATAATTCTTAGAATGTTTTTCATGGTGCGGTTTGTTTTTGGCTTTTTTCACCGCAGACGGAAGATATACACTCTCCGTGATATTTTTGAAATCTGCGTATCTGCACCTTTCAATGAAAAATGGTACAGATCGTATAATCTATAATATTTTTATTAATATTATCAGTAATATTCGATACATAAGTTTCGGCTAAAAAATATTTAATTTACCCAATTAAAATTAAGTTTCGGCACATAGTTATTTAAGGCTCGATAAAATATGCCGGTGAAATTATTTACTCAATGTCGACTAATCCTATTTATTGAAGATATGAGGAAATTTTGTCGGTCAGCTCTTTTATGGAAAGATTGCTTTTCACAAGATATTCGTCTGCTCCCAAATCCTTTGCCTTTTTGATATCCTCTTCCTGGCCAAGGTTTGTCATAACAACAACTTTTACTTTTGAAAGCGGTGCATTTTTTTTCAGCTCAACAAGCGTTGAAAACCCGTCCATTATCGGCATTATGAGATCAAGAAGAATCAAATCCGGGATTTTCTTTTGCGCTATCTCAAGTGCTTCTTTACCATTTTCCGCAACTTCGACATTATAACCCTCCGCCACTAATTTTCTTTTGTATATACTTGCATAAAATTTATCGTCTTCGGCAACAAGAACAAATTTTGTCTTATTCATATAATTAAATATATTATACCAGTTTGTGCGGTTCGTTTTTCAGGTTTGTGTCCAGGACATGCGCTTTAGGTTTTTTTGGAATAATTATTTCAAAAGTACTGCCTTTTCCTTCTACACTGGAAAAAGTAATTGTCCCGCCCCATCCTTTTACGTATTCACTGACAACAAAAAGTCCCAACCCGGATCCTTCGGTTTCGCCGGCGACCGCATTTGCTGCTCTGAAGAATTTTGCGAATATCTTGTCCTGGTCTTTCTTTGGTATTCCCATCCCCGTATCGGAAACAGATATGATTATTTCTTTTTCTTCTGTTTTTATATTCACTTCAACTTTTCCGTCTGTTGTGTTATATTTAACCGCGTTCGAAAGCAGATTTTGCACAACTTCCCGCAAACGTTTTGAATCAATAAATATTACTGGAAGATTGTCTTTGTATTTCACCTTTATTCCAATATTCTTTTGTCTGGCGATCGGCTCCATTTCGGCCACTGCCTGTTTTACTATCTTCTTAATATCGGTTTTTTCAGGGTTGTCGGAAACCCTTTGATCGTCGATTCTTGAAACATTCAAAAGATCGTCAACCAGTAAGACCATTCTTTTATCGCTTTCATATACATCCAAAAGAACTTCCTTCTGTTCCGGAGTAACTTTCCCAAAATCACCCGATAATAACATTTCGAGATTCCACCTCATTGATCCGAGGGGCGTTCTCAGCTGGTGGGAAGCAACCGACAAAAATTCGCTTTTCATGCGGTCAATTTCGCGTTCTTTCCCGACATCTCTGAACACAACTACACATCCGGTAACTTTTCCTTTCTTGTCGACAAGAGGTGATGCACTGTCGGCAACGGGGATTTTCTTTCCATATCTGTTCACCAGAACCGTGTGGTTCGCCATTTCCTGCACCCTGCCCGTTCTAATCGCATTTTTTATAAAGATGTCATTCGTTTTATCTTTCGTGTCGGAATGATTTTCAAATTCAAATTTCAAAACATCGTTGTATTTTTTTCCGATGGCATCCTCCGTGTATCCGCACAAATCCAATGCAACCTTGTTGATAAGTACGATTTTCAGGTCCGAATCAACTACAAAAACACCATCTCCGATACTTTGAAGTATCGCGTTCACCTTGTCCCGCTCTTTGGATGCAATTTCCTTTTCTTCACTCACATCTTCAAGAACATTCAATATTGCCTTTCTTTGTTCATCCAATACCTTCGCCTTATTTTTAATTTCCTCAGTTTGTTTTTCTACCTTTTCCTCAATTTCCTTCCTTGACGCTCTAACGGCTGCGACCATTTTATCAAAAGAGCGGGAAAGCGTTCCTATTTCACTTTTCGAGGCGGTTCCCACTTTGTAGTCCAGATCTCCTTTTTCGACTATCAGTACTCCTTCGTTCAATTTTTCAATCGGCTTACTGATATGATTAGAAACATGAACAAGTAATATCAAATAAAAGAAAGTCACGGCAACGGAAATGACAATGTATGAAAATAATAAGCTTAATGCCGGAGAAACGACTTCCGACTCATCCATCTTGACTATTAAACACCAATCGCCTTCGGGTATATAAGCCTCCGATCCCAAAACATTAGCTCCCCTGTAGTCTTCATATAGTAGTATTTTGTTTTTTCTATTTTCCTCACCCGAAGGTGTCTTTGTTATATCTGCCAGATACTCGTTTCTTTGCTCAAGGCATGATTGAAATATATTAGTATTGATGTTTTTTCTTAGGACCGCGTCGTCCAGAAGAAATCTTGACGGAGTAAGAAAATAGCCATCCGAATTTATTAAAAAAACCTCTCCTGAATTTCCAAATGAACTCAAAATCGAATTTATTTGCGAAAGATCACCCTTGATGAAAAGCGTTCCCAGTGTTCTTCCTTCGGATTTAATGGGTCCTGTAAAATATAAAGATGGTTTTCCGAAATTGTCCTTTATGATAAATACCCCCTCGTTGTCTTCTTTTTGTTCCGCAAAACTCCACAGTGGCGAGGTATTGCCCACTGACAACTTATTAGTGGAGACAAAAACTTTACCGGAATTGTCCAATATACTGACGGACTCAAAATTATCTACAGAATTTCGGGCATCGTCGAGTATTACGGAAATTTTCTCTTTGTCTTCGTCTGTAATTTCTTCTTTTGAAAGAAGGGTCCTTAGCTGTGTTCTACTCGAAATCAGATTTAATTTATCCTTGTTAAGATTTATAAACGTTGTGATATGTTTTACTCTGTAGGTTACTCGGGTATCCAAAACGCCATAGTATTGATCTTCCAGTAATTTCTTACTCATCCCATATTGGAAATGAGCACTGACGGCTAAAAACAAGAGAAATAATAAACCAAATGAAATCAACAACAGTTGTTTTATTTTCATATTTTTTTGTGTTTCAGTTTTTTTATTTTCTCTTTTAAATCGATCATTTTCATTTCCCTTCCTGTCATATAACTGTTCAGCTTTTCCAGCTCGGCTGTTTTTTCCGAAACTTTACTTTCCATATTCTCATAAAGAGCCTGAAGCTGGCCTGCCATTAAATTAAGAAGCTGTAAGATATCCGCAAATTCATCCTTCGAGGTAACATTTGCCCTATATGTAAAATTTCCTTTTGAATACTCTTTAATAGCTATTCTCAGGTCTTTGATCGGAGAGAGATAGGCGGAAACCATGAGGGAAATAATTATCAATGCAAAAAGTGCTGCTGCCACAACAAAAATTGCCACGATTGCCGAAATATCCCGTACCGAACCGAAAAAACTGTTCTTTTCGACTTCGGTCAGAAAAATATATGGAAATTCTCCTATTACACTGTAAGATACGATTTCATCGCTTTTATCAATCTCGTCGTAAAAATCAATTGTACTAAATGAATTTCCCGATTTTATATCACGCAAGACAATGCCGTAACCCAACGGATGGATCTCGATACTTGGAAATCTCTCACTAAGCCTGCATTCTTTTTTTGCAGTATTGTCGTAAGCTCCCAAACTGTTAAATATAAAGCTTTCGTTATTCGAAAATAGTGTGACTCCGCATTCATCCGTCAGCAGATAGTCAACCTCAAGATTTTCCTCTATGTGAATCAGACTCTCGATCGTTTTTGGATTCATTTTTACTACAGCTACACCGATTGGGCGGGAACTGTCATCACTGACAACCCTTGACAGATATATTCCCAGTTCATTGCTGGTAACGCCGACAGCACTGTCCCAACCCCATCCTTCGGACAACGCCTGAGTAAAATAGTTTCTGAATGAATAATCGTTACCGATAAACCTTTTATCGGTTGAGACAATCGCTTTTCCCGACGAGTCGAGAATGTACACAGCCAAAAATCTATCATCGATTTCCTGCGAAGCTAATAATTTATCAACTGCATAATAACTATTATCACCCGGAGTCGAAAGATGACTTTTTACTTCGGGGTTGTCGGCTATTGTCTTTAACACACTTTTGGTAGTATTCAATCGCTGAAGGATTTTTTCTGTTTGGCTTAAGGTCAAAGTTGAAAGCTGGCTGCTTTTAAATTCATTTATTGTTTTTAATGTCCTGAAGTAGACAAACGCCGTAGCAAGGGTTCCGAAGAAAAGAATTAAACAAACTATTGAAATAATAATTTTAAATTTAAGCGAAAATATAACTTTTTTCATTGGACAGATACTAAAGTGTAACAAACCTTTTTTTCTTCAACCAGAGGCGGTTGACGCTACACATTTTTTTAGAGGGTTGGTCTTAAATCCAATCATTATTTTGTTACCGAAATGATCTTTTATGAAAAATACCTGCTCCAACCTGTGCTCGAATGACTGTGTTTCGGAAACGGTAAGAGAATCTCCGATAATTATTTGCTCAACACAAGGATCCGTTTTCCAATCGATTGGACGTACTTCGATATTGGAAAACAGATACTCGTTTTCGGGCGGGAGAGACCGGTAATAGTCGGTTTTGTATTTTATGTCCACTTCTTCCTGGTATTTTCCAGCAGGGTAATTCAGATAATACAAAAGCAAAATATAATTTCTGGGATTTCTGCTGTTATCAATTAAATATTTTTTGTCAGAATTCTGTTCAATAAAATTTGCGACCCGGGCATATCCGTTGTTCCACGCTTCCGCACGCTCTATGGGAAATAACACAAAGTAGGAACGATAAAGCAGGGTGAAAGAGTAGAAGAGTAGAAGAGCGGAAGAAACCGCAAAAAGCAGGGGTGGAATTTTCCCAGCAATTTTATCTATCCCCAATCCAATTACTATCATTAATGGCAGTAGGAAGGGCAGGGCGCGCTGAATCGATATAAATTCCCCCGACATGACGGCAGGTATTAGAGTTGTAGTAAAAAGGAGGATCAATAATTTCATATTTCTTTCTTTCCTTCGTTTAATCATCCAAAATACCCCAACCAGAAAAGGCACAACCATCCAGTTGTACATAACAGATAATTCCGGAACGGTGTGCTGAAGATCGATATCGGACAGTTTATAAAAAAGATTTTTTATTGAAAGATAGGAAAATGTTTGATTTGCAATATTTTTTACCATCCTCCCTGAACCTTCCAACATTCTTTCGTTTTTTACCCAAAAAGCGGGCGTCGTAATTACGGTAAAATGAGGAATATGAATAACAAATAACAAAACTATTGAAACTATTAAACTATTAATATTTCGTTTGCAAAATATCGTATTTTTAAAAATTATCAAATAGAAAATAACAAATATCGGCGCCAAAAATCTCTGTGTATGGGCGGTATAGGTTGAAAGAGATAGAAATATTACGGCGGGAATATAATCTTGAGGTTTGTCTAAGGCAATTGCCAAAAAGTAAACCCCAATATTAAAAAACGTATAGGCAAGAGTCACTTCATAACCAAGCCGTGCATTAAAGATAAACCAAGGAGATATTGCGTAAAATAAAGTTATTAAAACGTACGACGCACGTTTTTTGTATATCCCAAGTTTTTTTGTAAACAGGTAGAAAAATACTATACTGACGATCGCCGATATTACGGATATTGATCTGAAAACCGCGACTCCGTTTCCGAAAAATTTAATGAACATGGCCGATACATAAATAAACAAGGGTGGAGTGTATGACCCCAAAAGACGGAATAACACGGGGTGTGGCTGCCCGAATGCATCTCTTCCTGTTTCCAATATTGACATTGCGTTATATGCAACCACCGCCTCATCGACATAAAAACCGTTGGGAATGGAGGATAATTTGAAGGTGTAGATAACACCTGCAAATATTAAAATTAATCCTAAAGAAAATGCTTCTTTAATATGTTTCATGTTTAATTTCTAATTTCTAAATCCTAAACAAATCCCAATTTTTAAATAACAAAAAGCACACCCTTTGTATCCCGATATAAATAAACAGAACAATAAACGGAAAGATCAAAAACGGGCCGTATTTTCCGTGAACACCCATAAGTGAAAGAAAAACAACAGTAAACATTAAACAATAATCAGTAAGTAGCATTTTTACTCTTCTTTCTTTTTCAAGATTTTCGTTAACGAAAAGGTATAGTCCCACAAAGAAAAACGGTAAAGCAGCAAAGGAGAAATAGTCTGGAAAGTAGGTATTAAAGTCAATCGTGTCTGTGAAATTACCGATAAATATATTCGCGTATTGAATCTCTTTTTTATGTTCCATGATGTAACCCAACCTTGCCTGGTTCGGCGGATAGTAATTCATTCTTTGTATTTGTTGGTCAATTTGTGACGGAGTGAAAGTATATGTATTTTTTATATTAGTGGTTGTGGTTTGAAATATAACCAGTAATAAAAAGGTGAACAAATAATATTTAATCGATCGTTCTTTTTTATTATAAAAAAACGATAATAATATCGCCGTGTTGATAGTAAACAATAGGGGTATAAAAATCGCATGTACGGATGTTTTAGAAAACCATCCGATGGTAAAACAAAAAACAAGTGATATTGCCAATATCTTTACTGAATACCGCGTAAACAATCTTCCCCCAACTTTTTTCATCAATTACAATTGTAAGATATCCGTAGTATTATCTCCAAACATTTTTACTTCACCGGTTGCCGGACCATATAAATGAACACCTCAATCCCCAAAATCTCTTTTACGGCATCCTGACTTTGCAGTAAATACTCTATCTATATTTTATGAGAGAATTATTATTCATAGCCTAATATCCTTCCCTGCATGGCGTCGTTGGAGATTGTCTTGAGATTAATATAGTGATGTTTTTATAAACTTGTCACGATCTTAAAGGTTATTCGTTTTCCCGAAATAGTAACATGCATAGTGTCTTATCATGCAGTTCAGAATATTCGAAGTTCTGTCGCGGGGAACAGATTATCTGTCCGATGTAAACTTCAACCGCAGATGGGTCCGGCGAATACCCGATACGCTTCACCTGAACCCGAGACGACAAAACCTGCGCGCACGAAGATCGGTCATGAAGGAAGTGCAAAGTAGAAAGTAGAACCTTTTCCGTAAACACTTTTAAACCACATTCTTCCTCTATGTTGATTAACGATATTGTATGAAATATACAGTCCCAAACCCAGGGAGGTAAATTTATTTTGAAGATAATTATTCCTCCCAACTTGGTAAAACCTTTCAAAAAGGTGATTCTGTTGCTTTTTCGGAATTCCTATTCCAAAATCTTTTATGCTTACCAGCAATTCATTATTAATTTTTTTTGTTTCAATAACTATTTTTAGCGAATTTTTGCTGTACTTAACCGCGTTTGTTAAAAGATTGACTACCACCTGCGATAACCTGAAATAATCTCCCGTTATATTCATATTTGCCCTCTTCTCAAAAATAAATTTGAAATTCTTTTGTTTTTTACCTGCATCGTTATTTACAACAATTTTTAAATCTTTAATGACTTCATCAATTAATGCGTCGAGATTAAAATTCTCCCTATTAAGCAACAATTTTCCCGATTGTATTTTGGTAACGTCCAGCATTTGATTCACAAGATGGACCAATTTGTCTATCTGGCTCTGCATCCGTGTAAGGACGTATTTCCTGTTTATATTTTTGCTGTTATTATACTTTCCGGATATTATTTGGGCGTAAGCTTTGAGGCTTGTCAACGGGGTTTTTAACTCGTGTGATGCAATATCGATAAAGTCATCCTTTCTGTCTTCCAGTTGTTTTCGATAGGTAATATCCACAAAAGCTGCGACCGCACCGGCAGGTTTATTTTTTATTCCCAATATTGGAACCACATTTCCCATCAAAGTCCTTCTGCCTCCATTTTCAAAAACAAATTCCAATTCGTAATCCCAAAGAGGTTTTCCGCTGGCAGCCACTCTCTGAAGAGGCATTTCGGAAGGTTTTAGCTTTATTCCCTTTTCATAAATATCATAATGTTTTAGCTTATTAACAATTTGTCCTGTCTTCGACAAATTTTCACCGATTTTTACCTTACTGAATTTGTAAGCTGCCCTGTTTCCGGATATAGTTTTGCATTTGGCATCGTGGGCAATCCAAATAATCGCAGGAGTGCTGTCTAAAATTGCCTTTAATCTTATAAGCTGAATTTTATAGTCCTCCCTGCTTGCTTTTAATGCGACTTCCGAATTTTTCAGTTCCGTTATATCTTGTACCATGACTAAAACCGATCCTTCTTTGCCGTTGTTGTCTTTCAAAACCACTCCTGAAACCAGTGCCGTAATTTTTCCGCCGTCTTTTTTTAACCATACCGTCTCAAGATTGCTTAAAGATCCTTTTTTTAAAATCTTTTTCCAACCTTCGCTGATTTTTTCATGGTATTTGGGATCAATAAATTCTATTAAATTTTTACCCATAAATTCTTTCTTTTTTTTGAAGCCTAACATCTTGACAGCTTTTTTGTTTGCCATTAACAACCTACCATCTATACTTGCCAAAACCGAGTTTGTCGGTGAATTTTCGAAAATAGTTTTAAATTTCATTTCAGAAGTTCTTATTTTTTCTTCCGCCTTTTTACTCTCTGTAAGATCTATTCCGTATGAAATATTCGTATCCTTAATATTCACATAACTCCATAGGATATGTTTTTTTGAACCGTCTTTACAGACGGCCGTTGCCTCCATGGGCTTAATTGATTTTCCCGATTTGTATACTTTTTTTATCCTTCTCTCCCATTCTTCAACTAAACCTCTTCGGTATTCCGGATCGGGATAAGCCAAAGGGTACCAGTGGGCTACGGTTGGGACGTCTTTTAATGTGTAGCCGAACAATTTAACAAATCTGGGATTGACATATTCCGCTTTTTGATCCAAACCTTTTGCAAGATAAATCGCGTAAGGTGACGCATCAACTACCTTTTTAAACATTGCTTCTTTTTTGTGCAACTCCTGTTCAATTTTTTTATTCTTCACATTTTCAATACGTTTCCATTTTCCCTGCCTTTTTATAAGTGCAAATTCATGATTGGTCACCACATCGATGACATCTCTTGAGGAACATTTATTCAGAGAATAAGTACATAAAACTATAAGTTTATATTTGTCTATAACTTTGTTTATTTCCGATTCATATGCAATAAAGTCATCCCATTCTTTTTTACTCTCCAGCCAAAAAGGATTACCGCTGACACGAAGTCCGCTGTAGCCCGCGGATAACGCTTTATTATGTTCGCCTACCCAATCCACCAAAACCCGTTTCATCTCAAAGATACCCTTTCTTAAATACCAACGATTGTGGGGTAAAATTTCTATTTGTCTCTTGTCGATAAATTTACTAAATCCCGGAATGTATTTTTTTAAAGAGTGTAATGCCATATCGGTGTCCAAAAATTCGGAGGTGATCCAGATACACTTTTCATTGTTTTCAAGACCGGCCTTGAAATACGGCAGGAGAACCTGAAGCATGTCACCGGTAGTTTCGTAAAATTGGCAAAAGTGTGTACCCCACGGAATCCGTTTGGTTGCCTGAAAGCCGGTATGCCTTAACTCATCGTCGTTTTTTTTAGTCATAATGAATATATAGTACTTTAAAACTCTGTCTGTTATTATAAGCCAACACTGGTGCGTAACACAAAGCAAAGTCTCTTTGTCCTACAAAATATGGCTCATGTTGCCGAGAAAGGAGAGGTTAATCAAATCCGGTCTCGTAGTAGTTTATCCTTATTCAACCTGCGGGTAATGACACTTTTTCCACTTTTTTCCGCTACCGCACCAGCAAGGGTCGTTACGGCCAAGTTTGTTAGTTTGTTTATTAGTTACTTCTTTGCTTTGGTTAAATACAGAATTTATTCCTGAACTTTGACTTGTACTTGAACTAAATGCAGGAGTTCCTGATTTTGCAGTTCTATCTTCCCCCATATTTGATAACCCTGTCTG
Source organism: uncultured Gammaproteobacteria bacterium (assembly GCA_964488535.1). Lineage (GTDB taxonomy): Bacteria > Patescibacteriota > Microgenomatia > UBA8517 > UBA8517 > GWB1-38-13. The sequence goes on from CAZAUT010000002.1 coordinate 22,763, forward strand.
ATCAAGCTGATCAACGTTCGTCCTTGCCTGCTCAAAAGGTATAACGGGCTTCAAGTCCGGAAGCGGTTGCGACCTTAACGGTGGACGCTGTGCCACCCCTACCCTAAATAATCTTCTTGAAACCTCACTGTCTATTTTGGACAAAAGGCTTTCAAACATTTCAAATGCTTCATTCTTGAATTCCGACAGAGGATCTTTCTGTGCATACCCGCGGAGTTTAACGGCATCTTCAAAAGCATCAATTGCATCAAGGTGTTCGATCCACATATGATCGATAGAGGATAAGTAGGCAAACTTTTCTATATGGGAAAAAACCTGCTCCCCAAGTTCTTTCTTACGTCCTTCATAAATATCCATTACGACTTTATTAAAAAACTCTTCAACCTCTTGTGCTTTTTTCCCGCTTTTCAACTGTTCTATTAGTGCAGATCTCCCCGCTTCGTCAAAAGGTACTATCTCGCATAGTCCGACTACCGCCTTCTCGGCGTCGATTTCACCATTTTCAAAAGATGATGAAAAGGCAACAATATTTCTTACTTCATTTTCAAGCTTTTCTTTTATCTTTTCTCTCAAATTATCCGACTTTAGAATCTCAAGTCTTAATTTATAAACAATTTCTCTTTGCTGATTCTTTACATCGTCGTATTCAACAAGATTTTTTCTGGCATCAAAATGAAAACCCTCAACCTTGCTTTGTGCACCTTCAATTGCCCTCCCGATAAAAGCATTCTCTATCGGTTGGTCTTCGGGCAGTTTAAACTTATCCATAAGCGAAATTATCTGTTCCCCGCCGAAAATCCTCATCAAATCGTCCTCAAGAGAAAGATAGAACCTGGATGATCCGGGGTCTCCCTGACGCCCCGACCGTCCCCGAAGCTGGTTATCGATACGACGGGATTCATGTCTTTCCGTTCCTATGACATGTAACCCTCCGGCTTTTATAACTTCGTTGTGAAGTTCCTGCCACTTTTTCATTTCCCTATCATACTGTGTCCGGCCGCCGGCCTGGAAGGCCTCTGGCCTGGAAGGTTGAGCCCCCCCAAGAACTATATCAACTCCGCGTCCCGCCATGTTTGTAGCAACCGTTACTGCACCCGGTTTACCGGCATCGGCAATGATCATTGCTTCTCTCTCGTGGTTTTTGGCATTAAGAACGTTGTGAGGAATTTTCTTGCGTTTCAAATATTCATCAATAATTTCATTCTTTTCAATCGAAGTTGTTCCAACCAAGACCGGCTGGCCTTTTTTGCTCCGTTCTTCAATTTCGGCTACTATTGCTCCATATTTGCCACGGAGAGTTTTATAGATCATGTCCGAGTGATCTTTTCTAATCATCGGATTATTTGTCGGTATAACGACCACTTCAGTTTTATAAATTTTCCGGAATTCCTCCGCCTCCGTTGCTGCTGTCCCCGTCATGCCGGAAAGATGTTCATAAAGACGAAAATAATTTTGAAAAGAAATTGTTGCCAGAGTTTTGCTTTCCTGCTGAATGGTAACCCCTTCTTTTGCTTCAACCGCCTGGTGAAGACCGTCGCTCCAACGGCGACCAAACATAAGCCTTCCGGTAAATTCGTCAACTATGGTTACCGCATCGTCTTTGACAACGTAGTCGCGATCCTTCAAAAAAAGAGTCCTCGCTCTGAGTGCATTCTCAATATGGTGAATTGAATCAAAATCTTTTTCATACAGATTATCAATTCCCAAAATTTTCTCCACCCGTGCAACACCATGCTCCGTAAGAGTTGCACTTTTAACTTTTTCGTCAATTTTATAGTCCGTATCGGGGTTTAGCTGACCGACAAGGCGGGCAAAATCGTAGTATTTTTTCGTAGGCTCCGTATCCGGAGCAGAAATTATAAGAGGTGTCCTTGCTTCGTCAATTAATATCGAGTCAACTTCATCGACAATTGCAAAATAGTGACTACGTTGCGACATTTCGGATATAGATTGCACCATATTGTCACGAAGGTAATCAAAACCAAATTCATTGTTTGTACCGTAAGTTACATCACAAGCGTAGCTTTCCTTCCTCGATGAAGGTTTAAGGTGTGAAAGACGTTCGTCACCGTGGCTTGAATCGGTAAATTCGGGATCGTAGACATACGATTTCATTTCCTGCGCGATCGCACCGACGCTCATTCCCATAAGCGCAAAGATGGGTGCATTCCAACCGGCATCACGGCGAGCAAGATAGTCGTTGACCGTTACGAGATGTGCGCCTTTGCCGGCTAAAGCACGTAAATATAATGCAGGAACGGCAGAAAGGGTTTTTCCTTCACCGGTTTTCTGTTCGGCAATTTTACCCTCGTACAAGGCGGTTGCAGCCATCATCTGGACATCAAAGTGCCTCTTTCCAAGTACTCGGAACGTCGCCTCGCGTACAAGAGCAAATGCTTCGGGTAAAATACTTTCCAAAGTTTCTCCTTTTTGAATTTTTTCTTTGAACTGCTTCGTTTTTCCCGCAAAATCCTTGTCTTTCAATTTTTTAACGGACGCCTCAAAACTGTTTATTTGAAGAGCGACTTTTGAAAATCTGTCAACTTCTCTTTGGTTAACGTCTAAAAGTTTTGAAAATAATTTAAGCATAGTATTGATTACTGCGACGACTCACACTCCCGTCATGTTGACAATCTTAATTAAAGATTGGTTACCTATTTACTTCAGCATCTTTTTCGGAAAGATTCTGAACCGTGTTCAAAATATCGGGAAGCGCATTTATTTTATTATAATAATCTTAGCAGATGAAGGACTGAATTGCTAATCATAGTCAATCTATTATTATTACTCCATTCCATAAAGACTTCTTGCAACCATTATTTTTTTCACAATTCTTTCCCACGCTTGACGAAAGTGCCTTAAATTTTGTGGGTTATATGTTTTAACCGTTACATCATTGCCTCCTAAATTGACTGCTTTTTCTCCCGTTACACTCGGTCTAAGGTTTTCCCCTGAAAACTTCTCCGCTTCAACAAAAAGTTTGAATTTTGCACCAATTTCGTCGTTCACTCTGGTCATTGCAACTTCCAATATCTCAAAACTTTTATGAGCTCTCAAAATCGGGTCTCTAATTAATTCAAGCACACCATGAGGACGGGAAGGATCTTTCCATCGACGATAAGCCACCAAACCTTGTGCCAGGGTTATTGCATAATAGGTCATCTCTCTTTCATACTTTTTAATGTCGTTTCCCATGGGAAAAAGACTGGTTTTGAGATCAAGAGTTCTAATCGTCATTCCAAATCCAACGCCTTCGTCCAACAATTCAAAAAACTTCATATTTGTAAGAAGCGAAGGCCAATGGTTTTTTTTGTATTCTTCCATAATGAACTGACGGAAACGATGTCTAAACTCATCTTTGAGTTTGTTTTCTTGACTATTTTCAATTTTGTCTGGAACTTCAAAAATAATTGCATCCGGTCTTATGTTTGAAGGGTCTCTGTATTCAATCTTTTGTTCAGGTAATCTATCCCGAACCTGGTCAATATATTTTGGATCAAAGCGACTGTCTTCACCGCATAATTCTTTTAACATTTCAATCAGATCTTCTTTTTGAACACTATCCGAAGACGAACGTCCTCCGATAAAAAAATCAATTTCCCTTGACGCAATTGATAACAATCTCAAGGTCAAAATATCAGCCAATTCCTGCATATTAATTTGTTTATTTCTGATTAAATCGGTTAAAGCCAAATCCGATTCGTCGGTTTGAAGATATATGAGCAAGTCCTCCGAAAAATATCTTTTTGCCTGAGGATTATTCTTTTTATCACGTTCATATTTATTTTCAAGCTCACGATCAAATTTCTTCACAACATCGGGAAAATATTTTAAAACCGGTTGATTTCTGATCAATACGTTATAAAGCAGGTCTTCTATCGCAACAGTCTTTGAACGGCTCCCAACTGTGGAATCATTCCAGGAAGTGTTATCTTTGATGCTTTCGCTTGCCGGTTCTTCTAATTGGCCCTTTCCCAAATCGTGGTTTACCGCCTTCTGCATCAAGTTATAAAGGTTTAAACTGATTTTGTGTTTCCGCCCGGTTTCGTCCGGTTGTGTAACGATTTCATATTCAGACACACCTCTGAAAATCAACGCACCCAGTTGCTGAAGGTTTTCTATCTGGGGACACAAACGCGGTTCAGGTATTACAATATACTTATCATCCATGTAAGGAAGTTTTCTTACACCGTGTATAAAAGCTTCCTGTAATTTTTGAGCATCTTCCCATCTTTTGGTGAAATACTTTTGCAGACCCTCCTTATTAGAAATATTAATGTTTGGTACCGGTGCTCCACCCACCAACAATCTGAAATTTAAGTCTGATTCGTCTGCCTCATAAACAACTCCATCCTTAAATGTCTGAATATTTTCTGTCACAGGGAGAATTGTTTGATTATCCAGTCCGGGAACAACTTTATTTGATAAGAGAACTTGCAGTAAATAATGTAACTTTGTTCCGGCTACCATACCTACCCTTTTGTCAATTTCATCTTCGGTCTCGGCAGGAACAGAGCTTAGACTATTACCTCTTAGTTCTTCTTTTTTACCAACTACGCTATATAATCCAATACTTACCTGTTTTCCGCCAAGTCCAAATTCAATTCCTGCATCATCCGCCATACTCACCAATATATCATATTTAGATAGCAATCATATTACTATTTACTATCATGCATTGACTTACCTGTTTAAAAATCTGTAAAATGAGTGTTGTTTAAATATTTATGAATTCTAATAACAAAACACCAACCGGTAACCGTCTTTTTCGTTCCGAAGAAAACCGTGTAATCGCAGGAATATGCGGTGGATTGGGAGATTTTTTTCAGGTTGATGCAACTGTAATCCGGCTTATTTTTATCGTGATTACCGTTTTCGGGGGAGGAGGGATACTTCTGTACCTTATATTATGGTTGATTATTCCGTCCCAAGGGTCAAGTTCCGAAATCACGAGGCAAAATATCGAGAAAGGCGTTGATGAAATAAAAAATAAAGCACGGGAATTTACAAAAGAGATGAAAATTAACCACGGAAATCTCAGTTCAAAACAACTGTTGGGTGCGGTAATACTTTCCATTGGAGTACTTCTTCTGCTTGACAACTTTGGTATCGTGAATATTTTCCGGCTTTGGAAGTATGTTCCCGCACTGGCAATAATTTATTTCGGAATAATGATTCTGAGAAAACGTGAGTGACAGGTCAAGTATCATGGATCAGCCATCAAGTAAAAATACAGTAAACAATGCTTCTTCAACACATCTTGCGGAAAGCGGGAAAATAAGCAAGGTAAAAAAAAGTAACAACACCACCTCACCTTTATACCGTGAACCGCCGGATATATTGGGAGGAATAATGATCGTTTCCGTTGGGATCCTGATCCTTCTTAATAATTTCGGGGTGGTACCGTGGTCATTTTGGAGCCACATCCTTCACTTTTGGCCTGTAATAATTGTTCTTACCGGCCTTGATATACTTTCCGGAAATAAGTGGCAATTCAGACTGCTTAGTACCGCTATTGGTATAATAATATTATTTTTCGTATTCTTATACGGCTTAACTGCGTCCGATTTTGAAACACGAAGTTTTCTTTTTGAAAATTTTCCCATGTGGAAAAGAATCTATTCCTCAATTCCCAACAGGGAGGTTAATGTTTTTGATGATTTTTTCAATAACGATCCCGATTACCGCTGGGACAGGCGTGGAAATATGAGGGGTTAGGAAGCAAATAGATTGAATTGGTAGAATCGGCAAAGGATACTTTCTTCTTTAAAAACCGTTGGCTTATTAGCGAAAAACCCACCGCCTATTTTTTGCAGATCAGCATTACGTTCGCCTGGGGATAGAAATATTCGACTTTAGAAAAGTATTTTTCCAGTTTTTTTCCAAATTTCATAGTCGCCGGTCTTTTTTCTCCGAAATACAAACGGTTAAATACGACAGCCCCGTTTCCGCTAACCGCTTTTTGAACATTTTCCAAAAAAGCATCGCTCTCAAAAACAACGGGGAATTCCTGTCCAACATAAAGATCCACCATTAGAAGGTCGTACTGTTTATTCTCGGCTGCACACTTTTCCAAAAATTCGAACGCGTCACTGACCACTATTTGGGTATTTAGTGATCCCAAACCCAGGTATTTTTTTCCCAAATCCACAATTGTCTGATCAAAATCGATGCCGGTAATTTGTGAATACGGCCACATTTTTCGGGCAACTTTGGCACAGCTTCCTCCGCCAAGGCCTAAGATCAATATACTACCCGGATCACCGAGATAACTTTTAACTTGTTTCAAGGTTTTCTTCCAGATATCAAAAACTACTCCCCCCGACTGGGTTAACTTTCCAACCTGGAAATAGGTACCTAAACCTAAACTTTTCAAAACGGATATTTTGCCGTTAACAGGCGAATCGACTACTTCTATAATCGATATACCTTTAAAAAAATCGGAAAGTTTCATGTTGTTTATGTTTCCTGTTTGTCGGTAAGTTTAAGGTTGGTTTGGTGATTTAGTACATGATACCTAATACATAATACACGATACATGATACTTGATACATAATACATGATACCAGATACACTGTCTGTCATTTCCAATATGCCTTTGCCTGCAAAGAATATAGACGGGAGTATATGCCGTTTAGTGCCATTAATTCTGTATGAGAACCGCTTTCGATAATTTTCCCCTTTTCCAACACAACAATATTATCCGCATCTTTGACCGTGGAAAATCGATGCGAAATGAAAAGCAGACTCTTGTCTTTATAGAGCTTGTTAAGATTGGAAAATATTTTATATTCGCTTTCCGCATCTATTGCACTCGTCGGCTCATCCAGAATCAGTATAGGTGCTCCCTCGTAAAAAGCCCGGGCAATCGCAAGTTTTTGCCATTGACCCTGGGAGATATCTGTTCCTCCCTCATATTCCTTACCAAGTTGCTGTTCAAATTTGTTTGGAAGTTTATTAATAAATTCGTAGGCTCCGCTTTTTTTGGCAGAATCAAGTAATTTATCTTCGTTAACGTCTCCGGCATGTCCCATTGAAATATTTTCGCGGACCGTAAAATCATACTTCACAAAATCCTGGAAAAGTGTACCCAAAAAAGCATACCAATCCGAAAGAGAAAGGTCTTTAATATTTACTCCATTAACCAATATTTCCCCTTTTGTCACATCATAAAAACGGCATATCAATTTAACGATCGTCGTTTTTCCGGCTCCGTTTTTCCCTACCAACGCAAGGTTCTTTCCCGAAATAATTTTGAATGAAATATCTTTTAATACACTCTTTTTTGCGCCGGGGTACTTAAACCAGACGTTTTTAAATTCAATTTCCGGCGGATTGGGCAGACGGGGAATTTTTACCGGGTTTTCTTTTTCCAAAATCTTTTTTGGAAGATTTAATATTTCAAAAAAATGATTGACATAAAGATTATTCTCATACATCCAGCCCAAATTACCCACCATTCCGCCAACCGATTCAACAGCACGGCTTAAAAGTTCAATAAAAAACGAGAAGTCACCGACCGTCATATTTCCGTTTAAGACCATCGGCAGACGGTTATATGCAAAATAAAACACAAAAGCCATTTCAATTAAATTCGGTAACGGGGCAACCGCAACATAATTTTTGATCGGTTTTTTATTTCTGTTATAGAGTTCCTCTTGAATTGATTTATATCTTTCAATCAGTGCTTTACCGGACCTGAAAATCCTTGATTCCTCAATAGATCTCTGCTGCCGGAGTAACCACTGTAAATACCAAAGTTTCCTTGCATCCTGTGCGCCACTACCCCATATTGACCATTGTATTGATCCCAATTTTGCCCGTAAAAAAAGACGGGGCAGACCGAAAAGTGTGATAACAACGGGAAGATACCAGCCATATCCCAAGAGAAGTATGAAAACCGAAACAAAAGAAACAAGATTGTTAAAAAGATATGAGAAAGCTCTTAAAAAATCCGGCGGACGCCAGGTAACCGAATCACTCGTTTTTGTTATAAGATCCTGGGTTTTACTATTTTCAAGATGCTCGATATCTATTTGAGACATTTTTTCCACAAAGGCAGAATTCAATTTGTTTTGAAGCCGATACCTAAGCAGGTAATCAAAATATGTTTCTTTTAAAATCCATCCTGTCAGATCCCAACACCAGTTGGAAACATACCGTAGAGCCAAAACGGATATCAAAATCAACGGTATTGAAGCGGAAATCCCCTGAGACGAAACGATGTTGTCGATCAAGAGTTTGAAAATATAGCTGGCAATAATTGGAAATACCGCGCTCACACCTGCGGTCAGGTAGTATCCGACGGTTAAAAATCTGTCACTCTTATACGAAAGCACCAACATCCGCCGTATATTTTGTAAAACGTTTATCACAGTTTTCAGCAGTTTTTTCTCACGCATTGGATTAGTTTAACACTTAGACAGGCACAAGTAACTGGGTACTACAATAGCCTTATCATGAATAATGAATTATGCGGGAATAGGGAAATCACCCAAAACTAAAAGCGCAAAGTTTAAAGTTCAAAGCTAGAGCTAAAAACAAAAAGCATAGTTAAGTTTTAACTTTTAAGTTATAACTTTGAGTTTTGACTTTTGACCTTTGAGTTTGTATTGGACATATTAACTAAGCAACCAAATAACAATTTAACCATTCAAAATTCCATTCGGTCTTTATTTGGTTTTACAACGAGATTATAATGTAGCCATGGATAGCATTCCTCTTCCCGAAAAGGTCCGCCCCAAAACACTCAAGGATTTCATCGGGCAGGAGTCCGTCGTCGGCAGCAATGGAATAATCACTAAGCTACTAAGTAAGCATGCAACCAATAGCTACATGCCCTCTCTCATCTTCTGGGGTCCCCCCGGAACGGGAAAAACAACGCTCGCTCGTATTATTGCCAACGAACTAAAACGTGATTTCTACGAATTCTCGGCAGTCAACACCTCAATAAAGGAAATCACAAGTATTATGAATAATGTATCAAGTATAACGCTTGATAAAAAACAGACACTTTCGCATAATACTTTATACAAAATTCGAAATACATCTCCTATTGTTTTTCTTGACGAAATTCACCGCTTTAATAAAGCCCAGCAGGACAAACTACTGCCCCACGTCGAACATGGAGACATTATCCTAATCGGAGCAACCACCGAAAATCCGTCATTTGAAATCATCGGACCACTACTGTCCCGTTCCCGGGTGGTTGTATTAAATAAATTAACCGATAATGACATTGGAAAAATAATATCCAGAGGATTAAAGGAATTGAAGGTAAAAATCAACAGCAATGCAAAGAAGTTCCTCATCGAGTCCTCAAACGGTGATGCAAGAGCCGCCCTAAACACCCTCGAAATCGCCTCTAATCTTACACTCTCCCGGTCTTCCACTCTTACTCTCTCTGACATCGAATCTGCCCTTCAACGCCGATTTCTTTCTTTCGATAAGCATGGTGACGAATTTTATAATGTCATTTCGGCTTTTATCAAATCAATGAGATCAAGTGATGTGGATGCTGCCCTTTACTACCTGGCAAGAATGGTTGAAGCCGGCCAGGACCCTCTATATATCGCCCGAAGAATGGTGGTTTTCGCCTCGGAGGATGTTGCGTCACCAACTGCGCTTGTGGTCGCCAACGCCGTATTTCAAGCCTGCCAGCAGATAGGCTATCCCGAATGCCAGGAAAATTTGGCAGCCGGTACTGTTTATTTGGCGGGCGCCAAAAAAGACCGAAGTCCCTACGAAGCCTATATGAGAGCATTGGATGATGTCCGGAAGCTTGGCAATCTGCCCATTCCTCTTAAAATTCTTAATGCACCAACAAAATTAATGAAGGGGTTGGGTTACGGTAAGGGATATCAAAAATACAATAATGAATCGCTTTTGCCGGATAGAATCAAAAATAAGAAATATTTTCACAAATGATGCTTATAATCTCATTCCTTTTAAGCGAAGAGAGTTTCCGACAACGGAAAGAGATGACGCTGCCATTGCAAAAGCAGCGAGTGCAGGATTGAGCAGAATTCCGAACGGAAGATAAAGTATTCCCATTGCAACCGGAATAAGAAGGACATTATAACCGAATGCCCAAAAAAGATTCTGTTTTATTACTCTTACGGTTGCCTTACTTAAATTAATAACCTTGATAACGCTTTGAAGATCGTTATTAAGAAGAGTTACCCCAGATGATTCAATTGCTATGTCCGTTCCTGCTCCCATCGCAATTCCAACATCCGCTGTGGCTAACGCCGGAGCATCATTTATCCCGTCACCGACAAAAGCAATTGTATTTTTTTGCCCGGGTCGTTTCGTGTCCCGATCCCTGATTTTACCGATAGCTTCCGCCTTTCCTTCCGGAAGAACTCCGGCGAGAACATTGGCTATACCTGCTTCGTGTGATATCAAGCGTGCAGTTTTTTCATTATCTCCGGTTATCATCCATATATCAATTTTACTTTTCTTCAAAAGCGCCACGACCTTTTTCGCACTCGGCTTAAGAACATCAGACACTGCAATAACACCATACAAGGATTTTTCCGATGCCAACAGAAGACAGGTCTTACCCTCATTCTCCAATTTCCCGATAATTTTCATTTCGGAGCGATCGATATTAATTCCCAAATCTTTGATTAAGCGTGTATTCCCCAAATAGAATCTTTTTCCGTTAAACAATGCTGTTACTCCTTTTCCCGAAATTGCCTGAAATTTGGAAAGCTTGTCCGTTTTAACATCCATACTTTCCGCTTTTGCCATAACTGCCTTTGCCAGGGGGTGTTCCGAACCTTTCTCGAGAGAAGAAGATATCCGGATGATATCTTTTTCGTCAAATGAGTAATTTTTGCCTGGTTTTGAGTTAATTATTTTTTTGAACGACATAATGTCACTGACGGTCGGCCTGCCTTCCGTCAGGGTACCTGTCTTATCGAATACTATTGTTTTAATCCTGTTTACCAACTCAAAAACACCCGCCTCCTTAATCAGAATCCCATTTGATGCACCTTTCCCCACCCCAACCGTTATTGCAGTCGGCGTTGCCAAACCGAGTGCACAAGGACAGGCAATTACCAACACTGCAATCGCGTTTGAAAACGCAGTTCCAAAAGATCCTAAGATATACCACAAAACAAAAGTTGAAACCGAAAGTATAAGAACAGCCGGAACAAAATAGGATGAAATTTTATCGGCCATGTTTTGTATCGGAGCTTTCGATCCTTGTGCAGCAGAGACCAATTCAATAATATTCGAAAGGACCGTATCTCTCCCAACCTTTGTTGCACGGAAAACAAACGTTCCCGACTTATTAATTGTGGCACCAACTACATTTCCGCCCATTCTTTTGTCCACCGGCATCGGTTCACCTGTAATCATGGACTCATCAACACTGCTTTCACCTTCGACAATTACCCCGTCAACCGGAATTTTCTCACCAGGTCTTACTCTTACAAGATCACCTTCCAGTACACGACCGATCGGTACGTCAACCTCCCGCGAACCTCGGACAACCCGAGCTGTTTTAGGTTTTAAGCCGATCAATTTTCTGACGGCATCGGAAGTATTCAGTTTGGCTTTTTCCTCGATATATCGGCCAAGGAGGATGAGAGTAATAATCGTTACGGAGACATCATAGTATAAATGCATGCTAAAACCGAAATTTTCGGCATATGCGGGAAAGAGTGTGATAAAAGCAGAATAAAAATAGGCAGCACTGGTTCCGCCTGCAACCAGGGTGTCCATATTGGCAGACCTGTTGCGAAACGCCGACCATGCGGAAAGATAGAACTCCCTGCCTACCCAAAATTGGACTGTGGAAGCAAGAACAAAGAGAATTCCGGAAGAAATTTCAAACACGGAAAAACCGAAAAGTTTTTCAAAAAGCATGGATATCATTATAAAAGCAGTAATAGTAAGGGAGATCATGACCTTGCTCTTCAGATTTTTCATTTCCTGTAACTTTATTTCCTGCTTAATTTCATCCTGTCTGTTTATATTTTCAATATCCGAATTATAAGAAATTATGGCCTTATAACCCGTGTCTTTAACCGCATCAATCAGTTTTTGGTTATCAACCATTACGGGATCTATTTCCAGATAGGCTTTTTCACTGGCATAATTTATGTTTGCCGATTTTACACCCGGAATGCTTTGGAGTTTCCTTTCGATCAATTTTGCACAGCTTGAACAGTGCATACCAACAATGGGAAATGTTTTTTTAGTGGTTGTGTTTACCATTTTTTGTCTCCCTACCGCCGAAAAAAAATACGAAAATCAGAATGTTCAGTATGATTCCCGCTGTAAGGACAATTAACTTACTTAGCATATTATCTTTTCTCAAAAACTCTCATTACCTCTTCAATAGCTTTTTTACTGTTCCCTTTTTTTATATCGTCCGAAACACAAGTCTGTAAATGATTTTTCAAAACCTTTTCGTCTGCTTTCCTCAGGGCAGACTGGACCGCAAGCGACTGGTGAATAATGTCAATACAATATTGTCCCTCCTCCATCATTTTCACCACCTTTTTAAGATGGCCTATTGCAATTTTGTATCTATGGATGGTCGAATTTTGTGTATTTGGCATTTTTGTTTTCCTTACCATCGTATAATTCTGCATATTGGTTCTTGACATATCCCCCTGGGGGGGATACTATATCATATAATCATTTCGTGATTTTGTCAAATTATGGAACTTGTCTGGCTATCCTTTATTACCGGGCTCACTTCCGGCGGTATCTCCTGCATCGCCATCCAGGGAGGTCTGTTAACTTCTGCTGTATCTGATATTCCAGATAAGAACGATACAAAGACGCATGTCTTGTCATTTGTTGTTTCAAAACTTATAACTTACACGTTGTTCGGCTTTTTACTCGGTGTCGTCGGTTCATTTTTGACATTAAGTCCAAAGGTGTCGGCGATTTTTCAAATTTTTATAGGATTGTATTTGCTGGCTACCGCAGGCCGTATTCTTAATTTGCATCCGATATTCCGTTACGTTGTATTCCAACCGCCAAAATTTATTTACAAATTTGCCAAAAGCCAATCAAAAAAAGGAAGTTTGTTTACTCCTATATTCCTAGGCGCTCTGACCGTATTAATGCCTTGCGGTGTTACACAGGCAATGATGGCTGTCGCGCTCAGTACGGCGAATCCGGTAAGTTCGGCACTGATTATGTTTGCTTTCGTTCTTGGAACATCACCCGTTTTTTTTACACTCGGTATATCAATTTCCAAATTAATAAAATACAGAGCATTTAACCTGATATCTGCTTCAGTAATCACGGTTTTTGCACTTATATCAATCAATGGAGCTTTTGGTCTTATGGGGTCGCCCCATACTTTTCAAAATTACTGGAAAGTAATCACTCAAAAAAATAATGTTTATAATACTAAAAATGCAAGTCTTGAAAACGGTTATCAAAACGTAACCATATATGTAACAAATTCCGGCTACGAATCCGATACAACGACACTTAAAACAGGTATTCCGGTACGTCTTAAAATCCTTACAGACAATGTTTTCAGCTGCTCACGGGCTTTCGTAATACCGGAATTTAATATCAGCCGAATTCTTCCGGCAACTGGAGAGGAGATAATTGAATTTACCCCAAACAGAACGGGGCGGTTGGCATATTCATGCAGTATGGGGATGTATACCGGTTCGTTCAATGTTGTTGAATGATTCAAATTCAATAATCAAATATCAAAAATCAAAACGGAAATGAAAAATTCAATAATTTACTGATTAATAAATGCCAGATGGAAAATCGTAAAATGGAAAATAATTTTATAACCTTATGAGTACCAAAATATACAAAATTGCCGGTCTGAATTGTCCGAGCTGTGCGGTGCTTATAGAATCCGAGCTTGAAGATGCCGGGATAAAAGCAAAAGTATCATATGCTGCAGAAACATTGGAGGTGGAAGATATCAACAAAAAATCATCCCTTAAACTTAAAAAAAAGATAACGGAATTGGGCTATAATCTGATTGACTAAACAAGAATTTAACCAATTATCTAATTGTATCCTTTCCTATCCACTTGCGAAGTACTTCCGGAATTGTCACCGAACCGTCTTCGTTTTGGTAATTTTCCAAAATTGCAACAATTGTTCTGCCAACTGCAAAAGCGGTTGCGTCGTTCATATGAACATATTCTGTTCCGCTGTCAGTTTTGACCTTTGTGTTTAAACGCCTTGATTGATAGTCCGTCATATAATCCGAGGTGTGAAGTTCACGAAACTTTCCTTGAGCAGGCAACCATGCATTTATATCAATTTGCCGGTAATCAGGTCCTCCCATATCACCAGTGCAAATGGATATCACCTGATATGGAATACCCAGACTCTGCATCAAATATTCCTGAATCGCTATGATAAACTCCTGCTCTTTGGCACCATTTTCGGGAGTTGTAAATGATTCAATTTCCAATTTATCAAACTGGTGTACCCGGAAAATACCTCTCGTGTCTTTTCCATACGATCCCGCCTCACGCCTAAACGCCGTGGAGTATCCGACATAACGAATCGGCAAGTCCTTTTCATTAAAAACCTTATTCATATGAAGGGGTCCAAGAGTATGTTCGGCACTACCGACTAAAAGAATGTCGTCCTTCTCAAAAAAATATCGTTCGTCTATTGGATTAAAACGCCCCATCTTCTTCATTACTTCCGATTTTATAAAGACAGGAGGAACAACCGGTATAAAAGTTTTTTTGGGAACGCCGATTTTATCTGCAACGTCGGCTATAACTGATTCGTTCGTAAGGGTCTCAAGTACAAATTGCACCAATGCAAATTGCATTAAGACCGCATCGCCCATTAGATATGCAAACCTCGTACCTGATATTTGCGCTGCGCTGTTAACGTCAATAATTCCCAATTTCTCACCAAGTTCCAAATGGTCTTTGGGTTTGAATGTAAACTTTCGGGGTTCTCCCCAAGATCTTGCAACGACATTTTCCGAT
>CAZAUT010000002.1:37732-57453 GCA_964488535.1 uncultured Gammaproteobacteria bacterium
CGTCTTTACCTTTTGGCACGTCCTCGGCAGGAATATTCGGAATTATATCTAATAAAGAATTTAATTCTCCGTCGATTTCACTAAGCTTTGGTTCGGAAACCAATAACTCATGTTTAATTTTTTTACCTTCTTCAATGTTTTTATTCTTAGCTGCATCGTTTCTTCTTGCTCGAAGTTGTTCAACTTCCGTTTGTAGTTTTCTTTTTTCTTCATCCAGAGCAAGTACTTTATCGACCAAAGAGGCATCGAAATTTTTTGAGGAAACTCCTTTTTTTACCAGATCAACATTTTCGCGGATGAATTTTAGATCAAGCATAATAAGTTAATAGTTACTTTGTTAATTGGATTGTTGAAAAACTAGCTAAGTATAACAAATGAAGATTCGAAACACTATATTATTTAAGTACTGGATCCTTAACTACTTTACCAAAATATGCAATATCGCCGTCAAACCTGCGAGCTGCAAGTATTGTGGGAAGTCTTTCTTGTGCCTCACTTCTATCAAGCGATAACAATGCCTCTGAACTGACCCTTTTAACTAAACCTTTGGGGAGTCTGTATGCCATTCTCAGCTTCAGTCTCCCTAAAGGTGTCTCTTGCCATTTTACTGGGTACGCAAAGACATCAACACGATAAAAATCACCAGTTCGAACGTGTTGAGCAATAGATGATTCAATAGTCATATTAGTATTATACTATAATCCAAATTCTGAAGCTATTTTTTGCATCGCGGAAAGCGCTATCTGAATAAACTCCTCCAGCTTCACTCCCAATTTTTCCTCGCACATTGCGATATCGTCTCTTCTTGTTCCACTGGCAAATGAAGGTTGATTAAATTTCTTCATAACAGACGAAAGTTCCACACTGGCAAGCTTTTTATCCGGTCTCACTAGTGCACAAGCAACGATAAGTCCTGTTAGCGAATCCGCACAAAATATACTCCAATCCATCAGTGTCTTTGGTTCACTTTTGGTATTTTCCCAATTATGCGCTTCCATTGCATATGCCACATTTTCCGGTACTTCGTAACCCTTCTCTCTTGCCCATTTTGTAATTTCAACACCCTGCTTTTCCATCGGAACTCCTTCGCAACAATCTCCATCATGCAAAAGTCCCGCCATTTTCCATTCCTCTCTATTCCCCTGTTTTTGTTCCTCCCATAATTCATTATTCTTACCCCGTAATTCATCGTAAAGTCCCCCCATCACTGCCTCCAATGCAAGCATGTGCTTAACTATGTTTTCGTTTTTAACATGTTCACGGATTAAATTTAGTGCTTCGTCTCTTGTAATCATATTGTTAATCACCTTGAAAGGTTGTTCCTTTCAAGGTGTATATAGTATTTTAATTTTCCGGAACATTACACCGTGAAAGTAAATTACTTTACTTCTCCGGTCGCAGGGTCGGAAATAAAATTACCTCTTTTATTGCCCAAGTATTTGTAAAAAACATCACCAATCTATCAATTCCAATCCCAATTCCACCAAGTGGAGCCATACCGTATTCCATCGCTTCCAAAAAGTCCTCGTCTACCTGTTGCGCTTCTTCTTTGTCTTTTCTTGCCATCTTCACATCAGATTCGAAACGGCTCCTTTGTTCCATTGGATCGGTTAGCTCACTCCACCCATCACAAATTTCTTTACCGCCGATGTAGCCCTCAAACCTCTCAACCCAGCCGTTGTTCCGATGGTCTTTTGAAAGAGGACTAACGTCTTTCGGGTAGTCAATTATCCATATCGGACCGTCAAGCATGTCCGTGACTTTATGTTCGAAGATCGTGTAAATAAGTTGCCCCTTTGTTTCGCCCCCAAGGAGTTCTATTTTATTTTCTTTGCAATACGTAACCAATCCCTCTTCATTTTCTTTTTCCACATCAAGACCTAATTTATCTTTAACGATATCCGTCATTGTCACTCTTGGCCACTTGTCCGATATGTCGATAGTTTTTTCTCCTACTTTCATTTTTTGCTCTCCCAAGACTTTATCCGCCAAATGCTTGAAAAGACCTTCGGTTACATCCATCACTCTCTGATAATCGGCATGGCTCTCGTAATACTCAACCATTGTAAATTCCGGAGAATGTGTCTGGTCTATTCCTTCATTTCTGAAGTCCTTACAAATTTCATAGACTCTTTTGTAACCACCAACAATAAGTCGCTTTAAATAAAGCTCATCGGCAATGCGAAGATAAAAATCGTGGTCTAAAGAATTGTGGTGGGTCTTAAATGGTTTTGCATTTGCTCCGCCGTACAGAGGTTGAAGAGTGGATGTTTCCACCTCCCAGAACCCCAACCCATCCAGGTAGTTACGTAGTTCTCTCACTAACTTCGAACGAATATTAAAACGCTTTCGCACATCATCGTTAAAAATCAAATCCAAATATCGCTTGCGATACCTCTCCTCAATGTCTTTGACTCCAAACCACGTAGAGGGAAGAGGGCGGATGGATTTTGTTAAGATCTGAAAGTCGGTTACGTCAATACTTATCTCTCCGGATTTGGTCTTTGTAACAATTCCTTTGGCAAATAAAATATCACCAACATCAAATAGGTCAAGAATTTTGTAACTGTCCTTAAGGATATTCTTCTGGAACCAAAGCTGGATCTTTCCTGTTTCGTCTTTAAGGTCAAAAAAGGAAACATTTCCGTGTCCACGGATGGACATTATGCGTCCGGCAACGGATACTTCCTTGCCGTCTTTATCCCTGGCAATACCAATGTCGATTACTTCCTCTTTTGGTTTGGAAGGATAGGGGTTAATTCCCAACTCACGCAACTTATTAACCTTCTCAAGCCGGATTTTTCTGATTTCTTCAAGTTTTTGGTCAGCCATTGAGGATAGTATATCGCAAAAAACAGTTAATTGTCATTCCGATCCAACCTGCCTGTCGCGGGCACTGTCGGGAATCTATATAAATAATGTAGTTTTGAGTATATAGATTCCGTATCAAGTACGGAATGACAAGGTCAATTTTTTGTTAAAGATTCCGAAACCACGGTATGCGTGGCTGATGCAAGTTCGAAATGACATGAAGATTAAATTACTCTATCGACACAATTTCGTAATAGAGTTTTCCTGCCGGAGCCGTAACTTCAACTCTGTCTCCCTTTTTCTTACCCATAAGAGCCTGTCCAAGAGGAGAAGTGTGTGAAATCTTCTTGGCTACGGGATCTGCTTCCCATTCACCAACTATCTCAAATATGCTTTCGCTTCCATTGATTTGCACTTTAACCTTTGTTCCAACATCAACCTGGCCGTTTGAAGGGATTCTATCCTTCATAACCGTGGCATTTTTTATGACATCTTTCAATTCTTCTATTCTTCCGTCCAAAAACTCCAGTTCGTCCTTGGCGTTTTGATAATCGCTATTTTCGGAAAGATCGCCTTCACCTCTTGCGTTTGCCAGTCTGTCGACAAGACTCGGACGTTTGTTCTCCAACAGATCCTCAAGCTCTGTTTTAAGAGAGTCAAAACCCTGTTTTGTCAACTGTAATTGTTTATCCATATTGTCAGAATCCTCAAAAAAAACTCCCCGTCAGGGAAGATGTATAAAAAGCCTATTGTTGTTTTTTCTGTTTACAAACATTAATAATACTACTATCCAAAATACTCTTTGCAAGGGCCATTTTCGGGCGGAAGAGATATGGGTAGGACGGTATTTTATGTTCAGATACGACCTTTGTCAAGTACTTTACAATTTACTTTAAAACCGGCAGTATTTTTCATATATAATTACAAAGTTGTATACAAAGTTGTATTAAAAAGAATGTAAAATTCATTTTGTATATAATTATGAACAATCCATAACCTTACGGCTTTGGGTTTTATTGAGTTTTCAGATACAAACCAAATATTAATTGACTTTGTAGAATTTATATGAACAAAAGAGTAAAAATTTTGACGAAAATATTGCTTTTTTTGGGTCTTTTTATAATTTCCGCTTCGGGAGCATATATCATAAAAACCTATTCAAGAGTTGTCGTTAAGGAAATTAAAAATCCGTCTACCACTCCTGCTCCTACACCCACTCCCGATCCGTTAAGGATCAGAAACATACTCCTTTTGGGTTATGCCGGCGGAAACCATGACGGAACATATCTGACGGATACTATTATCGTTGCAAGAATTTACCCAAAAGAAAATAAAATTAAATTGATTTCAATTCCGCGAGACTTGTGGATAAAAATTCCGGTGACAAAAGAAAATACTCAATATTTTAAGCTAAATCATGCATTTGCTGTCGGTCTTGATGACAAAAAGTACCCAGATAAAAATGATTCCTATAGGGGAATTTACGGTGCGGGTTTGCTTGCAAGAGAAAGTGTAGCACAGGTGATAGGGATTATGCCGGAAAATTTTATAGCTATAGACTTTAACGGTTTTCAAAAAATCGTTGACAGTCTGGGAGGAATCGAGATTTATATACCATACTCTTTTGAAGACAAGTACTACCCCATAAAAGGACTTGAAGACGACTTATGCGGGAAAAGTGAAGAAGAGATGGATGCTCTGCACGCAACAATGTCAGGACAGCTTTTGGAAAAGGAATTTACCTGCCGTTTCGAAACACTGAAATTTCAAAAAGGAAAGGCCGTCATGGACGGTACAACGGCTTTAAAATTCGTTCGTTCGAGACATTCCGACATAAATGGTAGCGATTTCGGCAGGGCTCTTAGGCAGCAGGCATTTTTAATTGCAATAAAAAACGAGCTTCTCGATATCGGGTCAGTTGGTAAATTTATTGCATCCATAAACACTCTTTCAAAAAATGTAACGACTGATATTGACTTATCAACCGCATTTGAAATCTATAAGGAGCAGGAAAACCTCACCGATTTTGATATCGAAACAATTTCACTAACCACCGACAACGTTCTCGTTGAAGGATTCAGTACAGACCGCCAATATATTTTGACTTCCAAAGAAGGCGAAGGAAATTGGGAAAGCGTTCATACATTTATTCAGGAAAATATATAGTATCCTTTGTTTCGGGATGTATTTGTACTTTCGATAAAGTATTAAGCCCAAGCCCACCGGAGTGATAAGATTTGTTTAAATACAACCGAAACCGATGTAGTATAATTAAGTTGTATGCAACCAAAAATTAAAAGTGTACTGCTATTAATAACATGCATTCTTCTTCCTCAAATTGCCGGTTTTATCGGTTCGGCTTTCACAATAAACTCAATTCCTACATGGTATAAAGGATTGGAAAAGCCCTTTTTCAGTCCGCCAAATTGGATTTTTGCTCCGGTCTGGACCACGCTATACCTTCTGATGGGAATTTCCCTTTTTATGATCATAAGAAAACAAAAAGAGATCTTTTCAAAACCCGTTAAGATATTTCTCATTCACCTTGCCGTAAATTCGTTCTGGAGCATCGCCTTTTTTGGAATGAAAAATCCCGGATTTGCATACATTATTATCGTCATTTTATGGTACATGATCCTGTATTTGATCAGATCATTCTCAAAAATTGAAAGAAGGGCTTCAATTCTGCTTTATCCTTACCTTGCTTGGGTAACTTTCGCGTCGTTTCTTAATTTGTCCGTCTGGCTATTAAACCGCTAATGGAAATCATATTTACCTCATTTATAATAAGTATTGTAATTCAGGCATTTTTCTTTGCGATCGCAGCAACATTTAAAACCGATAAAGTGACCGATCTTTCATACGGATTGGGGTTTATTCTTCTTATGGTCTATATTTTGTTTTCCAACAGTTCGGTTGGTGTAGTTCAATCAAGTGTCGCTCTTCTTATAATTGCATGGGGAATCCGGCTGATCACATATCTTTTCCGAAGAATTTTGGTGACCGGGAAGGATAAAAGGTTCGACGGCATAAGGGAGAATTTTTGGAAGTTTTTTCAATTCTGGTTTATACAGGCAATTGCCGTTTGGGTGATAAGTATTCCCGCAATAATCACCGTAAGTAAACCCTCACCACTTAACATATCCGTTTTTTATTTTATTGGGATTTTTGTTTGGTTAACGGGTATTACAATAGAAAGTATCGCCGACTCCCAAAAATTCATTTTTAAATCCGACCCCAATAATAAAGATAAATGGATCGAGTCTGGAATTTGGAAGTATTCAAGACACCCAAACTACTTCGGGGAAATAATTTGCTGGTGGGGAATTTATATCATCACCCTGCCCCATTTGGAAAAATTAGAACATTTGGCAATAGCTGGACCCTTATTCATCACTTCTCTTCTTCTTTTCGTCAGCGGGATCCCGCCCTTGGAAAAAAAATATAACGAACGTTATAAAAACAATCCCAAATATCAGGATTATAAAAAACGCACGAGTATTCTTGTTCCCTTACCAAATAAAGAGATCTTTTAATTATTTCTTCTTGTCCAACCTATCCAATTTCAATTTCTTAACTCCAAAATAAACAACAAGAGCAATAACCGCAAAATCAATCGCAACGGCAATAAAATTTCCGTACATAATACGTGCCTTTCCCACCTCTATTGCATAAGATGACAAATTGCCGGCAGGACCCAATATTATTCCCAGAATCGGATTGATAAGGTCTGTTACTAAAGACGAAACAACTTTCGAAACAGCACCTCCCAAGATAAAACCTACCGCAAGCCCAACCACCCCCTGCTCTCTGACAAATTCCATAAAGCCTTTCATAATATATCACTTCCTTTCATTCCCTTGAGGGTAAAGCCTCACACACAACCCCATCCTTGTCCCCGTCAAGCCCATATGCATCGCTCTCTGCTCCCCCGCAATAATCAAACATGTTCTGAGCGTCTTACTTGATATTCAAAATTACCACAAATTTGAAGCTTCTTTTTTGCGTTTGCCATCAATAAGCTGTCTTCCTCTTGTCTTGTTTCAGTCTGATTCCCAATCTTTTTTTCCTCATCCATAACCAAATTATAAACCCCTATTACTCAAATCCACAACAAGTCATGTCTACTTGTAACCGCAAGGGTGATGATTTGTAAAAAATGCCAAATCGCATAAATATTTTGAATTACACCCAAATGAGCATTTTTGATGAAATTAGTCTTCAAAAGTAATTCAACCTTTGCTTTGCCACTTACTATAAGATATAATATCTTATATGTCAGCGGAAAGAACCGGTAATTTTTGGTGTACTAAACCAATCGGAGAAATTCATATTCCCACAGATATAATGCCTTGGTTGAATAATAAATCTCCCAAAATCCCTATTAATGCTTGTGAGGCGACTCTACTCAATGGACAAACTGTTATTGTTACCAGCGCAATAAGTAAACATCACAAATTGAATAAGATTGCTGAAAAAACCCAAAAAGAAATAAGTGAAAAATTAGACAAAATGTTTTATGATGAAATAAGAAAAATTTGTTACAATAACGGTTACCACTGTCCCGCGCTGACACTCACTTCTGATGTGTATTATGCAAAAGACCATTCATCAGCTAGAGCCTATTTTGTGGAAACAAAAATTCAAGACAAACCCGAACAAAGAGTGTTTGTACTTGTTGCTGTATGCGGACATAAAAATTACGAAAATGAGGTAATTGATATTCTCACTGGTGGTGTCGGTAAACGAAGGTAAAAGATTTTTTCTACATTTATTTCTTCTTTCAAGAAAAAATAGTGCTTCGATTCCCATTTTTGTGAGTAGAAACCACCACCTGTAACAAAAAAATGTTAAGGAAGACAGAAGTAAATATTGGAAAGTAAATTAATGAAATTGGAGTATTTGGCCTCAAATGAACCAACGTTGCTTTGTTTCAAACTCAGAAGTTTTTATATATCTCAGCGGTATAAAGGACTTACACGAAGGATCATCTTCGTTGGATAAAACTACTTGAAATTCTTGTTTACAAAACTCAATACTTTGCTTTTATCTTCGCCGAAAAAATTTTGATCAGCTAACCATCTGATTCCATCAATAATTCCAATCCCTTCCGGTGCTTCGAATTCAGAAACATAACCTCCTTTGTGTTCTACAAATGCAACCACTTCATCGTGTGCATTTGAAAATGTAATTGGAATAACCTTCTTTGGTTTCATTGCGGCAATATCATTATGTCCATCGCCAAACATCGCTATGGGAACATCTCCCAAATGCGGATACATTGTGTGCAGATTTCGAATAATACTGGATTTATCAATAGGTTTGCCCGTTTCTTGATCTTTTCTAATGACCTGAACCCCTCCATCAGGGAAAGGAGATAAAACTTCCAAGTTATTGGTCAAATCATTATTGTCAATAATAACACTTAATTTTTCGACACATTCGTTGGCTGATAATTCATGCTTAAAGTTCCATCTGTGTTTTACATATGAAGGGTCAGTAAAAATAGTCAGTATGGAAACATCTCCGGGGTCAATAGAAACTTCATATTCTTTATCAAACAATTTAATTTTTGTAACATTTACCTTATCCATTCCGATACCAATTAAGTCTCTGAGTTTTTTAATCTCATTCAAACTAGGACCGAAAACTTCAACTTTTTTGTTTCCCGGCTTACGATATACCCCAGCGTTTTCTGCAATTATTCCCCTGTCTTCCAAATTGTTTGTACTAAAAATATTTTCTGCGTATGAAGCCGGCTTGCCTGTTACAGGAATAACTAAATGAGATAACTTATCCAAATAATTTAAGACCTCCGACAAACCTTTTGGATGAATTTCAAATTTATTCCTGGGGGTTAGAGTGCCATCAAGATCAAAAGCTAATACGCTCTTAATTTTTGTATCAGTCATGTAAGAAGTTTATCACAATAACCTAAAGTAATTTTATTTAGAACCAGTAATCTGATATATTAATTGTAGGTATTAAAGAATTGCATGATTGAAGAGGGTCACCAAAGAATGAAGATAAGATCCATATTCAAAAAAATCAAGACTTTTAATAAAACTTTCTATATTATTTCTTTTACTGTTCTTTTTGTTTCTTTAATAAGTATTTATTTGTTCACAAAGTCACCGCCTCACACAAACGACAAAGAATTAACATCTTTGTTTGGAAGTACTTCTCAAATTCCGATCTCCCCATCGCCTGCTGATAAAAATTCAACAAATATTCCGAGCGCCTCCCTAATTGAGTACAAAAACGTTCAAGCATACGGAGTTGAAATAACCGAAACACAAATGGAGGTTGTCATAAAATACATGAAGGCCCAAACAGTACCGAATGACAAACCACCTTCAGAGTATTTTGATAAAAATGATAAATGGTATTTTATTGAAGGATATCAATCACAGGAGTTATACGTAAAAAATCCTTACATTTGCGAATTAGTGTTGTTATGGTGCGGAACATTAAATACCAATGACCTACAAAAAGTTAATGATGAAAAGAAAAGGTGTTTAACTTATGATATAGATTATAACAATGTAAGTGAATGGATAAATTCGAATACAGGCTTGTGCTGTAAGGGTTTGATCGATAATGTTGATTACATATTAAGTTGCGCAAAGACAGATCGAAAACAAATCAGACCTTTGAACGAGGAGTTACTGTTTACATACCAATTGTTAAAGGATAGCGGAGCCGATTGCAAAGACTATAATTGTCCATCTGCCATAGAAAAAGAAATTGAGTATTATTAATTAACCCTGCAACCCCACCCGGATTCCCTTCGATTTGACTCAGGGTAAACTTCTCATCCCGTTGGCACTTTGCCGCACTTCAACTTGCACTGAGGACTTCGACTGAGCTCAGCCGAATGTCCAAGCGAAGCGCGCCGAAGTGTGACCCAAGGTTATTTCATTTCGAACGAAAAGATCATGAAATTCATAATTTGTTCTCGACGTATAAAAGAAATTTCAAATAATTATTATTTGCTACAAAATTAACAAGGGCGTAATCCACT
Source organism: uncultured Gammaproteobacteria bacterium (assembly GCA_964488535.1). Classification (GTDB taxonomy): domain Bacteria; phylum Patescibacteriota; class Microgenomatia; order UBA8517; family UBA8517; genus GWB1-38-13. The sequence continues at coordinate 47,568 of CAZAUT010000002.1, forward strand.
TGCGGGGATATTTTCTACCCCCGCAAGTGTTATTGGATTAACCTCTGATCTTATTAACTTCTCTGGCGTTTCCTGATTTCGCAGCAATATTCAAATACCCATCCAATTCATCGTCTGAAACTCCAAAAACAGGTGCGGCTTCCCTTAAGGCTCGACGAACGTGACTACTTTTACAACCAAATCGTACAGCATCAATTGCCACATCAACAATATTTTTACCTTCATTACCAGCATTTATTAAACTTTGCGTAATAGGGCCAACCATTTGACTCTCAATAAAGAAGATCCTTTCATTTTTCATTATTATCACCCCCAATCTACCTCTTTTAGTTAAGAGGTGTATTAGAGGTTGCCTGAAGTTAATAAATTTGTTGAAGAGAAACCACTAACACATCTCCCAACTAAGTTGGATTGTGTAGTGGTTTTAGTTTGTTGTATTAGTAACCTCATGATAAATATTTTAAATTAATACCTTACTTCTTTTCCCGTTATTCCTTCAATTACTTCAGCGTCTTCCCGTTTTGATTCCTCTAAAGGTTTTCTAGGAATGCAATTTGTTGACGAACCGGATAATACTATAGTTGCACCATCCATTCTTATAAAACCTGAGCCATCTACAAGTACTTTTAAGAAATTTCTTCCCCTTGTAGTAACCAGTTCTCCCATATCATATTTAATTGACAAACTTGAGTGATCCTCATGCTGATTTTCTCCGTATGCCACAACATCACCCTCTCTTATGTATTTAACATCTTCATCAGGTAGTTTTGACGATTTGCCTAAAATTGGCGACATAATGGAGTATTCTATCAACACATATATGTAGAAGTCAAAAAAAAGTAATTAGGATATTTTGTTATGAAGTTATGTACAATTATCACCCACCTCGGAGTCGAACGGAATTAGCTTCAGAATTTGAAGGAAAATGATAAATTTTGAAATTTTAGCTTCAAGTGACCCCACCGGGATTTGAACCCGGATTATTGGAATGAGAATCCAATGTCCTAAACCGTTAGACGATGGGGCCTTTACCGTACTTAATCTTTTTAATGAACTTCTGACCGAACATGCAGTCTTTTAAAGACCTTACGGTCTTATGTCCTAAACCATGGCGCCTTTGGCTTTTGTCTTACGACACAGACGATGGGGCCTTTACCGTACTTAATCTTTTTAATGAACTTCTGACCGAACATGCAGTCTTTTAAAGACCTTACGGTCTTATGTCCTAAACCATGGCGCCTTTGGCTTTTGTCTTACGACACAGACGATGGGGCCATCTTTTCAAAGTAACCAAGTAACTCTACACCCTCAACAACTTAGTATTTTACCAATTTTTACGTGTTTTTACGAGATGAGAGCATTTGGGGGCTTTCACTTTCTAAAATTATGTATATGTTTCGTGAAGTGTTTGGGGAAAATGGTACACAATACGCAATTAAAAAACCTCCATTAGCATTTGAGATTGCAAAAAGATACCAGATCAGATGCACTCCGCAGGAAGCGTTCGCACAATTAGCAGAACTTCAAATAAGAGGAGATACAAACGGATATGACCCTACCCTTGATTATCAAATATTTATGATTTCAAATGTCATTTCGTCCGCAATATCAAAATCACAGGTATTTCCGCATGGATGTGAACTTTTAATAATGGGTGAATTATGGGAAAGCCCAAGAGGCTTAACAAACTTTCTTATCAGCAACATTGATTGGTATGCATCGGATTGGCAAACAGAATCATGGCTCCTTCGATTACTAGAGGAAGAATATGACCCTCAAAAACACCTCGAAAAAGCATCCAAACTTGGTTTAATAGATGAAAATACCGATCCTTATATTCTGCGTGAAGCGCTCATAAGGTGGAAAGAAAACGATTCCTAATTTTAATATCTTTTTGATCTTTAGATCTTAAGCTTTGCTTATATCTTTATATCCTTATATCTTTCTTATTCTACTTATTCTACTTTTTTCCCTTTCCCGGTTTTCCTGCCAAGGCTATCTTCATTACGTCAAAATAATTATCGGCAAAAACAAACTTGATGTCTTTTTTTACCGCTTTCGGGACATCTTCCATATCTTTTTTATTTTCTTTAGGAAGTATTATCGTCGAAAGACCCGCCCGATGTCCGGCAATTACCTTTTCTTTAACACCCCCTATTTCCAAAACCCTTCCCCGTAAAGTTATTTCGCCGGTCATTCCGACATTCCTCTTCACGGGAATTCTTGTGAGCGCCGAAACAAGCGCTGTTGTGATTGCAATACCTGCGGACGGACCATCTTTAGGCACGGCACCTTCAGGGACATGAATATGCACGTCCATTTTCTGGCCAAAGTCCCTGTTTAATCCCAGGCTTTGCCAATGGGCCCGTGTCCAGGTAAATGCTGCCCGGGCAGATTCTTTCATCACATCTCCCAACTGTCCCGTTAGTGTTAAACGTCCCTTTCCCGGCATTAACGACACTTCGATAAATAAAATCTCTCCACCCGATGGTGTGACAGCCAATCCGGTCGACATTCCAACCTCATCATTTTTTTCTGCAATGAGAGAAGTAAATTTCGGCGGTCCCAAATATTTTCTCACTTCGGGAAGAGTTATCTTTTGTGAATATTTTTTCTTTTCAGCCACTTTTTTGGCAATTTTCCTTAACAAAGTTGCCAAATTCCGTTCCAGGTTTCTGACACCCGATTCACGGGTATATCTTTCAATAATTTCATTCAATGCCGACTTATCCAGAAAAATATTTTTATCGTCCAGTCCGTGGAGTCTAAGTTGTTTCTTCCATAAAAATTTCTCTGCAATGTGGAACTTTTCGTCCTGAGTGTAACCCGGAAAATTTATTATCTCCATCCTGTCCCGAAGAGCGACAGGGATAGTTTCAATCATATTGCCGGTTGCAATAAACATCACTTCGGAAAGGTCGAAAGGTACTTCAAGATAGTGATCCGAAAATTCGCTGTTCTGTTCCGGATCCAGGGCTTCCAAAAGAGCTGAAGACGGGTCGCCCCTGAAATCGGTCCCGATTTTATCGATCTCGTCAAGCATAAAAACCGGATTTTTGCTGCCGGCATTTTTAACACCCTGAATTATTCTCCCGGGAAGTGCACCAACATACGTTCTTCTGTGTCCCCTAATCTCTGCCTCGTCGCGAATTCCCCCCAAAGAAATTCTGACAAATTTCCTTTTTAGAGCTCTGGCAATTGATTTTCCGATTGAAGTTTTACCCACACCGGGGGGGCCGATAAAACACAGGATTGTCGGTTGGGCATCCTCCTCTTTTGAATTTTTACTTCTGTCCACTCTGGCTTTTTTTATCTTCATTACCGCCAGATATTCCAAAATTCTCTCTTTTGCCTTCCCCAGTCCATAATGATCCCTGTCCAGAACCTTCTCGGCATTAATTATCGAAACATTGTTGGGTGTCACCTTACTCCACGGCATATCGCACAACCAGTCAAGGTAATTACGTAAATACCCACCCTCCGGATTATGAGGAGACATTTGAGTAAGGCGTTTTAACTCTTTTTTTGCCTTCTCTTCAACGTCTTCGGGCATTTTTGCATCTTTAATTCTCTTTCTGTAACTCTCGCTTTCCTCCGAGGACATGTCTCCAAGTTCCTCTTCGCCCAGTTCTTTTTCAATTGTTCTTTTTTTCTCAAGAAGCATTGCCTTTCTCATCTGATCTTCAAATCTCTTTTGCGTTTTGGACGAAATTGTCTTTTCCAGTTCTAGAACATTCACCTCATGTGCCAAATGAGAAAGAATTTTTTCAAGGCGTGTTTTAAGAGAAAGTGTCTCCAGGAGAACCTGTTTTTCCGATACCTTTATCTCAAGAAGTGAGGATATAAGATCCGCGGTCTCGTGCGGTTCGGGAGTACCGGAAATCAGTTTCATAACCGTCATAACCTCGGCCTGCTTTCCCAAATTTATTGCTTTTTTAAAAAGATCGATAAGATTATTTGCAAAAGCGCGGATTTCGTCGTTTGACGTGTCCTCGCGTATTTCCTCCACCTCGGCCACCATAAAGGGTTCTGATTCCAAAATCCGGGCAAGTTTTACTCTCGCCCTTCCTTTTATTACACAATGTGTTTCACCGTCTGCCGACATCATCTGCGTAATTACCGCTATTGTGCCCGTTTTGTAGAGATCCTCCACTTTCGGATCGGGTGTTTTTTCATCCCTTTGGGTAAAAACGGCAATTACCTTATCCGTCTGGAAAGCACTTGATACCGCAAAAACACTCTTCTTTCTGCCAAATGTTAAAACAGCATCGGTATTCGGAAAAATAACGGAGCCCCTTACGGGAACTACGGGAACCTTCCTGACTGTTAAAATATCGTCCATATATTCTTTAGTAAAAAATGTAAATTTTACTTCTAGCAGAATACATGCTCAAGTGCTAAAAGTCAAGGACGATGAGCAATCATCACCCTCAGTCCCGCACACACGCCACCATGACGCGCAGATGTAAACCGCGGGAACGACAAGTGTTGTGCGGGATAATAATATAAGACGTTTACGTGAGGATTTTTTTGAAATACTTTTCCATCCCCAGCTTATCCAGAAAAACAACGACGGATATGCCAATAACGGCACCGGCCAATACATCGGTAATATAATGAACACGACTCAAAACCCTGCCTAAGGAAACCAAAAAAGCAAAAGCAGAATAAACAATAAACAGTCTCGAATTGTATTTTCTTAAACTGACAGCAAGAGCAAAAGCCGATGAGGCATGGGCTGAGGGGAAAGAATAATCTCTCGGAATGGTCAAGGTGAGCGGAATGGTTCCGTTCACAACAAAAGGTCTTTCAAGTGCAAACAACCGCTTCAGAAATTCCGAAACGATCCATGATACAAACCAGACGGCGAAGATATAAACAGCGAAACGAAAATCTATCTTTTTCCGAAAAATCCATAAATATATCACTCCGCCAACCATTATCCATATCAGAAAACTGGCTATAAAAGTAATTAAAACCTGTTTTTGCATATCAAATATATTGGCTAACATAATCAATTGTTAACAGTTAATAGTTACTGTTAAAAGTTTACTCATGAATCACAATTTTCGTTCCAGGATTGTCTTCGTCTGCATAAACGGAACTTTTATTGTTGGTGATCAAAGGATACTTCCAGTAATACAGCTCTTTTGCTATGTCGGTGGGCAGGTTTACACATCCATGACTGTGAACGGTTCCAAAATCATTATGCCAATAAGTTCCATGCAGACCGTAGCCTCTTGAACCCGGAACGTCGGCATTTTCAAAAAACATTACATAAGGAACATTCGGCAAATTATAGTAATACCTTCCCTCTCCCCCTTCCATTCTCGTTGCCCTTACTTTCAGCCATATATGAAATTCTCCCTTCGGGGTCGGCCACCATGGAAGACCTGTGGAAACAGGAGTCTGGAGAAAGACACTGCCGTTTTCCCATGCGGTAAGCTTTTGATCGGAAAGATCAACCTCCACCCATCTTTCTTCCTTCGGCACAACTCCCAACACTTTTTCTTCCTTGATATCAAATATTTGATCAGGCACTTTAATCCTCTCGCCTTCCCAATATGCCGTTCTACTACTGGGATCTATTTTCCCGCTTAGGTCTTTGGGTAAATTCAGTAAAGTTGAAACCACTTGCCTGTCTTTTTTTCCTCTATCTATAAAAATAAATCCGAAAAGGATTATGAAAAGAGCAGACAAAATGATGATCAAATTCCTTCCGGCGTCCCTAAACATTGTTTAATTGTACAACAACGTTTCGTATATGGAAAAGAATGTCTTTTCACTTTATACTTACTGTGTATAAATCCTAAGCTCAAAATTCTAATAATTATGAAAAAATGAAAACATTAATGTTTGAAACATTGGAATTTTGGATTTTGAATTTGTTTAGAGTTTAGAAATTAGAAATTTCCCAAAGTATGGGCTTAAAACATTCCACATCTAAAAGTTTCAAATATGCCTTTTGCGGATTGAAAACTGCAACAAAAAACGAGCCCAATTTCAGGATACACCTGGTGTTTGCTTTTATGGCCATCGGCTTGGGAACTCTTCTCCGACTGGAGTTACTCGAGTGGCTTTTTCTTACATTTACCATATTTTTTGTTCTTGTACTTGAACTTCTGAACACCGTTCTTGAAGCAATGGTAAATCTCGTCAGTCCCGAGGTTAGTCCCTATGCCAAAATTGCCAAGGATGTATCGGCTGCATGCGTACTTCTGGCTGCAATTATGTCGGTAATTGTAGGAGCAGCACTCTTTTTGCCAAAAATGCTTCAGTGAAACGTAAAACGCAACACGTATTGCGTGATACGAAACTGGAAACCACTCCAGGAGTGTGGGAAACTTTCACCCCTGGAATGAAAACAACCACGCAAGAGGAAGGGTAAAACCAAACTTTCGCAAACCAGTACTTCGATTTCTCTTGGACTGTGCAATAATTTAAAGAGAGTAAATTATCTAATCAATAAACTAATTATTCCTATTAAAATACAGTAATATCCAAAATACTTGAATTTATTAGTTGTTAACACATTGAGTAGTATTTTTATACATACGATTCCTGCCACAAATGAACACAATATTCCAACAGAATATTCCGGTCGAAGCAGTTCGCCAACCCCCGCTTTCGAAACCTCCAATACATTCGCTCCCACTACCGCTGGTATGGAAAGTAGGAAAGAATACTCTGCAGCTTTTTCTTTTTTAATACCCAACAAGGTACTGCCAAATATTGTCGATCCCGAGCGCGAAATGCCGGGAAGTATAGCAAACGCCTGAAACAACCCAGTCAAAAAACCATTCCTGGGACTTACTATTCCGGTGGTTTCTTTGTTTTTATCCGTCTTAATATTCATTAATCCCGAAACTACAAGGGCAAAACCGACAAGCGTCGTGTTTTGAAATATTTCGTCAATCGAATTTTTCAAAAATAATCCGGCAACAATTGCCGGAATGGTCGCAATCACCAATACTTTGAGTTCATTCAAAGTAATTTTAAGAATTCTCTTAAAATAAAATCCCAATACGGCTAAGACCGTTCCAAAATGAAGAACAGCGTCAAACAAAATTCCCTCCTGTGAAAAATTCGGTAGAACGCTTTGCACAAGGACCAAATGTCCGCTTGAAGATATGGGAAGAAACTCGCTTATTCCCTGCACAAAACCCAATAATGCAGCCTGGAAAAAGTCCATTCATTAATCTTATCAAATGAGACCGGCATATTTTATACCAATATTATTATTTGATAAAAAGAAAAGTTAGTTAGATCCGGTATTTGTATTTTGGGTTACATAAAAGATTTACCGTTTTTGATACTCTTTAGGGCATAGAAAGGGTGCAGAAAAAATAAAAATGTTTAATTTTGCGGATAGTTTAAAAAGAAAGGAAGTCATACTCCTATTGGTTTTATCTTTGGCTGTTACGGGATCGTCAATTGTTTCGGCAAAGAAAGAAACAAGTATTAAAAACGTTGTCCAGTCGGTTATCGAAGCAACCGGAGATGGAGGACTGACTGAAAAAGATCCTTTAAGCATCGAGTATATGCGCGAACAGTCATATCCCGGAAGCGAGATTGTCATCGAACAAATACTTCCCGATGGATCCAATTATAAAAAATATATCGCATCCTACAGATCTGACGGTCTCAAGATATACTCTCTTTTGACTATACCAAGCGGAACAAAACCGGAAAGAGGGTGGCCGGTGATAATTTTTAATCATGGATATATACCACCTTCCCAATACCGAACAGGTGAAAAGTACAAACAATATACCGATATGTTTTCCAGAAACGGTTTTATCGTTTTCATGCCAGACTTTCGCGGGCACGGTAACTCCGAAGGAAATCCTGAAGGAGCTTACTATTCTCCTTCATATTCGATCGATGTCTTAAATGCTCTCTCCTCGGTAAAAAAATTTCCGGAAGCCGATAGAGACAGAATAGGCATGTGGGGCCATTCTATGGGCGGAAATATCACTCTAAGAGCAATGGTTGTCAATACTAAAGACGTCAAAGCTGGCGTTATCTGGGCGGGAGTTGTTGCCGATTATGAAGATATGGCAAATAACTGGACGCGATCGAAACCTTTTGTATTATCCGAAAGGGAAAAATCTTTTTCCAGGCCCAACAGACAGACTCTTGTGGAAAAATACGGTAATTTCCAGTCGAATCCCGATTTCTGGAAATCCATTGCGCCAATATCATTCGTAAATGATATTTCAAGTCCGGTCCAGATTCATCACGGAAGCGATGATGAAGAGGTGCCTGTGCTGTTTAGCCGTCGTCTGGAAGAAGCTCTTAAAAGGGAAGAAAAGGTTATTGAATTTTACCAATACGATGGCGACGACCATAACATTTCAAACAATCTCGAATTGGCATTGGAACGATCAAAAAACTTTTTTAACAAATATCTCAAAAAGGATCAATGAAACTAATATATATAGTACTTATCATAATCACGGCAATCGTTGTTTCGTATAGTTTTATAACTATGAAAGGAAATGATTCTGCAGGCAGTGAAACTGCAGCCGAAAATATGGATGCGAGATATGAACCGGCAATCGGCGAAATATATGAAACGGCAGCTGCGGATCTCGATATTCCCTGGGAAATCGTTTTTCTTCCGGATGGAAGAATGATGGTAACGGAAAGAAGCGGTGGTCTTCTTGTGCTTGGGGAAACAAAAGAAACTGTGGCGAAAATTGAAGGTGTTTCGCACACCGGCGAGGGTGGTCTTCTTGGTCTCGTCCTTCATCCCGATTTTATTCAAAACGGGTATTTATATCTTTATTTGACAACTTCAGATTCCGACGAGATTACAAATCAGGTGGAAAGATATAAATTTGCCGAAGGAAAACTGAGTGAAAGAAAAATAATTATTGACGGCATCAAAGGTTCAATAAACCACGATGGCGGAAGAATAGCGTTCGGTCCGGACGGATATCTTTATATTACCACCGGTGATGCCCAAAGTGCCGACCTTGCTCAGGACAAAAATTCGCTCAACGGGAAAATTCTAAGGATCGGTGATGATGGAAATATCCCTTCCGACAATCCTTTCGGGAACGCCGTTTATTCATTCGGGCACAGAAATCCTCAGGGAATTACCTGGGACGATAATGGCATACTGTGGGAAACAGAACACGGACCTTCCGGTTTTGAGTCGGGATTTGACGAAATCAACATTATCGAAAAAGGAGGAAATTACGGCTGGCCAATCCTGACCGGCGACCAAGAAAGAGAAGGTTTTGTTTCCCCTATAAACCAATCGGGACCTAGCGATACGTGGGCTCCGGCCGGACTAACATATTCGGACGGAAAACTGTATTTCGGCGGTTTACGCGGGGAGGCTTTATATGTCGCCGAAATCGAAGGGGAACAGATCAAGTCTTTCAATCCGTATTTTAAAAATATGTTTGGAAGAATAAGGGCGGTTACCCTCGGACCGGATGGTAATTTGTACTTTTCGACAAGCAATAGAGACGGCCGGGGTATCCGGCAGAATAATGACGATAAAATCATTAAGATCGACCCTGAGTTAATAAATTGAAGTAAAGTCGTATAACCAATTTCGGTATTTCCAAAGAATAATATTGATTGTTAAATTTTTTTAAATCATCTTTTTTACAGGTAATTTTCCTTCACATTTGATATAATTGCCTCAGTCGTAACACTACATAACATTCCGGCAGAGTTGCCTTAATTGAAAACATTTACAATTTAAAAAGATATTGGGGGATCGTCTGTGTTGAGTGGAACGAAACAAGAGAAGCTATAGCGACGACATGGTAGGACGACAATCCCGCAACGCGGGATAAAAAGTTGGTTAGTTTGAAAACATTTACAATTTAAAAAGATATTGGGGGATCGTCTGTGTTGAGTGGAA
>CAZAUT010000002.1:57553-78734 GCA_964488535.1 uncultured Gammaproteobacteria bacterium
AAAGTTGGTTAGTTTGAAAACATTTACAATTTAAAAAGATATTGGGGGATCGTCTAACGGTAGGACGACAGAATCTGGATCTGTTAATTGGGGTTCGAATCCCTATCCCCCAGCTTAAGATGAACAAAAAAAGTCCGAAAATTAACATAGATATTTTAGTTATTAAAGATAATAAAATTCTTTTAGGTCTGTTAACTAAAAAATGGATGTATAAAGGAAAACAAGTTTATGGTGTTCCCGGTAGAGATATTAGATTTGGTGAAAGAATTGGTAAAACAGTCAAACGAAACATTAAGGAAGAATTTGGATGCAATGTTAAAAAATACAAAATTATTTCTGTTAACGCAAATTATGCCTTCGGTAACCATTATATTGGTATAGGAATAGTAGCAGAAATTGATGGCGAACTAAAATTATTAATTCCTGAAGATTGGGTAAAATGGGAATGGTTTGAAAAGGATAATATTCCTGACAATCTATTTCCTGCTACAAATAATTTACTTAAATGTTACTTGATGAAGAAATTTAGTGTTTCAGAATAATTGTAAGTTGGGTAGGATGAAATTTCAGATGATTGAGTTACAAAATAGGTTCTAACTTTGACTATGGTTCGCAGCTTTTAACGGTATATTCAATATACGATACCGGAACTTCTTGATATACTTCAGGTATGTCAAAGACATTTAAACACATAGCATTAAATCTTAAAGAGAAAAAGCCAATTGTTTATACTGCACTATCAAAAAAATATTTTTATATGCGTATGTTTATAGTGAAATATGTACTTGAGCAGGGCAAAGTCCCGATAAATCCATTCATGTCCTTCGACTATTATCTGGCTGATATTGTCGATCGTGATCTAATTAGAAACGCCAATAACAACCTTATCGTTCTTGCCGATGAACTTTGGGTCTTTGGCCCAATTAGCAATGGAGTAATGGCAGAGATCAAACAAGTAAAACAGCTAAATAAGCCGGTAAAATATTTTTTAATCGAAAACGACAAAGACATAAAAGAAACTACTAAGGAAGAAATAATTTTTGAGGACGGTATGGAGGATTTTAGAAACATACTTTAACAAAGTTGTTTCTGTGATAAGTTCCAACATAGTCCCATATGGTCAGCAAATTATGAAATGTGAGTTACTGTAATCTCAATTCTGATTAACATCTTTGTAACAATCACGACATGAAGAAACTATTCACTTCGGAGAAAGTATATATTAGCCAATCGAAAATTCTTAATGCCGAAAGAGGGGTTTTCGCTAAGTGCGATATTAAAAAGGGTGAAATTATTGAAACATGTCCGGTTATTTTGGTTTCAAAACATGATATGTCCAATTTAAATGAAAGCATCCTTGTTACCTACTTTTTTTATTTTGGAAAAAACAAGGAACGTTTGGCGGTCGTATTGGGTTTTGGTTCAATATATAACCACTCATATGAACCAAATGCGACGTACAAGATAAGACCAAGGGAAAAAACAATCGAATTTTCTGCTTCAAAAAATATAAAGAAAGATGCGGAGATCACATTTAATTACAATTATGGTAATCCAAAAGACAAGAGTCCTTTATGGTTTGAGGTGTGATACCGGTTGTGGGATAATTGGGTACAAGACCAAGCTGGTTAGCAAGTTAACGTATAATTAATCATATGGATATTAAATGGGAAAAGATTAAAGAAGAAAGATATAAAGCCGGCTTCAGAAAAATGGTTAAGAGGACATATAAACTTCCTACAGGAGATATTGCCAGCTATGACATTGTTGAGTCTGGACCTGCTGTTTGTGTGTTACCCGTTACAACAGAGGGAAAGGTATTGATGATTAAAGTATTTAGACCCGGACCCGATAAAATTTTAATGGAATTGCCCGGAGGTTTTAATGATGATGGGTTAAGTCCCGAGCAATCAATAAAGAAAGAACTGTTAGAAGAAACCGGCTATACAGGGGATTTTAAGTTGGTGGGAAAAACTTACGAAGATGCTTATTGGACAATGTATAGACACCACTTCGTCGCAACAAATTGTAAAAAAATTCAAGAACCTAAACAGGAATTTGATGAAAAGGGCATGGAAATTGTTATATTAAGTGTTGAGGAATTTAAAAAACACCTTAAATCAGGAGATCTTACAGATCCAGAAACCGGTTACATGGGGCTCATTGAACTCGGACTGATTGGTAAATAACCGTTATAGGCCAGAATTGTCCGAGACCGACCTGCTCAGCACACTTCCGCTATTAGAACCTAAATTATGAAAATACTGCAGTGGTCAATGACAATTCCTAAAGAAAAACAGAAGGATTTTCTTAGCTGGTTTAAAAACACAGCTGGACCACAATTAAATAAATTTGGTGCCGTAAACCATGAAATTTACAAGATTGAAGATAAACAGATTGTAAGAAGACAAACCGTTGAAGCTGACAGGTTTATAGAAAGGGTGTATTTTGAGGATGAATTTAACATTTCGGACTATTTTGAAGCTGTAAAACAAAACCCTCAAGCGTGGAAAATATCAAGAGAATATGAAGGAAAATTCGGTGCAACAAATATAGAATTGCGTGTTTTAAAATCTGTCAGCAACTGATCAGTTATAGGTTCAAATGGTGCGCGACCGGCCCGCTCAGCACACTTCCGCTATTAGAACCTAATCTTATAAACTTAATTATGTCTAAAGAAAGTGAAAGTCCTGTAATTATAGTCCCGGGACTCGGAGATGACTCCAGGAAACTTCAATGGGCAACTAATCATTGGCGGAGATACGGATTAGACCCGATAGTTTACTCTGTTGGCTGGCACGACGGAGAAAGTGAATTCCAACCCAAATTGAAGCGTCTTGTTGATTTAATTGATAAATTATCGGCAAAGCATGATGTAGTTTCTCTTGTAGGCACAAGTGCTGGAGGAAGTGCTGTAATAAATGCTTTTATTGAAAGACGAGATATTATCCATAAAGTCATTAATGTGTGTGGAAGGTTAAGAATAGGTAGCTATACAGGTTTCCGTTCATTTGAGGCAAGGTCAGCTACAAGTCATTCATTTGCTCAATCAATCCAACTTTGTGAGTCTGGTTTGGAATCTTTGTCCAATAACGATAAGTTAAAAATAATGACAGTTAGAGCTATGTTTGGCGATGAACTTGTGCCAGCAGACACAACAATTATTAAAGGTGCTTATAATACTCAAGTTCCAACGCCAGAACACGTTTTTAGTATAGGAATGGCTTTAACTGTATTATCTAAACCCTTGATTGTTTTTTTAAAAAGTAGCGGCAACATATCTAAGATTTGAATTTTGTATATTTTTAATTTCTTCCCATCTCTCCTTAATTAATTGAACCTGAATAGTGTCTTCAAATCCTTCGGCAGGCTCGGGACTATAGCGCTTTAACAATCTTCTCAAGTGCGCTTATAATACTGTCAGAAGTAGGCAGCCAAGAAACTTAGCCTTAAATATTACTACCAAAGTAGGACAGTTCGAACCTTTTTTATAATACTTCGTTTATGGTAAGCAATTTCTGCGATAAAATCGCTATAAAATTTGGTGGTTATGGATATGGCAATAGTAAAAAGGCTGTTTATAAAAGTGAGTATCCGGCAGGTGATCCTGAGAAGATATTTAAAGAACAACTTCTGGGTTTAAGTTCAAAAAATAAAATTGCACTGGATATTGGATGTGCTGATGGTAAATTTACTCTCTCCATTGCTCGTTATTTTGAAAAAATATTTGGGATTGATACTTCAAAACTAAATTTAGATATTGCAATGAGTAATCGTAATGATGATTGAAGTAAAAATGTTGAGTATTCGTTACAGGATGAAAGTCATACTTCATTCGAAGACCCAATTTTTGATTTAGCCTATTGCTGGTATATATCAGTTTTTTCTACTTTAGCACTTTAAAGTGCCAAAGTAACCAACACTACACTACTCTAGAGTGATGTAGTGAATAAATGCAAGTAAATTTCAAACCCCAAGCAGGAGGTGGTAAAATATATACAATGACCAGGATTAAAAACCTGCCGAAATTCCTCCAGCCGAGAGAAAAAATTTAACAAAAGAAAACCAACTTCCAAAAATAGGGTCCCAATTACTAAAATATAGTGCAGGAAGAAAATCCATAACACTCTGGTCAAAGGTAATTTGGAATAACATTACTTCACATAAGAGCCAATTAACCTTTTACCGATTTAACCATCATAGGTAATGCTTCGGATTCCTCTTCACTTTTTCCACTCCGATAAAAAACACTGAAAAATATTTTTGACCATGGCGAATAATCTTCTTTCTTTAACCTTTGGGGTTTTTGAGTAATTTTAAATCCGACTTCTTCCAATACTTCAACGACATATTTTATATTTCCTTTAACGTCTACTATTTCAATCATGCCGTTTCTTTTAAGGACTCTTTTTAAATCAGTTATAAGTACACGATATCTTTCTTTTTCATCTTTCATTTTATATCCCTTAATTTCTCTTGAAATCATTTCTCCAAACAGAAAGGATATGCCTGCAACGTTAACAGATTCTTCGGGAAGCGGAATCGCCGACGATTTATCACCACGCCAAGGCATCAAATGAAGATTATCGGGTTTATCGGAGATATTATTTATATTGGGGTCGAGAACAAGATACGTCTTTTGAGGATTGTGTCTTGCCAAATCCAGAAACCTTTCTCCCGCTCCTCCTCCAATATCAATTGCCAGTTCTGTATTTTGTTCCATACACAATAATGTTGTCTTATTATAACAAACTTCAAAATTCCATCCCTAGCCGAAGACCAATTGAAAAAACACTTAACTGCAGTTTTTTCTACTTTAGCACTTTAAAGTGCTAAAGTATCAACCACCACTACACTACTCTAGAGTGATGTAGTAAAGAAATGTGAATATGTATAATTTTCTCGATTGAAGTTGTAAAATACAGTCATGAGCAAGGAAGTAAAACCAAAATTTACAACACAGGTCGGAACATCTCTTATCATAAATCCCGGCAACGATGCTGGAAAAATCGGGGCGCATTATGTTGCTCTTCATGATATGCAAACCGGTCCGGCTTATAAAGAATTGGGTCAGACCGTGGTGACAAAGTACAAAACAAAGAAACTTCCTAACGGAGCTATACAAGTGAATATTATTGAAGAACATTATTGACTTCAGTTTTTCCAAAACTCTATTAAGGGTGGTAGAATTTGGGTATAATGACGAAGATTAAAGACCTTCCGAAATTCCTCCAGCCGAGAGAAAAATTGTTTGAAAAAGGCCCTCCACACACTTAAAGATTTTGAACTTTTGGTAATACTTCTGCGGTCGTAATAAGAATGGTGAAAAAATTTTCAATAGAGTAAGATTTAATAAGAATGGCATATATTTTTCTTGACGAATCCGGTGATTTAGGTTTTAATCCGGCAAAAATAAATTCAAAATATTTCATTATTACAATATTGGCAACTTCAAATAAAAAACCTATTGAGAAAATAGTCAAGAAAGTACATTCTTCTCTAAAAAAGAAAGTAAAAAGATTAAGCGGAGGGGTATTGCATGCCTATAAGGAAAAACCATCCACACGCAAGAAAATATTGAACCTGCTTAACAATAAGGATTACTCCATTATCACAATTTGTCTTAATAAATCCAAAGTTTATACCCAGTTAAAAGAAGAAAAGCATGTCTTATATAACTATGTTGCAAATATACTTTTGGACAGAATTATCAGAAAAAAACTGGTTGATTCAAAAAACGTGGTTTATTTGATTGCTTCAAGAAGGGAAACAAACAAATTCTTAAACGAAAATTTTAAAAATTATTTAAAAAGCCAAATTTCAAATGTTCATAGAATGAAAGTGGAAATAGAAATTAAAATTCCTTCTGAAGAAAAATCTTTGCAAGCGGTTGATTTTGTATCGTGGGCAATTTTCAGAAAATATGAACACAATGACGATACATATTTTCAGTTGATAAAAAGCAAGATTATTGAAGAAAACCCCCTGTTTCCTTAAAAAACAAAACCTTGTGCGCTATTTGCGAGCTACCATCCGGAAGCCCACGCACAAGGATTTACTTGCAACTGTTATTATACCAACTCCAGTCAACTCCCGTCAAAGGCAAAATGAAATAACACTTCACCAAACTGTTTTGCTGGTGTATGGGTAAAAGATCTACAATCTTAGTGCCGTAGTATAGACTACGGCACTAAAGCACATATCATTTGTATTTATCATAGTCCCGTAATCTGGACTACGGGACTAAAACACAAGTGTTACCAGATAAATATTTTGATACCCCACTCCCCTTTATTGTAAAGAAAGTTTTGAATCTTGTAACCACAAGGTCGTTAAAAGGAGTAAAATTACGTACAATGACCAGGATTAAAAACCTGCCGAAATTCCTCCGCCCGAGAGAAAAATTTTTTGAAAAACGATTCTCCAATTTGTAAATTTTGGATGTAATATTAAATAATGAAACGAGTTTCAAAAGATAAACCCGTTGTTTATGCCTTCATCGACAGTCAAAATCTGAATTTGGGAATTCGCGACCTCGGATGGAAATTGGACTTCCAAAAATTTTTGGTGTACCTGAAAGACAAATACAAGGTTAAAGAAGCATTTTTATTTATTGGTTTCTTGGAGTCAAATCAAAAGTTATATCAAAACTTGAAAAAATGGGGTTATCAATTGGTTTTTAAACCGGCAATTCGTTTCGGAAAGACAAATATTAAAGGAAATATTGACGCAGAGCTTGTGCTTCATTCCGCGAAGATTCAATATGCCAAATACGATCAGGCAATTTTTGTTTCCGGCGACGGAGATTTTTTCTGTTTATATGAAGATTTTGAAAAAGATAAAAAATTGTATAAGATCTTTGCTCCAAGCAGAAAATCGGAATCTTCCCTTATAAAAAGATTCCGCGATTATAAGTTATACGTTGAGGATATTCGCCCAAAAGTAGAATTTAGACCAAAAAAAACGGGGGCTTCACATTAAGCACCAACACTTAATGCTACTGACCCCCTGATGATTGTTTATAATTTACCACAAAACTACAAAAATCTCAATGAACATCTTTCCCCTCTTCTAGTGAAAACAGGTTCGGAGAGTTTGCTTCACAAACTCAAACAATTACATTTTTTGAGATGTAAGTAGTAAAATACAGGAGAAATGACAAAAATACAAAGTCTTACAAAGAGAATAATCAAATTTAGAAATGCCCGTGATTGGAAACAATTTCACAATCCCAAAGATGTTTCACTTTCCCTTGTTCTTGAAGCTGGTGAAGTAATGGAGCATTTTCAGTGGAAAAATAAGGAAGAAATGGAAAGTTATGTTATTACAAATAAGAAAGAAATCAGTGAAGAACTGGCTGATGTTTTGTATTGGATTTTACTTATGAGTCACGATCTAAAAATCGATATCCTCAAAGCACTGGAAAGGAAAATTAATATAAACGAAAACAAATACCCCGTCAATAAGGCAAAAGGAAAGCACACCAAATACAACAAATTATAATCATGATTGTTTACTCGTCCGACAAGAAAGGTTTCCTAAATGATGTTTTAAGTGGTCAGGTAGAACAACAGATACTTACTTCTTTTGTTCGAGAGATGGGGCATTCTACCGGTAAAAGTGAAGTAAATTCATGGCGCAAATCAATGCCATATATGAGCAATGTAATTAACGATTCAAGTATTCCGGACGATGCAGGAATTGCAATTGAATATAAGATCCCTCAAACTTCCAAACGCATCGATTTTATTATCACAGGTACAAACAGTGAAAACAAAAAAGTTGCAGTAATTGTTGAGTTGAAGCAATGGAGCGAAGGTGTAAGTCTGACAGACAAAGATGGTGTACTTAATACAAGTTTTTACGGCGAAGTTCCCCACCCCTCATATCAAGTTTGGTCTTATGCAACTTTATTGGAAGACTTCAACAGCAATGTTCAAAGTGAAAACATATCATTAGTACCATGTGCATATCTGCACAATTACAGTGACAATGGTATAGTTACAAATGTTTTTTATAAAGAATACACGGACATAGCTCCTGTTTTTTTGAAATCAGATGCCTTAAAATTACAGGAGTTTATTAAAAAATTCGTAAAATATGGTGATAAAAATAATATTCTTTACACTATTGAAAATGGAAATATTAGACCCTCAAAAGCCTTGGCCGACAGTCTGGAATCGATGCTTCAAGGAAACAAAGAGTTTATTTTAATAGACGACCAAAAAGTTGTATACGAAACTGCACTGAAATTGGCCAAAGAATCAGCATCAAACAATAAAAACGTATTAATTGTAGAGGGAGGACCAGGTACGGGAAAATCAGTGGTTGCTATTAATTTACTTGCTGAACTTACAAAAAGAGGTCAGATTGCTCAATATGTTACAAAAAATTCCGCTCCACGAGAAGTGTATCAAATTAAACTTAGTGGGAAATTTACAAAAACCAGAATTGCAAACTTGTTTAGTTCTTCAGGTTCGTTTTTTGATATCGCTGCAAATACTTTTGATTCACTAATTGTTGACGAAGCACACAGACTTAACGCTAAATCCGGATTGTTTAGTCACTTAGGTGAAAACCAAATCAAAGAGCTGATAAACGCTTCCAAATTTTGTGTTTTTTTTATCGACGAAGACCAAAGAGTGACATTTAAGGATATTGGTAAGAAGTCAGAAATTATAAAGTGGGCAAAAAAAATGAATGCAAAAATTACATCATTGGAATTAGCCTCGCAATTTAGATGTAATGGATCAGATGGATACTTGGCTTGGATTGATCGTTTATTGCAGATAAGAGAAACCGCAAATGAATCGTTAGATGATATTAATTACGATTTTAGATTAATGGACGATCTATCGGTTCTCCATGATGAAATAATTAAAAAAAATCAAGAAAACAATAAGTCAAGATTACTTGCAGGTTATTGTTGGAAATGGATAAGTAAGAAAAATACAGAATTAAAAGACATTATTGTTGGAAATTACAAAGCCACTTGGAATCTTAATTCTCATGGGCAAGCTTGGATAATTCATCCAAAATCTGTCAGTGAAGTTGGTTGCATCCATACATCACAAGGATTGGATTTGGACTACGTCGGAGTAATAATAGGTCCTGATATGGTTGTTCGTAATGGTAAAATTGTAACTGACGCAACAAAAAGAGCTTCTTCAGATCAATCAGTTAAGGGTATAAAAAATCGCTTAAAAGAAAATCCAATCGAAACAAAAAAAGTTGCTGATATGATTATTAAAAACACATATCGGACACTTATGACCAGAGGCATGAAAGGATGTTATGTTCATTCTGTTGACCCGGAAACTCAAAACTACTTTAAACAACATCTGAAAAACAAAGGATCAAAGTCTGATGTCTACAATACCGTTTCTGATAATGCTTCAATCAATCTTGATAAATAGATTAATGGAAGATAAAAAAAGATCATACACAAATATCAATAAAAAATATCCCAACAATGGACACAGGAAAAGAATCCGAGATAAATTTCTTCAATCTGGTTTTGAAGGATTTCTTGACTATGAAGTTGTTGAGTTGTTGTTAACACTTGGAACACCTCGAAAAGACTGTAAACAAATTGCAAAGGCTGCCATAAAAAGATTTAAAAACCTCAGAGGAGTTTTGGAGGCGGATGCAACAGAACTAATTTCAGTTAAAGGAATCGGTCTGTCCAATAGCTTGGGAATAATTCTGTTTCAAGCTCTTTCAGAGAGATATTTGAAAGAGAAAATATCATCCAAAATTTTACTAAATTCTCCTAAATTGGTAGGTGAGTATCTGAAAAAGAAAATAGGAAATAAAAAAGAAGAGCATTTTATTATTTTGTATATTGATACAAGAAATAATTTAATAAATGAAGAAATTAGTATTGGTACTTTAAATGCAAGCTTGGTACATCCAAGGGAGGTTTTCAAAAATGCAATCAAAAACAACACGGCACAAATTATCATCGCGCACAACCACCCTTCAGGAGATGTTAATCCCTCTACTGAAGATATCTCCACAACAGAAAGGCTTATAGAAACTGGTAAATTAGTAGGTATTTCGATAATCGATCACTTTATAATTTATTCAGATAAGTATTATAGTTTTAAAGAAAATGGGATTATCGGTAATAATTTAAAACTGTAACAGCAATATCAGACGCTGAATAAATTATGAAAAAATTGTTTTCCGAAGTTTATAGAGACGAACGCCAATTTGTATTTAGTAAAAAGGGCTTTTGTGTTAGAGGTGTTACCGTTATGTCAGCACTTGTTGAATCGCTTATTTTCTCCTTAGCCAAGACATTATTGGAAAAACATGATTTGTTTTACCAACCTGCACCATCACAAGAATTTAACCAATCAATGAGTATTCTAAAAGCCAACAAATTGCTTAATCCGAATGAAGTTGATCAAATAAACAAATTTCGTACCGCAAGAAATCAGTCTATCCACCAAATATTTAAGGGCATGAGTCGTGAAGAATGGAATAAAAACAACAAAGAGGTAATTGAATTGGGTAAACCAATAGTCGAAATGTTGGAAAAAAAGATTGCAGCGGTAGTATTGGTTGATAAAAATAAATAATTTGATTCTGCAGAATGCACGAAAAAAGAAATGATTGTTTTCTCCAAATTTGTCCCCATAACTCATAATTAAATTGTGTTACATTAATGTCTATAACACTCTATGTAGTGTTATTTGCACGGTTATGGTATAATTAAAGCATGCAATTGCAAACTTATAGTGCAGTTGCCGATTAAGAGATTTCTGCTACTTCGGTACGAGTATTTCCCAAAGACAACCGCATAATAAAAATTGAAGTAATCCTGTTGCATAAAGGTGGTGATCAAAATGTCTAAATGTGGAAAATGTGGTAATGCGAGCTTTAAAGTTCAGAAAAATGAACCCAGTGGATCTCAATTTGTAGTTTATTTTGTTCAGTGCTCTGTTTGTGGCACGCCTGTTGGTGTACTCGAATATGCAAATTCAGCAGCACTTATTGAACAACTTGAAACAAAGATTGATAAACTGTCCGGCGAGATACAACAAATTGGTTATGATGTTACAAATATCAACAACAAATTAAGGGGGTGAGAGGGGGATGACGGATTTTAACAATATAAAACTTGAACCACATATAAAATTGAATTTTGGAAAACCAGATAAGAAGGGGTGCGGTGGACAAGGAGGATCTGTTCTAATTTATACTGAAAAAATTGAGGGAACTGGATCGATTTTGGCAGACGGAGGCGATGGGGTTAGGGGTGGAAATGGAGGAAATATCAATATAATTGCAAAGGAAAATAAATTTAAAGGAAAAATTTCTGCTCAGGGTGGAAGAAACACGAAGTGATAAAAATGCCGATGGTATGCAACAATTTTATCTAACTCCTGAAAATTCAGATAATCCAAATGCGTGGTTTTTCAAAGCCCAACCGTTTCGATCAACGGTGCTTTTTATCCTAGAACAGCATCAATTAAAGGTTGTAGGTGGTGTAAAAATTGATGAAATCGTGCTGATTAACGACGCGATTATGACAATTCCATATTTGACATGTTTGGGATTGGAGATATACATGAAGGGTTATTTGGTTTTTAAAGGATTAAGAGGCAAAGAAGTTAGGCGATACAACCACAAAATTTGGGAAATTCGGAAAAAATGTTACGAAATATCCGGAAGAATTGAGTTTAACAACCAAGATTTAACGTATCTTACTAACCAACTTGGCAGTTACATTCTTGAGGATGGTGGTGTTAAGTACCCACATAAGCGGGATCCAATAGTTCCAATTGATTCTTGCAAGTTGGCGTTAAATTTAATGCATCACGTATTAAAAGACGCAATTGAGTTTAAAACAGTATTAATCCGCCAGGTGTCATAAGTTTACATTGCATTAAACGTGATTTAAATCGAGTTTGACTTGGCACCTTATTACTCGATGCCCTCTACATATATTCCCTGCCGGCTGAAATCCTCCTTTTGATCCTTCAGAAGAATTGGAGTAAGGTCTTTTGGCAACAAATTTACAGGTAAATTGTTTAAATCAATCCAAGTTAACCAAACACTTGAGTCCTCGTGCTGTGGATCCAAATGTTTTTCCAGTCCCTCATAATTATCTAATTTACCCAAGATAAAAAGTTCAACACTGTGACCTTCATCTTCGGCTTTTTTAATAAAGTCCCGAATATATAATATTTTTCCAAAAGTAAAATTTGCGCCACTGCATTCTTCTTTAACCTCTCTAATACATGCTTTTTTAATTGTTTCACCATACTCTAAATGTCCCCCGATATAATGGTAAAAATCTTTCTTTTTTCTATATTGCACCAAGAGTTTGTTGTTGTGAATGATAATTAACCTTACCCGAACATGTATTTTATTCTCATCCATAATACGAATTATAACCTCTTTATCTGAAATTTCCTCATTCAGAAATTAAGCTTGTATCCCCAATCCTTAATCACACTCCTGGAATGATATGGGTTCACACACCTGGGATTTGCACACTTTACACCCGCGGAATGAAGTAATGTTAATTCGAACCTGTGCGAAACTTCGATTTTGTTAAATTCTTTGCCTCAACGGCTTTTTCCTGTTGTTCCAACGGGTCTTCAAGATGGTATCTTACTTTTATTTTCAGCATTTCCGTTGTCCATTTTTTAAGTTCATCCAGTGTTGGAAAAGAATCATCTTCCTTAATTTTTAAGGTGTACAAATCAAACAATCCTTGCCTATCCCCATCTTTTTCAAAAGCATCAGATAATTTAAGGTCTTCAACTTTTGTTCCCGGTTTTTGGGCTGATTCCTCCAAAGGATCCTCCAAATAAAATCTATCTCTAAGTTTTATCATATTTTCCGTCCATAAATTAAGTTCATCCAAAGATTTATAATCTTTGTCATGCCAAAATTTTTCGCAATAAACTCCCAACAGATCCCGCCTATCTTCCTTACTCATTCCCAAAAAATATGCTTCTGAAATTTCATAATCCGTTGGCCCCGAAGCGCTTGCCAAGGAAGCGTATGTATCCACACTATCCGAATAAATCTCACTTTCCGAACCATATAAGTCCTCCTGATCCAATGCAACATATTTGATCAACTGTCTCAAGATATATTCTTTAGACAACCCCTTTCCACGTTCAGACATAAAGCATATTATGCTATAAGATGTTAAGGTTGAAAATGTTGGTGTTCCTACATTCGCATCCGAAGTGCTCACCACAGGTTCACTCCCACTGAAGGCAGGCGGACTGATGATCAGTTAAATAAGTTAATTAAGTGATTGAGTGATTGAGCAATAAGCGAAAAGCGATAAGACACAAGTGACTGAGTGATTAAGAGATTAAGCAAACAATAAACGGTGAACAGGAAACAATAAGCAAATGAGTGAAGGAAATGAAGGATGAATAATAAATTGGGAATTGTTTACGTTAAACCGTATGTTGGGGTAACGGCTTATTTTTTTTCGTGAGTAAATATTGTGTTGACAATGCAGTTCATCAAGACAACTTCTCCATCAGGAAAACTAAAATAGATTCCCACGGTTAAAGTCGTGGTATTCTTGAACTAATGATAAATTACATCTTGACGTAAATACTCTCGGGGACTACTATGGGCACACTATGGTGTTGGAATTTTTTTCAAGGGTATTCAGACCAATAAAAGATGATGCTCCACAGAGCGAACCTTTTAGCGAGAAAATGAAAAGAGCATCTTTTTTTCGGACGAGTCCTGAGTTTAGAGATTTAGCAAAATTGCCACCCTCTGAATTTATTCTTCGATTGTCCGATAAACATCTCTTACTACAAATCGCCGGAGCATCGCGGGATAGTCTTATAGCGTTAAAAGATGAAGTCAGGGCTGAAAAATTTCTCGAGATCCTTAAATCCGATTTCTGGAAGGATCACGGTTTCAAAGGCACTCCGCAGGAACATGTTGCCAATGCCGTCGCTTTTTTAATGGCAAACGATGGAAACACTCTGGAGCAAGAGAGTCCTTTTTTGGATTTCTGCAGAAAGAACGGAGTTCCTGTAGAAGATGATTATATTGAGGAAAGAGCCAAAAAGTTTAAACGCCACGATACCAACTCCTGACCCCGTGTTTTTGATTTCACTCGCTGGTTCAACTTTACTCACCACAAAAGACGAACAAGTGATGACCAGTTGAAGAAGTTAATTAAGTGATTAAGAGATTAAGGAGTAAGCAGAAAACAGGAAGCAGGGATGAAAACTAACCATTTCAGCGGTATGGGAAATTTTCACTCCCGAGGTGAAAAACTTGATGTTATCTACCGTTGACTTCGGCATTTATTCGGTATAAATTTAAATATGCTTGGAAATAAATTGAAAAATGAAAAAAATTATTAAACAACCTCCTAAGTCGGAAATTATCCTTTACACCACCCCTGACGGTAAAGTACAAATAAGTGTATTGTTTGGCGATGAAACAGCGTGGATGACACAAGAGCAGATATCACAACTTTTTCAAACCGATCGAACGAGTGTTACTAAGCATCTAAACAATATCTACCGCGACGGAGAACTTTTAAAAAGTGCAACTAGTGCAAAATTTGCACAAGTTCAATTCGAAGGAATTCGAAAAATAATTCGCCACATCTTATACTATAATCTCGATGCGATTATTTCAGTTGGGTATAGGGTGAATTCTGCCAAAGCTACACAGTTTCGTATATGGGCAACAAAGACGCTTAAAGAATTTATCATCAAGGGATTCGCTCTTGATGATGAACGGCTTAAACAAGGCGGTTCAAAATCGCGATATTTTGAGGAATTGCTTCAGCGTATCCGCGATATCCGTTCAAGCGAACGAAATCTATACCAGAAAGTCACCGACATTTATGCCACAAGTATTGATTACCGTAAAGATGACGAGGTGACAAAAATGTTTTTTGCAACGGTTCAAAATAAGATGCATTATGCCGTACATGGACAAACCGCAGCAGAAATAATTGCCAACCGAGCTGATAGTAAAAAACCGCGAATGGGTTTGACATCTTTCGGGGGAAATTACATCACTTCCAACGATATTAAAATTGCCAAAAATTATCTTAACGAAAAAGAATTGAAACAGTTGAATCTTATTGTCTCGCTATATTTGGATTTTGCAGAACTGCAAGCCGTAAACCAGAGACCGATGCGCATGGTTGACTGGATTAAAAAGTTGGATGAATTTTTGACCTTAAGTGAACGAAAACTGCTTATACACGCAGGAAAGATTAGTGCCAAAGAGGCCGATGATAAAGCAATGAAAGAATTTGAAAAATATAAAAAAATACGCGATAGTTGTTATATTTCCGATTTCGACCGTGAAGTAAAGAAATATCTCAGGCACAGCAGAATTCACAAACAAAAAATTTAATCAGTTAAATAAGTTAATTAAGTGATTAAGAGATTAAGCGATAAGAGATAAGAAATAAGCAACAAGTAGAGCAGTATCAAGTATCATGTATCAGGTATCAGGTAACGACAAAAGCGGGATACAAATGATAACATTTTTCACCGGCGTAAGCCGGTGACCTTTCGCTTTGCCCCTAAGGGAAAATGATAGCTCTGGGTTCAATTCATCCCCAAGCAGAATTTGGGGCTTTCTTGAATCCATAGTAAAATTGATAAGTGGCAGATTTAATTCTTGAGATCAAATTCCGACCCCCCAATTTTTTGGTTGTATTTATTGAACAACTTCAACTACTCAAATATTACTTTTTCCGCTACTTCAAAATTCTATCGGTTAACTACACTTATTTACGATCCAGAAGTAAGATCCGAAAATACACGGATATCGATTTTAACAAAAAATTTTACCCTTTTATCATATTTTTCATAATCGCTCCAATTGTTTTTGCGGGCACTTTTTTCAAATACATTAACGAATCGGTCACTTTGCTTTTGGGAATATTGTATTTCTTGTTTATCATAATTTCCGGATTAATCTTTTTAATTTATTTTCTTTACAGAATCATTGTTGATTTTGGATCATGTATTGTCTTCGCAGTATTAAGTTTTATAATGACTGACATTTACGCATTAAGATTTATAATGAAGAAATTGAGGGGGTGAACCAATAAATAATTCGATTTTTTAATGTTTAATAAGTATAATAAGCTCCACAGAATTGGCAGATGATAGTTTTTGAAAAGCGCTATGTTCAAAGAAGCGATTGAAAAAACAATGAAGATG
The DNA here is from genome assembly GCA_964488535.1 of uncultured Gammaproteobacteria bacterium. Classification (GTDB taxonomy): domain Bacteria; phylum Patescibacteriota; class Microgenomatia; order UBA8517; family UBA8517; genus GWB1-38-13. The sequence continues at coordinate 73,753 of CAZAUT010000002.1, forward strand.
ATCAATAGTTTAAATACCCAAGAAAGAGAGGGATTATTGGCGGAAACAAGAACAAGATTGGGGGACCGTGCCGGGTTGTGTTCGGGATGTAAACAATGCGTTAACGGTGGACAGGTCTTTGCCGGTTCATATAATGAGGATGGCGAGGTAGAAGTCGATAGACACATTTCCGGAGAAAGATGTTTGGCGGGAATTATAACTATGATAAAAAATCGGGATAGAGTGCATGCGTGTGGAGAATGAAACTACTACACCCGCATTATACCCGCGGGTTGATTCAGAGAAGTGAAACGTGTTTATTCCTTTCGTATATTTTTCTTTAAATTCGTGTTTGATTAATATCAATGATATAATCAAACGATTATATTTCACTCGCTGCCAGTTATAATTTTAAACGAATGAAAAAAAATGTTCTTGCCGGAGCAGTGATTCTTCTTGCAGTTATCATCTTACTTTTAATATTTGTTCTTCCTAAAAAAAGGGGTGGTAACGAAGGTAATAACATTTCCGTTTCCTCGATCAAAAAAATTGACGACGGGGAAATTAAAAACATTCTCGAAAAAACAAAAACATTATCCGACGAATATGTTGAACCCGAGCAGTCATCGGTAGAAAAGATTTATCTTGCATATGAAGCGGGAAATATCAGTGCCGAAGAATATGTTACTTATACACTTGACGCCCTTTATGGCGAACCTTCATCTCTTCCATCCGAATATAAAGGCGGTTCCGATACCTCAAAGGATCATGCGTATATGTACGGATTAATTTACGAAAAATGGGCTGATTTTTCCGAAAACACGAAAGAAAAGGTCCGTCCTTTTCTTTATCCCGTGAACGACAGCCGAAGTTATTTTTTCAAAAAAGCGGAAAGCATCGAAGCAGAAGGTTCAACATCACAGATTCTTAATCCGGTAAGACCCGTTTACGCCGAAGAGCCCATCGTCATTGATATGACTGTCATAGACGCGGTGCCAAGAATTAGTATTGTGTATTCGGGCAACGTTCAAAAACAATCCGCCGAATGGGCAGCGCAGGGAATACGCGATGCCGTTCCAAAATTTACCGGTCTTTACGGGTTTGAACACAAAACCGCTTACGTTTCAATTGTCGGAGAGGAACTGGAGGCAGACGGGGAAGCGTCAATGGATGAGAGTGTACCCGGGGTTTGCCAGATAAAAGTGCAAAAACAAACCAACGAAAGAGGTGTTAAAACCACCGCAGCGCACGAACTTTTTCACTGTTTCCAATTCTGGTATGGAATGGTTTATGAAAAACCCGACACTATGTGGTTAATGGAAGCTACCGCCACATGGTCGGAGAATTATGTTTATAAAGACTACGCGACAGAACACAGTTACGACCACAACTTCTTTCCCGTCACAAACCACGATCTGATGTCAATTAAGGGAAATCATGAATATGCAATGTATCTTTGGTATTTTTTTCTCGAACAACGTGTAGGAGCTGCCGAAATAATGGATGCACTTTCTGCCGGAAAAACAAATTCGATACGGGAAAGCACACAAGCGAGGGGAAATTTCAACCGCGAGTATCGCGAATTTGCCTACTGGAACTGGAATTGGGATCCGTTCAAAATGTATATCGATTTGCCGTCTTTTCCCGATATTTCCCCTTACTGGAAATCGATTACGGTAAATAGTGTTGAGGAAATTGGGGAGAGGTCGTTTCCGGTCGATCTTGCCAAGGGTGGTGTGCTTTATAATTACATGATCTTTGATAACGAGGAAATAAAATTGATCGAATTTTATCCGAAATCATTTTCCGGAGCCGATGAAAATTCTTCCGCAGGACTTCAGGTGTTTTATAAGGTCAACGGCAATTGGAATTACGAGGATTGGACAGGGCTTGAAAAGCGGGATTTTTGCAGGGAACTTGACGAAGAAAATATTCAGTTTGTTGTTCTTGTTACCTCAAATGCGGATTTGAAATCCGAACTTACCCGTCCGATTGCGTTCAAAACATCGGAAAAATGCTCCCCCGGGTGGAAAGGAAACATAAGTGTAAAGTGGATACATAATAACTCCGTCGACATCGGCTTTTCCAAAGGAACGTATACGGAAAAAGGTGAATACCGGCTTTACGAAACACTTGAATATGACCCCGATTACGATTCTTTGGTTGTAGTCGAGCAGCAATATTTTGGGGACTATCAAGAACTTGAAAGTATTGAGGCAATAGATAAAAGCTGTGGACAAATGTGGAGTAAAAATTCAAAGAAATTGAACGGTGCGGGTTTTGTCGATTACAAAAAAACCGGCGATATGCCCGATAGGATTATCGGACGAGACGAAAAGGAAGAAAGCAAATTCGGCGGAAAGTATGATCTCTATTTCAAAGTATTCAGTCTTGATGATGGAGACAAATTTACAGGAACGGACCTGTCGCTTCAAATGCATAAAAGCTGTTGGGATTCGATCTTTATTCCCGAACAAGACGGTCTTGTCAAAGATGTTTACGAGTATACCACGGACAATTTTGAATCCGAGGCAAACGAAGTCGAAATCAATATTGATCCAAAAGCCAACAGTTTTTCGGGCGACAGTAAGTACGAAATATATGACAATGTTTTTGCTACCGTCCGGTGGGACTTCAGAAAAATTGAATGACTTTGCCTCCTCACCTAAAAAATGAAATTTTATACATTACTAAGTTAATGTAGTAATGTATCAATCCCAATTATGATAATAGTTAAAGTTTTCTTAATAGTTAATGCATGCATTTTCTTTTCCGTTTTTAAATATTTTTCGACAAATTACTGATTAAAATATATAATCTCAAAGATGAAGGTTTCATCGTGGAAAAAATTAGACGGGAAAATTATTTATAAAAATCCCTGGATCAAGATCCATGAAGATAACGTTATCCGACCGGATGGTAAAAAGGGTATATACGGATATTTGGAGAAGCCCACCGGAGTATTTGTTGTTGCTTATTCATCAAAAAATAAATCCATTCTTTTATTAAAACAGGAACGCTACCCTATCAATAAAACAATTTACGAATTACCGGCCGGTGTCGTTGGAAACGGAAATCATCTTTCTGAAGCAAAAAGAGAGTTATTTGATGAAACTGGATACAAAGCAAAGAAATGGAAATTTTTAGGAAGATTCTTCGTGGCACCCGGACACGAAACTACAGATATTAAAGTATATTTGGCAACGGAGTTATATAATACCAAAACAACGCATCGAGAAGGAGATGAAGCGATACAAAAGACAATTGAAGTGAACTTGGATGATTTATCCAAGTGGCTAAAGACAGGAAAAATCGAGTGTGGAATATCGCTGGCCGCAATATTATTGTTTCTCAATTACCAGTATAAAATCAATCACCTGATAACTTCAAAATGAAATGGATTGTTACAATTTTGATTTCGGTTGCAGTTTCATTTTACGGCGGATATTTTGCCGTCGGGAAAATCTCCGAAAAATATTTTGATAAAGCGGTTTTGTCTTATTCGGTAGGAGGACAACCACAAACAACTGTTCCCTCCCCTTCCCCTTCGCCAACACCTACTCCGACTCCTATTCCTACTGCGACTCCAATACCAAAACCGACCACCACACCGACACCTACCATTACACCCGTTCCCCAACCCCAATTTTCACAAGAGGAAATTCACGGATTTATGGAAAGATTTGCCGGACAATACGGAATCGACGTTAACGTTCTTCGTCATATTGCCGTTTGCGAATCGGGTTTCAATCCTTTGGCGGTAAACGGTCCGTATGCAGGATTGTTTCAATTTAACTCAACAACTTGGAAGAATAACCGCGCGCCGATGGGAGAAGACCCAAACCCGGATCTTCGTTTCAACGCCGAAGAGGCAACACAAACGGCAGCGTATCTTATGTCTTTGGGGAAATTTTATCTCTGGCCGAATTGCATTCCATAGAAACGGTATCAAGTATCAGGTATCAGGTATTAAGTATTAAATCAGCAGACAGTGTATGGTATATTGAATACTGCAATATGGATGAGTTTGCAAAATACACTAACTACAAAACAATTTTGTCCGTTAACGCTTTGATCTGGTGTAATGAAAAAGTACTTTTGATGAAAAGGTCAAAAAACAAGAAGGTTGATCCGGGAGTGTACTCTGGGATTGGCGGAAAAGTAGAACCGCATGAAAGTTTTTACGATGCCCTTCTTCGTGAGATTGAAGAAGAAACGGGAATTTCCGAGTTTGAAAGCATAAGACCATACTCGGTTACACAACATCCGTATCCGCCAACCGACTCCGAATGGGTGAATTTGTATTTTATTGTAAATATCAAAGACCAAGTAAGAATTAAGCCAACCGAAGACGGGACGTTTCATTGGTTTGATCCGGCAAAGATATCGGGAATTCCGATGGTGACCGATCTTAAGGAGTATATAAAGATTATGTCGGAAAACAAAAACGCTTTTATTCTGGGATTTTTTGATAACGATAAAGAGGGAAAACTGATTGAGAAACGAATAACTGTTCTTTAATGGAGTAATATCACTCCCAAGAAGTGATATTATGTCCATCCACCTTAGATAATTCGCAGATAAGGTATTTTTATTTATATACCCCTAAGTCCTGCAGATGATCAGTCTGTAAATCAGAAAAACACAAATAACGGCAAAAACCGCGCATAAAATAATCAAAAACTCGTTTGCGTCGTATTTCCCAAAACCCATAAACTCAAATACGGCCGAAAATGTCAGAATTATCAATAATACCAAGATTCCCCTTTTTGTGTATTCCTGCTTTATGATTCCGGTCATATGAGAAATATGAAATTAATAATGCCAGTACATTTTAAATGATAATAATAATTTGCGCAAAACGAAAAACAGTATCCGGCTGCGATTCGGCGTCCTTATTTTTTAGACTTTCCCGGCATTATGTTTTTCTATCAGCAATATTTTACTTTGCAAAAGATCAGATACATATTCGACATTAAAGTATCTGAGAAGAATCGTTAATC
>CAZAUT010000003.1:0-70961 GCA_964488535.1 uncultured Gammaproteobacteria bacterium
ATACACTTGGCTTCAAATATCTAGTTAGTGTTGCACTTCGGGTGTGAATGTAGGACAAAACCCCCTCTCTGAATTACAATATCCCATAATAATATTATGAGAAAAAGAGGTATTGAAATAAGCGCAGAGCGGATTAAAGAGATAAAAACAGAAATTAATAAGTATATTTTGAGATCAGTACCAAGTGGGTGTCCGTTTGCTGCAACTGGTGATTCAACAGATCTTATCGATATACAAATCTCCCAAGTTGGGCCAGTCGGCTGTAAAGATAGATTATGTAATATCAGACGATGTCAACTTAATAACAAGGGGTCTGCAGCTAACTGTATAGTCTTGTGTAATAAGAGATCAGATTGTAAGGTCGAACAATGCAAATTGCACGGGGGAAATCAAAGACTGCGAATAATCACCCCGTAGGTGATAACGTACCTGCACCTCGCGAATTAACGCAAACGACTTCTTACAAAAGGAACGTAATGAAATATCCTAAAAATTTCCTCTTTCTTCGTTTCTTCCTTAAAAATTTTGAGTTTTGACTTTTAAATTTTAAGTTATCTTTAGCACGTGTCCCCTTCCCCTAACCGTTTCGATACCCGCCGAAGGATACGATCCTTTCAGTTTTTTTCGAAGCCGTAACACGATCTGATCGTACGCATGATCGGATACTTCCATTGCCGACTCTCCCCAAAGGTGCTCTATTCCATCCGCTCTTTTTACGATATTTCCCTGATTTTTCAAAAATAACTTCAATAGTATTTCTTCGTTTCTCGTTAATTTTTCTATCAATTTTAATCCGGTTAAACTTTCTCCCCTGTCAGCATTTTCTTTACTTTTGACAAGACTTTCCAATACGGGAATTCTCTGCAGATCGTCCTTGTTTTGAAGCAACTCTTCAAGGTGTATAACCAGAAGCGGATCGATTGCCGGATCGCTCTGCAGTTTGTCCAATTCCAAGCCCCTTCCGACCGACTCAACCAGCCTTTTGAGCGTTCTTGGAAATCCTCCTGACAATTCATAAAGTTTTTCTTTCTCTTCGTCGGTTAGCCTGATTCTGGCTTGCTTTTCTTTCTCTCCGATAAACCAAAGTCCGTCTTTTTTACAAAAACCGTTGTTTTTAATTACATTTTGCACGATCAACCTTTTTATCGGTCCGAAGTTTTCAAGATCACTATCTTTTATCGTGTTGGAAAACATAAAAATAAAATTTAGGTTCGGCTCCATTTTTCTGTAAATGCCGTATAGGTTTACAAAAAACGGCTTTAGTTCCGGCAAACAAAGCTCATTCATATGATCGATTATTAGGATCAATTTCCCTCTTTCGCAAAACCCGGTTATTTTTTCATCTATCTTGTTTTGGATAAATGCCGGATCGGAAATTAAGTCTGAATTTGACGGAAAAAGAGTCAAAAAAAAGCGATATAAACCAACAACAGTCCTCTCAAGTAGAAGATTTGCGTCAAAAAGTATAAATGAATATCCACCGACAAAATACTTTTTCTTGATCTCGTTTGATTGGATAAGAGATCTTGCTACCAACGAATTTCCCGATCCTGACACTCCATAAAGCTGAACAGACTCACCTTTTTTAATAATCGCGGCAATTTTTTCAAAAAGTTCCTTTTGAAAATCGCTTGGGATTTCGGAAAACGATAATAGATTCTGCTTCATATAAATACAGATTCTGCCCCTTGTCATTCCCGATCCAATCGGGAATCCATATAAATATTTGTATAGATTCCCACTTTCGTGAGAATGACAACGGTGTTACTTAAACACAATGCGAAAATCGTGATTAACCCCCATCGAACATCACAATAATATCACAAACGCGTTGTTGATTCAAACTGGGATGTAAATATAATCCCAAAATCAAGCACGGCAGACTCCCTTTCAATAAAATATCGGTAAAGCATGGAACGTATTAAAGACATGGCAATCAAAGATGTTTCCGACGCAATGCATTTGTGTCCAATGACAATTCCATTTGTTGCGGACGAAAAGCACCCTTCAGGATTCCATCTATCCGAAGACGAAAGTTTATTCAATAAAGTGTTTATAAAAATGGATTGTGCGTGGAAATTAAGAGGGCGCCATAACCTGAAAGAGTGTATCTTTTCAAGCTGGGACACCCTCTGTCCAAGAGTATGGGATGAAAGCATAGTCACGGATAATGACAAAAGGAGATTTATTCGGGAAATGAAACTTCATGCGGGTTGTTTTAATAACAATAACAAATAAAAAGCAAAACATTATGTCCCCTTTACTTGAAAAAGAAACAAATATTGGAAAACTGTATTTTAATAAATTCTTAAGATACGGAAAAAACATTATCTATGACTCACCAAGGAAAAACCACAGCGTAATCGCATCCGAGCATGGTGGAGAAGTCTACGTCGATGACGGTGGTTATATAGAACCATTTGGTAAATTTCCATATAACGAAAATAAAATTATATTTACATCTACCACAGAGACCTGTTACATCAAAGGTGATAAAAAGGAACAAAGAAGAATAACCAAAATTACGGCAAAAGAAATTTTAGGTGAAGATAAAGTAGCGGATTAAAATTCAAGAACCTGAAAGGTGGTGAAAATTATGAGTAAGGAAAGTGGATTATTAACATACAAACAAGTGCTTAATCCAAAAGGCTGTGGAGCAGGAACTGAAAATGCTTGTTTTGCAATCACTAGTGGCATAAAAGGATTTGAATGCATGTTGATCACATGTCCACAAATGGCACAACTTGCAGGAATATCACTGGGATGGCGGGTAAATGTAGATCAGCAGGATAATAAAGTTTGGTGTCCTTTAGGAGTATTGGATAATTCAAAAACCGAGTAAAAAAATATGAAACGCGCGTTTCAAAAAAAATTACTTCACAAATGGTACAAAATGAAATGTTCCAAATTCCTCCCTTGCCCTACGAAGCCTTGGCGAAGTGGGGTTATTTATATCACTAACTGTTAAGCCACGTTTTTTCGTAATTCGAACCATCGTCTTATCCCTTCCTTTTCCCAACGGAGCCACAAGTACTCCCCCGACTTTCAATTGTTTAAATAATTCCTCCGGTACATTTTCAACCCCGGCAGTTATAATTATCGCGTCGTACAGAGAGTGTTCTTTCCACCCCCACTCCCCGCTTCCCGTTCTTACAAATACATTCCTATACCCCAACCTTGAAAGGTTGTTCCCTGCAAGGTGTGAGAGTTCGGAAATAATTTCCACCGTATAGACCTTGTTAAAAAAGTACGACAGCACCGCTGCCTGATATCCGCTTCCCGTCCCAATCTCTAAAACACATGTATTACGTATAAAGTATTTTGTATTAAGTATTTCTTTATCTCTTTCATATATTTGAGTTATTCGTTTCAGTTTTGCGTTTGTAATTTGGAGATTCTTTCGGATTTCGGATTTCGAATTTCGAATTTCCGTTGCAAGTTGTGTCATCTTTGCAACGGTGTACGGTTGACTCATCGTCTGTCCGTATCCAATATCAACGGGGTAATCATCGTAGGCGATATTCCAGTACTTCTTCGGAACAAACTCGTGCCGGGGAACTTGAAGCATTACATCTAAGACGCGTTCATCTTTGAAGCCATATTTTTTCCGAATGGTTTTTACCATCTGACAACGTCTATCCTTATAAGGATTGTGTCTGTTGTTTTCTGTCATCCCAAATCCAGTTCAGGATCTAACATAGGAATGAAGATTCTGAAACAAGTTCAAAATAACACTGACCATTTCAAAAAACAACCCCCTTCACTCCTATATACTATATGCAATCTACTATATACTAATTTACACTTTCTTCACAAACATCCGGACATATTTACCCAAAAACGGAACTTCATATTCTTGCCCTTGCCATGCTTTGTATACCAGCATAAGCCACAGGACAAAAGCCATAATTCCCAAAAGCCCGCTTAAGGGAATAAGTATGATTGTAATTCCCAATACCCACTGCAAAACAAAGATTGCTCCGAACACCACTATCGACTGCATTGCGTGAAATTTGACAAAAGGATCCTTTTCCACAAGCAAAAAGAATACTCCCGAAACAGGACCCAAAACATACGATAGTGCTGCTGCTGTATTTTTCGGAAGACCCGTTAAACTCTTTTTCTCATCTGCCATAAATTTTCACCACCAATCTAAGAGTAAAAGAGCAGGAGAGCGGGAGAGCAGGAGTTTTTTTAACTTTTTACTTCTACTCTTCTACTCTTCCACTCTTCTACTCTAATACATCTCTATTACAAAAAATAAGAAGTATATCCCCAAAAGTACTCCCGCCTCCCACCTGTCCAAACGTCTTTTTGAATGGACAAATAAATAAAAAAGAAGAAAAACCGCAACAAAGGCAACGGCAGGAATAAGGTAACTCCGTCCGGAAAGCGAATTTATTGGATTTATAACAGCAGAAAGACCAATAACCAAAGTCGTGTTAGCAACGATAGATCCCATCAGATTGCCTATAAACATCGAGGACTCTTTGTCTTTCAGTGATTGCAGGGAAAACGCAAATTCGGGCAGTGAAGTGCCGACAGCGAGTATGAATAATCCGATTATAAATATCGGAATGTTGGAGCGTTCTCCCAAAACCGAAGAAAATTTAACAATCGTATCGGCGGAAAAAAGCATTAAAGAGATTCCGATAAAAACATTTGCCAAACTCTTCCATTTATCCTCCGAAATGTGGCGGATTTTTCTGATAAATTTTGTAAAGGACAACCCCATTTCGTATTCTTTTACCGCCTGCTCACCGAAACCTCTAAAAAAGCTTATCGTATAGGCTCCATAAACAAGAAGCAGGATAAATCCGTCAATCCGTGTCAGTTTACCGTCAAAAAGCAGAATGTAAGGTAAAATACCGCAGACGAAACTTATTCCGGCAATTTTCTTAACAACGGCATCCGAGATATAAACCCGCCCTGTTATCAGTGCAGCACCTGCTCCGATAAGGGCTATGTTGGCAATATTGGAACCCAACGGAACACCAAGGGATAATCCAGATTTTCCGCTTGCTGAAGAGGTAACTCCCATAAACAGTTCCGGAAATGAAGTTCCGATGGCGATAATAACAGCAGAAAAACCGACTATACTGCTTCGGTTTATGAGCTTTCTTAACGAAATCACGGTCAGATCTGCCGATTTGATCAGCAAAATCGAAAATATAATAACCAATATCAAAAGTAAAAATGACATAACCTTATAAATTGCTAAATTGTTAAATGGTTAAATTGTTATTTAGTCAATAAAATATTTTCTATTTTCTGATTTTCCATTTTCTATTACAAATCTCTATTTTTCCTCAACAAGTTTCCATTTCCTGTTTTTTCTCCTAATATCCTAGTATCGTAATATCCTAATATCTTTTTTATTTTCCTATTCTACTTATTCTACTTTATCTACTTATTCTACTTTTTCTCCTAAGCACTTGATCACTTCCTATTTTTTCTCCTAATATCCTAGTATCATAATATCTTAATATCATCCTCAATACTCTCTCTCATGAAACACATCATGCCGGAAGGCAATTTTCGACAATTCTATTGTAACAAACATAACACCCGAAGAAAGAAAAATTACAACCCACTGTTCAATATTAAGGGGTGTAAGCCTGAAGAAATTTCTGGAAAACGGAATTGTAAAAGGCAGTATCTGGAAAGCTAAACCTGCAAAAACAGCCAGATTTAGCCATTTATTGTCAAAAGGATTTTCCGTCCAAAAAGGATCCTTTAAAGTTCTGATGGAGAAAACATACACAAGAGAATTCACACCAAGTGCAGCAAAGGCAACCGATCTTGCCAAAGTCTCATCTCCCCCGCTTGTGTTCAGATAATAGCGGAACAGGAAAAGAGCAATAAGCCCGCCGGATAACGAAACGATTAAAATCAGCGCTTTCATCCATTTGTTTATAATTCCGACCCCGGGTTTCAAAGGTGGCCGTAACATGACGTTTTTGGCTTTCGGATCGATGGTTAAAGCCAAATGAGGAAAGCCGTCGGATACAATATTAATCCATAATATCTGGACGGCCGATACAGGCAAAGGCAAGAAAAGAATTATTGAGCCTACAACCGCGATTATCTCCTCAAAAGAATCAGACAGCAGATACAAAATAATTTTTCTTATGTTGTCAAAAATACCCCGTCCTTCACGGATTGCAGAAATAATTGTTGAAAAACTGGAGTCAAGAAGTATAAGATCCGCTGACTCTTTCGCAACGTCGGTCGCTTCGCCTACCACAACTCCAATATCGGCTTTGTGAAGAGCTGGTGCATCATTTACTCCATCTCCCATCATAGCAATAATCTCATTATTCAATTTTAATGCGTTTATTACCTTTAATTTTTGCTGCGGTTTTGTACGTGCAAATATGATAGGTGTTGCGTCTACTTCAAATAGTTTTTTAATTTTTACGGCAACTTCCGCGTCTGACATCTCCTCAAGCTCGTGTCCTAAAAACATTCTCTCTTTGGCAACATCCATTCCAAGTTCGTTCATCACCATCCGCGCAGTATCTGCATAGTCACCCGTAATTAATATTGTCTTAATCCCCGCAGTCTTTGTTTTTTCAAATACATCTCCAATATTTTTCCTGACAGGATCGGTAAAAACCAGAAGTCCGACCCATGTTAATCCGCCCTTAACATCATGTTCGGATATTTTTTTCCTCTCTTCAGTGAAACCTTTTTTTGCCATTCCGATAACGCGATATCCTTCTTTCGTTTTCTCCTTTATCGTATCTCGTATCTCGTCTTGAGTATCACGTTTAAGTGTTGACCACTCCAACAAATGTTCCGGCGCTCCGTTAACGAAAAGCTCCTCTTTCTGTCTTTTATGTTTAACTAACGTTGCATAAAATCTGTTTTGGGGAGTAAAGGGAATGGAATCTACTATCGTACAATATTTATAGAAATCTTTCTCGTCTTTATCAAAATGAACAGAGTGTTTTTTCAGCCAATTTCTTGCAGCAACCATAATGGGATCATCGGGTGTCGCGAAATGTTGGTAGCAAACTTCCTCAACATCCCCGATTTCTTCGACCACTTTTAATTTTCCGTAAGTCAAAGTTCCCGTTTTATCAACACAGATCGTTGTCACCGAACCTAATGTCTCTGCTGACAGAAGGTCTTTTACGAGTCCTTTTCTTTTTAATATTTTTTGCATCCCAACCGCCAAAACAACCGTCAGAGCAATTAAGAGTCCCTCAGGGATGGAAGAAACCGCAAGGGCGACTGAAGTTGTAAATATTTCTCTTTTATCCATTCCGGTCAATAGTCCGATGACAAATACAAAAACAGTTAGAAATACCACCAATACCGTAAGCTGTCTGCTGAAAGCTTTCAACTGCTTAGTAAGCGGAGTGTCTTCATCGGGTTTTTGGATTTGCTCCGCAATCTTCCCCATTTCGGTCAACCCTCCTGTTTTTGTAACCTCATAAACCGCCTCTCCTGAAGAAACAATTGTTCCCATATAAATGTCGTCGCCGGTATCTTTTTCTACTGGAACGGATTCGCCTGTAAGCATCGCCTCTTCCAAAAAGAGACGGTTCGCACGGATAAGTTTTCCGTCAGCGGGAACTTTCTCGCCCTGTTCAAGATCGACAATGTCTCCAGGTACGATGAATTTAGTCTCAATTCTCTTTTTTATTCCTCCTCTTACAACTTCAGCAGTCTGCGTTATCATACTTCTCAACGACATCAAAGCGTTATTAGCCTTTTTTTCCTGAACATATCCGAGGGTGGAGTTGACAATTACCACAAAAAATATAATTGCCGTATCCGACAGTTCTTTCAAAAAGAAAGTAACTGTTCCGGCTGCCAAAAGAACATAAACAAGAGGGTTTTTGAATTGTGATAAAAATATCGCCAAAGAAGTCGGCGGTGCTTTTTCGGGAAGGGTGTTATACCCGTATTTGGTCAATCGCTCATTTGCTTCTTTTTCCGTCAATCCAATAACATTTTCCATCCCTTTAATCCTAACACAAAACCTGTTTGTCTTTATGGCTATATTGTTACGTTGCTATATGGCTATATTGCTAACACACATTTTCCATTTCATGATTTTCAATTTACTATTTTTTCCTAATATCTTTATATCCTAATATCGTAATATCTTTTTCTCTTTTCCCGATGATACTTAATACTTTATACATGATACGTTATACATTATACGTAATACATTTTCTCCCCATATACCATATACAACATACAATATACTCGTCATCTTATTATCTTTATATCTTTGTATCTTTATATCTTTTCCTATCTCCCCTGAAGCCCGAAAAGCATCTTTATTTCCTGAAGCGTTGTCGCTTCCTTTACGCTTTTATCTTCTCTAAACTTAACAAGTCTCGGAAAGCGAAGGGCATATCCGCTTGTGTGAATCGGGCTTTTGGTCAAGTCATCTCCCGCAAGCTCAACCACAAACTTTGGCTCAACCCAAAAATCGGGAGTGTAGTTTTTGTGCGCCTCATACTCTTTCGGCTTTTCTCTTACTTCTAATCGCTTAAGCCTTATTGCTAACTCTCTAAATTCTTCATCCGTTAAGCCCGTTCCTATTTTGGTTAAAGTTAATATCCTCCCCTCGCCCACCGTAGCCTTGCGCGAAGGCGGGTCAACAACTCCCACCAAAAATTGTCCTAAACCGAACGACGCCCTTTTACCTTTGCCGACGGTATAGCCCATGACTACGCAGTCAACCGTATCCGAAAGTTTTCCCACCGCTTCCTCTCCCTGCTTCATTTTTACCCACCGCCAGCCGGTCCGTCCCGAAACATATTTGCTATCATACTTCTTGATAAATATTCCTTCCAAGCCATCTTTGATTTTTTTTCTGTATTCGTTATTTATAACTTCAGGATCTTCAGTCACTACCATCGCGTCAACAACCAATAAATTATTTTCCTTGGAAATTATATTCTCTAAAAGTTTTCTTCTTTTATAATACGGCTCGTTCATCATATTTTTTCCGTCGCAATACAAAACATCAAATACCTGAAAGCTTAAAGGCACTGCTTCGCAGGTAACAGAAATCTGATGCACCCTCCTTCTTTTCATCGTCGTCTGGAAATCGGCAAATTTTTTCATTTCGGGATCCATCCCAACGGCTTCGGAATCGAGAATTACTTCGCTGCAATTTACATATTTCCCGATTTCCGAAAGTTCCGGAAACATCTCCGTCACATCATTTGAGTTTCTGGTAAATGCTTTTATAAATACATTAGTTTGTTCGTGATTCGCATGCTTCGTTTCTTCGTTGTTTTGAATTTTTAATTTTTGTTTTGAGTTTTGAGTTTTAAGTTTTGAGCTTTTATAGTGGATTAAAACACGAAGTCCGTCAAACTTCGGCTCGATTGCCACTTTACCCATTTTTTCGATCATTTCGGCAGGTGACTTTATCCTTTGTCCGAGCATCGGAAGAACCGGAACTCCGACAACGGGGGTTACGTTTTTACACGTCTCGTCAATTCCCCTGAGCTTTACACTTTTAGCTAATAGCCCTACATCCGGTAAAATATTGTAGGCCTCTTCTATCTTCTTACTCTCACTCTTCCCCCCCGTTTCCATCCAGGAAAGCGCATCAATGATTGTCTTATCAGAAAAACCCAAACGCAATTTGCCAACAGGAATTCTTGCCAAATACCGGGCTGAAAGCGGATCAACACTTTTCAATAATTCCGCCAATTTATCAATTTTTCTTTCAACACTTCCCCCACCCTCGTCCACCGCAATCTTATAAAGTACATCATATACTTCGTCAACTGAAGAATTTGTTTTCTGCTTTCTGTTTATTGTTTCTTGTGCAAGCAGCTCCGTCACTATTCCCAAATCTCCTTTTACTTTATATTCCCGTACCACATCCTCCACTTCACTTCCATACGCCTTCGCCACCGCCTGTATCACCAATTTGTCCGCCATATTAAAGACAATTCCTTTGTAGTTTGGAGCAAGTCCGCCAAGGGCTAGATAGCAAATTTTGTCTATTTCATCAGGTGAAGATGTTTTAAAAAGTTCCGCCAGTATTCTCGTGATCTCAAGACGGGAGGGCGTACTTTCAAGTCGTTGAAGAAAAATCGAAAATTGCGAAAAAGTCATAAGCTATTATAAATCCTAAATCCTAATTTCCAAATCCTAAATAATTTTCAAATGTTCAATACAAAATTTTTTAGGATCCTTATATATTTGAATTTAAATATTAGAGTTTGTTTAGAATTTAGAGTTTAGTGCTTAGAATTTATCTTTGTAACCATCAGCTGAACTAATTCCGATCAGTTGATTTGTATTATGTATTTATCAAATATGTGGAGAAAAATAGGTATCCGAAAAATACCATAAGAAAAAAGAGTATCCCGAATGTTAATGTTAAATACCCGTGTTCGTTTCGGTGAATTAGTTTGTTAAGACCGTCGCCAAACATCGTTATTCCAAATATCGCAGGTAATACCAAAACTATGTACAAAAATTGTGGGTCAGATGGACTCATACCTTAAAAAATAAATACAAATTTCAAATAAATACCAATAAATACAAATTACCAATAAATAATTACCCCAAACACACTATCTTTTTCTGGAATTGGAAATAATCCTACTAACTATGGCTACAATTTCTTCCCCTTCTTTAATCAAAACACTTATTTTATCTTTAAAGATAATATTTAATTCGTACAAAAGTTTTAACCAATAAACGCTTTCTTTACCCTCTTTTCTTACCGTTGTAAAATTATGAACAAAATCTTTCGAGGAAGATACTCCATCGGCTTCCTCGGAATTGGCGCCCATTGAAGTTGAAGACCGCAACAATTGTCCAATAACAATTTTATTTTCATCCGATTTAGGAAGCGACTTTGTTAATTTAATGACACTGATCACAAACATAAAAATTCGCCTATAAATATTGTATTTTCTGTTTTTAATTGGTAATTGGTACTTATTGGTGTTCATTGGTATTTATTGGTATTTATTTTGTAATTACATACCTCGCTGCTTTCGTCTTTCCTTCTTTCTTAATAATCTTATTTTCGATCAGATAGTTCATGTCACGAAGAACTGTGTCTTCCGATACCATCGGGAAAAGTCTTTTTAGTTCCCCCATTCCGACATATCCGACCTCGCCCATGTGTTCAATCAATTTCATCTGCCGTTCAGTAAGAGCGATCTGGTTCCCGATCAAGCCTTTAAGACGGGAATCAACGGAGAGTTTTCTAATTCTTTCTTTTATTTTCGTTAATTCAATAGCCACCACCTGGGTAAAGTACTCAAGCCACTCCGTCAGATCTTTTTCAAAAACATCACCCTGTTGTGAATCCGTCTTTTCAAAGGCTTCATAATAACTTGCAGGGTCGGCGTCAAAATGCTCTTCAAGGGAGAAAAAGCTTTTTATATCATAGTTCTCCCTCATTAATACAAGAGTTGAAAAAGCTCTGACTGTCCTTCCATTTCCTTCCACAAAAGGGTGGATAGAAACAAGAATATAATGAACAATTCCCGCCTTCAATATTGGATGTTCCTCCCGTGTATAAGGGCTATTTAACCATGCAATAAACTGCTCCAAAAGTATCGGCACTCTGGGAAAATTTGGCGGTTGAAAAACAATTTTTCCGCTGCCTTCTTCCTTAATAACAACTTCACTTTTTCGCAATATCCCGCTTTTTTCGGGCGCAACAACCTTATCTACCGTTTCTTTGTGAATGTCGGTCAACATCGAAATTTCATACCCCCCCCGTTTTTCTTTCAGTTCATCCAGGAGTCCGACAACCCTCCTGTAATTTATGACTTCCTGGACATCGCGCTCTCTGGCAAATATCTCTTGTCCCTCCAACACCTGCCTCGCCTGGTCAATATTAAGGTCGTTTCCCTCCAAATGCGTACCGTGGTGAACGGTCCGCAATATAGCTTCGCTTTTAAATCTCTTTTCGTACAAGGGAACCAAGGGGGCATTTTCGATAACCTCTTTGGCAGCCTCAATCGCGCCGATGTTTCGAAGAATTTTGTTTGTAATTACAAACTTAGGTTCAAACATACCTTAAGTATTACTCTACTTATATCATATATCAGTATGCGTTTAAAGTGCGGAAAAAACATCTGTTATTGACAATTCCCTATCTTTGCAGATACAATCCGCGCTAATGGCACCACTACTTGAACATGGGGTTAACCTTGATCCGGGAATCCGATACCGTTTCGTAAGTAATGGAAAAACTATTGCTTGTGCACCTCACGACCTCTTTGGTTTCGACTCTTCCAGACCGGATAATAATTTGACGCACACTCAATTGGCAATAAAATATAAACTTTCCACAGAAATAGATGAACACGGGAGACCATTTGTGGCTTCGGCGGGATGGCTTGAGCCGGTAATGTCTGATAAAGGATACAAATGGCGTCTTGACAATGAAGTGAACACTTGTGCCTTAAAAGGTAACTGGAAAGAACGAGAAACAGCCTTTGCAAATGTTCGGCAAAAGTTAATTGAAATCTTGGGTGAAGATAAAGTTGCTGTTGGTGAATAATCACTTCATTAAATCAAAAAACGTCTCAGGTATTTTTTCAGCAAGGTCATCAGAATTGTAGTTTACCCCAACCTTTTTATACAACTCATCCGCCACAGCTTTCTCTATATAACTTGCCGCACAAGCTGCTAAAAACGGCTCGTTCTTGGCAAGTAACGCAACTGTCAACCCCGCCAACACATCCCCGCTTCCCCCTTTGGTAAGTCCAGGATTTCCACCTGTTACTTTTACACACTCATTTGGTGAACAAACCACTGACTTGGAACCTTTGGCAACAATAATACAGTTGTGTTTTTTTGCCATTTCCTGAACCACTTCCACTCTTCTACTCTTCCACTCTTCTACTCTAAAGAGTATTTCCAACTCTTTAGCATTCGGAGTTAGTATAGCGTTGTTGGGAATCCATTTATTATCTATGGTTTGCAAACTCCCTGCATCAATCACCCACTTCTTATGAGGGAACTTCAACAGTAATCTTTTAGTAATTTCTCTCGTTTTATTTCCTTCCCTGTCATATTTTTTCACCCCTAATTCATTGTTCATAATTCTTGATTCATGCGTAAAGCGCATCATCCCCGGCCCGATCAAAACCGCGTCCGACTTTTCAATATACGCATCAACTTCCTCCCATGGAACCAATATAAAAGAGGACAATTCTGCTTTTAGTCGCTCAGCAACCCCGCCTACGCTTGACTCCGGCGAAGCAAAGAAAACCATATCCACAACTCTTGAAGCGGCTTTTAACGCCAGTATGGGTGCTCCATGGAAGAGTGATGATCCTCCGATTATTGTTACCTGCCCATTTTCCTCATTAGACGAACCCCATGCTGGACTATATAAACCTGTTAACAGTTTGGTATCAAATATTTTCATAATAAACAAAAATGGATAAGTCCCGTAGCCACGCTCTTGCGACGCGAGGACGTAGACCTCGGGAGCAAGTAAGTGTGGTATCGGGAACCATTATCCTCCCCGCTTGAATCCCATGCAGATTTGTAGAGCTTTTTCAGATCTTCTTTACCGAAGGTTTTCATATAATGATTATAAATATTATAATCGTTATAATTGGTATAACATAGACATGTATGAATAAAACAGAAGAACAAATCTACAAAAAAGAGGTCGCAAAACAAAAAATGATCCATGAGGCGGTTATGGACGATGCAAAAGAATTCAAAAAGCAATTTGTTGCAAGATCTTTAAAGCTTGTTACAAGTGGGTTCGGACTTGTCTCGGCACTAGCATGGAATGAATTGATCAAAGAAGCTGTCGAAGTATATATAAAACCTTACTTCGGAAAAAACTCGGGATTAATTTCTTTGGCAATTTATGCACTACTCGTAACTGCTCTTGCTGTCTTTATAACTTATCAATTGAGTAAGATTTCCGATTACTCTAAGGAGGATTAGTCATCAACAATTCCCTTTTTTGGCTGCCCAGCCTCCTCAAAACGCAATCTCATTTTAATTGTATCCACCTGATAATAACGGCCTGTTTCAACAGTTTGAGGTCCGCTGCCTTCCGCAACCGTAAGAAAAGAACCCTTTCGATCTGATGATAATGGTTTGCCAGGATTATTCTTCGCATGTTGAATTACCAAATCATCATATATTTTCCTTTGCTCACTTGTGAGATTGTCGAGCCTGTTCCTAAACTGCTTTTGCAAAAATTCTGATTCCATATTACCTCCTATTTTACACCCAACCAATATCTCCTTTCCACAAGAGATTGATTGTGTTACTTAGTTACTTGGTTACTTTATGGAGATTCGTAATTGGGAATTGGTGTACATTTGTGCACATTGGTACTTATTTGTATTTATTTCCCTATATACAACATACAATATACTTTTTCTCATAGTATCTTTATATCTTAATAATCTTCCCCTCCACTCCCTCTATGTAGTGTGGGTCTGCTGTAGTTATTAAAGTTTGCTGTTTATCTACAATTCCCATCACAACATCCCTATGTTCATGATCGAGTTCTGAAAAAATGTCATCAAGTAATAGAACCGGCTTATCACCCGTAATACTTTCAATATACGACAGTTCCGCAAGTTTCAGCCAAAGTATTCCCATTCGGGCTTCTCCTCGAGAACCGTATGTAGCAAGATTTCGAGTAGAATATTTTCCATTTTCCATTTTCTCCCGCAGGACGGGATCCTGCTCCGCAGGAAATTTTCCATTTATTCCCTTTTCTTTTACTCTTCTACTCTCCTGCTCTTCCACTCTAAAAACGAAATCATCCCTATGCGGTCCTACCAGCGTCGTCCCCGCCGCTACCTCCTCGTTTTCATATTGCTTCAGCCGTCCTTCACTTATAACACTACTATCATACTGTAAGCTGTAGACCGTCGACTGTAGACTTGTATCTATTTTCCCTTTCCCCCTTTCTTTATTTCTTAAGTTCTTTGTATTATTTTTATATATTGGAAATTGGTGCTCATTGGTATTTATTGGATATTGGTATTTATTTATGTAATCGATTAGTTCCCCCCTCTTTTCGGTAATGTAATTTCCATGTTTTATAAGGAGTTTATCCCAATACATCAACTGCCCACGGGACAAATTCTCATCCCTTATCCGAAGTAAGAGCCGATTTCTCTGCCGAAGCCCTTTTTCGTAGATCATCACCGATCTTCGGTATTCACGATCGGTCTGCGACAAAACCGAATCAAGAAATCTTCGCCGAAGCGATGGTGAAGCCGTCACCAAATCCATGTCCCATGGACCAAAGAGAACTACCTTCAGATTCCCTGCAAAATCCAAAAGTCTCTTTGCAACTCCATTAACCATTAGTTTTTTTCTCTGCGCCCTCTGTACTCCTCCGCCATGCAATTCTATTTCACCGTTGGTTAAAACCACCTCTAGGTTTGTATTATGTATTATGTATTTTGTATTATGCGTATTTTCGCTTAATACATTATTCATGATACTTAATACTGCGGAGACACGAGCAATGCTCGTGTTGTAGCTTATCATCTCCCCCTCCACCCTTGCTTTAAAACTCTTTCCCGTTGCCAAAAGATAAATTGCTTCCAAAATATTGGTTTTTCCCACAGCATTATCTCCGACAACAATCGTCGTCTTATCCGAAAATTCAAATTTCTTTTTGCTAAAATTCCTGAAGTTGGTAAGCATCAAATGTTTAATAAACATAATCAAGTCCGTTAAGTATAATATATTTTATACGAAACACTTTGCAGGTTATAATCTGTATATAAAGAAATAAATATTTATGGAAAGCCAAGATACTCAGGAGACTAAGAATTCATTTACGCCTGATAATTTAAACATCTCCGACATTTTACCAAAAATAAGTACTCTAAAAGATGGTGAATATCTTAGAATTTCCCATGCTTTTTCAATTTTCAAAATCGGGGGTAAAACCATTGGGATAGACCCTTCTGTTCAAGGACGGCAGTATCTTAATGAAAAAGGAAAGTTGATTCCCCCTGGGAGCGATAACGCATTTATGTCCATAAAACCGAGAGAGACAGAGTATACGTGGGAGATGATTCATGCAGAGCCAGAAGCTGCCAATGACAAAGTACTTAACAACACACAGAGGGTGGGAAAATATCTTGCACCTTACATCGATTACTTTCTTATATCTCATTTGGATGCTGATCACCTGGATTTTGAGTTAATCAGATCAGCCATGGAAAACAATCCCAATCTGAATGTATATGGCCCTCTAGGATGGCAAAAGTTTATTTACAAATACCACACACTGGAATCAGATGATTCAAAATTCCCACAAAGCGGTCCTAACTTACCAAGAGATATTGAAAAAAGACTTCACGGATTGAGTCCAAAACATGCAATAGAAGGGAAAGATGTTGGCTTATCGTTTAAAGGACTTAATCTGAATGAAATAGACCTGTCTCAAGGTAGGGGGTTACCAAAAATTAAATCCTTTGACATTCCACATGCCGGAGCCATAACAAATGTCGAATATGTTCAAGGGTTTTTACTCGAAGATGAAAATAACCGAATTCTCTACCTACCCGATTCTGCCTTGTCTCCTGAAATCATAACAATCATTCGAAATTTACACAATGAAAAAAAACTTACACGAATGTTGATATCTATTGCCACAATGGGGTCAGAAAGTTTTTATGGAATTGATCCTAAAATTGCAGATAAATTAAGGGAAAACATTGAGGAACCTATTTCGCATTCCGCATATCTTCCCCTAATCGCTATTGCATTAACAGACAGTGAAACACCTGTTGATGTTATTCACCATGGATTTTTCTACCGGTCAAGACAGAAAAAATCGCTTTTCCGTCACAAATATCCCATTCCCAAAAATACAGATTCAATTGAGCCGAATGAATGGTTAAATCAATTTAAGTCGTATATTCAAAACTGTTTGGATACGATGCAGGGATCCATTAATAAGTTAGGACCCGATGTGCTTTCTTTCGGAAAACAAGGAAGAACCAGTGTAAAAAGATTTATCGGTGATCTTTTTGCGAGATCGAAATTTTCAAATCAAATTGTTAACTGGATAAAAACTAACGGCGTACCAGATGGAATTATTAATAAAATTAATATTCCAGAAGCAGGTAAGATTGTTCATTAGGATAAGGAGGAAATTAAATCAAAATACTCTTTTTCGTACTTTTTGAATGTATCTTCAATATTGTGCTTACTGATTATTTTCAAACTTGCAGCTGAAAATTTTGAGATATTGTTTTTATGTCCGATCAGTTCATCTATTTTTACAGCCATATTTTTATAATCCTCTGGCATAAACAGATATCCATTTTCACCATCGTGTACCAATTCTGGCAATGCTGCTGAATCTGAAGCGATGACCGGTAATCCAGACGCAAGAGCTTGCATAGTTACAATACTTTGCGCTTCAACGGTTGAAGGTATCACAAATAAATCCGCGTTTTTGTAAAGATCTGGTACATCTTTTTCATTCACATATCCGGTAAAATAAATCTTCTTTTCCAAATGCAGCTTCACAGTTAGATTTCTCAATTTGTCATTTTCGTCACCATCTCCGGCAATTATTAATTTACAAATTTTCTTTACTTCACCCATTGCTTTAATTAGAACCTCTAATGATTTGTCTTTATCCAATCTTCCAAAATACAGTAAAGTTGGAACTTCCTGCATACTCTTTCTGACCCCATTATGAAAATGCTTGATGTTTATTCCGTTTGATATCGCTTCTATTGGTTTGATAACACCTAGGTTTATTAAATATTTTTTTATAGTAAATGTTGGCGTGATTATCCTGCTGCACTTGTTGGAAAATTTTTTCATATAATATGACGTCAATGCTTCAATCTTGTCTAATTTAGAAAAAATATGTAATCCCGGAATAAAACCTTTCATATAGCTAGTCAAATATCGGGGAATAAAGTGGTGCGTATAAAGAGTCGGAATTTTATTATTGTTTGCTAAGTTTATAGTATAATTTGAGATATAAGCAGGGTCGTGCAAATGAATGATATTAGGTTTAAAGTTATTAACAATCTTTTCAACTTCAGAAAATGCCGGAAGGATGATTCTATGGCCTGTTCTGAACGGGTTTGGGAAAGATTTTAAACGAAACTCCAGAACATTGTTGACAATCATTTTAGAGGATTCAAGTGAATAAGACGGACATATAACTCCCACATTATGTCCTCTGCTAGCCATTGCCATCGAAATGGAACCGGCAACGGTTGATACTCCTGACGTAAAGGGAGGATAGCTTCCTGATACAACTAAAATGTTCATTTTAATAAATCTTTTAGTTCTTCTATATTAATTTTATCCAAGTTATCTCCTGTCCACAAAGATGTTTTGTTGTTTAAAGCAAATCGCTTTTGTTTTTCAATTAAATTCTCTTCAAGCCCTGTTCCGGGTCTGAAAATTATACAGTCTGGATCGTTAACCCAAATTTTATTATGTAAAAAATTCCTGGTTCCACAACTTCTTAAATTCTCCCTTAACATGCCGTTGTTAACGACCGAATTAACAATCGGTATTTTGCAGATAGATGGATTCAAAGTGTCCAAGCCCACCCTGCAGTAATCTATCAGTCCAACCAGAGGTGAAATTTGAGTTATAGCTGATCCAATTAATACATCTTTTCCCGCTGCTTTTTTTATTGTCTCAAACCCCAACCTTAACGCCTGCACTCTTGTCATGGGAACATGATAATTATTTGAAAAACAAACGGGATATGTAAAATCAGTTTTTATATATTCAAAACCGTATCCAACAATTTTCTTAATTGTTTTAGTTAAATGTTCTTGAAATTCAGGATGTGTTGGGTCAAGAGCCCTTAAAGATAAAAAGGGTGAGAAATCAAAGGGAGATGTTAACCTCGCTTCAAAATATTTCCCTCTTTTATCTTTTAAAAACCAATCCGGGTGATTTTTAAATATCTCAGAATCGGGACTTGCCACAAATGGAGCAAGCCAAATACCCGCCATCATTCCCTGCTTTTTTATTTCTTGTACGATAAATGGCAATCCTTTAGGAAAATGCTTTTCAACAGCTTCCGGCCAATCTCCCCAAGGGGTTGGGACACCATCTATTTGAACTATGTCAAACTTTAGCCCTCTCTTGTCAATTGCAGTAAGCTGGTCAAGAATATATTTCTCATTAACTTTATTTCCCTGAAAATAATATGCACAACATAATCCCTTTATCGGCTTTTTTATTTTATAACCGGAATTATTTTCACTTAATAGATCTGCAAAAACTGACAAAGAATCTTCTTTTTTACCATAAATAAATGCTATTTTTTCAGAAGATACCCTCTCACTCGGTAGCAACTTCATCTCATCTAATTGGCAGGTAATTCTAACCCTTATACCTCCATCTTCTTTCTTTAAAAATATTTGGGTAAACTGATCTTTTGTTGTTACTGCACCAATAACCAATGACCAACCATCACCAACTAACTGCGTATACCATTCGCTAACCATAGAATTATCCAAATATCCATAATCTTTTTGGAATGAAAAGGGGTTTTGATCGCGTTCAAGAAACAACTTTTTCTTCTTTGTCGGAGTTATATCATTTCTATAACCGGAAAATCCGGATTGTGTCCAAGCGTTTTCTAATACTTTACTGGGGACATGTCCTCGAAGGACAAAGTCTGCTACTATAATCGAATATACACTTATGATTTTATTGATATTATTCGAAATTTTAACCTGAAAAGTAATTACACCGTCTTTAGTAAAGTTCCTTCTATCTAGAGTAATCCCTTTGTAATTTCCACTCTTAACTAACAAGTCTTTGCCGTCAATATTGCAAAACACACCATATGATGAATTTTCTGCGTAATTATTAAGCAATGAAACAACCATGGATTTATGCTAGATTGTAGCGTAAGTCAACTATACATAATAATATGTTCTTTTGTACAGAGAAGTAACAACATGTGCCAATTGCTGTGGGCTATTTGTTGACACTTTGGCCTGCCCGCTATGTCTGACATCAACTCTGACAGGCGGGGCAAAAATATCTTCCTGGGTACATACGATTCATGCAACACCTAAACACTTTCTACGTTCGGGGATAAATTGATATTTTGACTATTTCTGACAATTAGGACACATGTATGTCCCCCTCCCTCCAAGTTTTATTTTTACAATCGGTGTTTTACATCGATTGCAGGGTTCCCCCTCCCGCCCGTAAACAAGCGTAAAATCCTGATAGTGTCCTTCACTTCCGTCGGGGGTCACAAATGCCTGCTCACTGGCACCTCCTTTTTTTATCCCCTCTTTCAGAACTGTCTCTATCGCCTTAAATAACTTAATCACTCGATCACTTGATAACTCAATCGCTTTTTCCTTCGGATTTATTCCCGCAAGCCACAAAGCATCATTAGCATAAATATTCCCTACCCCCGCCATCTTCGTCTGGTCCATTAAAAGTATTTTTATCGGCTTTTTGCTCTTTGAGAGAATCTCCGAAAAATCTTTCTCCCTCAAATCCCTCAAAAACTCCTTCCCCAATTTTTTTATGAAGTTTTGAGTTTTGACTTTTGAACTTTGAGTTAGTTCCATCCACCCAAACCTCCTGTAATCATTAAAATAAAGAACCGCCCCTTGCCCTTCCGTAGCCTTGTGCGAAGGAGGGTCGTCTAAATGAAAAATTACATGTGTGTGTTTCCCCGCCTTCGCCACTCCTTCTTTTAAACGTTCGGGGTTCACATATGCTTCGGCGGGCAAGCCAGGAACTCCCCCAACTACCTTGGGCGATAGTTTTTTGTTTTCTGTTTTCTGTTTATTCCTGTAAATAAACTGTCCCGTCATTTTGACGTGGGTCACAATGGAGTACCCGTTTGACAAATCCATAACCAACACCTTTCCAAATCTTCTGACACTTGTAATCTTTGCTCCAATTAGTTTTGTCCTATCCCATACCCCGTACTTCGTAATTCTTAATTCAAAATTGACTATCGTATGTCCGACAAGAAACCTCTCAAGCTGAACACGTATACTTTCCACCTCTGGCAATTCTGGCATGATACTATTTTAACAGATTTCTACCCCTCGAAGCCCAGCTTAGTGGGGCGAAGTAGGACAACTCTTTCCCTGTAACCATGCCCCTCGCGAGCGCGAAGCTGTAAGATTCTGGCACGGGGTAAGTGTGTTATGGAGTCGGGTAATTCGGGCATATCATCAGTATATAGTATGCAGAATACTGTATACAGGACTTCATTGTTTTATTTGCTGTTGATGTAGTATTAATATTATCCTATAATACTTCAATGAACAAAGAAGTGTTGACTAAAAACACCAATACTTGGAAAGATGTTGTTACACGCGGTTGTTGCGATGGATCAATTTTAACTTTATCGGCTGCCTTAGTGCGAGCTTACGACACGAAAGATTTGCCAACTCTTTATCCCGCATTTTTGTTACTGGGTTTGGTAAATTTTGTTATGCTTCCTAATTTAAGAGAAATTAGATCTAAAATGAGAACTCCGGTCGATCTCAGTTAAATACAAAATTATTTCCCTACAAACCGTTGTATTTTCCTGTTACTTTAAATCACTTTTTTAATTTCCTTAACAAATTTCTCTTTTGAAAACCTTTTTGCATTGTTCATTATAACCTGCCTGTTCCACTTAATTTTTTCAAATCTTTTTATCGCATTTAAAATACTTTTTGTATCATCGCTGTTAACAAATAATCCGGTTATTTCGTCAACTACACTTTCTTTGAATCCTCCGCCATTATATGCAATAACGGGACAACCTGCAGCCTGCGCTTCAACCGCTGTCATTCCAAAATCCTCATTCTTGGCAAGAGCAATAAAACCTTTTGCATTCGAATACAGTTCCCACAATTTTTCATCACTTACTCTCCCCATAAATTCAATGTTTCTGAATTTATGTTCCTTAATTCTTGATTCAACATCTGAATACCCCGCCGCCTCCCCTACAATCTTCAGTTTGTATTTCCCATCCAATTTTGAAAATGCATCAACCGCATTTTCAATTCCTTTCGCTCCCACCAACCTCGAAACAATTAAGAAGTATTTCTTATCTTTTTTTCCCTTAATTCTTGCTTGCCCTTCGAAGCCTTGGCGAAGGAGGGATACACGATACTTGATACTTTCCGTATCCACCGGCGGATAAATAACTACCGAATCTCTTTTATAAAATTTGTCTATTCTTCTTTTGACATTTGCTGAATTCGCAATAAACAAATCCACTCCAGCTGTTATTTTTTGTTTATTGCTTATTGCTTTTTGCTTACTGCCGTATGGCATTTGTGCTGTCTTAAAATCATACTGACGTAAAAAATGTCCGACAATAGAAGCATAAATTTTTACCGGCCAGTACTTTGTAAAGCCAACCGATGTTTCATATCCATAAAGCCATCGTGGCGGTGTATGACAATAAGCTATCACTTTGGTGTGCGGTCCAATTTTAAATCCCCGGGTTATATACCAGCTGCAAGAAGTAATAACCAAGTCATATTTTGATAAATCCAAACTACCCCAAATTAACGGAATTAAAAATCTTAAGGGGCTATACAATTTCCAAATTTTTAAAATTGGTGCCAACCAACTTTCGTGTATTTCCGCATCCGGAAATTCTTTTTGAGCAGTACTACCTTTAACCGTAAATGCGGTATAAATAGGCGCATTTGGGTACATTTCTATTAATACCTTCAATACGCGTTCAGCCCCTCCAAATTCTTTAATGTAGTCATGCACAAGCGCCACGCGCTTGTGTGTATTATGTATCATGTATTACGTATTATGTATTTCTGCACTTTTTATAAGTCCGTTTATCAACTTATGTACGATAATTGTTTGATAATATACTTTATCGAAATCATCTTTTTCAATATAGCCAATATCCCTGGATATGATTAATTGGTTTTGAACCTCTGTCAAAGAACCCAAAGAAGTGGAGTAGAATTGTACTTTTTCTTTTCTTGTACGTCTACTAAATCCCTCTGCGATATTGCTGCTAACCGAAATTACAGCACGCAATATTTGGGGGATTAAAATGAAAGCTTCGCTCTTGGGAAAATTCTTCACAATTTTATAAACCAAAATTACCAACTTATGAGCTTCTTTCCATGCATTTAAATCTGTAAAGTTTGTTATCTTTTTGTTTTGCTGCTCATACATAATACTTTATACCTTATACGTTATACATATTTTACATTGCGTTATACATAATACTTTATACGTTATACTCAAACTCAAAACAACATACCTTGCTCACTTACAGAGTTTATATCTTTCAACTTAACCTTCTCTTGACCAATCTCTGGTTTTGAGTTTGATAGTCTCCGCAGGAGACTTTTGAATCCATACTCCATAAAAAGCCCTACGGCTTTCTCGCTTCCCAAATCCCACTCCCCCATTTTTTTAATATCAATTTCTGTCGGAACGTTGGTGTCAATTGTCGCCAATTCGTACGACAGGTCGGCTCCTTCCCTGTCTTTCTCTAATTTATTTCTTACATTTGGATTTATTTCCGACAGGTGTTTATAAACATTCTCCTTCGTTTTATATTTTGTCAATAAGTCCCTCGCCGTTTTCGGACCAATCCCTGCCACTCCGGGGTAATTGTCCGACGAATCTCCAACCAACGCTTTATAATCAACCATTTGTTTGGGCTCAAAATCAAATTCTTGCTTTACCTCTTCAACTCCGTATAATTTCCCTTCTTTTAATCCTTTTACCGGAACATAGACCTTCACTTTGTCATTTATGAGCTGAAAAATATCCCGATCGCCGGTGACGATGATAACTTTGTCGATCAGAGTAGAAGAGCGGGAGAGCGGGAGAGTAGAAGTTCTTATTGATTTCTGATTTTTCTCATGTTTCTTACTTACACTCTTCCACTCTTTTACTCTTATACTCTGCTTGGCAAGCGTCCCAAGCACATCATCCGCCTCAAACCCCGCTTTCTCATAAACCGGAATTCCAAATGCTTCCAAAACATCGTGCATTTTGGTAATTTGTTGGGAAAGAAAGTCATCCATTTCAGGACGCTGTGATTGATAGTGAATATACTTTTCTTTTCTGAAAGTCTTTTCCGGGCGGTCAAAACAAACCGCAATATGGGTGGGTTTAATGTCGTTTATAAGTCCCAGAAGCATTGAAACAAATCCATAAACAGCATTTATAGGTTCTCCTTTTTTAGTCGTTAAGGGAGGCAAAGCATGATACGCCCGATGCATGATCGCATTTCCGTCAATAAGAATCAGTTTTGACATTATTGAATTTTAACACCTTTATCCCATAAAGTTGACATTCACACACACTAAGATACCGGTGATGATTGAAAAGTTTGGTCAATATGGAATAGACAGAGCGATTTCGGATAGAATTTTAGCTACGAGCAGTGGTACCAAGAAGCGAGAAGAGACTCCATTCAGGAAATAAAAAGGGCTGCATTTAACAGTAATGAAAGACTTGCGGTACTACTCGGTATACTCCAACACTTCTTGGGAAATCAACCAAAAATGCTTAAAAGTGAAGCTCTTGGCTGGCAAAGTAAAAAAATATTGATGGGTATAAAGAGGTATTCCAAACTGCCAATCACCCCGGATTGGAATTTGTGACCGAATACAGACGCGACGGCGTCGGGCAGTTATACGCATACGACAGGCAATTCGTTTATACTCCTTTGGACAAGTAAGCGGCATCAAACGTTTTAAAAAACACTCGCGATGTCTGTATCCTCTCGGATATTTTTCGGTGAACTGTATCACCGAAAAAGGTGTTCAAGGAGAAGCTTACCCCATTACCAACCTTTATCTGGAACAAATTCTGTCGAGCCGGTTATCGAAACAGATTTCGCACCACAACGGTGTCCTTTTTCGTTTCTTGCAGACACTGCAAAAGCTGCCGCCTTAGACCTTCCTTCGGGGGTATTTAAAAAAGTTCTGCTTGCTTGTGTGCACGCTTGTCCACCATCTCCGTGATAGTGAACGATTACATATTCACAACCTTCAGCCTTCATACGGATTGTTCAATATAAATATTTATTACACGCCATCCTGTCTCTTGTCGTATTCCCGCATTCTTCCGATATAATTTCCATCCATCATTGCGCGCCAAGCCGTTCCGTCTTCATCGTACACCGGATGCACAACTTCCTTCCTTTTGAGTCTTATACTCCAATTCTGAAAAGCAGTTAAAAATGGTGATTTTTTTGTCTCTTTCGGTTTTTCAATAGTCATCTTCTTCACCTCCTGACTTCTCTACATCCCTCCCAATATCCTAGTATCTTAATATCTTAATATCTTTCCCTATTTCTTCCCCACAATCTTCTCAAACTGTTCCCGATCGAGCGTTTCTGTTTTCAAAAGTTCACTGGCTACATTATCAAGTTTTACCTTATTTTTCTTAACCAGGACAACTGCTTCTTTATACGCTGTATCCATAATTTTTTTGATTTCCATATCTACTTTCTCCTGCATTGCCGGAGAAACATTGGCCGGCTCGTAAAACATTGCTTTTCCCATTTCGTCCGCTTCGTACTGCGGTCCCAGGTTGATCGGCCCCAAGGGACTCATTCCGAATTCGACAACCATTGCCCGCGCAAGACGGGTTGCCTGTTCGATATCACTGCTTGCACCGCTGGTCATTTCATTAAATATCAATTCTTCCGCAGCCCGCCCTCCCAGCATAGCGGAGATTTGCTCTTTTATTCTTGAACGGGTTTCGTGAGTTCGGTCCGCTGCAGGAGGAATAAGGGTATGTCCGAGACTTATCCCCCGCGCAACAATTGAAATCCTCTGAACCGGATCCATGTGGGGAAGAAAGTGAGTAACAATGGCGTGTCCGGCTTCATGGTATGCAGTTATTTTTTTGTCCTCCTCGCTTTGAAGACGCTTTTTCGCAGGTCCAAGTTTGACCTTAGTCCCTGCTTCCTCAATATCCTTCTGTTCGATCGCTTCCTTATTCTCACGCGCTGCCAGAATCGCAGATTCGTTCAGTACATTTTCAAGATCGGCTCCCGAATACCCCACTGTCGAATCCGCAACCTTTTCCCAGTTAATGTCTTTAACAAATTTTTTTCCTTTGGCATGAATTTTTAAAATTGCCAATCGGCCGTCTTTATCCGGCATATCAAGCATTACACGCCTGTCAAAACGGCCCGGACGAAGAAGAGCCGGGTCCAAAAGATCCCCTCTGTTTGTCGCTGCTATAACTACAACATTATCATTCGAAGTAAATCCGTCCATCTCAACCAAAATCTGATTTAACGTCTGTTCGCGCTCGTCATGTCCGCCAACGATTCCACGCCCGCGTTGTCTTCCGATTGCATCAATCTCGTCAATAAATATTATTGAAGGTGACTGTGTTTTAGCAGTTGAAAACAGATCGCGCACGCGACTGGCACCAACACCCACAAGCATTTCCATAAACTCACTTCCGGCCATGGAAAAGAAAGGCACGCCGGCTTCACCCGCTACCGCCTTGGCCAAAAGGGTTTTTCCAACACCCGAAGGTCCGAATAAAAGCACTCCCTTAGGCGTTCTTGCTCCGATCTTCTGATACTTTGCCGGATTTTTCAAAAAATCTACAATTTCCACCAACTCTTTCTTTGCCTCGTCAACTCCCGCTACATCAGAAAAAGTGACATTTTGTTTTCCTTTTGAAAAAAGTTTTGCTTTGCTTCTGCCGAAAGAAAAGATGTCCTGTGCACTCCTGTTTTGGGCTCGAAGGACAGCAAAAAATATCGCTCCGAAAAGAACTACCGGAAGAAGGATTCCCAATATCTCACCGAAAGAATTAGAAAGCGATTGGTCAACAACCCGATATTTTATATCTGACGGTTGTTTGTTTATTTTTTCAAGTAATTCCGCCAAGCTGTCCGACGGTTCTTTTGTGGTTGTTTTTACGCTTCCATCCTGATATGTCAGTACCAGTTTTGAATCCTGAACAATAATTTCTTTTACTTTACTTTCTTTAATATCAGTTAAAGCCTGAGAGATATCAAGCTTCTGGTCGGTATTGGCAATTTCAAAAATCGAGAGTATAAAAGGCGCAAAAAAGATAAAGAGCATAAAGGCCAGAAGCATTTTCCAAAGGTTTATACGCAGTTTTACCTCCACTTTCTTTTCGGCCGGTTTTCCATATTTTCCCTTTTTTCCGTCCTTTCCGTTCTTAACCTTTTTTTCCAATGCTGGCTTTTTCTCTTTTTTCTGATCCTCTTTTACAATTCGCTCAAGATCCTTCAGAGATTTTATCTTTACAAATTTTATTTTAGGAATTATTGACATGTTAATAAACAAGGAGAATTATAGCACGGAGAGTATTAATTTCTAATTACTAATTTCAAATTTCTAAACAAGCTCAAATTACGCAATTCCCAACTATAAAAATGTCCCATTTTGACATTTGGGTTTGGGACTTGATTTGTCATTAGGTTAATCAGGTCAATTAGAAATTTACATCACCCTCGTTCCATTCGGTACTTTTTCCATTGGAGTAAGTAGTACCGGTTTGTCGGAAACTTCCTCATCCCCTATTTTTATGGGTTTATCCAATATCAAATCTGCTGCCATCATCATTCCTTCACTATAGTCCCCCTCGGGACCAATTTTCTTTTTTTCCATATTAACTACAAAGGGAAATTGTTTTCCGATGAGATCGTCCGGCTTGAAAAAGTGCATTATGCCTGCAAAAATCGTAATTGGGGCCGATTTTTGCCCTGAGCGACCAAGAGGAGCCGAAGAGCTATTGCCGTCATTCTGGCCCAGTCCAGAATCTGACTCTGTCATCCTGAGCGTAGTCGAAGGATCTTTCTTTGTATCACCTACGTCTACAGTTAACTTCATCACCCAATGGCTCCACTCCGGCACTACTGCCTCAACAACAGTCCCAATCCTAATGTCTAATTGTTTGAACTGGTTAAAAGTAACGTTCATATGGCATGTATATTGTATAAAGTATTACGAATTATGTATTTTTTCAACTCCTTTTATTAAACCATTAATTAGTTTATGAACAACAATCGTCTGATTATCTAAAACCTCAAAATTGTGCATATCAAGATAATTTACTCCACGGGCAATAATTATTTGATTTTGAAGCTCGGTTAACGACCCCTGAGCCATAGTATAAAACTGAATTTTTTCCTTTCTCGTCCGTCTACTAAAACCCTCTGCAACATTACTTGAAACTGAAACGACAGCCCTTCTCATTTGAGAAACAAGTGCATATATCTCCTTTTGAGGAAAACGTTCTGTAACTTTGTAAATTAATATTACTAATCTATAAGCTTCTTTCCAGGCATTCAAATCAGAAAACCTACGAATTTTCTCCTCATACATAATACCTAATTCAAAATACTATATTCAACAGAGCCCAACCTTCTCATACACTTACCTCAAATTCTTCCCTGAAAAAATTTGTAGACGTTACCCGTTCAATTTATTGATAATTCCAATAACTTCGTATACTTCACGCATCGTTTCTTTTGCAACAAGTCTGGCTTTTTCGGCACCTTTTTTCAAGATATTCCTGGCTAAATCGATATTATTCTCAAGTTCATTCCTTCTCTTTCTAGCTTCGGTGAATTTGCGTTTATGGGCTTCAAACAATTTCTCCTTTACCTCTACATCACCAACTTTTCCTTCCCGGTATTTTGTTTTCAGGTCGTCAACCTCTTCTTTGTCGTCGTTTATTATATCGTGATAAATAAATACAGGATTTCCCTCAACCTTCCCCGGATCCGTTGCTTTCTTCCTATTGGGGTCCGTATAGCTTCCCATAATCTGTCTTCTTATTGCCGTTTCGTCATCAAAAATTCCAATAATATTTCCCAAACTTTTACTCATTTTTCTTTCTCCGTCAGTACCCACAACTCTGCCATTGGCACCCGTTTTAATTAACGGCTCCGGAACCGTAAAAACCTCCCCATGAACCCTATTGAAATTTCTTGCCGTTTCGCGCGCGAACTCAACGTGCTGTCTCTGGTCATCACCAACAGGAACCCCGTCGGGTTTATAAAGCAAAATATCTGCTGTCATTAATATGGGGTAATTAAAAAGTCCCATATTGATATCCTCTTTTGAAACCCCTTTAGCCAGTTTGTCTTTAAAGGCATGCATCCGGTTTGCCAAGCCAAAGGGAACGTAATTGGCTAAAACAATTGCCAACATACTGTGTTCTGGTACATCCGACTGACGGAAGTAAATCCCTTTTTCGGGATCAAGCCCCAAGGCAATGTAGTCAAAAACGTTACTGACAATACACTTTTCAAGTTCATCTTTGTCTTGAACGGTTGTTAAAGCGTGTAAATCTGCAACAAAATAAAACGATTCAACCCCTTTTTCCAATAATTCAAATTGGGGTTTAACTGCACCGGCGTAATTACCAAGATGAAGCGTGTTCCCGCTTGGAGTAATCCCGGACAATACCCTCTTGGCTACTCTTTGCGTTACTCCTTCTTCAATAAAATCACCAATAACTGCATTGGTTACTTTCTGTAAAATTTCTGGTTTTATCTTTAAATCGTGTTCAAAGCTGCCGGTTCCACCATAGGCATATTCTCTTTCAAGAATTGTCTCATCCATCAAGGTTAATAAATGTGTGACCATTGGAGTAGCCCCCTTTAAAGCACTTGTTACTTTTTTTATTTCATCTTCTGAAGCCATCTTAAGATCTGGGGTATTGAGATAAATCTTAATTTTTTCTGTATCCAATTTATGATCGTCTCTCCTAAAAACGGCAATAAATTTTTTATCGGTTTTAAAAATAAGTGTTGAAACACCATCTTCGGCACCAATATTTAAAAACTCCAAACCTTCCTCCACAGTTTTAATTGGTGGATGTTTGATAATTTCATATTCCACACCTAAATTATCAAGTTCTTTCTGAAGTTCCTGCAATCTTCTATTTTCAATTTTGTCTTTCATACATCTTTTAATATTTTAGCTTTTAAACCAAAAAAATCATATGCATTTTCTCCGGCAAGTACAGGATAGAAATTCTCGTTTGAGTCATTGTATACCTGAAAGTTAATATAATCGCCTTTATTTTTGATCTTATCATAAACCTCATATACGGTGATTTTACTTTTAATACATCCTTTCTTTCTAATTGTCTCAATTATATTAAGTGTTCGTTCAAACGATTTTGGGTCGGTATGGTTTCCGACTTCAATCGATACGCCATTTCGATAATTAATCAAGGCATGTCCTTTTTTAATATTATGTTTCATATAAACAATATCTTTGATACCAAGGGTTTTTGCAAAATTCAACATTTTCAAATCAACCATAATTACAAATGGTTTTGACATGGCAGAAAATGTATGAAGGTCAATGACAATGGTTTTTTTGTCAATCTTATATAAAACCTCCCGGGCTCGTTTTTCTTCATAACTATTACCCTTTTTTCCAAATGATGCGTTCATGTCTATTTGAATAAACCGCTTTCCCAGACTAAGTGCTTTTTTATTCGCAATAATTTGCCTTACTCCGGAAGAAGCCAAAGCCAAAACAGGCATGGGTTCGTCTCCGTGTATTGCTGTTACAAATTGTATATTTTTCATAATTAACTCTCCTTTACATATCCGGCAAAAATAATCGCATCGCCCCGCAGATGGTCAAACCCATTTCCCTTAATTGCGATCGAATCAAATTTTTTGATGTCGCCATACAAACTCGAGCCGCCATATCGTCCTCTATCAAACGGACCAATCTCTGACATCTGCAAATTTCTCGTTCCAATCAATTCAGCAATCTCCACAGACATATGAAAATCATAATGAGAAATTTTCTCTCCAAGTTTTCGCATAATAAATGATTGTGTATGAAAAGCCAAAACATCTGAACCACATTCTCTTATATCGTTTTCTAAAAATGTCTTCGCAAATCCATTTCCCCGCACCGACTCTGACGTTATAATTCCTTCAAGGTGATATACACTCATATTTCGATAAAATCTCAAGCTTGTTGCTATAAACGCAACCGATTTACCGTTTTTATCTTGAGCTATCCTCAATCTATCACAATCAATCACATGGTCATAAACATCTTTATACAAAGCATCTGTAACGGTTCTCATAAAACCTTCTGCTGTTAATGGTGTAAGTGAAAGAGCCAAATTGTGTTTATGATTTTCGGATAAAGTTTCTTTTGGTCTTATAATTACTTCGCCAAAGTACCCCCTGCCCTTCGACATTGCTCAGGGTTAATAACCCATTTGCACTCTCAGAGCAAGAGGCTCCTTTCACAATGTTTGGTTCATATTCTTTTGACATATTTTTTTGTACACCAATAACGCAAAAAACCCTTGCAAAACCACCACAAAATGATGATCTTACAAGGGTTCTTCAATTAAAGCTTATTGCCGTTCCGCAGCTTTAGCGAAGGACGGTGCCACCTTGTTTTAATATCTTACCCCAACCAATAAAAAAGTCGCCTATCGGCGACAAACAGTTCGAATAAGATATCCTCATTATTCGGTACTCCGACTGTCTGCCGACATACCGTTGTGACGTGATGACGCTTCACTTGCGTGGTAGACTATCGCCTACCCGGCTCCGGGATCCCAACCAATCCCTTCACAGCCTTTTTTAAATTATGTTGGTATAGTACCAAAATTTCGAAATAATTGCAAACATACTGAAGTTGAAAAGAATTTTGACATGTCGATCTGCGATTGCCATAGCGATTTGAAAAATCGGTATGTCGCAAAAATTTGCTGTGCCAAGGGAGAGGATCGAACTCTCGACATCGCGCTTATGAAACGCGCGCTCTACCACTGAGCTACCTTGGCAATATTTTTTGCGCCATGAAACGATTGCTCTACCACTGAGCTACGTTGGCAAAATTTGTCATGAAACGACTACCCTGCCATTACCTGCCCCGTAAAAGCGATACTTCGATGCGAGGATGTAAACCTCGAGAGAAGCGAGCTCTGTACGGGGAGCTACCCCGACATTCCCTATTTTACTAAAGCGTTGTATTAACTTCAATCTTGAAGTATAATTTACCCTGTTCTTTACCATAATTCCTAATTCATAATTCGTAATTCAGGAAAAATGTGCGGGGTAGTGTCCCGAAAAAATTTCGCTTTGCTCAATTCAACGGGACGAGCAGATGAAACTTCGCATACATTGGTAATTTTAATCGTATTTTAACAACTTAATCATATGTGCGGGGTAGTGTACGGCTGCACGGAAGGCTCAAAATGGGCTTCCCGCTTAGCGGGATAAATTTGGCTATATCGGTGAAACCTAAGCTTTATAGAGTATGGCAACGCCGAGGAAAGACTACGTTCAAATTTTATGAAAGTAGAATCCGTAGAGACTATACGCCAAAGCACGTTCATATAAACTGAATGTACAAGACATAGTCCGACACTCCCAAATACCTTTTGGTATTTGACAGTAAACTGTATAGTTCATTGCAAGAAATTGGAGATTACAGAATAAGCATAATCTTCCAGATCAGGTTCAACTCCTGACCCCGCAACACATTTTTCAGAAATTTAAAAACTGCTTTTCTGAAAAAAAATCTCTGCCCACTTCCTCCAATTTGGTACCGTGTTGTCCTCATTAATAATTTCATCCTTGGGCACAAGTTTAACCAAAATCTCATCCGGCGGTAAGATCAGAATCAGCTCATTTTCTTTTGTCATGTTCAGTTGATTACGAAGCTGCTTTTCAATATAATCGTCACTTGTAATCTCTTCATATTTACTCTTTAATTGGGCTTCCCTGTCGCGAAGTTCAACCAGTTCTCTTTCTTTTATGTCCGCTTCCTCGTCAATATTTCTCAGTCTCTTGAAAGTACGCACGGAAGAACTTAAAAACATCACTAAAGAAACGAGAAAAGCGATGGATAAGATCTTCTCTTTAACCGCAGACGAACGTTTTTCTGAATTATTTTTGATTAGACTATATTGTCTCATAATATTGACCAAGTGCCATACGACGTGATAATATACTGTCCGATAGCTTATTTTTTAAGGGTTAGGTCTCCAAAATAAGTCTAAAGACATTATATAATATGACGCAGGTTGTTCTTAAAGACCTTTTGCCCAAATTCATACAACACCTCAAGGATAATAAAAGATCCCCATCGACAGTATTGGCGTACAAAGCAGACCTCGATCAGCTGGTTTCATTTCTCACAGAGAAAGGTAAAGTATTGACCGAAGATGTAGAAGCATCCGACATTGAAGGGTTCCGTGATACGCTGCTAGCCAACAAGTATACGCCGAAATCCGTTTCGAGAAAACTAAATGCCGTAAAAACGTTTTTCAGGTTTTTGACCGACAACAAAATATCTCCCAAAGATCCGTCGTCTTCAGTTTCTCACCCCAAAATCGAGTCAACTATGCCGAAATTTTTATCTGCCATTGAATACAGAGCCTTGCGGGATGTGGTCCGAAACGACGCCAGGATAGCTGCAATAATTGAATTGATCTTAGAGGCCGGATTGAGAATTTCTGAAGTAGCCGGACTTAAAAGGGAAAACTGCAAAAACCACATCCTTAAAATTGAGGCTTATGCAACTCAGGAAGCTCGGGAAATTCCTCTCAATGCATCGGCAAAGGCTGCCCTCGACAGGTATCTTAACGAGAGGCCGGATACCAAGTCTCCCTATGTATTCGTAAGTAAAAACGGAAAACCTCTTGCCATAAGAAATATCAGAGCAGCTATCGACAGATATTTCCAAAAAGCCGAAATTCCCGGATACACCGTAAACGATCTCCGCACTACTTTTGTCGTACAAAACTTAAAAGCCGGCGTGGATCTTATTCTTCTTTCCCGTGTTTCGGGCCCCAAAAGACTCTCAACGACGGAAAGATATCTTCAGCTTGCCCAAATCACCCAATCGGGCAAGAAACAGGAGTTGGTGGAGTTGTAAACCCAATAAATTAGCCCAATTAGTCAAATTAGTCCAATTTGCCTAATTTGTAGTTACTTCTTTTTCTGTACAAATTTTCACGAAATCCACCTTCCTTCACAAACTTTTCTTGTTTTGACTTCAGCAGTTTGTCCAAAAGATAACCCTGCTTGTAACACAAACAAATCATTAAATTTGCAAAATTTTCGGGGTTGTTAAAATCCAATCCTGTCCAATCGGCTAAATCATCCAAAGTAGTTGGTTTACCAACGCTTTCTTTAAAACTCCGTATTCTTAACACCCGCGGGTCGTTTTTGTCCCATACCGGCAAATTCCTCATCCTTAAAAAATCCTCATAATCCTCCGAAAGTTCCGAATATGAACTTCTGCTGACACTATTAAGCATAATGTCGCTGGCTATTGAAAGTTCTTTTGAACCTTCAACAATATTCTGCTTGCCGCTTCTTGCGGCTTGAATCATCTGCTCAACGGTTCTTTTGAATTTTGGGTGAGACAAAAATCTTTCACAAAAAATGTTTGTTAAATCGTAGATCGTAACTGAAGTTCGATAAACCAGAAGTTCTTTATATCCTCCCATTATCTCAAGTTAGCCCAATCGGACAAATTAGTCAAATTCAGATAATCAGCCAAATTAGACAAATTAGCCACACGCCAATAAACCGTTTTTTATTTTCAACATATTTGTGGCCCGGGATGGGTTCGACCAAGTCTGACTTGGGTTACTCTCCATCGACTTCCATTTTATGACAGATACTAATCTGACATGTCAGAAATTGAGATTGTGGGCGTGCATGGGATCGAACCATGGACATCTACTTTATGGCAATAAATTTCCTGTGGGCTGAGATGGGTTCGAACCATCGACATCTACTTTATAAGAGTAGCGCTCTACCACTGAGCTATCAGCCCTTAAATTTATTGACATGTCAAACTCCGTTTGCCATAAGAGTAGCGCTCTACCGCTGAGCTACACGCCCTCAACTTCTGTCATAAGAAAGGCACTCTAACCACTGAGTTACCGAGCCGTGAGGTTATTATATCAAGAGATGTGTAAAAACTTAACACGAGGTTGAAAATTTGTTGATAGTTACTTGGTTACTTTGACAAACGCGGTACGTGATACGAAATGCGAGATACGAAATACGTAAAACGAAAATGGTTAGTAGAAATCAGAAAATTGTAATGGATAATAGAGATTGGAAAATGGTACTCAAATTTCTATTTTCAATTTTCCATTACTAATTTCTACTTTCTCTCAACCAATTTCTGTTCCTGTTTATTGTTTTTCCTCCCAATATCCTAATATCCTAGTATCTTAATATCTTCATCTCTCAACAATTTGTATTCACAAATTATTGTTCACCGCTCCCCTTATCCCCTCCCAATCCTTAACTTTTCTTATTTTGAGGTTTTTATTCCATGCGGCCCGAAGTACGGAAAGGTCAACACCTAATTTTTTGGCGTGTCCCAAAATGGCTACGGTATCCTTGGGGAAACATTTCAAACCAAAACCTCCAAACGGAGACGCCTTCAAAAATGCCTTACCTACTCTCGGATCGGCACCTACCATCTCTGCAATTTCGTTATAATTAACCCCCAATTTCTTTGCCAGTTCCGCCATTTCATTGGCAAAAATTATTTTGGTTGCCATAAAAGTATTACTCATATATTTCACCATCTCAGCCGATGTCGGGTCGGTTATATAAACTTTCACTTTATAGCCCATTACGTCACGGTGAAGACGGGCAATTCTGTTGGCAACATCTTCGTTAAAGGCACCGATGACAATACGGTCCGGGTGTAAAAAATCCCATGGAGCATTGATTTCGGTTAAAAATTCCGGATTCATGGCAAAATCCACTTTCGGATATTTCTTTGCGTATTTGGCGGTTGTGCCCGGAATCACAGTTGATTTAACAATTACGGGAATGTTCTTTCCGGCCAGTAGAGGAGCTATCCCGTCAACAACCTTGTCCATTATGGAAAGATCGATACCTGTGTGATCCGCTTTCATCGGTGTGGGAAGACAAAGAAAAATAAAGTCGGACTTTTCGCAGAGTTCCCCGACCGGAGTCGATCCTTTATCGGTCTTATTGTTCCACAGAATTTTATGTTTCCTGCCAAAACCCGTTCCGGTAGCCTTGCCTACTATTCCCCAACCGATAATACCAAGCGTAGCCATGATGAGAAATTTACTACTTTATAAAAAAAATCGCAAGGGAGGAAAAATCTTCACAAATATATACCAATTTCAAATGTCCACCAATTCCCAATAAGAAATTTGTATTTATTTGTATTTATTGGTACTTATTGGAAATTCTATAGTTTTGATCTTCTTGCAATCTCTGCTTCAACAAGCCGAATGTCGCGCCCATAATTAAGTCTGCTCATTTCGCGTATGATTTCGGCCACCTTCGGATTTTCCATAGCCTTTATTTTCTCAACATCGCGGAAAAGATCCATTGAAAATGGCGGAACGGGTTCATTATTTACCGTAGTTTTGACATAGACGTGATATTTTTCAATGTTAAGAAGGTCGTCTTCGGCAAAAACGGGTGTAAATTCATGCTGAAGGTAACTCGCGTCCGTAGTTCCGATTCTAAAAGAAATTATCGTGCCGACGTTCCCGAAAACGGCGTTTTTAACCTCTTCCTCCACCTGTCCGATAAACTGATTTGCAACACAAAGTGCCAGAGCATATTTTCTGGCTTCGGAGAGAATGACAGCAAAATCAGGGGTTGCAAAATTTTGGAACTCATCAACATAAAGATAAAACGGACGTCTTTGCTCTTTAGGTACGTCTGTCCTGCTCATTGCTGCCATAAGAATTCTTGGAACCAAAATAAGCCCCAAAAAGCTGGAGTTCTCCTCCCCGATCGTACCTTTTGAGAGATTGATAAAGAGAATCTTTCCGTCATCCATAACCCGGCGGAGATCGAAAGATGACTGGGATTGGCCGATTATATTCCTCACCATCTTGTTTGTAACAAATCTTCCGAATTTTGAAGTAATATAGTCCAAAACTTCAGATTTATGAAAATCGGACGTCTGTGCAATCTGGTCGGTCCAGTAACGCCGGACAATCGGATCCTTCACTTTAGGCAGCAGTTCCTGCACATAGCGCGAGTCTGTCAAAACCCTCATTACCTCGATAAAAGTGTTGCCATCCTCGCTCATAACCGTCAGCATTGCATTTCTTACTGCATGTTCAAAACGAGGGCCCACAATACCGGTTTTATAGGGATCGAAAAGCTTATACATCATGTTTATGACGGAAGTGGATGCAAAGTGCTTCTGATCTTCCGTTTTGGCTTCAAGAAGGTTTAACCCCATCGGTCTTTCCGTGTCGGAAGGGTTGAAATAAATAACATCCTCGGCCCGTTCCGGCGGGATGAGATTTAAAAGTTCCTCTACCGCGTCTCCATGCGGATCGATAAAACACACTCCCTCGCCGTTTCGTATGTCCTGAATTACAAGATCTTTTAATAGCTCCGACTTTCCGACACCGGTTTTTCCGACAATATACATATGCCTCATTCTGTCTTCATCGGTAATGTAAACCGGCCGTTTTGTTCCCTGGTATGAACTTAATCCCAAATACGTTCCCGTCTGAGGAATTCTGGCCGGGGCAGGTGCGGTTTTTGAATAAACCCAATGTATATGGGGTGTTGTAATCGTTTTATTGGGAAAATGATATATCGACGCAAGTTCCTCGGAATTAAGTATTGTTTTTTTATTTCCCATGATATGAAACATTGGGTGGTAACGGTAAATAAAGTCTTCAATAAAAGCGCCTTTTTGTCTTACCTTTCTCCCTTTAAGATAATTAAGATCTCCGTTAAATTGTGCAAATGCACTGCTGATATTCGACAGGTGGGATTTTGCCGTCTCTTTGTTGTTGGCAACAACAACAATCCTGATTGATGTGTCAAAACCAGATTTGGATATTTTGTTTTCCACCGCCTCAAGCGTTTTCGCGGGAACGGAAAACTTTGCTTTCTCCGGATCTGCCTCCTGTTTCTTCGTTGAAGAAATAAAGCCGGATCCGGCTTTACTCCAGTTATTTTCTGCGGGAGAAATGAGTATTTGAATTGCAGCTGACTCACCATCGCCCATCTTTGCCAATGCTGCAGTTATAACCGACATAGGATCGGTGGGCAATTCTTTATATGTTTTCATCGGAAAGTAGTTGTCCCTTGCCAGTTGAAATGCCTTATAGGCAACCTTTCCTTCCTCCGTAAAGATATTGTATTCCTGTACTTCGGTCACGTCTGCATCGGGATACGCTCCGTGAATCTGTTTTTCTATCATGTCCTGAAATTTTTTCGGTGTCCAAACGTAAAAACGGATATCTTCCTTTTTGGCAACAATCTCGAAAGAAATCGTTGGCTGTGTTTTATATTTTTGTTTCCAACCGCCTTCTTTTATTGAATAAAGCGCGGAAAACATCTGCTCCATCGCATCAATTTTTATCTCATTATTTTTATGAACTGCCACCTGCAGTAAAACCGAGTCTATCGATTCTTCTTCTCTGTTTCGATGTTTGATATTCGTAAAAATAAAAAAAACCGCAACGGCAGCAAAGAAAATAAAAAGAGACAATATTGCTAAAAATATTAGGATTATATCTATTTCGCTATACATATATCTATCTTCACAAATACGTACAAATTATAAATGAGTACTAATTTCCAATAAAAAATTCTTTCGTTGGTAATTTTTGAAATTCCTAAACAGAATTTTCTTTAGGGCTTGTAATCTTTTTAATCATTCTCCAACCGAAATGAATCGCTTTCTTGATTAGCCTGATCCAGAATACCGCAAACCAGGTTATTGCATTTTCCGAATCGCCCTTCGACCAATCTTCGAGCTGCTGCTGAGAAGCCGGTATCTGAATCGTCACCGTTTGAGTTTGCGGTGTTTGGATCAGAGGCTTCCCCGAATCGTCGTTGACCTGTGCCTGAAACTGGCTGGGAACTTTTTGTACAATACCTCCACGTTCCAGCTCCGGCGGAATTTCAACATCGGTCGGTCTTTCTTTAATTAAAGGCGGTCCGGGGGAATGCTGTTCCCTTTCAACATCGGTGGACATGCTAATTCATTATAACCAAAATTATCAAATTGTTATATGGCTATATGGCTATATTGTTACTACTTATTATTATTCTAACCTCGATTGACGAAGATAGATTCCCACGGCTGAAGCCGTGGTACATATATCATTTCAAACGCCTCGCGTTTGGATTGTCTGGTTCAATTCATCCCCCGCTGGGCGGGGTCTTCTTGAACTAATGATAAAATCTCTTCTTTATTGATTTATCACCTTTAACTATCAATTTCTTGATCACTCAATCAACTTGATTAACTCAATTAACTTAATCAACTATTTGCTTGCGCAATTTGACAAAGAAGAAGTAGTAGTAGTACAATGCCCCATAATTATTTCATGAGTATAGAGTACATATTGGTTTCCGCAGATACACCGGCTGGTCAAGAGCATCACCTTAAAAAATATGCGCCTCCAGGATGTCCTGTCTTGGGTTGTTTAGATGAACATCGGAAAAGAGGCGAAGATTGGTCTTATGCTTATCCGAAACCGGAAGAACAAAAACCATGGCCTATAGAATATTCAGGAACAGGAGAGGGTTTCACTCTCACATGCAGTCCTTGGTTTAACAGCAGAGTATGTGAAAGTTGTCGTTTAAATGAAAAAAATGGCGGCCATAAATACACCCACAAACCA
This sequence comes from uncultured Gammaproteobacteria bacterium, assembly GCA_964488535.1. Classification (GTDB taxonomy): domain Bacteria; phylum Patescibacteriota; class Microgenomatia; order UBA8517; family UBA8517; genus GWB1-38-13. The sequence goes on from CAZAUT010000003.1 coordinate 39,601, forward strand.
ACTTTGGGAGAAAAGATCAAAAAGGTAGTACAGCAAATTGGAAATAAAATTTCCTAGGATTACTACTTCTTTGCTATCTTTGCAGAAAACCGTATTCACTTCAAGGTTGTTAACCTTCAAACCACCCACTTTTCCTCCCCAACCCCCTCTTTCCAATTCACCCACCTCGCCAGCATAAACAAATAATCCGATAAGATAATTAATCCAAATTCGTTTTTAGTCCGATCTGTTTGAAATGGTGGTCAAATGTAAAAATCTCATCAAACCTGTATTTTTTAAATTGATAAACAATTGAACCGTCGGTAAATGATAATTTTTTGTCATCGTATTTCTTGAGTTCTTCGAACACAAAACTATTTTCCAATTCCGATATTTCCATTACCCGTAAATTAAGCATTGCCCCTTTGTTTACAGCATCGTTAAAATCAATTACCGCATATAGACCGGCATCATAAATTAGACGGGTAAATACTTCAGACAATACCAAATTATTCGTAAAAAAAAGCGGGCGTACTTTCGTAATTATATTAATATACTTCTTTGCCTGAAGATGGTTTATGTCATTTTTATTTTCCAAAGCAAGCCATGCACCGGAATCAATAAATATTTTCATTTGTAATAAATTTCATCCACATTCTCAGACAAATTTACTTTTTTTCTGCCTGTTGAAACAGAACCGATAATCTTCTCAAGCCATAAATAATCACTGGGAATTTTACGGCTGTTTAATGAAAGCATTTTCCCCACTCTGGAAGAAGCGCCATCTACTGCCTCTCTTATCACTTCCGACCTTGTAAATCCGATTAATTTTGACGCTTCGTCCAAAATCTTAACACTTTGCGGCTCCAAATATACCTGATACCTTTTCATATACATACACCATACCATAGGTGTATATAATAAGTCAATACACCCATTTGACAAAGAAGAAGAAGAAGTAAAATACTGAAAATTCTTATTTGTATATGGAAATCACAAAAGGTGGCACAGATAAATCAAATAAGGTTCTTCTTTGCGATGTTTCCCGCAATGTGAAATATCAGCATAGTGTACCTTCCAGACCAAGCAGGGGAACGTGCGATAGTGGGGACGGAAGCGTTCATTGTGATTGGTGTAAACACGCGCAAGAATTTTTAACAGAACATGCAGTAAATAATTCGGCAGATGGTGCAGAAAGTATTCGTTTTGTTCCCAATCCGGACGATCACTCTCTCACAGTCGTTTACCCTTCAAAACCCGATGGAACGTTTATGAGTAGGTCTGTTGCTCGCGGACACCTGTCCGATCCCGAAAAAGTTGATGTTGTAGATTGATTCGTATTTTTATAATTTCACTTTATCCACTTCTTTTCTCTAATCCCCTTTTCCCAATTCACCCATCTGGCCAATACAAACAAATAATCCGACAGGCGATTAAGGTATTTCAAAACCCCCGCCGGAACCTTTTCCGCCTCACTTAATCCCACCACTTCTCTCTCCGCTCTTCTGGCCAGTGTCCTTGCATACTGAAGCCTTGCTGCAACCGGACTTCCGCCCGGATAAATAAAATTTGAAAGTTTCGGCAGTATTTTATCGGTTTCGTCTATTTCCTCTTCCAATTTTCTTGTTTCTTTACTTTCTAATTTCAAATCTGATCCTGCTAAAATTGAACCCGTTGTCAGTAAATTATTTTGAACCAGCCTTAGTTTTACCTTCAATTTTTCATCAGAAGTTTCCGCTATAACAATTCCCAAAAAACTATCAATCTCATCAACCGCTCCGATTGCCCGGGTATTGCATGACGATTTTGAAACACGGACCGATTTTCCGTCAACTTTTCTGAAAAGTCCCGTTGTTCCGTCATCGCCGGTTTTTGTATAAATAACCATAAATATAAAGATATCAAGATATTAAGATATTAGAATACTACGATATTACGAGTGGGAAAGCTTCTCGGTTGAACGAATAAGTCCGCCAAGTATAACCCCCGATTTTTCGGATTGTTTCATTATCTCTTCAAACCCTTCATTGGATAAGTATCCTAAATCCTTGGCAATTAACGACTGTGTTTGAACCTCTGAAAGTGAACCTCTGGCATCGAAATAGAAATTCAACCTGTCTTTGTAGTGGTATCTGGAGAATCCTTCTGCTATACAAGATTCATTGGAAACAACGGCACGTCTGATTTGTGAAGTCAATCCAAAAGTTTCCGACTTTGGAAAACTCCCGGAATACTTGTAAATCATAAGTGTTAACTTATGCGCCTCTTTCCAAGCATCCAAATCCTGAAATGTTTTTATTTTCATTCTCCTAATATCTCAATATCCTAATATCGTAATATCCTAGTATCCCAGTATCTTTCTTTCTATCCTGTGCCCTCTCCTAATATCGTAATATCGTAGTATCCTAATACCGTTTCTCTAAAGTTCGCATGTACTAAACCCGCACTTTTTGCATTTGAAGCATTTATTATCCCTGACCAGTAAAATATTACATGTGGGACATTTTCTCAATGAGGGAAGGGTTCTTTCCGACGACCCGAACTCAAAAACCTGGTTGTTTTTTGCCTTATCGCGGTAAACGGTAAGGCCTTTGCAACCCAGTTTCCAGGCCAAAATGTACGCCTGTTCGACATCGTCGGGTGTTGCGTGAGAAGGCATATTAATTGTTTTTGTTATCGCGTTGTCTGTCCACTTCTGAAAAGCAGCCTGCATTCTGATGTGATCGCGCCAGTCAATATCGTGTGCCACTTTAAAAACATTCCGAAGATGTTTCGGAATCTCGGTTATACCCTGCGCACTTCCATGATTCTGAACCACCTTTTGAATAAGACTGTCGCTGTAAACGCCGTATTCTTTAAGCTTTCTCGTAAAAATGCCGACTGTGTTTTTTAACCGCATCCCGTCCAAGACGTTTTGTTCATATGCAAGTGCAAAAAAGGGTTCTATCCCGAAAGAAGTCTCACAAATGACTGCATTTCCGCTTGATGGCGGGAAAGTTAAGAGAGCTACATTTCTTGGCTTGTCCTTCCTTTCCGCCCAAATTGATTTATTAACAAGCGGAAATGCTCCCTTTTCTTTTGCCAAATGCACCGAAGCCTCAAAGCCCGACTGATACATCGTCTGCGTGACTTTTTCGGCTAGATTAAAGGCTTCGACACTGTCATAGGGTATTTCCATCATGGCAAGCGTTTCCGCCCAGCCGACACAGCCGATTCCGATCCTTCTGTGTTTTTTTACTGCCTCGGAAATTTCCTGTACCGGAAACCATGAAGCATCAATTACATTATCCATTAACCGCACCGCTGTCTTCATTGTCTTCTGCAATCCTTCAAAATCAAATCCGCCGTCCGGCGGACCATGTATCACAAATTTGGTAAAATTTATATATCCCAGATTACAGGACTCGTATGGATATAAAGGAACCTCTCCGCAGGGATTGGTCGTCATTAAAAGCCCCTGTTTTCCGAGAAGCGGATTGGATAGTGCCGTTCCTTTGTTTATTGCGGATAAATTAATAATTCCCGGATCTCCCGTTTGCCACGCCATTTGGGCCATTAGTTCAAGAATCGAATTTGCTTTAACTTTATTCACGACTTCACCCGTTCTTGGATTTATAAGGTCCCAGTTATCACCGTTTTGCGCTTTTTGCATAAACTCATCGGTAACACCAACCGAAATGTTTGTTTTTGAAAGATAGCCGTCGTTTTGCTTCGAGGAAATAAAATTAAAAATATCGGGGTGGCTCGAATTCAATATTGCCATGTTTCCGCTTTCATATTTCCCCTCCTGTTTGAACAGGGATGTCATAAGATCAAACATTTCGATCAGTTTTACCGGCCCTGCAGCCAGGTTTGGAGCGCCCCCAACCGGATCTCCCTCGGGACGGATCATTGAGAAATTATAACCGCATCCCCCGCCGTGTTTTTTAATTAAAGTGGATTTGTGAAGAATATTGAAAATTGAATTAATATCATCCTCGATTGGCCAGACAAAACAATTAGCAAGCTGGGGAGATTTTTTTCCGGCATTGGCAAGCGTTCTTGTACCCGGAAGAAACTTGAAACTCATCATCAGATCAAGAAAGCGCTTGTTCCATAGACTTCTCTTTTCTTTTGTTTTTTCGACATCGGAAAGGCATTTTGCAACCCTTTCAAACATTTGCCGTGGTGTTTCCAAAATCTCCCCCTTCTCGTTTTTTTTAAGGTAACGTGACTTAAGAATGTATAAAGTATTGTAAGAAAGTCCAATATCGTCCTTCACCCCAAGCGATTCTTTATCCTGTCTCAAATGTTTTTTGTTCTCCCGGTATCTGATAAATTCTTTCGCTGTTTTTGCGTGACCGCGTTCAATAAGAACCTTTTCTACAATTTCGCCGATTTCCGAAGTTTTTATGTTTTCACCGACAGCGTACTTTTCCTTCAAAACAGTCAAAACCTCGTTCCTTAAGGAAAGTGCCGTCTTTTCGTCCTTTCCTCCGACATTCCGTGCTGCAAGAAAGATACTCCGGAAAATTTTCTCTCCGTCAAACGGCTCGTTTATTCCGCTCGCTTTGATAACGTATTTGGCTGGTTGCTTCATGTTGATAATTTAAAGCCTGCACTTACTCCACCCGCATTCTTTGCAACTTCTACATCCTCCCTCAAATTCCAAAACTCCTTTGCACTCCGGGCAGTTTTTTTCTTCTTTCTCCAATTCGGGCTTATACTTTTCACCGGTATTTATTACTTGATCCTCCTTGCTGCCATCTCTGTAAACCGTAATGCCCTTACATCCGAGTTTCCATGCCAGCATGTACGATTTCTCAACCTCCTCAACCGTCGCCGTGTTTCTGAAGTTTATGGTTTTTGACACAGCATTATCGGCATATTTCTGAAACGCTGCCTGTATTCTTACATGCCACTGGGGATCAATGTCGTGTGTTGTAACAAAAACTTTTCTGATGTCACCGGGAAGTCCGGGTACATTTTGAATTGAACCGTGATTTTTGATAATTTTTTCGATCAACGTATCACTAAACAGATTTTTTTCTTTTAATATTTCCTCAAAAACCGGATTAATATAATAAAGTTTTCTGGTAGATCTATTCTTGTGATCCTCGTTATAGAAAGAACTCCTTGTATAAACAAGGGCAAAACTTGGCTCGACACCGCTTGTTGTATCTCCAATCATCGATACTGTACCTGTTGGAGCAATAGTAATCATCGTACAATTACGATATTTCTCTGCGGATCCTTTGTAGGTCGATATGTCCCAATTGGGAAATACACCGCGAGTTTTGGCTAATTCAAGCGAAGCTTCTTCGGCTTTGCGTTTAACAAATTTTGCAATCTTATCCGCAATCCGTACACCGTCGGGGCTGTTATAGGCAATATTCAATTTAAAAAGTGTTTCCGCAAAACCTACCATTCCCAAACCTATTTTCCTGTTTCCGTACTTTACGATTTTTTCGGTTTCGGGTAAAACATAGTAGTTTGTTTCAATCATATTGTCCAAAAAACGGACAAGTGTTTTAACCGTATCTCCCAACTCTTCCCAGTTAATTTCCCATCCGCCATTCTTCCTGATTAAATGGTTTGCTAAATGAACGGAAGAAAGGTTGCATGACTCGTAAGGTAACAAAGGTTGTTCACCACATGGATTCGTTGCATTTAACACTCCAAGGCTTGGAGTGAAGTTATCCTCTTCCATCCGGTCTAAAAAGACCATCCCGGGATCGCCGGTTTTCCACGCATGTTCACAAATTTCATGAAAAAGTTTTCGGGCAGAAACTTTCTTCACCGCCACTCCATCCCGTGGATTCACCAGAGAAAACTTCTTATCAGCCACGACCGCTTCCATAAACTCATTTGTCGCACCGACAGAAATGTTAAAATTCTTCATATTTCCGTCTTCGTCCTTGATTTTAATGAACTCAAAAATGTCAGGGTGGTTAACATTTAAAATACCCATATTTCCACCGTGTTTTTTGGATCCCTGCATAATTTTTGACAAGGCTGCACTGTAAACCTGCAAAAAGTCCACAGGCCCTGAAGCGGTATTTGGAACATTTCTTACCTTGTCACCCTTGAAACGTATATCACTGAAGTTAAATCCTGTTCCTCCAAAGTTTTTTTGAATGAGAGCTGCCTCGCCAAGTGTCTGGAAAATTTTAGAAATAGAATCTTCAATTTTCAAGACGAAGCATGGGGAAAGTTGCTGCAAACAATGGTCATTACCGGCTTCATACATAGCACTGGTAGTGCATATAAATTTAAACTTAACCATTTTATTAAAAAATACCTGTGCTGCCAATTCGACATCTTTTTCGTTACCCCAATTAATTTCTGTTTTGGCGATATATTTCGCAACTCTCCAGAAAATCTGTCCCGGAGTCTCTTCCGGCTTTCCGTCAGCACCCAACTTGGAACATCTGGCAACAAGGGTTGTCCTGGCATTGCCGGTCATTTCCGGTTCGCGGATGATAAATTCGTCTTTTTTTGACTGTTCCTTCCTTTCTTTGTATAAAATATAATATCTGGCCGTTTCGAAATAACCTTTCTGTGCAATGACAGGTTCAACAATGTTCCGGATTTCTAATGTGGAAATGACTGGTTTCTTAAAAATTAAAAGCTTGGATAGGACTTCTTTTAATATGGCGTTTGAGTCCTCTTTGGAATAGGACATCGTATCCTTGCCGGCTAAGATAATACTTTTTACTATTTTATTCCAAATGAATAATTGTGTCTGTCCGTCCGATTTTATTACTTTTTTTATTTTTAATTTGGGTAAATTTGCTTTTATGTAATCTTTGTCTTTTTTCATATCAACACTCCGAATAACCGCATCCGTGACACGTCTTGCAGCCCATTTCGTGAACCAAAGTTGCGTTTCCGCAAGACGGACAAAAATCGGCATGACGGCTTAACAGAGACAATTGATTATTTCTGTCGTCACTCAGTCCTTTTGTACCGTAATTGTAAGACAGACCATTGCCGTTAATAAGTAATTTCTCCTGAACCGGCTGGTTATACTCCTTCTTGTTTTCCGGAATCATTCCAACATCCAGAGATAAGGCTCTGGCAATTGCATCCGGCAGTGATAATATTCTGTCCGATCCAAAACCAACACTTCTTGACCCGCCTATGCCTTGAAGTTGTTCTATTATAATTGCAGCTCTCTCTCTGCCGGTTAAGTTGCTGCCCAATCTTAAGGATTTGGAAATGACACGACCTAAGGCTTCCGCCATTGCCTGCACGTCACTGCCCGCCCTTCCGATATTAATGAATGTCTCAACCGGACTTCCCGTTTCATCATGATTTACAGTAATAAATGCTGTCCCCACAGGTGTTTTCAAACGGTAGGTTGAACCGGACACTTTAATTGGCCGTTCCCAAATTGCTAAAAACGATTTTGATTCGCCGTTTTTGTATACTCCATTTTTTGATTCCGCCTTCTCCTCTTTCTTTTCATTTCTTATCAACGTCCCTTCCCTTGATCCTTCTCTCATGTAAGATATTCCCTTGCATCCGGTGTCGTAGGCAAGCATGTAAAGCTTCTTTACATCGTGCGCTGTGTGAGACTTCGGAGCGTTCACGGTCTTACTGATAGAAGAATCGGTATAGGTTTGTATTAATGCCTGAATTTTTACGTGCTCATCAGGGGATAAATTGTCGGCAGTTACAAAGTAGGACGGGATATTTTCCTTTCCGTTGTTTTCTATCCATTCCTGATAGAGCGGATGATACATCGTCCTCTCCCCCAACCGGTCTTTCTGAATATAGGAGAATGAGAAAACAGGTTCTATTCCCGAAGATACTCCTGCAAGAAGTGCTATTTTTCCGGTCGGAGCTTCCGTTGTCAGAAAACAATTTCTAATACCCTGACGGCGAATTTTTTGTCTGATCTCCTTCGGCAAATTTTTAATAAAACCACCCCGAAGAAAATTCTCTTTGTTGTAAGCAGGAAAAACACCCTTCTCTTTTGCTAAATCACTTGAGCAGTCATAAGATGTATCACGAAGGGTTTTGTAAATTTTTTCTATAAGTTTTAATGATTCTTCCGAGCCGTAGCGAATCTTCAATTTAATGAGCATGTCGGCAAGTCCCATTGTTCCAAGACCAAGTCTTCTTTCTCTTTTTTGTGTCTCTTCGATTTCGGGGTAAAGATAATTTTCCGAATCAACTGCATTATCCAAAAATCTCACTCCCACTTTAATAGTCTTAGTAAAATCATCAAAGTCAAATACATCTCCGTTAACAAAGGCAGACAGATTAAGTGAACTTAAATTGCATACCCCCCAAGCCGGTAATCCCTGTTCACCGCATACGTTTGTTGCAATTACTTTTTCAAAATACCAGGAATTGTTCATATCATTGTATCTGTCCATATACACAACACCCGGTTCGGCCGATTCCCAAGCCGATTCGCATATTCGGTCCCACAGCTCACGCGCTTTGATTGTTTTATAAATTTTTGTGGGATAACTTTTTCTTTTCCACTCGCTCAAATCGCCGCTCCATTCTTGTCTATACTTCTCAAAATCGGTATCCGGAAATTCCAAATGCCAGTCTTTGTCGTTTTTCACTGCCTCCATAAACGAGTCCGACAAACAGATGCTCAGATTGGCTCCGGCAATTTTTCCCGTTTCTTTCTTTATCGAAATAAATTCTTCAATGTCGGGATGCCAATCCCAAAGCATTATCATTAACGCCCCGCGCCTTGTCCCTCCCTGCTGAATAATGTCATGAACGGCAACAGAATAAAGGTTTGCCCATGAAACAGCACCCGAACTTGTTCCGTTAACGCTTTTTAAATATGATCCGTTTGGCCTGAGCGTGGAAATGTTGAAACCTACTCCTCCGCCCCGTGCGCTAATTTCCGTGACCTGCTCCAAAGTTTTTATAATTCCGCCTCTCGTATCCTGAGGGTTTGGTATAACAAAGCAATTAATCATTGTTGCATTGGAACCGCTGCCTGCTGCCGTCAAAAATCTTCCGGCCGGACAAAATTTAAAGTCCACCATGGCTTCATAAAAATTCTTTTCCCATACTTTTTTTTCTTTGGAGGTTTTTTCCGCTTGAGCAAGCGCAAAGGATACACGATGCCACATCTGTTCGGGGTATTTTTCCATTGGTTTTCCTTTCTCGTTTTTTAGAGAATATCTGTCAAGAAACAACTGTTTTCTTATCCCCGTTAAGGAAGTGCCCTCATGAACTGTTACAAGATGACGAATACTGTTGTATTTTGAACCCAAAGTTTTTGATAACTTTTTTATTTTCATAATTTTAAAATCACAAAGTACACGGGATAAATCGGGAAGAATGGCGGATAACACCGGATTTTTCCCTGCGTTTTCCTGTCATAATCCTGTTTCTTCCTGTGTGCTTCTACTCTTTGATCGCGCGTGCAAAATCCTCCAAATCCTCAAACTGCAGATAAACGCTTGCAAACCGAAGCCACGCCACCTTGTCGATTCTTTTTAATTTTTTCAGTATTGCAATACCTATAGCTTTACTGGAAACCTCCTCTTTTTCTTTTCTCAACATCTCCCTCTCCACCCTATCCACGATATCGTTAACCAAATCCATTGAAACGGGTCTTTTCTCAACGGCTCGTAATATTCCCTTTTTGATCTTCTCTCTGTCATAAGGTTCTCGCCTGCCGTCTTTTTTTACAACCCACATTGCTGATCCGCCAATCTTCTCGTAAGTTGTAAATCTTTTTTTACATTTTAAACATTCCCTTCTTCTTCTCAAAGATTTTCCTTCATCAACCATGCGCGACTCTAAAACCTGTGTATCGTTTGCTGTACAAAATGGACAACGCATACCTTAATTTATAAATTCTAAATCCTAAACAAATCGAAATTTTTCAATATCAAATGCATTTAACTTTTCTTTAAGTGAATTTTTATATTTGTTATTTTGTATTTGTTTAGAATTTAGGGTTTAGTGCTTAGAGTTTGCTTGGATTTCATTCAAGCTTTTCATATATGAAAACGAAAAGTACTACCCGTTGTACTGGTTGTGATGTTCATACACTACCTGTCTTTAGTCAACTATAAGTAACTGTATCAAATTACGGCATTTTCCGCACGCCATGAAGCTGAAAATATGTCAATTACCGAAAATTCATGTGGAATTATTATAAGATTAACGCCATATACTCCGAAGCATGATGATAGACATTCCTCAAAGAAATAATTTATTGCCAATCGAACGGGTTATTCGGTACCCGTGATCCTTTCTCCAGAAGGGAATTTCTGGCCCGTTCAAATGTTTTTATGGGAATGTTCTTGTAAAGAACAATTGTCGGCCGTATATCATCCGGAACTTTTAATTCCAATTCGGAAAGGACTTCATAATGCTTAAGGGAAGCATACGCCAAACGCGAAGATACATCCTGCGAAAATATCCCTTTCTCCTTTCTTAAACTTTCTTCATATAAAGATGCCTCTTCAAGGTATTTTTCGGCTTTAGTCAAAGTTGACACAGCATTTTCATTTTTCCCGCGTTCAAAAAGAAGTATTGACGAACCGAGGCGTTTGTCGGCAAAAAGAATTTTAAGTTCAATCTTTTTTAGTTTGTCGGGAGTCAAAGCAATCCACATCCTGTCGCGTATTGCCTTAACGGGCCAGAGCACACTGTCGGGCAAAATACTGCCCGGATATGCAAGGCTGTACTCAATATTTATGTCTTCCTCCGCCAGAGCAGAAGGGGTTTTTATATGATTTGTTTCAAATCTAACAGCAGCTGATCGAAAAACAGACGTAAAAAGTATCCCTAAGGCAAAAATAATAACAGCGGAATAGACCAAAGCTTTCCGAAACATACTATTTCTTACTATACGCCCACCAGTTGCTCAAATCAAATTCCCGTTATTATTTACCGCTTATTGTTCACTATTCCCAACTAGTGCCTAGTTGCTAGTTTCTACCTAAAAAGAATAATCGGCCATTCCCATAATACATGAAGAATAACAGGGGCAGCAATATTTTTTGTTCTTAAAAATAAAACCGATGCACCGAACCCATAAGCAAACGTCAGAAGTAAAAAAACGGCAAACTGAATTCCGCTGAGACTCCATTGGTAATAAGCTATCGGCATGTGGATCAAGGTCCATAAAACCGTTGTGAGAATTATTGACGAGTATTCGTTTTTCAGCTTTCGCACCATATCGCTCAAAAGATACCCGCGGAAAACAATTTCTTCCGTTAAGGAGGTAATAAACGAAAGAACTATAGCTCCTCCAAAAAAGAGAGATCCTATATTTGCATTAAATTCCAATCCTTTATATTTCGTGATATTGGCAATAAGACCTAAAAAGGCAAATCCAACACCAAGGGCAATTGAAATATATACTGAAGGGAATAAATTTTTTAATGTGATACCAAGATCCGAAAGCTTCAGTTTTTCCCTAGGGATAATATAAAAAAAGGGCAGAAACCAGACGATGGGTTTTATATAAAGTTCTTCAGTTGTATCGGAAAATTTGAAATTTGCGCGATACAAAGACCAGACTATAAATAAATAAATAAAATATATAAGAGGTGTTGCCAAACCTTTATGTTTATATGTTGTTGATTGTTTATCCATAAACAAATATAACTTAAAACTCAAAAGTCAAAACTCAAAACAAAAACTTAAAACTGAAAAGTTTTTAGCTTTAATCTGAAACTTTGAACTTTAAGCTTTTAGCTTTAAGCTTTCTCCATTTCGCATTCTTCAAACGCCATGTCTATTGTTTCTATTATTAAATTTACCCTATCTTTGGCTTCGGTTAAAGTGACGGCGTTCTTCTCGTTGGGAAACCAGTGGAACAAAAGATTTCTGCATTCTTTCCAACACATCCAAAGCTTATTTGCAAGATCCTCTCCGTTACAAAGTTCTTTGATTCTGTCGTATACGCCTTCTTTTTCCCGCAGCTCCTTCTCCAGCGAAGGATTAAGGGCCTTACCGATCCTGAAATGTTTTCCGTAATAATCGTTTTCGGAAATAAAACCGAGGTCAAGAAATAATTTTTTCAAAAATCCCTCGTAGCCTTTTGCAGCCGGGAAAACGATAAATGAGTAGTCGTGAAACCCCTCTTTTTGCACAACCCCCCTCCCAAATGTTTCTGAAAAATTTGTTTCCCATTTTTGTGCTGTTTCAACCAAAAGAAGAGATTGCATTAACAGCTCTTTTATGTCGGAATGAACATAACTCCACCAGACCCTTTTCTCCAATTCCTCAACCATATACTTATAATAGCAAATTATTTTGAAGTTGTTTTGAAGAAATCGCTAATGACCAAAAAGAAAGCGTAAAAGAAAATCCGTGTCACAATGTAATATAATATGCAACATGAAGAAGAAAGAAAGACATAAACAAAAAACAGGGATCGAAAAGCGAAAAGTAGAAAGCAATAAGAAATTAAAAAGTATATTGAATGTTGTATATCGTATGTTGGGGAAAGCAGTAAACAGAAAGCAGAAAGCAAAAAACAAGAAAACAGTAAACAAAAAGCAGAAAGCTCTCCTTCGTATGAAGCTACGGACAAGCGAAGTAATTAACAAAAAGCTAAAGACAAGAATCCCGCGGAAATCTTTTTTGCATAATAAAAAATTCCGCATCATTATCGCCTGTGGTCTATTGACTGCAGTCGTTGCCTTCACAACGTGGCTTTTTTGGGGACTTCCCCTTCCTACAAAACTACTGAAATCACAGGTTCCGGTTTCCACAAAATTATATGATCGTAACGGAGAACTAATATACGAGATATATGCCGATAAAAGAAGCTCACCCGTTAATATTGACGAACTGCCGTCCTACGTCATTGACGCCACAATCTCAATTGAAGACAAGGATTTTTACAGACACCACGGCTTCTCAATTTCCGGTATTACGCGTGCTGCCTATAACACGCTTTTCAAGCAAAAGCTGCAGGGCGGTTCAACTTTAACGCAACAACTGGTGAAGAATGTACTCCTGACGCCCGAACGTACCGTCAAAAGAAAGATGCGGGAATTGGTAATTACGGTTATCGTCGAAATACTGTATTCCAAAGAGCAAATCCTTGATCTTTATTTTAATCAGATTCCTTATGGTTCCACCGCTTACGGAATAGGATCCGCAAGTGAATTGTATTTTGATAAAGATGCCAAGGATCTTACTCTTGCAGAAGCTGCACTTTTGGCAGGAATTACCGCAGCACCGACAAAATACTCTCCCTTTGGGGCTCATCCGGAGATCGCTAAATCAAGACAGGAAATTGTTCTTGCCCGTATGGTCGAGGACGGGAAGATAACGCAGGAGGATGCAGATGAGGCCAAATCACAAGAACTGAAATTCGCCGAACCGCAAAAGTTTAACGCTCCTCATTTTTCTCTCTGGGTAAAAGAACTTCTGGCTGATAAATACGGGGACACACTGGTTGAACAAGGAGGTCTTCGTGTTACAACTACCCTTGATATGGATCTTCAAGAATACGCGGAAGGCACGGTCTCGGGTGAGTTGGCGAAATTGAAAAAACAAAATGTCGGAAACGGTGCAGTACTTGTCACCCGCCCCGGGTCAGGGGAAATTCTTGCAATGGTTGGATCAAAAGATTATTTCGCCAAAGACGAAGATGGAAAAGTAAATGTCATTTTTGCCAACCGCCAACCGGGATCATCCATAAAACCCATAAACTATGCTCTGGCTCTGAAAGACAGAAAGATCACTCTTTCCACTCCCCTGGCTGATGTGCCGACTTGTTTCTCGGTCTACGGACAAAAGGCGTACTGTCCGGTGAATTACGACGGATCGTTCCATGGAGCAGTCCAGCCGAGATTTGCATTGGGAAATTCCTACAACAGTCCCGCGGTAAGAGTCTTGGCTCTTAATGGTTTGGAACACTTTATAGATTTTGCCAATCAGATGGGATTAACGACGTTTATTGATCCAAAAAATTACGGATTGTCGCTAACTCTTGGCGGGGGCGAAGTAAAACCGTATGACATGGCAACCGCCTTTGGTGTTTTTGCAAACGAGGGAGTAAAAATACCTCTCAATCCGATACTTAAAATTACAGACTGGAAAGGAGAAGTGTACGAAGAAGTTGATCCCAACAAGATTGACGGAACAAGAGTACTTGATCCTGAAGTGACATTTTTAATCTCTCACACCCTTCACGACAATAATGCAAGATCGGCTGCTTTCGGCAGCAACTCATACTTGGTAGTCAAAAACCATTCCGAGGTGTCTGTAAAAACCGGAACAACCAACGATAGAAAGGATAACTGGACGATCGGTTATACTTCTCAAATTCTTACTCTCGTCTGGGTCGGGAACAATGATAATTCGGAAATGAGCGGAGCCGTTTCCGGTGTCTCAGGAGCATCGCCAATCTGGAACTCTGTAATTAAATATGCACTTGATAAGGCCGAAAAAAGCTATTACAACCAAGAAGATGATGGGCACGCCTGGCCGAGACAGCCTGAAGGAATCGTCGGGAAAAATGTCTGTGCAACAACTGGAAACATACCAACCAATCCTGATTCTCCAGAGTGTGGAACTAGGTTTGAATATTTCATCAAAGACGCAATTGGTGCGAATATCCAGGCGGGACAAAAGGATGTACTTGTATTCAAAGATACAAGACAGCTTGCCAATGAAGATGCCCTTCCCGAACAGGTAGAAGTACAAAACCACCCCTTCCTTCTCGACCCTTTGGGGACTCTTGTCTGTCTCGATTGTCCCCTGGCAAGTTCATCTGCTAAAATCAGCTACCCTTTGATTGCTGCGCCCAACTAAGTTACTCTCATGTGCAAACTTTCGCTTGAAGCGGAATTTTAAGCCTTATTCTTTATTACACAAAAGCCGAAGTGTTATTATTAAATATGGCAAACACACCTTCCCCTTCCGACAACCATGCGTCATATATTGACCCGAGCGGAAAAGAAGTTGAAAAGTCTTATCAAAAAGTCGGTTATCTGCCCAACAGGACATTTACAATCATACTTTTGATAATATTTCTTGTTACCGCAGTTTCCGCAATAGTGATAACCGATTATAATTACAGAAGGGAAAGAGACAGGATCATGTCGCGTAAATAGATATTGGCAAAAAGCGTAAAATCTATGTTTATTAACCGGCTTCGCCTTTTTCAGAATCTTCTCGTTCTTTCGTTGGTTACCTTAATTACCATTGTCTGGTCCACGGTTATTTTTTTATCTCATCAAAATGAACAATTATTTAAACAAGGAAAAATCATTTCCTCATATGAAGAATGTGCTGGTTCAGGAAATGTAATTTTGGAATCCTACCCTTCCATATGTATCACCAAAGACGGACAGCGGTTTGTACAGCAGTTGCAGACTTCAGTAAATGAACCTGATAACTGGCAGGAATATGTTGACAGTGATTACAATTTCTCGGTATCCCATCCGTCTTACATCACACCTCAATTCGGCACAAATGATCTTGTCTTAAAGTCAATCTATTTTCATGAAACCGGAGAAGAAACACGATTCTGGATGACAATTGAAGTGAATCAAAGTAGTTTGGAATTTTCCAATGCGGTAGAAAACGAACTTGCGATAATCTCGCACGGCAACGGAAAATTGTTAAAAAAAGCCGATATTTCAATTCAGAACTATAACTCCATCAGGGCAGATTATGATTCACAAAGTAGTGGTGGAAAACCGATTTCGCATATATATATCGACAAAAAACCATACATCTACGCCATACATACTTACACCAAGGACGTTGACCAAATTCTCTCTACCTTTCGATTTGAATCTGATCAATAATACTTGAATTTAATGAATATTAAACTTCGCTTTCTTCAAAACCCTCTTGCATTGTCTGCCATAACTTTAATAGTTATCGTCTGGTCAACAGTTTCTTTTCTTGCATACCAAAATAAACTTCTAAAAATTCAAGAGAAACATTTTGAAAAAAATATCCCAAAAAGTATATCCGAAAGCATTTCTACTGCACCACCTTTTCCATTCGGATCATTTTCTATATCATCCATTCCCAACTGGCGTAAGTATTCGAATTCTGAATTAAACTATTCTATTGAATTTCCAAACGATTGGAACTTTTCTATTAACGACACATACCCAGAAAATCCGATTTTCTATATCTCTAAAGACAAATTAAGCAATTGGCATGAATGCCATAGAAAAACATCTTGTTTGGTAATCCAAACAAACATGGGTGGACGTGGCGGTTATATGTTCATGACAAAAACTCGTCAATCCTTATACAATCAAAATAACGTATCTGGAATACGAACCGACATTCTCGCATATGATGGAGGTGTTTACAGTTTTTTTATTAATATTGACGAACATATTCAACGACCACTGTGGAAACAGGGAACAATAGACATTTTTCCCAAAATCATTAATGAAAAATTTTCCGAAACGGAAATGTTGCATCGTACCGGCCAAACCTCATTTGATTCACGGCTTGATAGCATTGCAACAGATACTGAAGATTTATCTCTCCTTAGCCAAATCCTCTCCACATTTAAATTCACCGACAACAACCATAACAATTCGCTAAAGTGTATAAATGCTTTTGCGAACTCCAAAATTGAACTGCCCAACCACTCCATCCTCAATGGAACAGTAAGTGGGCAGGTTTTTTGGCCGTCTGAAAAACTACCAATAGGCATTAAAGTATGTGCATATAACACTTTAAACTATGCTAGATATTGCACCTCAGAAATCTTAAACGAAAATCCCTTCTATTCCTTATCTATCCCTGAAGGAAACTATTATATTTTTTCACTCTCCGCAGACGGTTTAATTGGGGTGGATGGAATGTTAACAAAAAACAATGATCGCTATGTAGATACGGATACCGCAGGTTCAATAATTAGTGAAGCTCCTTTGCATATACATGTCGGCGCAAACACTACAACAGAAAACATAGATGTCGGTGATCATGTAATTGGTAAAAATACTCTTTCCTGTCCGGAAGTAAAAAACAACAAATGATGTTTGTTCAAACTCTAAATAAACTGATACCCAAGTAGTATGTTATCCAACAAATTTCATTTTTTTCAAAACACCCTCACCCTTTCTGCTGTTGCTTTTATCATTACCTTCTGGTCAACAGTTTCTTTTCTTGCATACCAAAACAATCAATTTAAAGAATATTCAGATGGATACAAAAGAGGTATAGACATATTTAAAACAACACCAGCCCCTTCACCGGTTCCTACAATTTATCAACTGCAAATAACTGAGGATAACAATTGGTATGTTTTTAAAAATGAAGAATATCATTACACAATTAGCTATCCTAAAAATTTTAGGCTAATTGGTCGAGACCCTGCATCTATTGAAATAGACTTAGACCAAACGGAGGGGGCACCAACAAGATGGTTAAGAATTAATGTTGTTTCCCCGGAAAATATTTCTCAATACCAAATACTTAACAATTTAGAAGTTGGTGAGACCACGGTTGATAAAGCAAATGAATTCAATACATGGAAAAGACTGAATAACAGAGATATTGCCAATGTTTCAGCAAAAGTGTTTATTAACGAAAAACCGTGGGAACTTCCGATACTAAAACTGATTATTCTTGAACATAACAATGTCTTTCTAATAATAAAATATGTTCCATATAACAGTACCCAAGAGTCTATAAAAAAACAACCAGATGACCCTGAAGCCCGGATTGATTTTGTTGGTATCTTTGACCAAATTCTCTCCACCTTTCGATTTGACTCAGAGTTGCAACATTCAAATTTACCCGCTGAATGATTTTGGTATTACCGAAACTTTAATTTCCATTTACCAAAATCTCCACATTGTTGTCTTTTATATTTCTTTGATCTTTAGATCTTAAGCTTTACTTGCATTTTCCCTTCAATTACTCGATTGCTTACTCACTTAATCGCTTAATCGCTTCGTCGCCTTATCCCTTTGTATTTTTATTTCCTTCCCTGACAATACTTAATACATAATACGTTATACACTTTCCCCATTCCCCCATACATGCTTCATCCTACTTACTACATTCTGCATACTACGTGCTTTCTTTCTCCCTATATACTATATACAGCATACAATATACTGTTTCTTCCCTAGTATCCCAATATACTCCCTTGACCTCTTTTGTTATCTTTTTATCCTTTTAATCCTATTTATTTTTAAATATTTAGGTACTAAATTGAATTAAAATGGGTTACTGCCAAACCCGAAAACCAAATGTTAAACAATTTTCAAAATTAGCAAAAAAAGGCCTCAAATTCTTGAAAGGCCTTGTGCTTTTGGTCGGCAAACCGTTCTACCTTATTTTCCTGCTTCTTCTTACCGTTCTAAATTCCGTTCTAAATTTCGCGTTTTCAAGAAAGTATAACAATTATAATCGTTATAATAATTATAATTTTTATATTAAACTCCTTCTTACCTCTTCTACTCTTCTACTCTTCTACTCTTCTACTCTTTCTGGTCTTCCTTCCCCCAAAACCCTCTCTACAACCCATCCTCCTCTTTCGACAAAGATCTATGATAGGGACGGCTTTTTGCTTTATACAATTTACGATAATGAAAACAGGTCGCTTGTTTCAATTAAAGACATACCCGCCCATCTGATTCTGGCTACTCTGGCAATCGAAGATAACGAGTTCTACAAACATCCCGGTTTTTCTGCAAAGGGAATACTCCGTGCCCTATCGAAAAATATCAGTGACGGTACAATGTACGGAGGTTCAACAATTACCCAGCAGCTCGTTAAAAATACACTTCTTTCTTCCGAAAAAAGTATCGAAAGAAAAATAAAGGAACTTTTTCTGGCTATAGAGATCGAACTTTTATACCCCAAAAACAGAATTCTTGAAATGTATCTCAACACGTCTCCTTACGGCGGTCCGGTATACGGCATCGGTCAGGCTGCAAGGGTTTATTTCGACAAAGATGTCGAAAAATTGTCGTTGGCAGAATCGGCTTTTCTGGCGGGTATTCCAAAAAGTCCCAATATATATTCGCCGTTTATCGGTGATATCGATAGAGGACTGGAAAGACAAAAAGAAGTGCTTTCTCTCATGCTTTCAAATGGTTTCATAACTTCTGTTCAATTTGAAGAAGCAATGTCCGAAACACTTTCGTTCTCAGGCAATAAAATAAAAATATATTCTCCTCACTTTGTTATGTATGTAAAAGATCTTCTTGAAAAGGATTTCGGAAAGGATACTGTCTCCCGCGGAGGACTGGAGGTTACGACAACTCTTGATATAAATATCCAAAAGGCAGCCGAAAAAGTTGTATCCGAGGAAATTGCAAATCTCAAAAACCAGAAGGTCACAAACGCTGCGGTAATTGTTCTCAACCCAAAGAATGGAGATATTCTGGCAATGATCGGATCCGCGGATTATTTTAATAAGACAAATAATGGCAATGTAAACGCCGTTCTTTCGCTTCGTCCTCCGGGTTCTTCAATTAAGGTTGTCAACTATGTATATGCTTTATCACACGGCTATACCGCTGCAACCGTTGTCGACGACTCCCCCGTCTCATATTCTTATTCCGGATCACCTCCCTACTCGCCGGTCAATTATGACAGAAAGTTTAAAGGAAAAATGACAGTCAGATCGGCGCTTGCACAGTCAAGGAATGTCCCTGCTGTTAAGATTCTTAATTCTTACGGAATCGAAAATATGATAGCCACGGGGAAGAGCATGGGTATCTCAACATGGGAAGAAAGCCAAAATTTCGGTCTTTCAATGACACTTGGAGGTGCAAATACAACTTTGTACGATCTTGCGGGTGTATACTCCGTCATTGCCAATTACGGTGTAAAACCAAACATCAACCCGATTCTGTCTGTGAGGAACTACAACTCATTACTGCTTTCACAAAAGGCATGCGTCAGAAGCAATCATTCGGCGGTTTTACCGACTGTTCCGATACAAAAACTAAAAACTCTTGCAGATATTCCCCGTCTATCTCTCATATCACTCACAAGTGCATCATACTCGGCGGATTTTGAAAAAAATGATACCTGCAAAGTCAACTACGTCATAGATCCCAGAGTTGCGTTTATCATTACCGATATTCTAAAAGACAATAAGGCACGATCACCTGCATTCGGAGCAAACTCCCAGCTCACAATTAAAGACCATCCCGAGGTGGCAGTAAAAACCGGAACAAGTAATTCCATACGTGACAATGTCGCCATTGGTTATTCTCAAGATTATTTGGTGGCCGTGTGGGTGGGAAATAATGACAATTCGCCGATGAGTAATATTGCTTCCGGGGTTACCGGTGCAACGCCGATTTTTAATAAAATAATGACAAAACTGCTTGAAAACGACGAAAGTAAGGATTGGGAAATCCCGTCAGGTTTGGTAAAACTGCCGGTTTGCACGTCCTTCAAAGTTCCCGACAGTGAAGAAATTATCGTCAAAAGATATGAGGAGTGGTTTTTGGAGGAAAATGTACCGAAAAATGTGTGTTTAAAAAAAACAACTAAACATTTGAAGGAAAGTGGGTTAATGCTCTGATTTCTATTACTTTATCGCGAATCGCCCTAATTGTAATATCTCCCGCAATTTACGGTAGCTGTAAATCATGTTGCGAAGGTACCTTTTGAAAAACGGATGAAAGACTACGAACTGCCTCACGTGGTGTGATTTTTATTCTTTCATTTCCCATTGACTGCATCATAAACAATTTTTGACAATTCTGCAAATGCCTTGTCTGCTTCGTCTAGATCGGCATCTTTGCTCATAATCACAACAATATAGGGATTGTCTGCATATACAATTCCTGCATCATTGACCACTCCCGTTTCCCTACCGTATTTGTGGGCAATTTTAATTTTCGAAGGTAATCCCGCCGGAAGATGGTTTTCATACTTCGTATCCGTCAAATACGACAGTAGTTCGGTGGTATTTTTGTTGTTTAACAATTTACCTTCCCACAATTTTCGGAAAAATAACCCCACATCATAAGGTGTTGTTTCATTTGTATCGACACTCGTATCAACCATACCAATATCATTAATTATTTCGTTCACTCTTTCCTCACCTAAAATTTTTACGCAAATATTAAAGGCTGTGTTGTCCGACTCCTTACCCATCAAACGGATTAGTTCGCGGTAAGAAAGTTCGTACCCTGCCGGTTTATAATAAAGTGAACCTGACCCTTCAGCTTTATCTTCCTTTTTCAATTTATATAACGTTTTTAAATCCAGATTTTGTCTCTCTTCCTCGATATACATTCCTGCCATGACCGGAAGTTTTATCAGCGAAGCTGCCTGAAACATCTCTTTTTCTCTTACTCCGAATTCATAAGAATCGTTGCCGTCTAAAACATAAACAAAAAGTCCGTATTCTCCCTGAAGCGGATCGGTATGTTTTATAAATTCTTCAACTGCACGGACGGATATGTTTTTTTCATTCCTCTTTCCGATTTCCACTGTCCTTTTTACCGATAAATCAATTTTGGGAAGTTTCAGGGCAAAGGGATTGTTTACCAATAATCCGCGTGAACGCGCAGAAAAATACAAAGACAGCCCAAATGTGAATACTATCAGAAAAAAAATTATTACTCTGTCAAGTGTTTTCCATGGACGTATAGGCTCCTTTCTCCTCCTTTTATTTTCAGGCTTCAGATCCTTGATTTTTTTTACCTTTAGGTTTTTCTCTTCCTGCTTTTCTTGCGCACTTTCGTCTTCTTTATTATCTTTAAGCTTAGTATTTTTATTTTTTCCGAATATTCCCATAAAGAAATTATATGTTAATTATTAAATTATTAAATTATTAAATTATTTATGTGATTGTTCCGAAAGTGAAAATTCTCCACACTTCAAGATACATATTGACACACGCTAATTTACAGAATATATTTGTGCCAATTACTATGAGTCCATTTTTTGAAATCGAAGGTGATATTAAAACCTATTATGATGACAGCCCGCAGGGAAGTCGCCGGCAAGTGGTTTTAACAAGAAGATCCCGATTATATCAAGGTGACGTTGTCGACTTGTTTCAGTTTGAAGGCATTCTCAGACCACAAGTGGCTGCTGTACATGTAGTAGATGATAATAATTTAAAAATTGTAAGATTCCCAACAGAAGACTTAAGATTAGAAGAAGAAAGTTTGGATATGCAGAACTTTGAAGCTCCAGTGCGACGCGTATTTCCCATTGAAAGAAGAGTTTCCAGAGAAAGTGTAATACTTACCAATCGGAAAATAACCGAAATTCACGCGGTAATTTACGAAGAAAAAGAAGAAAAATAACAAATACCCCCATATTTCTTCTTTTACCACAAAAAAACTTAATATTAAAAATCGCTTAATTTTAGCTTCTGCGGGAGTCCCAAATCTCGGGATTTACCAAGTTCTCCGGCTTTTCACCGCTAGCGGTTTTGAGTATCGCATCAACCGCCAACTGTCCCATTTTCTCTCTGGCCTCAAAGGTAGCCGAGGCAATATGGGGAGTTAATATTACATTCTCCATTCCGATAAGCTCCGGATTAATGTTCGGCTCCGTTTCAAAAACGTCCAAGCCCGCTCCCCCGACCTTACCTTCACGAAGCCCGTCAACAAGCGCGTGCTCATCAACGATTGGGCCTCGGGCAGTATTAACAATAATAACACCGTGCTTCATTTTTCCGATTGCGTCACGGCCGATCATTCCTCTTGTTTCGTCAGTTAGGGGAACATGTACGGAAATAAAATCCGATTCGCTATAAAGCCGATCCAAATCCGCAAACTCTATTCCGAATTCTTTCTCTGCTTCTGAGTCGGGAGATCTTTTGTTATACAAAACCCTCATATCAAATCCTTTTACTCTTTTGGCAGCCATCGTCCCAATTCTCCCGAGACCGATTATTCCCAACGTCTTTCCCTTCAACGCACGCCCAAGAAAAATATTAGGTTCCCACCCGCGGTAACTTCCTCTTTTGGTTGACTCGTCCGCCTCGACTATTCTTCTGGCAAGAGATAGCATCAAAGTTACCGCGTGTTCGGCAACGGCTTCGTTGACTTCGTCGCAAGGGGTATTTGCAATCAAAACATTTCTGTCGGTTGCGTCTTTGACGGTGATATTGTCAAATCCAACCGCATAATTACTGAATATCTTTACTTGGGGGCCAATTGCATCAATCACATCCCCATTTATCTTATCCGTCAGAAAAGACAAAACCGCATCCATTCCCCTCGCACGTTCCAGAAACTCCTCCGGTTCCAGAGGTCTGTCATGTTCACAAACATAAACCTCGTTTCCCGAATTTATCAAGCGGTCAAGATGTGTTCCCGGAAATTTTCTTGAAACAAAAATTCGCATAAAAGTTTATTAAGTTGACTGAGTTAATTAAGAAATTAAGTTGATTTTTTTATTGTCAAGATATTACTGTTGATTCCCTTAGCCAAACCACCATATTCATGGTCCATATTTTGAAAATTCACTTTATCAATATATCCTAAACCGAGTGCTATTGACAAGTGGCTTTGGGTTTCAAAACATTCTCCACGGGGAACATATAACGATCTGACTTTATCCTTATAGTAATATCTTCCATAAGCTTCCGCAATTCCGGCAGTAACTCCGTTTGCCGAACTTCTAGTTTGACTTATTAAGTTGTATTTTTCTTCTTTTGGATAGGTTGAAGTAATTTTGTAAATTTCTACCTCCAACTCGTATGCCTCCCTCCAAATATTTAAGTCCCTAAAACTACCAACCATAAATATTCATTTAGTTAACCAATTATGTAAATCAACTGAAAATCCCAATCTGCTTGTTTTACTTAATTTACTTAGTTAACCAATTATCGTAATTAACTATATCTCCCCCACCCCCACCCCGCAACTTCCCGCCCGATCCAGCCATTCTTGCATTTTTTCTTCTGTCAAAAGACCTTTTTGCGCCCCGACATATCCGATAACCGAGGCGGAATTTACCGTTCCCCATACAAGCGCTTCAGAAATATCCTTCCCCTTAATAAGGGCGGAAAGACATCCCGAACCAAAAGCGTCTCCAGCCCCCGTTCGCTCGTACGCATCAACCGGCATAACGTCCGATTTAAAATATTTTCCTTCATACTTCGCAAATGCGCCATTTGGTCCGTCGGTAATCACTGGTACTTTCGGACCCAAAGAAGACACTCTGTCCAGAAGTTCTTTTTCCTTCCCTCTGCTTTCGTCAAACCCGGAAATCTTTTCCGCTTCTTCACGATTGATGTAAACCATGTAAGAAATCTCCAAAACATTTTTTATCTTTTCTACACCCGCCCTGATCTGCCGGCTACCCGGATTGAATACTACTTTTATATCAGGTTTATCTTTAATGTTTCTGACGATCTTTTCGTAAGTGTCTTCAAAATCACTCCCCATTGAAGTTAAATAAATCCAAGAGACATTGGGGAACTCAACAGGTAATTGATAATCAATTTCATCTTTATAGGTAAATATTGTTCTTTCTCCCGAATAATTGATTGCCAGTGAATAATTTGACCTTTTGTCCTTTGCCCGATAAACGAACGATGTGTCAACACCGTCTTTGATAAGTTTTTCAACTATCTGGTTTCCGATATCATCATCTCCCAGAGTCAGCAGAGGTGCGCTTTTTATTCCTAACCGCCTTGTTCCAACCGCATTATTTGCAGCATTTCCTCCTATGGAAAATTCCAGCTCCTTAACCGGAATCTTGTCGCCGTAAGAAAAACATATAAGGCAGTCCTTATCGTTTGTCTGGCATAGCGCCTCGCTTTCGGTTGGAAAAATGAAAGCGTCCAAAGACGCATCGCCAATGGTTAATAGGTCAATATTACTCATGTTTTACAAAAATCATCGATACTTTTATGAACATCGGGCATGTCAATCTTACCTAAAACAAGTTCTTTGGTATTACCTACATTCAAACATCCGAACAAAAATTCAAACTTCTGTTCGAGTGTTTTTCTTATCTCAGACCTGCTTCCGCCGTCAATTTCCCAAATTTCTTTTTTGAATTTTCCCAGCGCTTTTTTTCTCATTTTATAATGAAACTGTTCGACACTTTCCCCCTCTTTCTTTTCACTGCCCTCTTCGGTATCAATCCAGGAGTACATCTTCTCAAGAAGATCCTTCGGAAAAGAATCGTGGTCAAGTAAAAGGTTCTGAAACCCCGTGGCGAGATGAATCTCCAATGTTTCGGACAGCGGAAATTGCGAAAACAAGTTGTCCGGAAGGGTTGATGCCCCATGCTGGACAGCACCCCCCATGCCATAAACATTCCTGGCGACTCTTGATATATCAGTTAACACTCCGAAGTCAACTTTCACATCGGCAAGGGATCCGTTAGGCAGAACAACGCCTCCATGGTGCGTCCCTGTCTGGACGCTAACTTTGCTCAAAGCGCTGTCCGTACCCCACTTTTCCAGAAGCCCGTCCATATAAACTCTGAAGTCTTCAACCGTCGAATTTTTACCGCCAATATGGCCAATCTCTCCACCAATCGAAATTACGACACCAGAAGGCTGCCCACTTCGGATAAATTTGCCCACTTCCAAAGTCGAGAGTATATTAGGTTGCTGCTGTAATTGCACACTCTCTTTTTCAGTGTCAACAAGGGTTGACATGTCAATATCGATATTGTAAAAACCGGCATCTATAGCCTCTTGTGTTAACTTTTTAATTGCTTCCGTTTCGCCTTCGGCCGGAACCCCGGGCGACGCAGCTTTTGCCTGAAAATGATCACCCTGAATAAATACCGGACCTTTATATCCTTCTTTTATAGCTGCACCGAGAATAACTGATGAAAATTCCTCCGGTCGTTGACCGGTATAACCTATCTCGCTTCTGGCTATCTCGACAATAAATGCACACGAATTTAATTTAGAGGCAACCTTGAAAACCGCGCGGGCGGTGTCATATGCCATCACTCTTATATTTATCGCCGGCACTGTAAAATCATGCGCCACCTCACCCTTACCTCTTGCCATATACAGATTGTTTATCGACGACGGTTTAATACCCAGCGATTGCGCAATTTCCCAAATTAAAAACCTCGTAAACTTTTTCTCCTCCGTTTTTCCAAAAACAGATATCCAGACCAATCTGTCCCATTTGTCACTCTGTAAAAATGAATGGTTTATAACCAGTATCCCGTTCGAAGTAATTTCAATATTGCCGGAAATTATTTCACTTATTTCTTCATTGTCCATATTAAAATCAGAGTATAAGAGTATAAGTAAAGCATAACTTTTGTTAAAATACTTCTACTCTCCCGCTCTTATACTCTATTCAATCTACCATTTAATTCTTGCAACGGCAAGGATTTTCCTGCATACTGAATGTACAATTATGAAACAAAAAACCGACCCCGCATCCGATTCGCTCATAAGCGGAATTAATCCTCCAGCCGAGGCCCCTTCTGCGGAGTCCGGTATACCTCCGGCTCCTGCACCAATTGACCTGCCGGTATCACCGTCTTCCCAGCCGTCGACAACCGTCCAGGACAGCCAACAGATGCCGGCGCCTGCACCGCAAAACATGAATGAGCATCCTTATTCCGGTTTTCAGACCCAAAGCGTACAAAATCAGGCTCCTTCCGGCCAAATCTTCACACCCACACAGGTTCAGACAGCGGAAACGCCTTTCATTCAACCGCCTGCCGTTCAGACTCCCGATCCCATACAAACCCAAAACATACCTCAAAATACATCACCTTTTGATCCGCCCCCGGCCCCGCCACAAGCACCACAGCCGGATCCCAACCCTGTTGATATCGGAAGCAAGGTTGTCGACGAAAAACCAAAAAAGAAAACCCCTGTTTTTCTGTTCATACTTCTTTTACTCGTAGTTATAGTGCTCGGTGCCGTGGGTTTCCTGGCTTATCAAAACAGAAAACTTGCAAGTAGTGTTGTTGAAAGTTCCATTGAGCAAACGTCTCTCGAATCACCTGCACTCAATGATCCGTTTTTAGGCTATGTTGAATATAAGAGCAATATCCTCCCAATTGAGTTTAAGCACCCTTCGGGTTGGAAAATTGAAGAATCGGAGGATCCCGACCTTGCAAATCAAAAAATGGTTACTGCAACTTCATCCGACTTCTCTTATGAGGGAAATGCCATTTCGCAGGGTTTCCAATTCAGAGTCGGACCCGTAAACGACCTTACAAAAAAGTACGCATCTTTCGACTCTTTCGCAGCCGAGGAAAATGCCGGCGGGATATTTACAGAAAAAACAATTAACGGCACAAAGTGGCTTGTAAAAGACATCGAAGCAAAAACACTCATATCAAACTCCCCCTTAACGATCGCACTGTACGCCAATACCAACGGGGCAGCTACAGCAACCGAAGTTTTTGGCAAAATACTTAATTCGTTCAAAATACCTGTATCCGTCCCCACATCTTCTCCGGCCACTCCGTCAGCTGCAGTTTCAAGGTAATTTTTGTATACTTACTTCATAAGTGAAAAAGTTCAAAATCCCGAACATTCTTCTTGTTTTCTTTTTATTGTCTTTCGCTATTTATCTTTTACACACATCAATTACAAAAACGTCGGTGTTTGCCGACGCAAAATTTTACTATTCTTATACAAGATCAGTTGTGTTCGACGGCAATTTACTTCTGGGTAACGAATTTTACAAACTTGGCCTTATTTCCGGTTACCCGCTCTCTGCTTTTATACCGTCCTTTTATCCGCCCGGTGTCTCGATTCTCTGGCTTCCTTCTTTTTACTTGACTTATATATTTATCAGCATCCTTCATGTTTTTATTCCGTCCATACGGGTAACGGGCTATGAAATAGTTTTTGAGTACTCTTGTGCAACAACTAGCATACTCCTTGCCATGTGCGGTTTGTATCTTTTATATAAGACACTTGGCAAATTTTTCCAAAAAAAGGTATCGCTTCTTACGATACTTGCTTTGTTTTTTACAACCAATCTATTTTTTTATATTGCAGTAGAACCGATAAATTCTCACCCGGCCTCATTTTTCATTTCGGCTTTATTTATATATTACTTTTTGATTTATAATCAAAACGGCTATCCTGAATTCGATTCGGGATCCAGTAATCCAAAGTTATCGAAGCCCGCCCAGCGTAACGGCGGGAAATATTACCAAAAAAAACGAGTTTTCTACCTCACTCTTGGCTTAATTGGAGGTTTTGCCGGCCTTGTCCGCACACAAGACCTTTTGCTACTTACCCTACCAATAATACAAATCTTGATTAATAGGAAGTCCTTATTTCAACTTGTTACATATTACCTTTTACTTATCACCGGCGCCTTCGGCGCCTTTCTCCCGCAAATACTTCTTTGGAAATATTTTTATAACACTTTCTGGTACAGCCCATATTTTGATGTCGGATTTAATTTTTTACATCCCAAAATTGCTCATGTTCTTTTGAATTCACAAAACGGTCTTTTTACAACCACACCCATTACTCTTATAGCACTATATGGATTACTACACCCACTATTTTCCAAGTTTGGAAAATTGGGATTTGGAATTTGGAAATTGTTTAGGATTTCGGATTTAGAAATTAGGATTTATTTATTCAGTATTGTTTACTTTCTCCTCCAGCTTTACCTTGTCTCCTCATGGAACGTCTATACACAAGGTGGTTCTTATTCCATCAGAATGATGGTCACAACCTATCCCCTTCTTACATTTGGGTTGGCGGGTGTTATTGAAAAAGTTACAAATAAGTTTGGGAAAAGAAAAACTACCTTATTAATTATCGGATTTACAATTATGAACCTTATCTCAATCCTTAACTATCTTCTAAGATATTAATTACTTAAAAATAAGAAGTGAGAGGCCAAAAACAGAAATTATAATTCCAACAATCTGTCTTGCAGACAGTGTTTCTTTAAGAACTAATACGCCAAAAACGGAAGCCAATACAACCATTCCCACCCTTACTGTTGGAGAACCTACAGAAAGATAACTCCCTGACGCGAACATCTTAATGAAGGTGACTGATGCCAACCCAACCAGTATTCCTGAAATCACTGCATAAATAAGACCATCCTTACTATATAAAACTGATTTATTTGATATTTTCAGAAATAAGAAAAATAAAAGAGGTGGCAACGATGCAGTTAAATTGATTATTAAGGCAGCCAAGAAATCGTCTATTTTCCCAGATGTTTTTTTGACAAAAAGGTCAAAAAGCGCATAAGATAAAATTGTTAATATCGCATACGTTAACCACATGGTTTAAATTATACTTTTAATTTTTCCTATTATAGCTTTTGCATCAATTTCTTCATATTCCAAAAGCTCTTCCGGTTTTCCGCTTCTGGGAATTTTTGTCACACCCATTTTATAAACCGGAATGGATTTTTCTTCCGCCAGCACTTCTACTACCACATCCCCCAATCCTCCAGTTATATAATGATCCTCTACCGTAATTATTGCCTTGGTTTCTTTTGAAGCTTTCAATATCGCCTTTTTATCGATTGGTTTTATACAATATGCGTCAATCACTCTTATATTTATTCCTTCCTTCTTCAGCTCCTCATGTGCCAATACTGTTCGGTGAACTGTATCACCGATACAAACTACCGCAATGGAATCATTTTTTGAACTCCGCAAAATTTTACTCCCCCCTACTTTAAATTCCTCCTTACTTTCATAAATTACCGGTGTTTTATATTTTGTTATCCTCATATAGTTCAATCCGGGGTTTTTATACATTAAATTCGTAATTTCCCGACAGGAAACTGCATCGGAAGGACAAAATACCGTGCAGTTGGGAAATGTCCGAAACATTGATACATCTTCAAGTCCCATCTGGCTCGGTCCGTCGGCTCCGATCGAAACACCGTAATGAGATCCCACAACTACGACATGATTTCCCGAATAGTGAATCATTCTTATCTGATCAAGTGCCCTCGTCCAAAAAGACGCAAACGTTGAAATAAAGGGAACTTTCCCCCGCTCCGACATTCCCAGAGCAACAGACGCCATGTTCTGTTCTGCTATAAACATTTCGTAATATCTATCCGGAAATACTGCCTTGAATTTCTCCGAAAAAGTGGAGTTACTCATATCACCGTCCATAACAACCATATCTTGATATTTCTTACCCAATTCAACCAAAGCATTTCCATAAGCTTCGCGGGTGGCGACGGGATTATGTATTATGTATGAAGTATTATGTATAATGCGATTTTTCTTCTCACTTTTCCTTAATACGTTATACTTTATACTTGATACGTTATTTGGTAATTTCACTTCAGCCCTTGTTGTTTTATCAACTTCTCCCAATTCATCAAGTGCCTCTTTTAACTGTTCCTCATCCAGAGCGCGCCCATGCCATTCTTCTTTGTCTTCCAAGAAACTTACGCCCTTGCCTTTGATGGTTTTTGCAAGAATCATGTACGGAGAATCTGCTTTCGGAAGTTCGGATATAACGAATTGATATGTTTTTTCCACCTCCTCCAAATTGTGTCCGTCACTCACAATATATGTCCTCCAGCCAAAACTTTTTATTCTATCTTCGAGTTTTTTAAGATCGTGCCCCAAAAGTGTTTCACCTGTTTGGCCTAAACGGTTAACGTCAATGATACCAATCAGGTTATTAAGTTTGTAATGCGATGCAATTTCTAAAGCCTCCCAAATTTGACCTTCCGCCATTTCTCCGTCGCCCAAGAGAACATAAGTTAAAAAATCCAAATTATCCAGCTTTGCCGACAGTGCCATTCCGACACCGGCAGAAAGACCTTGTCCCAAAGATCCCGTCGGAACCTCTGTATATTTAAACCTTTTTGTCGGATGCCCTTCCAAGACGGAGTCTATCTGTCGAAGCGAAAGCATTTCTTTTTCGGATATTTTTCCCGCTCCTGCGTACAAAGCATAAAAAAGCGGGCTTGCGTGGCCTTTTGAAAAAATCAACCTGTCGTTATTAAGAAATTCGGGATCATCCAAATCAAAACGGAAATGTTTATAAAAAAGCACAGCCATTAGCTCCACCGCTGAAAGCGAAGACGTTGCATGCCCGCTTCCTGCTTTCGTGGTGGAAGTTAAAATATAATAACGAAGCAATTTACATAATGTGATTATATTTTCCATATAGTCTCATTGCAGACTTTATTTGATTACTAAAAGAAGCCAGTACTTCAGTTAAAAAATACCCATAAATTTCCTGCGTCTTATTTTAACAGAGTCAGGGGTGTTATGTTCCGAAAGCCTTTCTGCTGATGTTTGCTCAAGGGAAGAATCCAGTATGTCCTCAAAACCCCGAAGAGGCGAAATCAACCGACTTTTTGGGATATTTGTACAACAAACTCCGTTATAATAAAAACCATCCCCCACTTCCCTAACCGGCTGGACAGAACCATCTTTCGTAACCTCTCCAAATATCTGCCTGTCGCACGTCATGTTTCAATGGTATTCCCAATATTGTTTTTTTTCAATCCCTTGTAGAAGTTCGATACATATTCGACATACCTCCTTTCTGTAGGATATAGTCGATC
>CAZAUT010000004.1:0-70450 GCA_964488535.1 uncultured Gammaproteobacteria bacterium
AGAAGATGCTGGCGCGTCTCGAGGTTTCTATCCGTCTCGCCAAAAAAAGCAAAAAGAAAAAAGATGTTCAGGTTGCTGTCTCTTTGGCTGACCGGTCTGCAAAAAGAGGTGTAATCCACAAAAACAAAGCTGCAAGAATTAAAAGCACTCTTTCTAAACTGATGGATAAAAAAACCGACAGGACGACAACCGGGAAAGCATCAAAAGACAAGAAAGGCAAAAAACCCGCAAAAAAATAATCTTCATTGCTTGTTTGCTTTGTGATATATTGGGAAAGGTACTGTAGTCTTAAAAGTAAGACCGGCCTGCAATCAGCCGGAAAGTGCGGCCAAAGCCGTTTTTCTTCTACTTTAAGACTATTAAACGTTTTAACCTGGTTATAACATGTCTTCCAAAAAGCAAATAAAAAATCGGCCAATCAACCTTGTACCTCAAGAAGGTCTTTCTTCCACAACGGCCGGACGGGTACTGCTCTGGGTGTTATCCACATTTCGCATTATCCTCATAGTTACAGAGGTTTTTGTCATCGGATCGTTCGTTTCGCGTTTTTGGCTTGATGCAAAAAACACCGATCTGTCTCAGGAAATTAAAGAAAAAAAAGCCGTTATCTCCTCACTTTCGGAATTTGAAACAGATTTCAAAGATATACAGAACCGGCTGCTCGCATATGAAACCCACAAAAAAGAAAGCGGTTTAATTCTTTCCAATATTGAAAATTTTGCAGCATACAAACCACCCGGTGTTCGTTTCAACAACATCAATGCAAAAATCGATTACATTGACCTTGATGCAGTCGCTGCGGTCGAAACACAAATCCAGCAGTACTGGCTCAATCTGAAAGAGAGCCGAAATTATGAGAACGTAAACATCTCAAGTATTGGAGCCTCAAAGGAAGACGGGGGTTTTGATTTTCTTATTTCCGCTAATGTAAAAAAGTAAAAATATGGCAAGCATATTCCAGGACAGATATTTAAGAAGCAGGCAAATGGTTCAAAAAGCGATACGTGAATATCATGAAAAACCCGCTCTTAGAGCGTATATAGAGATATTTTTAACCCTTTTGACTATCAGCCTTTTCGGAATCTTTGCCATAAGACCAACCGTCAAAACCATCGGGGTCTTGTTAAAGGAAATTGAAGCCAAACAGAGCACAATAAAAACTATGGATGAGAAAATTGCAAATCTCAATTCGGCAAAAAATTTATATATGAACGAAAAAGAGAAAATTCAGCTTGTTAAAGAAGCCATTCCGCAAAAACCGGAACCTGACGTTTTAGCTCTTCAAATTACGGAGCTTTCAAAAAGTGTTGGAGTTGATATAACATCAATGTCGCTCGAGGGTGTTACGATTATCGGTGTCCCTGCCGAAGAAGATAATATTCTCTCCTTCTCTTTATCCGTAAGAGGAAACTATCAGCAACTTCTTGACTTCGCCCGAAGACTTGAAGAATTGCGACGGCCTGTAAAGTTTGATTCAATTTCACTTTCTTCCGAGGAAGAGAAAGACGTCAGGGCAATACGCTTGGATTTTTCAGGATTAAAAACGCCGTACCTTTCAAAATAATATGAACAAAAAAACACCGGCTTTAGTGAATTTGGCAATATACACCACAATAACTGTCTTTTTATGGATATTTTTTGATGTTTATCGGGCATTGAAAAAGCCTCTCGTAATTGATGTTGACAAAAAGATTCTTGAACCGTTGAACCCAAATCTTAATAAAAATTCACTTGAAGATATTAAGGAGGGGATTTATTTCTATGAAGATATGGCTAACAGCCAATCGGTCGAAACAAATTCTTTAAATGAGTCTCCTGAAACAACGACAAGCGGACAAATAAAAGAATAGTTGAATTGAAATGGTTTTATCATTCAAAACTTAAAACTTTGTGTGTAAGCACGAGCGATGAAATTTTTCGCAGGCTTTATTGGTACCGATGTTAAAGATCACACTCTTTAGTTCGTGGATGGAGATCTGTCAATCCGACATAAGGTGGGTAATCTCGCGAAAAGCAAGTGTCGACAAACCACCATGGACTTAAGTTCATGATGGTTTATAGGTAAAGGACAAGTTATGGGCTTGAAAAGACAAGGCCAAGACCGTAAAGTCGCGGGAAATTTGTAAATTTGAATAAATAATAATTGATATTCTGAATAAATAGTTGGGTTTGGAGTATTTTACTGAAATAATTAAAAATCCGGAACTTTACTGTTAAAATAGTTGTAAATCGTATTATGAGCACATCTTCAAAAAAACACCTTCCAACGCTGTTGGCAATTTTCATCTTGTTTGTCGGAACTACCGTCGGAGTCGTTTTTATTAATGCAAAGACAATATTCAGGCTTGGAGCCCAATTTGATCCCATGCCGAAAAACGTCCGCATAACAAACGTAACCGACAGCAGTTTTTGTATCAGTTTTATTTCCGACCATCCCATGTCTTCTTTTGTAAAGGTGTCCGAAAACCGATACTTTGTGGGCGAATCTCAACTTCTTTTCAATAATAATAAGTCGGATACTCATTACTATCATGTGGAAAGCCTTGAAACAGAAGGGAAATATTACGTCAGCATCAATCTAGGCGGTAACGATTATTATACCGACGACCCTATTCAGATTGTTACCGGTCCTGAGTTAAAAACACACCCGCAGGGACAGGTGTTATATGGAAAAGTATATTCTCCGTCCGGTGAAGAACAGAGAGGGGCTATCGTCTACGCCCAAAGCGGGAACGGAGCAATGCTCTCTACAGTCACTTCCGAGGACGGTACTTTTACCATAACCGTTTCAAACACAAGAAACAAAAACCTTACAGAATATGAAAAAATCGACACGGATAAATCCTTGATCCAGTTATTAATACAAAAAGGGAAAATAACTTCGTCCGTCACTACTTATCTTATAAATGCACAACCGCTTCCTCCTGTCATAATGGGTAGAAATCAGGATGCAAGAAATGTTTATCATCTTCCTGCCAATGCTGAAGTTCCGTCACCGGAGGTATTCGGTTCGGCATCTTCCGACGTTTCCAAATATCCGTTCCTCTTTAAGAATATTTACAACTTTCCTTAAAATATGAATTCGATTGTTAAAATTATGCTTTTATTCTCATTGGCCGCAATGCTTTCTTTGGGAGGTTATTCTCTCTACAACGTAATCTTTGGGGAAAAGAATGAGACATCTACGGATACAAAGCTGTCCTCTGTTTTACCGAGTCCGTTCCCGCAATCCGAGACAATGCCAAGCGCTCCTCCAGAAGTGAACGATGCATACATTTTTGATTCAAAGACAACAACTCCGACGCCAACAACGGTACTTAAAATTTCCACCCCTACACCAACGGGCAAAATCACCCCAAATGTAAAAGCAACGAGCACACCAACACCAAAACCCAAAAATACTTCAATTCCTACACCCAATCAGAATGCATCCGAATTGCCGTCGGCAGGAATTTCTTTCCCAACAATAATAACGATTTCAATCGGAATTATCTTTCTTCTCCCGATGCTTATTATTTAGGCCTACTTCTCTTTTGTTTATTTAATTTTTTACTTATTTCTTATCCCTTTTGACAAAGTCTAAAGTTCTGTTAATTGGTATACTGTTTTAATGGTCAATTGTAAAAAGTTTAAGCAAAATTTTGCTTTCCTTGCGATACTTTTTCTCGGTATTGTTTTACGTTTTTATAAACTCGATTGGGGAGACGGACATTTTTATAATCCGGACGAGTATCACATAGTTGCTGCCGTTTCACGGCTCGAAGACGGTGGAATATTTTCCAATCCCAAACTTTTTTCCTACGGATCGTTTACCGTTTACCTTATATATTTTACACACGTAATAATTACTTTCCTTATAAAAACAGGGCCTTTTAATATTTTTGTTATTGGGAGAATTTTGGCAGCTCTTTTTTCCGTTCTTACCATTTTCAATGTTTATTTTATTTCAAAAAAAATATTCGCCGGTAAGAGTCCTCCGGCTTTAATTAGTGCACTTATCACAGCCTTAACGCCGGGACTTATTCAACAGGCGCATTTTTTGACACCCGAGTCTTTTATGACCTTTTGGATAACCTTGTCTTGCTACTTTTTAATAAAATATTCCGCTAAGCAAAGATTTCTTGATTTGATATTTTGCGCAGCAAGCATCGGTATTGCTGGGGGGACAAAGATCTCGTCGTTTGCCGTTCTTCCTTTGATATTGTCTGTTATCATTCTTACTAACATCAAAAGAGGGGGGGCTCTTAAAAATCTTCGAAGCATGATTTTGTTTTCCGTAATCACTTTTATATTTTTCTTTTCCTCCTTCCCCTACGCGATACTTGATTACGAAAATTTTAAAGGTACAACGCGCTACGAAAGCTCTCTTTCGTTCGGAAAACAAAAAGTTTTTTATACAAGAAGTTTTGAGGACACTACCCCCTTCGTTTTCCAAATGACAAAAATATATCCATATTCTTTGGGCGGGGTTTTGACCGTTTCTTCGTTCGTGGGACTATTATTTATAATTGTTTCCGTTTTCACTAACAAAAAGCGACGCGGGGTGTTCATAATTCTAACCGGCTATTTCCTATCGTATTTTGTATTCAATTCGCTTCTTTATACCAAGTGGACACGTTTTGTCCACCCCACAATTCCCTTTTTGGTAATCTTTACATTCACCGGAATTCACGTCTTTTCGCGATATTTTAAAAACGACATTTTGAGAAATAGAACCAAAATAATTCTCTGGGGTTTGGTTACTATTCCAACTTTGGTTTGGGGGTTAATGTATTTTAATATTTATACTAATACTGACGTTAGAACTACGGCAACAGAGTGGATAAATAAAAACATTCACAGAAGTAGTTTAATTCTTACTGAAACAGGCAACACCTTGGAAGTTCCTTTGTCGGGGGGTTACAAAATAATCCCTTTTGATTTTTACAATCTCGACATAAATCCACAACTTTATTACAAATTGTTGGATCATATCGGTAATAGCGATTATTTCATTATCCAAAGCAGGAGGATTTATAAAAACCACGATAGTCAAAAGTTTCCGCTGGTTTATAATTTCTATAATTCCCTATTTTCAGGAAAGTTGGGATTTGAAGAAATTGCAAGTTTTAACTCCTACCCATCGTTGGAAATCGATAGTTGGAAATTTTCAATTCCTGACGAAGTCGCCGAGGAAACTTGGACTGTTTTCGACCATCCTGTTATAAAAATATATCGGAAGGTTAAATCCTATCCTAACAGTTATTATGTTGAGCTTCTTAAACGATAGTGCAGTTAAAATAATCACATGTTTTGTGAATTATTGTCATTCTGACTCCCGTTTGGCGGGGAAGAATCTCCCTACAAACGAGATCCTTCGTTTCAGTAAATTCAGCTTGGTTTCACTCAGGATGACGAAGGGGGTCTAAATATGAAAGTTTTTAACAAGATCATTCTTCTTTTTATTCTTTTCTTTGCTCTTGCGCTTCGTGTTTATGGGATCAATTGGGACCAAAATCAACACCTTCATCCTGACGAGAGGTTTTTGACAATGACAACGGGTGCCATGGTTTGGCCGGAAACATTAGCCGAGTATTTAAGTCCTTCCGTTTCAAAACTAAATCCGTATAACACAGGCACGATGTTTTATGTTTATGGAACACTTCCGACAACGATAGTCAAATATTTTTCCCGGTTCGAGTGGTTCGATGTCTTTCAATACAACAACATTGCTCTAACCGGAAGATTGATCTCTGCGATCTTTGATATTGGGGTAGTTTACCTGATTTACTTGATCGCTAAAAATATATTTAACCAAAAGACCGGACTTTTGGCAGCGTTTTTATACTCCATATCGGTTCTCCCTATTCAGCTTTCCCACTTTTTTGCGGTTGATACGTTTTTGAACTTTTTCCTTGTTCTGTCTTTTTATTTTCTGGTTAAACTGTTAGATATTGCTTCGATTAAAAAAACATTGTCATTCCCGACTCGATCGGGAATCCATATGGAAAATATTTTTATTGATTCCCACTTTTCCACCAGAGGCGGACTGTCGCGTGGGAATGACAGTGCTTGGTTCTATTCAGTGTTATTGAGCTTATCTTTCGGCGCCGCCCTTGCATGTAAGATCTCCGCCCTGTATTTTCTCCCCGTAATTCTCTTGGGGTACCTTTTCTATTTCCTGAAGTTTCGCCCCCACCTACATACTACATACTATATACTATATACTGCTTTCTACCTGCTGCTTATTGCCTGCTTCGCGAGTGCGGCTTTCCGCATCCTTGATCCCCACGTTTTTACAGGCGGTCTTTTCCCGCCAAAAATAAGTCCGCAGTTTGTTCAAAACATTGAGTCGCTAAAGTCAATGGGGGTTAAGGGTTCAACTTTTCCTCCCGCAATCCAGTGGAACAACATAACTCCCATCATCTTTCCTTTAAAAAACATCGTTCTTTGGGGTTTGGGATTACCGTTGGGAGTTTTATCGGTTGTTGCAGTTATATACAAAATGATTGAAATGTTTATCGGTTTCTTTAAAGAGAATAATTTAAAAAGTTTCTATAATAATTTATTAGTAAAAGAATTTAATAGTGTGTTAATCCTCTTTTGGGTTCTCTTTCTTTTTTTCTACCAAGCCGTTCAACCAACCCCTTCCATGCGCTACTTCCTACCAATTTACCCTTTCGTTACCATTCTCTCCGCGCGTTTTTCCGAAAAATATTTGTTCCCAAAATTTATTACTTCCCGCATACTACGTACTACATTCTACATACTACTGCTCTTATATCCCCTCTCCTTCCTCTATATTTACTCCCGTACCCATTCCCGCGTTTCGGCTTCTGAGTGGATTTATCAAAACATTCCGACCGGTTCCACTCTGTCTTGTGATGCATGGGATGATTGTCTGCCTTTGTCATTGGGAAAGGGACAAGTTATAAACCAATACAAAATTCTAACTTTGGAACCGTTCGTTCCCGACAGTATTGAAAAGGTAGGCAAATTTGAAAGCCAGTTAAAAGAGATTGATTATCTGATCTTTACCTCAAACCGCGCGTGGGGATCAATCCCCAAATGGCCGGAAAAATTCCCGTATATGGTCAAATTTTATGAAGACCTTTTTGCCGGAAAGTTTAACTTTGAAAAAGTTGCCGAAATAACATCTTACCCGACCATTCCGATACTGAACATTCCAATCCCCGACCAATCGTCGGAGGAAGCATTCACCGTCTACGACCACCCGAAAGTGTTGATTTATAAAAACACCCAAAATAACTAGTGTTATTTAATATACATTGCCGTAAACACGTTCCACCCGCCTTCTGAATAAGTTACAATTTTCTCTCCCGGAAAACATTTTTGATATATGTCGATCGTAGTTTTGTCGTTCGGATTAAAAATATATACAACGTTTCTCTCTTGAGGATCACATACGTTGTTGGCAAACCGACCGTCAATAATGTTTTCTCTACCCTCTTTATTTTTCAAATCATAATATATTGCTTTCGGTTCGGGCTGTCCCCATTCACCCCAGCAACAAGAGGTAAGACCAAGTTTCGTGTCTTTAGGTAGAAAGTCGATATAGTCCGAAATTATTTTCCCAAATGCAACATTTCTGTTTGGCAAATTTCGCGGATACAAGACAAAATATTTATATAAATTCAGGGATGCAATGGCGGCAATTGTACAAATAAGAAACACTTTCTTGGTCCCCTTGTTACTAATTTTTTTGTAAAAGAAATAAATTCCCGAGGCAATAAATAAGTAGACAAAAGGGATCACTCCGATGGTCCTGCCGTTGTTCGGTGTCTCACGCAAATAAATACTCGGGGAACAGGACGGGATGATTATAATAAAAAAAGTAATTATCATAAGCAGAAGCATTTTCTTGTCTTTTTTTAGCCAATAATAAAGCCCCACCATTAGGAAAACACTGCTTATAATATCAATATGTGTGGTGTTGGAAACGTTGGTTCTGAATCCCTCTTCCCCCTTAAAATGAAACATCCCCAGAGTTCTGACAACTCTAATTCCCATTTTTTTATACGTATCAACCTGAAGAAATTGTTGTACTTTGGGTACCTTTGATCCCACATAACCGGTTGAAAAATTGTCTTTTTGAATATTGTAAACACGAAAAATAATCAGAGTTGCCGGTAGAAACGCCAATACACAAAAGACCGCCATTTTATATTTCTTTTTAAATACAAGCCAAAGTAGTAATAATAACGGTAAGACAAATGTTTGAGGATATGTAAACAACCCCATGGAGGAAAAAAACACACCCGCTAACAAATACCGTAAGTCATTATTTTTTGTAAATTTTTCTGCAAAAAAGATCGTTGCGGACACAAGAAGAGGGATTGCAATTTGTGAATTTCCGACACGCGCCCAAACAATTGTCCAAAAAGAAATTGAGGATATTAGTGCCGTTAACAAAGCAATTTTTTGTCCTGCCAATTTCTTTGCTGAAAGATATGTAAAATAAACCCCCAACCCACCAACCAAAACCGAAGCAATTTTATAGTGTATGTAATTCTGTCCAATTACCAAAATTAGCGGAGCTACTAAGTAATGATAAAAAGGCCCTGCACTCAATGAAAAGCCCCATGGCCAATGACCGTCAATAATTCGACTGACGTATTCATGAAGTATCGAAATATCCCCAAACCATTCACCCGGAATTTCATTTAGTTTAAAAAGGGCTGATATTAAATACCCGAATAATATCAATTGGATTGGATATTTAACCACAGTTTTTTTAATTATTGTACAAGCACGTGGCATCAGATTAAATTTTAACCGTTTCTTGAAGAAGAAATCATCTTCTGAATATTATTTCTTTTCAAGAACAAAAAACACCGCAGAGGAACCAACAACCGAACTATTGTATTTTTGTAAATATTTATAAAGCAGATTTTCGACCATAGTGAAGCGCTGCGGGAAAATAATCCACTTCTTCATTAGTTTATAACTGATCAGGGAATCGATAGATAGATAATGAAACAGTTCTATCAATCGAGATGTCTTCTTGTCGATATACCCGATCTTGTTTATTGTCGAAAATCCCGCTTTGTTAAACTCCTCCTCCCACTGCTTTCCAGACAGCAAATTAGGGTGTCTTTGAATTTTTCTCATCCAATCCAAGTATTTTTTCCCGAATATTTTTCCACCAAGTAAGTGTTCGTTCCACCTATCGGTCATGACACTTAAATAAAACTTACCGCCACTTTTTGTAACTCTACCTAATTCTTTCAAAACTTTTCCCAAACCCTCAACGTGCTCCATTACACAATTTGAAATTACCGTAGAAAAAGTCCCGTTTTTAAACGGAAGCTTAATACCGTCATACAAGTACACCTTTTTATAAATCCCGGATCTTTTTGCATCCAATAACACTTTCCCGTCAATGTCCACTCCCGCCTCAATTTTTTTCTTTTCAAAAAGAGTTTTGGCAAAAAAACCGTCCCCGCATCCAAAATCCAGAACCGGTTTTTTGAAAGGCATCAAGTTATGAAAAAGTTGAAGCTCATGCGGTCTGATAAAGCTATAAAACAGCGGTCGATTATAAAGATACGCTTTTAAAAATATTTTCATATTTCTAAGACAACTCTGTTAATTCAACAGCACCTATTTTTTAACAAAATAACGATAAAACACCCACCCTTTACCTGAATCATTATCGCGTTTAGTATTCAATATAATCGCCCCCTTTTGCAGTAAAAAATCTTCAACCACTTGTCTTTTAATTCCATACATACCAAACCTATCAACCTTTTTTCCCATTAGATATCTCAAAACTCCAGAAAATCCTTCTCCGCGCAAGATGTTTAGAAATCTTTCCGGTATAATTCTTATCAGAAAACCTTTTATATTCCACGTCGGAGTACTTGGCAAATTAAACACCAACACCCCATTTTTTTTGAGGACCCTAAAAAGTTCGCTAATATAATTAAGGGAGTATTTTTGGGGGATATGTTGAAGAGTTTTATTACTATAGATAAAATCGAATGTATTGCTTCTGAAGATATTAAGATTGTTCTCGTTGTTTAATATATATTCAACATCTTTATTCTGTTTCAACTTTTCTGCAAGTTTCACCATTGAAGTTGCTGCATCGACTCCAGTGGTATGTTTAAAATGTTTTGATAATGCTTGAGTTAAACGCCCAACTCCACATCCAAAATCCAATGCTTTGTCTCGTGAAAAAAATATTTTACTTCTTTCTAATTCATTCAGAAGTTTTTTTACTTCCAATTCACCTTCTCTAAAAAAGTCACTCCTTTTCCACTTTCCATCTTTTTTATCATGATCCGTCAAAACCGCCCAAAACGGGTCGTGTTTGCCTAAATTATTCCAGTATTTGGTATTTGTTTTAAGGTTCATGTTATTTTAACAATTCGAGATACTTACTTTGGTTGTTGAATAAATCAATGATTAATTTATTATTCTTAACATATCGTCTCTTATTCGTTAATATTTTTACTATCGCTTTCGCCAAATCTTTTACATTATTGATGGTAACAACTATTCCCATCTTTGTCTGTTTGACTGGGATTCTTACTCCTGGTAAGTCGGTAACCACAACCGGGCACCCCTTTGCCATTGCCTCTATTTGAACCATTCCGAACGACTCCTGTCTTTCAACAGATGGCAAAACCAAAACGTCAATCTCTTTGTAAAACCCAAAGAGTTCTTCATCGGTTAATTTACCAAGTTCGATAATATATTTTTTGTACTTTTTAAGCAGCCCTTCAATTTCACCCACTTGGCTTCCGCCAATAATATCGCTTTTTGGTCCGACAAGAAATATTTTAAAATCGGGTAACTTTTCTTTTAAATATTTGGCTGATTCCAGCAAATACCCCACTCCTTTTTCTTTCGAAATTCTTCCTACATATCCTATCTTATATTTTATATTTTTATATTTATTTAAAACCTTGCTTTTTGCTTTTTTGACAACAACCGGAGGATATATAAAAGCAAGTTTCTTTTTAAAAAGCCCCAAAAACCACGAGTTGTCGGCGTAATCCTGGGAATTGGTCACGATCTTATCCGCCAAGAGACAAGTAATGAAATTACTCAAATAAACAAGTGTTGTACTTATAATATTTAGAACCCCCTTCCAAAAGGAAAGATCGCAATGGTAAGTTACAATAATTTTTTTCCTTAACACCCGCGCAATAATTGCCGTAACAAATCCTTCAAATTGCGGCAGATGAATGTTAACAACGTCTGCGTGTTTTACGGCATTAATAGCTTCCATAAAATAGGTTGGCATCAAAACTCCCCTTCCAATCGCAATCGGCGACCATACTCGATGTACTGTTACCCTGCCGCACTCTTCTTCTTTTTGAAGATTATTTTGGTGTCTTGAAGTTAAAATTAATACACCATGGTTTTTTGACGCAAAATATTCTGATAGATTCTTAACGTAATTCGTCAGTCCGCTGACGTTTGGAAGATAGTAGCTTAGAGTTATTAGAATATTCATTTTCCATCAAAATAACTTTTATTGTCCGAAACATATACCAAATCAACATTTTTCACTTTCTTTTTTAAATTATTCAAAAGGGGTTTGTCATCGTCAATAAATACTTTCAGTTTCAATTTTTTTATCATCCTCTCTTTATAAATATGCGGTTGCTCGTTATTCATATTGATATAAATGTGTTTAAAAAACTTTCTCATTTTGTAAAACTTAAACCACTCTTTTGTCCTTTCGTCTAAAAATGAATATCGGGAAGAAACAACAAACAGTTCGTATTTATTGCTTTTATAAAGTTCCTTAATAAGCTTGATATTTTTTCTTATTGGATGTCTGAAAAGTGGGTTGTGACTAATAATCCTTACGGATATTTCAAAGGCGGTTTTCGGGTAACGGTAGGAAAGACGGTGGTCAACCTTCTCCCGTACCAATTTTTCCATCAAAGATTGGGGAACAAAAAATGGTTTACCGATAACAACTCCGTCAAGATCAAAACCGATTCTAATTTTTTTTCCGGTTGACATTGTCCTCCTGTAAAAATACATTAACAAATGTAATAATTCAAATACGTACCAAATAAGTACCAATTTCAAATATATACCAATAAATACCAATTCCCAATTGGAAATTGGTGATCATTGGTGAACATTTGTATTTATTTGTATTTATTGAAAATTTAGCAAATCACTGACAGTGTATTAATTTTGCTATACAGTCATTATGTTCATAAACGATTTATCTTATATTCTAAAATGGTGGTTTGTAATACTCTCGATCGGGATTATTTTTTTTC
This sequence comes from uncultured Gammaproteobacteria bacterium, assembly GCA_964488535.1. Taxonomy (GTDB): domain Bacteria; phylum Patescibacteriota; class Microgenomatia; order UBA8517; family UBA8517; genus GWB1-38-13. The sequence continues at coordinate 12,255 of CAZAUT010000004.1, forward strand.
CCATAACATGGCTGATTTTTAAAAAATTCTTCGGACTCGGATACGCACTCGGTAAAACCCTAGGGATAGTTCTTATTTCTTACCTGGTATTTCTTCTTTCCATTCTTAAGATTGCGCCATTCACTCCCTTTTCCCTATATTCCTGTATTCTTATATTCTTGTTTTTAAACGGCTTTATCTTTTACAAAAACCGTGGCTCTATCGTAAAAGACCTCAAAAGCAATATCTTCAAAATAATTGTCCAGGAGACACTTTTTGCCGGAGGATTACTGCTCTGGTCATACGTCAGAGCCCACCAACCCGAAATTCGCGGACTGGAAAAATTTATGGATTACGGATTTATAAATTCCATCCTGAGGGGTGAAACGCTTCCGCCTCAGGACATGTGGGCAGCCGGACACACCATTAATTACTATTGGTTCGGACATTTTGTAACGGCAGTATTAACAACACTTTCAAATATCCCCTCGGAAATTACATACAATCTCATGATTGCTTCAATCATGGGTCTGACAATTTCTTCGGCGTTTGTAATTTCTTCAACCCTCATTCAAAGAGTCTCTAAAGTTCCCGGACAAAAGCTCGTTTATGTTGCAGGTATTGTTTCGGCCCTTGTACTTACGTTCGGCGGTAATTTTCACACACCCTTTTACGTACTTAAAAACGGATCGGACAGGTATTGGTATCCCGATGCAACCAGATTTATAGGCTATAATCCGGAAACCAACGATAAAACCATTCACGAATTTCCTATGTATTCTTTTGTCGTCTCAGACCTCCACGGGCATCTTCTGAACCTTCCTTTTGTCCTTCTTTTTTTAGCATCGGCCTTTGCCGTTGTCGATTACAAAAGAAACAATGCTTTTGAGTTCAATAGACTTTTGATCCCCGGCTTTCTTCTTGGAACAATGTTTATGACATCAACGTGGGATTTCGGCAACTATCTCTTGGCTTTTGGTTTTATTCTTTTGTACTCTTCTCTAAATGAGAATAAATTTAAAATCCCGGTGACACTTTGGCAAGTGGGTAAAACCATGGTTTATACCATTGCGATTGGTGTTGTCGTCTCCCTTCCGTTTATTTTCAATTTTGAATCGATTGCCGAGGGTGTCAGATTTGTGCATAGCCGAACACCTGTGTGGCAGCTTTTGATTCTGTGGGGTTTTCCCTTACTTCTTTCGGTCATCTTTGTAACGGTTGTAAAAAAACTGGGAAAAAAACTCCCGCCGTCCGACTTGTTTATTCTATCGTTACTTACGACTTCATTTTTTCTGATTTTTCTGCCTGAACTGATATATCTCAAGGACATCTATGCAGCAACTCATTACAGGGCAAACACGATGTTTAAACTTACTTATCAGGCATTCGTTATGAGCTACCTTTCCGCTGGATATATCATTACCAGACAAGTATCGCTTGAGACGGACAAATATGTAAAACGGCTGTCAATTATTTTCTGGGCAGTCGTCTTATACTCAATATTGATGTATGCAGATATTTCGACAGGTGCATATTACGGCAAGCTTAAAAACTATCGGGGCCTTGACGGTATCGCCTGGGTCCAGAACCAATACCCGGAGTACTATGAAACAATTAACTGGTTAAAGATCAACGCCCCAAAAGGTTCCGTATTGCTCGAGGCACCGGGGGATTCATATTCCGACCAGAATATAGTTTCGTCATATACCGGTATACCGACGGTTTCCGGGTGGTACGTTCATGAATGGCTCTGGCGTGGCAGCTCCGAATTTCCGCAAAAACGGGTTATGGACATCAGCAATATTTATCAGGCGCAAAACGCTCAAACGGCCCAGAATCTGCTAAATAAATACAATGTCACTTATGTTATTGTTGGAGCCTTTGAAAAGGATCGTTTTCCCTCGATTAACGAAGCTGTAATCAAAGAAATCGCCCTGCCCGTTTTCCAATCGGGAACGACAACGGTGTATAAATTGAATAATGAATAATGAATTATGGGGAATGGAAATCCCATACCCCGTACCTCATACTTCATACCCCACCTTCAAATGTATAACGTATAATGTATAACGTATTACATCCTGAATATCTCGTACTACGTATTGCGTATTTCGTAAAAATATGGACAACATACTGAATGGGTTAAACAAACAACAAACAGAGGCGGTGATCTACTCCGGCGAATCGCTTCTTGTATTGGCTGGCGCCGGAAGCGGAAAGACCAAAGTACTGACGCATAGGGCAGCTTATATGATCACACAAAACATGGCCGGTCCGGAGAACCTTTTGCTTCTTACTTTCACAAATAAAGCTGCAAATGAAATGAAGGAGCGCATTAACGGGTTACTTACGGCCTATCACGCCCTGTCTGTTGCCGGTCAGCCGTTTGCCGGCACCTTTCACTCCTTTTGTGCCCGAATACTGCGAATCGACGGTGAATGGATCGGGGTTCCCCGGGATTTCTTGATTTACGACGACAGCGATCAGAAAACCCTTATAAGCCAAATTATCAAAGAATTGGGTCTTCCGAAGGAGTATTACAATCCGGGTTCCATCGCATCACAAATATCCGAAGCAAAAACCATGATGCTTTCTCCCCTTGAATACGCCGAAGTATCTTACTCAAGAGAAAAGGAAAAAATATTCAAAATTTATAACGAATACGAAAAAGCGTTAAAAAAAGCGGGAGCGCTTGACTTTGACGATCTGCTTTTACGCTGTGTAACTCTTTTATCCGAAAGTAAACCGGTTTTGGGTAAATGGCAAAAACGTTTGACACATATTTTTGTTGACGAATGGCAGGATACAAATATCGCTCAATATAAATTGACGAACCTCCTTGTCGGAAAGAGAAAAAACCTAACAGCCGTCGGTGATTTTTCTCAATCGATTTACAGCTGGAGAGGGGCAGATTATAAAAACCTTAATAAATTAAAAAAAGATTACCCCAATATAAAAGTAATTAACCTTGAGCAAAATTACCGCTCAACGCAGGTGATTTTAGACGCTGCAAATTGTGTTATCAAAAGAAACACCTCCCACCCCGTCCTGTCTCTCTGGACAGACAAAAAGGGCGGGGAAAAAATTACTCTCTATCGGGCAAGAAATGAACTTGACGAGGCGGATTATGTAGTTGATCAAGTAAATAAGTTAATTGGGGAATTAGACAAAAATAAAAACTCAATCAACCGGTTAACTAATCAACTTTCCTACTCCGATGTTGCTGTCCTCTACCGAACCAATGCCCAATCGCGTGTTTTGGAAGAAGCGCTTCTTCACGCCGGAATTCCTTACGTTCTCGTGGGTGGTGTGAGGTTTTATGAAAGACGCGAAGTCAAAGACGTCTTGGCATTTTTGCGGGTATTGGCTAACCCTAAAGATTCCGTTTCAAGAAATCGAATTGAGAAATTGGGAGTCAGAAGATTGGAAAAGTTTAAGGAACTTGCTAATAGCTTGCGGTCTACGGACAACAGCAAGAAGACTAAGGAAACGTCGGATAAATTTACCACCCTTGAACTTCTCGATGCTATCCTTCAAAACACCGACTATCTTTCAAAATACAAAGCCGAAACGGAAGAAAATCAAGCCCGCCTTGAAAACATAAAAGAACTGCGCTCCGTCGCCATGGAATTTCCCGACTTATATGAATTTCTTGAAAATGTAGCGTTAAAAGAGGCCGGGCCATCCTTCCCGCAATTAAATCGGGTCTCTGCGGAAAAGCCCCCGGACAATAAAAATTGTGTAACACTCATGACTCTCCACGCTGCCAAAGGTTTGGAGTTTTCCATTGTCTTCATTGTTGGTATGGAAGAAGGACTGTTTCCTCACTCAAGAAGCTTGTTCGAGACGTCTCAACTCGAAGAGGAAAGACGTCTTTGTTATGTTGGAATTACCCGTGCAAAAGAAAAACTGTACCTAACATACGCGGGCAGACGTCTGTTTTTCGGCCAAAAATCCTCCAACCCCCCAAGCAGGTTCATCATCGACATTCCAGAAGAACTTCTCGATGGATCGGAAACCCCTCTACGAAGTTTTATTAGAGATAATCCGTTTTTAGACAATGGTGACCTTGGCGATTTTGATGACGATATTAATTTTTAAGTTCTTTAATCCCTATATCGCTTAACTTTCTTAACCGATGCTTTCTCCCACTCCATACCCGCAGAATCCGTTATTATTCCACATCACTGATTTCCGGTACTTTTTATTTGCCGATTCACCAATATTTAGCATGTTCTTGCACACCAAATTCTAATTTGATACAATTTGGTCAAATTTATGGTTGAACCGATAATAGATGCACAACAGAACAAAGAGAGTGCAATACGAGACCAGGGTAAATCAATGGGGTTAGAAGGAGAAGAATTAGAAAAATTTCTTCAAGGTGAGCTTAGAAAGGAAGATCTTGGTATTCCTAGAATTGGTAAAACCCCTTGCCATGAACCCATAACACCTGAAAACCTAGTCCGGGATCCTCAAGAGGGTCTTTATATTAGACCAACGAAAAGAAAATCTGGTAAACCCTAAAAGGACTAGTTGAAGCTTAACAAGAAGCCGTATCTTAAACTGCTATCTTTTTGAACTGATTTGTCAATCTCCCAAACAAACAGAAATACCAATATCAAACCTGAATATTCTTTAATTGTTAAATCTCTATATAATGAATCATGAGTTTTCGTCTTGTAGAAAATTCCGAAAAAGAATCGTTCAACAAAAAGGCAGTACACCCCCTCCAATCATGGGAATGGGGGAATTTTAGAAAAGAAAGCGGCAACGGTGTTATCAGATTTGTAAACGCACATAAAAAAACAATTATTGAATCGTACACGCTTCTTACACACAAATTACCCGTATCTAAATATAAAATCGGCACACTTATCAAGTGTCCCAAACCTACAAAAGAACTTTTTCCATACCTTAAAAAATTGGCGAAGGAAAATAATTTGATTTTTATCAAACTCGAGCCGAATGTAACAATAAACTCAAAACTCAAAAGTCAAAACTCAAAGTTACAACTAAAAACTAAAAACGATTGGGGCGAATTTTTACAAAATAGTGGTTGCATAAAAGGAAAGACGCTTTTTACCCCGACATCTTTCTGGATAGATCTTGCGAAATCGGAGGATGAACTTCTTAAATCCTTCTCCTCAAAAACCCGCTATAACATCCGATTGGCGCAAAAACACGGAGTTACCGTAACAAGTGATTCTTCCGACAAAGCATTTGAAAAATATCTGGAACTGACTTTTGAAACCGCAGAAAGACAGGGTTTTTTTGCCCACACCGAGAAATACCACAGGTTGATGTGGAAGCACCTGGGTGAAAACCAAAAACCAAAAATCCCCGAAGGAGAACAAGTTCCCTACGGGGCAGGCAAAAATCAAATAGCATATCTTCTGACGGCTACCTACAATAAAGAAGTAATTACTACCTGGATATTGTTTGTCTGGAAGGATTTTCTGTATTACCCTTACGGAGCCAGTAGTGATAAGTATAGAAACGTCATGGCTAATAATTTAATCATGTGGGAAGCGATAAAATTTGGGAAAAAAATGGGTTTAAAGACTTTTGATCTATGGGGAAGAGAGGAAGGAAAGGGTTTTACAAAATTTAAGGAAGGTTACAATCCGCAAGTAGTGGAATTTTTAGGCAGTTGGGATTTTGTTGCCAATAAACCGTTATATTATCTTTACCGCGGAATCGAATATTTAAGATGGCAAGTCTTAAAATTTCCATCAAAAATTAAACAAAGATTGAGAATATGAGAGTGATAGAAAAGAAAACTTGGCCGGAATTGTTTAAAAAGGTCAAGAGTAGAAAAAAGAATTTTGATGTGAGACTTTCCGATTTTAAATGTTTACCGGGAGATGTTTTGGTTTTGAAAGAATGGGACCCCGATACAAATAATTACACAGGAAGAGTGGTAAGGCGGAAAATTAAATTTATATTAAAATCCAAAGATATTGAAAAATTTTGGAGCAAGAAAGAAATCAAAAAACATGGGTTTGTTATAATGGGGTTTTGATATGCACGGATTTAAAAGATTTCAGGGATTATTTATCATTATCGCAGTAGTAGTTTTCGTCAACATATTAAGTTACTATTTTCCAAAGGAAGAGGTGGAAGAGTTAATTGGGAATGCGGGAATTTTAGCCCCGATCGTTTACATTTTCTTTCATTTGTTAACATATATTTTTGCCCCTTTAAGCGGAACCTCAGTTACCGCAATTGGTTTTTTTCTTTTTGGTGAAACCGTTGTCATTTACTCTTATATTACCGTACTTCTGTCGTCTGCGATCAATTTTTACATAGCACGAAGATGGGGAATTAAAGTTGTTAACGGTCTTGTTGGGAAAGAGGCTCTAAACAAATATATTGGATTTGTAGATGATCATGGATACACAATGCTTACCCTTTCGAGAATATTTTTGCATGGTTTTTCTGATATTACTTCCTACTTTGCAGGACTTTCGAAAATGAAATTCCTGCCATATTTTTTAATAAGTGTTATCGCTACAATACCGGGAACAATTCTTCTGTACTTTATTTCCAGATTTTCAAAATCAACCCTCGAATATGTTGTTTACAGCTTTTTATTTGCATCCATATTTTTTCCGATATTCATTCTTTTCAAATCAATGATTTTTAAAAAGAAACCGGTTGAGCACAATAGTTCAGTAGACTGAACTACATGACTAAACATTTACACCATATATTGTTATAATTCACAAACATGATTGAAATTGTTTTTGAATCACATTCAACAACTGTCGACAACGAAGCACATCTTTCCTCGGGACATTTTGATGTCGGGCTTTCGAAGCTTGGTGTTAAACAATCGCAAGAATTGGGAGAGCGATATAAAAACACAAATTTCGATGTGATCTTTTGTTCTGACCTCCAAAGAAGCTATAAAACCGCTGAAATTGGATTTGGAAATAAGTATCCGATCATTCGCGATAAACGGCTCCGTGAGTGTGATTATGGCGACCTTACACAAAAACCAAGCAGCATTGTAGACGGGGAAAAATTAAAAAGGATAAAAATCCCCTTTCCGAATGGGGAAAGTTATGATGACTGCGCAAAAAGAATAAAGGAGTTTTTGGAAGATTTATTAAAGGACTACGAAGGTAAAACCGTCATGATTGTCGGACACCGCGCGACACAATACGGACTTGAACACTGGATTAAAGGAATTCCTTTGAAGGAAATTATTGCAACTCCATGGAAATGGCAACCCGGTTGGACTTATCAATTTTCGGGGTTTGCCTCTTCACGTCTTCCCAACTCCAAAGCGTTTATGTGATTAAAAACTTACCTTATTGAGTTTATTATTATTTTCAATTTTTCCCGTTTTCGTGTCGTATTCGGCATTTTCCCAATCCGAACATCTTCTTACTAGTGCCAAACAATGCCTACTAAGAACAAAACGCCTTACGGGACCTGTCCAATAAAAATCGCCCTTGGCAATCCGCAAGGGATCAATTCCTGTTGTTTGTGCTATATGGTATAAAGTGCAGGGTTTCCCGCTATCCGCTACAGGACAATTATTTTCCTGACATCTTTTTAATTTGGTGCCCCAATTTATCAGCCAATCGGCAAATCTGTTTACGTGTATTTCAGCCATAATTGTCAAACAGATTCGTTGAGTAATCGTTTTATCTTTTCCATGTTTTCCTCAATCAATTCTCTTTGTTCCGGCCAGAACATGGAGGGTAATTTGTTAATATCAAACCATTCCAATTGTAAATTACCTTCATCCGGCTGGAGATTTTGTTTTCCTGAAACATCACCTGTAACAAATAAAAAATAATGCGCAATTTTCCAATCTGTCTTTTTAAAGGAAAATCTTTCCTTAACTCCAAGTTTGCAAATCATCTTTATATTTTGAAGTCCCGTTTCTTCGCAAATTTCTCTAATTGCAGTATTCTTAATCGTCTCCCCCCGTTCACGCGTACCTTTTGGAAGCACGTAGTCCTTATATTTGTCCGTTTTAAGAAGGGCAATTTTTAACTTTGCCCGATCTTTTCTAATTACTATTCCACCCGCAGTGGTAGAAACTGGAAAGTTAGAATCGTTAGGTTTTATATACCAGCTTTTATCAATTTTCATCCGTGTTACAGAATAACTTATACTCACAATTTTTACAAAGCATGTTGCCGGAGCATTTGAAATCGCTTCCCTCAATTTGCTTTTTATAATCCAATATTTCTGCTTTTGCTTTTTCGATTTGTTCATAGGTCCTTGTTGTTGTAACAATTTTTGGCGTGTCAAAGTAATATAACGAAAGTTTAATATGATCCGGTTTTTGGTTAAAAGGATATTCGGGAATCGTCGACGCTGCCATTGCATAAATACACAGCTGCAAATCGGTGTCTGCTTCTTTTTGTGAAATCGGATTCGCGCCGGTTTTATAATCAATAATATGAATTCCGTTTCCGTCTTTATCTACCCTATCGATTTTCCCACCTACTTTTAATCCGGATAAATTTACAATAAACGGCTGTTCTGTTTGAATCGGCAATATTTTGGGGTTAAAAAGATTTTCAAGATAGTGTTTCAGAAACTTTTTAATTTTCTCATAAGATCGTGTTTCATGAGCTTTACTTGTATATCCGTCTGATATCCATTTTTCTTCCAAAATTTTGTGCATCAACTCAAGTGTCGGCTTTTCCCCCGCTTTTACATCATCGTAAAACTTCTTCATAACTTGATGAAATGTGTTTCCAAAGCTTTGTGATGAGGTTGGGGGGGTCGGAAGTTTATAAATATAATGCAACTTATAATGAAGCGGGCATATTCGGAAGGTCTCAATTTGAGAATAAGAAAGAAAATCTACATGAATAGGTAGGTGGTGGTTGGTTGTTGGTAGTTGGGACGGCTCGGTAGGCTCGTAATCCATGAAGCTAAGTTGTTCGCTCCGTTCTACATTCTTCATACTACCTTCTACACTTGTTCCAAGCGCTTCCCCCACAAACGGCGAAAGTTTCTTCTCCCTTTTTCCTTCTCCGTAATAATCAGCTGCGGTTAAATAAAGCCGCTCTTTTGCCCGAGTCATTCCGACATAAAAAAGCCGTCTTTCCTCCTGAATGTGATAGTCACCTTTCGGCAAGACTTCCTTGATAAGTTCGTCAGGGATAGGGATCTGCTCTCTTCTTTCGGTTGTGGGAAATCTTTGTCCTACAAGATTGATGAGAAATACGACTGGAAATTCTAAACCCTTGGAAGAATGAACCGTCAATATGTTTACTGCATTGACATCTCCCCAATCAGTGTCAGATGCCAGGGGTGACTCACCAAGTTCACTTGCAAGGTCTATCCAGTCAACAACGGCACGAACAGTTGCGTCTTCGTGTTCAACCTCGTAAGTTTTCAGTTTGTCAAAAAACTTGGAAATGTTTTTTGCCCGTCTTTCCGCCAGCGGTGTATCGGGGGAAAGAAGTTTTAAAATAAGCCCCGTGTCGTTTAGAAAATTATAAAGAAGCTGTCCCGCCGGTTCTTTGTTTATTAATTTTTGTTGATCGCTGATTACTTTTAATAACTTGTTTAATTTTTCTCTTGTTTCGTCCGAAACGAAAATGTCGTTATTCTTTTCCAATGCCTCGAAAAGTGATAGATTTTTATACTTTGCGTAATTTGTTATCTTGATTAAATCTCGGGCGGGAATATCAAAATATTCTATTGAAAGTAAACGATACATCGACACCGAATCGTCAAAGTCATACAGAACTTTAAGGAATGAAATGAGATCCACTATTTCAGGCTGTTTGAAAAGCCGTCCGGGACCCAAGAATTGGTAAGGAATTCCGTGTCTGGACATGGCGCGCATGAAGGGCTCGGCGTGGTTATTGGCACGAACCAATATCGCGATGTCGCGATAATTTAGTTGATTAGTCAATTGAGTTAATTGGTTGATTGAGTTTTTTTCTTGTTTTCCTTGGTCAACTCTGTCAACTGGACTAACTAGTTCACTTACTGTTTTTGCCACTGCTTCCGCTTCGTTTTCAACCCGGTCAAGATGTAAAAATTTAACCCGTTCATCAACTACGTCCGAATATTTAACTTGTGAAACCAATTTCTTATTGATCTTTTCAACCACTTCCAACCGGTCAGGATTATTGTACTGGATCAACTTATATGACTTATCCAATATTTCCTGATCCGAACGGTAGTTTTTGGTTAATGTAATAACTTTTGCTTTCGGATAGTATTTTCGAAAGTACAAAGCATTAGAAACTGCAGCCCCACGGAAGCGATAAATGCTTTGGTCATCATCTAAAACGACAGTAATATTTCCCTCCGGGGTCGGAGACCCCTCTTTCCGAGTCAGAGACTTCTCCAAGTCGGCGACCAGGTCGGAGACCTCTTTTCCCGCCAGCAATTTCACTAATTCGTTTTGCGAAATGTTGGTGTCCTGAAACTCATCAACCAAAATATATTTGAATTTATTTTGATATTCTTTCAGCACATTCGGGCGCTTACGAAATAGTTCCAAAGTTTTTACAATCAGATCCCCAAAATCCATCACCCCTTCTTTGGTTTTCAATTCATCATATGTTTTATACGCTCCCGCCAACTCCTTCCATTTTTGCAGTTCAATCTCTTCATCCTTCGCCTCGCCGAAGTCCCGCTCGGTGGGACGAAGGCGGGGTTTTTCTTTTTTAATTTTTGACTTTTCATTTTGATTTTTGCTTGCCCCTCGAAGCCCTGCTGAGCGGGGCGAAGTGGGGAGTTTTAAGTTTACCCAATCAAGGTATTGATTGGGTAAAATATCCTCATCCTGCAACCTTGAAAAATGAGTCAGCATCCCGTCAATAAATTTCGTAGGGTTTCCTAAAGGACGGAAATATTCAAGTTCAAATTTGAAAAGATTTTTTCTGAAAAACTGGATCGATTCGGCTTGGGTGTTTAACTTGTATTTCGGATTAAGTCCGATATGAACTGCTTCGTTTTTTAAAATTCTATCGCAAAAGGAGTGAAAGGTGGAAATCCACATTTGCGTGTACCCCAAAGGAAGTGCAACATCAATTCGCTCCTGCATTTCGGCAGCTGCTTTTTCGGTGAAAGTCAGAGCCAAAATTTCCGGCGGCTTGGCAAGTTTTTTTTCAATCAGAAATTTTACCCGCTCGGTAATGACCGTCGTCTTCCCCGTCCCGGCACCTGCAATAATCATTAAGGGACCATTTTTATATTCAACTGCTTTCTTTTGTTCCTCGTTTAACTTTCTATCACCCGACATATTTTTCCAATTTTAACACGATACTCGCAAGAATGTGTCCCAAGAAGCGCTTAATTATTTTTTGTAGCTTAATAACAATTTCGTTAGTATTTTATTCTTTTTCTTGTATCCATACTCTATTAATTTTTTCGCACTGTTAATTTTCAACTTTTTAAATCTCTTGTCCAAATACTCCAAATCCCATTTAATTGCATCAGGAACTTTCGTACCTTTCGCTCCGGCTATCATAAATGAACGAATTAAACCAAGATCCGAAAATGCAGCCATTTCGTCGGCAGTATTAATAATTATTTCGTCTTCCGGTTTCGCCGGTCTGTTTATGCTTTCTATTAACCTCCCAACATCTTCAATCTTATCTTTCGGAAATTCTTTCATTTTTGAAAGAATACTTTTAGTAATTTTTGCCCCGTCTTTTCCCTCCCTTTCATTATCGGAATAATTTGATGCGTCATGAAATAGGGCAGCAGCAAATAAAACATCCGTATCGTGCCTTTTTTCTTGCCCTGAAATTAGAAGTTTTACATTCTCCAAAACCTCCAATGCGTGGCCGTAGCAATGAAAGCGTGTGTTTCCCTGAAGTATTTCCTTCGCCTTTTTCTTTAATACTTCCTCCAATATCTTATCCATGTTTAAATTAATTTATTGTTAATTTATCAACCTTACTTTAGTGCCGTAGTATAGACTACGGCACCGTGTTATATTTATATTCAAATATTTCCCAATACCTTTTTATATATCTTATATCCATTCATTTCATCTTTATATTTTATCCCGTCAAAATACTTATCTTTTAAACGCAATATTTCCAACTTGGCGGATTGTTTCTTTCGCAAAAGTGCAGATACTACATTGGTCATTCTAATTGACTCTATATTTATATCAGATGTATACCATACATCAAATTTCCACCGATATTTCTTACTGTAATAAACCAACTCCCAATAAAATCCTCTCATCTTATTTGGAGGGTCGTGTTCAGTCCAATCGACAAATCCTACAGTTTGAAAATAACCTGAATCTAAAAATTGCTTTGTTGTTACAATCGCGTTTTCCTTTGTGCAGGTTTCACTTTGGACAAAAACGTCAATGTCGGGACGATAAAGCAAGTCAAGCGCATAACTTCCCACACAAGTAACGTTGCCCAAGCTTTTTAATATAGAGTATATTTTCGTTTGGGTAATTACGTAATCAGCGTCCTTTCGCAAGTCCTCGGATCTTTTAAGTAATTCTTGTGTAGAAAGTGTCATTTTAATATATTGTGTTTAGTGCCGTAGTATAGACTACGGCACTAAGATTTATAAATATTATTTCCTATCTTATTACATCCTTGCGTTTAAAACCGGTGTATTCTTTTTTCTTAAAAATCATTTTTGCTCCGCCTGTTTTTCTATAAGCTCTTTTCTTGTATTCATAATCAATCTTCTCTTCTCTTTTGCCTATCAACTGAAAACAAAGCGGGTTGTCTTTCAGAGATTTTTCTACCGTCACAACAGTATGTTTTCCTACTTTCAAAATATCCATAATCTCATCGTAGGTAAGACCTTCATCCAAAGCCCCCGCAATCAAAATTCTTCTACCGATCTTCATTCTTTCGTCTGAAGTTAATATCCCATTTATTATTTCCTCAACTTCATTCCCGTCTTTTGCTGCCAAAAAAGCAGAACGGAGTTTGTTGAGTGCCTCAAAAATATCTTCTTTGGTTAAGAACTTGTACCTTCTCATGCTTTTCCTTTTAAGGAAACTATTTTAAGTATAATTGTTTTTAAATTGTAGCAATATTATGCAATTTTATCTTACACAATTCCGGTGCCGTAGTCTCTAACCGATTTCAAAACAGCGAGTTAATTATTTAACGAACTAAGTTTTGAATTTGGTTATACAAATTGCATTAATTTCTATACTACGGCACTAAAATAATACCTTTATTATTTTTGAAACGAAATGGAAACATCTAAAGTTTCGTAATATAAATATATTTTTAAAATATATATTTAATAATTGAGGTTTATTTGTTCACAACTATCGTCTTAATTTGGCAAAATTCCTGCATCCCAATTTTACCGTATTCGCGCCCCATTCCCGAATTTTTATACCCCCCAAAGGGACACTCCGGTTTAAAAAAGTTGTCGGTGTTAACCGCAACAACACCCGCCTGAATTTCTTTTGCAATTCTTTCACCCTTTTTTAAATCTCTTGTGTATATCTCTGCCGATAATCCATACTCTGTCTTATTCGCGTAATATATTGCTTCTTCCTCATTTTCAAAAGGCATGATCGAAATAACGGGACCGAAAACTTCCTCTTTCATCACCTTCATGTCAAAATTCACGTTTGTCAAAATTGTCGGTTCGAAATAATTTCCTTTTGATAGATCTTTATGGGCAGGACGTTTACCTCCGATTAAAACGTTCGCTCCCTTTGTAGTTGCATCTTTAACCTGCGACTCCAAGGTGTCCAGTTGTTTTCTGTTAACTAACGGTCCTATTTGCGTTTGCTCGTCTATCGGATTTCCAAGTATGGCTTCTTTTACCTTTACGGCAAACACTTTCAAAAATTTATCAAGCAATGGTTTTTCTACAAATAACCTTTTAATTGCCGTACAAACCTGTCCGCAATTTAAATATCTTGCCCAAAATAAATTGTCTGCAGCGTTTTTAATGTCAGCATCGGCAAACACAATACCCGGACTACTTCCTCCCATTTCAAGAATACTTTTTATAAGTTTCTTTCCCGACTTTTCAAATATCTCCTGGCCTACCTTTGTGCTGCCGGTAAACCATACCAAATCAATCGATTGTTCAATCAACGCGGCTCCCACATCACCTGCGCCGACAATTATATTAACCACCCCTTTCGGAATACCTGTTTGATTTAATAAATCCATGGCATATTTTTGAGAAAGGGTAGTATATTCTGAAGGTTTAACTACCGCTGTGTTTCCGGCAATTAACGCAGGAATAGCGCCTGAATTGACCATAGATAATGGGAAATTCCAAGGAGCAACAACGGCGCACACTCCATACGGTTCATAAGCAATTTTGTAATGTTCATTCTTGTTTTTTAACAAATCTTCACCTGCCAAATGATTCGTAGCGTTTTTTATGTAATAATCCAAAAACGGTAATTCCCACGTTACATCGTCCAATGCCTGACCAATCGGCTTTCCCATTTCCAATGTAATCAAGCGAGCCAATTTATTTTTATTTTTATCCAAAAGCGCTCGGTATTTTTTTACAAAACTCACTCTCTCGTCCAGTGAGAGATGTTTCCATTTTGGATATGTTTTCCTGGCTGTCTCAACAGCTTTAACCACTTCTTTCTTTGTTGATATGTTTGTCATGCCAACAACCGATTGGTCATGAGGGTTAATGGATTTTAATTTCATAATTACGTTTAATATAAATTATATTTTACTTTCCCCAAAGTTGTTCAGTAATCAATTTGACCAGTAGAGGAAATTTCTTGTATTGTTGATTAAATTTAACAGAACCCATGTGACCTTCTTCGTTGATAATTAATGTTCCACCAAGTTTGTCAAACATTTTTCTACCTTGTCGGTCATTGCAACCCCAAGGGTCGTTAGCCGCATTGATAAAAACAAACTGTTTGCAATTGGCTTTTATCTTTTTCCAATCATATTTGTCTTGTAAGAAGTTTTCTTGCCAATTGTTTATAGATTTGTCGTTGGTTGATGGTTCTATTAATCCCGCCACCATTATCGCCAGTTTAATTTTAACTTTTATATTTTCAAGAGTACTTAATATAAAAGGCACTCCTGCCGAATGCCCAACCATTACGGTTTCTTTATTAAATTCTCCGTTTTTTAAAACATATGGTAATGTATTTTTAAGATTTGGGTTGTCATTGTCAGGCAACTGCGGCAACCAAACAGAGTACCCCCCCCGCTCGAGCTCTTTTTTCAAATAGGGTAACCAGAACGAACTTTGTGTCTCACCTGCGCCTTGTAAAATAATGGCGTTTTTCATTATTTGGAGTGTATCAAATGTTTGACTAATAATCCCATGTAAAAAATACAAAATTCATATTTAAATTATTTTGCTTTGACAAAACAATATCCCGAGGAAATTGTTTTATATCCAATTTTAGAATAAAACGTTTCGTTTTTAGAGTGCAATTCTGTTGCCAAAAATGTTATTGTATTACCACTTTCAACAGATTCCTTTGTAAGAAACAAAGAAATTAATTTTCCAAAACCCACACCACGCATTTTGGGTACACTAGTAATTCCAGCTAAATAACCAACTTTATTTTGCCTCAATAAAATTCCACACGCGACAAAATCTCCTTTATAGTTTACTAAATACGCTTCAATTCTGTCGTTCAAAGACGGATTGTTAAGCGCGTCTTCCCTAGCTTTCAAAAAACCCTCACTTGACCAACCGCCATATGGATTATCGTCTGATTTCTCACCTGAATACCCTTCATTAAAAGTCTTGGAAAATTTACCCATCAAACTTTTATTCTTTCCCACTTTTACAATACGGGTGTTTTCTAGAAGAACTACTTCAGAAACGCTTCCTTCATGTAACATCCAACAATCCGAAAAGCTAATTTTGTACCCATGTTTATTGAGTATTTGTGCGATATCTATGTTCGGTTTTTTATCAGGAAAATACAATGCTGGAACCCTTTTTCTACCCAACATAACCTTCTCAATTTCCTGTAAATTTATATCAAAGTTGTTACGCTTAATTATTAATGCATGATTATTATATTCATCAATTATGTAATTGGATAAATAAACATATCCCCACCCAATATCAATTTTTTCTTGAAAAAAGATGTCCATATTTAATTGATAAAAATATTTAACTAAATTCATATTTTAATATATTAAATGTTGTGGGACTTTCCAAAGTACCATGTAAAATTATAAAGTTCGCGATACGGAGATCCTGAAATAAATTCAGGATGACAATATTTTTGTTTCTTTTTCGCTTTTTCCTTCTAAATTTCTGGTTGAGGAGATTTTTTGGCCGAGTGCGGTAAAAACGGATAAAACGTCGCTCATCATATTGTGGGCATTGGTTAGGTGTTTTTGCAAAACCGATAAGCCCCCGCCGACTTTTTCATAATCCTTCTGAATTGCCCGAAGGGAAGAGAGAATTTCTTTTGCCTGTTTTTCAATTTTCTGTCCTTCAAAACTCATAAGTATCGCTTTCATATATGCATAAAAAGTGGTGGGGGAGACGGGGAGTACTCTTTTTGCTCCGGCATAGTCAAAAAGTGTTTGGTTATTCACTACTTCGTAGTAAACCGCCTCGCTTGGAATATACATCAGCGCATAATCAATTGTCCCTTCCTCGGTCAAAATATATTTTCTACCTATATCGTCAATGTGTTTTTTGACATCCGACTCAAACAACTTGTTGTATGACTTTCTTTCCTCGTCGTTTTCGGCTTTGCTTATTTTCCTGAAATTCTCCATCGGAAATTTTGAATCAACAGGGATAATTCCGGCTGAAGTTTTGATGGCTGCATCAACTTTCTCCCCGCTTTTGAATATATACTGCAGATTAAAGGATTCTTTGGGTAAGTACTGTTTTAAAAGTTCGTTCAAAACCTGTTCTCCAATATTTCCCCGCAATTTTGGGTTTTTCAAAAAGTCCTGAAGCTCGCGCATTCCCCGCCCGATCTCGCTCATCTCCCCAATATTTTTCTGGACACTTCCTATCACTCTTGCTGCGTTATCAAGACGTTCGTTAAAAGCCTTTCCCTGAGCGTCAAGGCGGGTATTGGTGGTTTTCAGATATTCCAAAATTTCCGAAGATGGTCTTTGTTTATCTGCAAGATCATTGAGGCGTTTGTTTATAAAAAACAAGACAGTAATGAAGCCAACGATAATTAGTAATATATAAAATAATTCCATAATATAATGCTAATCTACCAATAATTACTAATTCAACGAATACCTACTAATCTTATATCATATTATTGGCAGGTATAAGTAGCATTGATTCAAATTCGTAGATTGGCATTTTATATATTAAAATAAACAGATGAGGCGGCAAAAAATCGCTAAGCGACAAAAAGAGGTAAAGTTGCGCAAAAATATCCTTCCGTCTGCAGTTATCACGATTCTTCTGTGGATAGCAGTTGCCACAATAGTATTTTTTGTTGACCCCAGCAAAACAGGTGCCGTTGTTGTTTTTATTACTACACTCTTTTTTACTCTATTTTTTACTCTATCAATATTATTTGTCAGTTCAAAAAGAGGGTTAATTGCAGCGTCGGGGTTAGGAATATTTATAATATTGCGATACTTTGGACTTGGAAATATTTTAAACTTTTTTCTTATTGCAGGGATTTGTATTGCCGTCGGGATATATACAGATAAGAAGAATGTATGAAGTATGAAGTATGAAGTATGAAGTATGAAGTATAACGTATTAAGTATAACGTATTAAGTATAATGTATAAGATACGCAGGAAGAACAATGAACAATAAAGGGGTCTTGTTTACAATTCTTTTTCTCATCAACATTGTCCTTTTTGCAAAACTTAAATTTTTTATCCCCCAACTTTTTGGGGGTGCTAACCTAATTGATTTTCAGGCTTACTACCGATTGGCAAAAGATCTTATAATCGGCACTAACCCCTATGCGGTTTCTTATATGCAAACACTTGGACCTCCGAGCGTGTTATTTTATTTTCTACCTTTTTCAATATTTAATTACCCAACCGCAAAGTTTCTATTCACTATAATTAATGTTATTTGTGGGTTCGCAATGTGCCTTGTGTTGGCAAAATATTTTTTTCGAAACACCCACCGTCCGAGGAGTGCTTCGCACACCTCGGAGGTGAAAACGCCAAATTTATACAAAATAAATATATTTTTGATGCTCACGCTTCTTTTTTTCTCCTCTTTTCCTGTCAGATTTTCGATAGAAAACGGACAACCGAATTTGGTAATTTGTTACTTGGTTGGTTTGTTAATTTGTAGTAAAAAAGGCAGATTCTGGACAAGACGGGTACCGTATGGTAACCCGTCAAGTCAGAATGACGACTCTACGAAAGTTCCCTACATTCTTGCATCTATTATTATTCTGAAAACAAATTATATTATTTCACTGGTATCGCTTCTTAAGAAGAATAAGCAATTGGTAATTATCACTTTTCTTTCCATTCTCTGTATTCTTATATTCTTATTCCCCATAATTAATCCCTCCCTATACACTTACTACCTAGGCCACAAAATAGGTAATTTATTTCCGTCGGTAAGCAGTTCCACACAACTTAATTATTATAACCAATCAATTCCAGCAAGGTTAAATTTCTTGGGATTAGGAAACGTTTCAATAATGCTTTACGCAGTGGTAATTATATTTATTCTTTGGATAGTTTATAAATCTCAAAATTTACTTCTCGGAATTATATCCTCAATCATTCTTTCTCCTGTTTCGTGGCAGCACTACTACGCCGTTTTGTTTCCAATATTTGTTTTGTGTTTTGTAACCATTTTTTGCAGCAAGAAGATCCTGAAACCTCGTCAAGCGCGGTTGGCGCAAGTTCAGGATGACAGACGACGGAAAATAAATCTTGTTCTGGTTTTAACATCTTTCTTTTTTTGGTGGATTGAGTTTCCGTTTCTTCACAACGCCCCCGTAAACTTTTTTACCGCAATCTTTTCATCACACCATCTGATATCTGCTTTTATATTGTTCTTGGTAATATATAAAAATTTGTTTCGCCCACATTCAGCTTCAAATGATGTAAAATAGGGTTAATGACAAAGAATAATTATTACATAACAACCACACTGCCATACGTAAATTCTGACCCGCATATCGGGTTTGCGTTGGAAATCGTACAGGCGGACGTTTTGGCACAATATCACAAGTTGCTTGGAGATAATGTTGTCTTTAATTACGGTACAGACGAACACGGAGTCAAAGTCTATAACAAGGCGCTCGAAGAAAATATTGATCCGCAAAAATATTGCGACAAGCTTGCGAAGACGTTCAAGTCTCTAAAAACCCACCTAAATCTTTCGTCAACAAATTTTATAAGGACAACCGACCCGCACCATATCAAAGCGGCACAGGAATTTTGGAGACTGTGTGATAAAAACGGAGATATTTACAAAAAAAATTACAAAACAAAATATTGTGTTGGGTGCGAACTTGAAAAGACAGATTCGGAACTTGTTGACGGGAAATGCCCGATTCACCCAAACCGCGATATTGAAATAAGAGAAGAAGAAAATTATTTTTTCCGCTTTTCCAAATACCAAAAAGTGCTGCTTGATCTTTATAAAAGCAATCCCGATTTTGTAATCCCCTCAAATCGTCAAAAAGAAATTGCAACTTTCGTTAAAGACGGATTGCAGGATTTTTCAATTTCGCGCCTGAAAGAAAAAATGCCGTGGGGGATTCCCGTCCCAAACGATCCGGAACACGTTATGTATGTCTGGTTTGATGCTTTGATCAACTACATTTCAACTCTCGGATGGCCGGAAAACGAAAAAGGGTTAAATGATTATTGGCCGGCTATTCAGGTTGCCGGAAAAGACAACCTCAGACCGCAATCAGCAATGTGGCAAGCGATGCTGGCATCGGCAAACCTTCCTTTTTCAAAACAAATTTTTATCCATGGATTTATGACGCTTAACGGGCAAAAGATAAGTAAAAGTCTGGGAAACACAATAGACCCGATAGAACTTGTAAAAAAATACGGGACCGACGCCGTGCGATATTATTTACTTGCCAAAATTCATCCGTTTGAAGATTCGGATTTTACTTATGAAAAATTTGAGGATGTTTATAATTCGGACCTTGCAAACGGGTTGGGAAATTTGGTAGCGAGAGTTTCCAAAATGGCGGAAAACATGGGGTTGATTGTTGAACCTTCCGATAAATTGGATGTTGGAAAAGGTGTCGGAGATGCGATTGAAAATTTCAGGTTTGACAACGCCCTCTTCTTTATTTGGGAAAAAATCGCAAAATTAGACGGAAAAATAAATGAGGTAAAACCGTGGGAGTATAAACAAAAAGAAAGAAATTTAGAGGAAATTAAAGGGTTTTTACGAGATGAAGCGATATTGCAAATTCGTGAGATCGCAATTTTATTAAAACCATTTCTTCCGGAAACGTCCGATAAAATTGAGAAACAATTTGAGGGGACAAAAATAAAATCGGGAGAGGCATTATTCCCCCGCCTTCACTAAAGTTTCGGCGGGAAAGTAAGAATTTAGTAGTATGTAGAATGTAGTATGTAGAATGCGTATAACTTTCGTTCCATACTACTTGCTAGCTACTACTTTCTACAATGTTTAAATCCTACGTCTTGAAGCATGACCCAACTTCGCCAAGGCTACGATGGGCGAGACAGGTTTATTATGTATGCGTAATTTTATCTTAAAACACGAACGGTCTGTCCAGAGAATGCTGGAAATCCTTCCCGGCTTGGTATCGTGGAATATAATTTTATTTCCCTATTGGGGAATATTTGTTATACCCAACACCGTCGCCTATTTTGTCCTTGCATACAACGTCTACTGGTTTTACCAATCGGCAACGATCGCAATTACTTCATACATTTCCCACATCAGAATTCAGGCCTCTATGATCTATAAATGGGAAGAGGATATAAAATCATTCCCGGATTACAAAAGGGTACACAATATAATAATTATCAGTACCTATAAAGAACCTCTTCATACACTGTCCCGAACCATCCAATCAGTAGCCGATCAAACTCTTTCAAAAAAACAAATTAGTATAGTTCTTGCAATGGAGGAGAAAGAGACCGAAGAAGAGAGGACAAAGAAGATCCAGACGTTAAACTTACAATTTAAAAAAACATTTGCAAATTTTTTTGTAACCGTTCACAAACTTACAGCGGGGGAGGTTGTGGGTAAGGCGTCGAATGAAAGATGCGCTGCAATGTGGGTCAAAAAAGAACTGGTCGACAGAAGAAAAATGGACATGAACTATATAACGATTACAAGCTGCGACGCCGACCATGTCTACCACCCAAACCACTTTGCCTGTCTTACTTATAAATTTCTTGATAATCCGAAACGTCATTTAATGTTCTGGCAGCCTGCAATCATGTTTTATAACAACATTTGGGAATTGCCCGCCATAACCCGGGTCCCGAACACTTTAGGCTCAATTTGGAACCTTTCCCAATTACCCCGCAAGGACCGTCTTATTAACCAACAAAACTACTCCCTTTCTCTAACTCTTTTACACCAGGCAGGATACTGGGATGCCGACAAAATTCCTGAAGATTGGGGAATATTTTTCAAAGCATATTTCAAAAACAGGGGAGAAGTAGAGGTTGAACCACTATATCTCCCGGTAAAAGTCGACGCTGCTCAGTCCACCACCCTTATCAAAACTTTGAAAAACCAATACGAACAGTATAAACGTTGGGCGTGGGGAGTATCTGACGATCCATGGATCATACGACAATATCTGACCAATCCGGATATTCCGTTTTGGAGTCGAACTATGAGATTAATTACGGTTATGTGGGCACACTTTTTATGGCCGGTTAATTGGTTTATTATCACAATCGGATTAACTCTTCCTTCAATTATTAACCCTGCTTTCGGACGCACTACTTTGGGTTATATGGTTCCCAAAATTTCATCTTTTATATTAACCGTAGCTTTACTTTTTTTGGTAGTAATGATTATTTTTGACAATATCTATAAGCCAAAAAGACCTTCTCATTTTCCTCTCTGGAGGGCGTTATTAACACCTTTGGAATACGTTTTGATGCCTGTTGCAGGATTCTTTTTTTCCGCCCTCCCCGGACTTGATGCACATACAAGGCTGATGCTGGGAAAATATCTTGAGTACAGGGTAACGGAGAAAGTGTAGGTAAGTTTTGGGTTACTTGGTTACTTAGTAGATTTGAAAATGGTTGATTGAAATTCGAAAATGGTTATGGACATTAGATATTTGAAAATAGTGAACACAACTTTCCATTTTCCATTTTCTATTACTAATTTCTAATTTCCTTCAACTAATTTCTATTTAATGTTTCAGGTTTTGTTATTAGAAATTAATGATTTTTCCCACTCCTCCCCTACCATTTTCTAAAAAAATATATCCTGTAGTATGTGCCTAGGAATTTGTAGATAATTTATCAGGCACAATATTGCCATGCCGAGTTTGACTCGGTGCGACAACCCCCAACAAAAACATTTTCTATTTCCTAATTTTCAATTTACCATTTATTTTCAATTTAAAAATTGGTCAATAAACAAATCGTTCCAATATAGAAAATCAGAAAACTGACAATTGTTACGTATGTACTTATTTTCCTACAGTGAATCCCTTCGAATTACCGTATCTTATAAATCCCTCAATATCCAAGGTTGTGTTTTTAATTATGCAATCCTGAAATCCGGTTCCTGAAATATTGGCTCCGGAAAAATCAGTATCCGTAAGATTGCATCTTTCAAACACTCCCCTTTCCAAATTGCTTCCTCCAAATGAAACTCCCGAAAGGTCGCAGAAAACAAATAAACTATTTTCAAGTTTGGAATTTTCAAATTTACAATTCTTCAGATCCATTTTTTTTCTTTCCCCTACCCGACCGTTTTTCATTTTCTGAAAAATCGCGTTAACCAAAATAGTTCCCGAAAAATCACAATTTTTAATATCCGCATCGCCAAAATCTAGGTTTGATAAGTTGCTTTCCGGAAAAACGCATCCCGAAAAACTCACTATTTCAAGTACACTTCCCCTAAAATCACAATCCCTAAATTCACAATTTGTAAAATTGGAAAATCGGAAGACGAGATTGTTGAACTTGCAGTGAAGAAACTTCACATCCTCAAAATCGTTCCCCTGAATTTCATTTTCTGTGAATATTTTGTGTTTATAGTTCATATAACCCGAGAATCATACGCCCAATGAAGAAGGGCTTGGCGCTGACGTTTCCGGCAAGTCAAATCCCGCGAGCGGCAATTTTTTTTAATTTGAGCAACGTGGCGTTTCATTTGTTTCCAGCGTTTAACTTGTCTCTCATCATCAAGTGTTCGTCGCCCTATAAAATACCGGCAGTACCATTGAAACCAACCCCTTGGATCCTGCGAATTGATCCAACCTTTTTTCTGCCAAACTTTCAGGGGTTGGCTCGCATCAACCTCAAAATAGTTTATTTTTGGATTTTTACCTTCGGGAGACAGTTTTGCTTTTACAAACCAACTTTTTGGAAATTCGGATCTGCAATCCGTCATATATTTCCCGCCAAAGACACCAAGTTCCAACATTTCCTTTGGAGTTAATTCCGGTTTAAAATCGGGCTCAAAATTTTTCCCCATCGGCTGGGTAAGATAATACCGATATCCTTTCTGCATTTTGTCATTTACCACAACCACCTTCATGTTTTGTTTAAAATTTTAGGAGCTAACCCCCAACCTCTATTCATTATCGCAACATGGTGCATTTTATTTTTTATATGTAGTTTTGTGAGGGTTTAACACCAAGGGGTAGACATCAAACGCCACCTCTTCATACGGATGAACTTTATTTACTGCTTTTATAATTTTCTTCAGATCCTTTTTGTAACACACTGTTTCTATTCTTTCCTCAACCACCTCTTCGTACTTGCCGATCTTTCCAATTGTCGGATGAGCGGACGGAAGAGGTATATACCTACCGACCCCCTTGACAGAAAAACTACAGTGGGAATAGTCACCAATTAACCCCGCACCTGTATCCCCCATCGCTTTTCTTACAACATCCGCGTGTGCTTCGGGGACAAAAACAACAATTTTTACAACATCTGTTTGCATGGCTTTCCAATATGATACTACAATTGTAGTATAGATTCCCACAGCTTAAACCGTGGTCTTCTTAAACTAATGATAAAGATATAATATATTTCCATGACACAAAAAATTATTTTTTTTGTAATTGTTTCTGTCGCCACATTTCTACCTTATAAGTGTTCAAGAAGTTTTTTTTCCAAAATGAAAAACTGGACATTGTCTTTGTTGTTGTCTTTTTGGTTTTTATTTTGGTCAGCCATCTTATTTCTAAAAGGATTCAGTTACTTCCGATTAGCAGTTGATCTTTTTGTAATATTGTTTGCAGTTACAATTACTTTTATTTGGATCATTTTCCCAATTCTTGTAAGAAAGTTCGGCAGGGCTCCGGCAAAACTTTTAAACAATCCTGCAAATAAACAATGGAACATGTTGAGGTTTGATCCAAAGTTCACTTCAATTAAATATTTTGAGGTGCTTACCCAGGAGATGGTGTTTTTGTTTTTATATTTTGTTTTATTAAAAAATGTTTCGCAAGATCACAGGGTATTGTTCTTTGCTTCCACCGTTGCCTTTTTCCACTTAGGTAACTTCTTTACGATGCACACAAAATGGGTATTATTTTATTTCTTGCTAAGCATTCCAATGGGGTTAATTTGGGGAATTCTTCTTGAAAAAGGAATGGTGTTAATAACATTCGGACTGCATCTACTTTTCTATTTGATCTTTAACGCTTACTTTTGGCTAGTAAAATCAGACAAATATCGTGATTCTACATCATAAGACATAATTATTTTAGTGCCGTAGTCTATACTACGGCACCGGAATTAATATTCATTAACAACGACTTTTCTGTCGACGTATACTAAATTTTTACTATTTACTACTTCCTCCATTTCATCAAAGGTTGCAAAAACGTTCTTTAATCCGCGATACTTTTTTTCGTCCATCCAAATATTTTTCCCTTCGGGAACAACTTCCTTAAATTCTCCTTTTGTATTTTTAACAAGGTAAACCCAGAAATATTTATCTTCCAAAAACCTTCCGTCTTTGTGAATGTGATGGTAATGAACAATACCTTTTAATTCAAAATCCCCCGTCAACCCCGTTTCCTCTAAAAACTCTCTCTTTGCGCAATCCATGGGGTTTTCTCCCCATCGGATCTTTCCGCTATGGGAACCATACCAACCGTAAAAGGGTTCTTTCAACCTTTGGTGCATAAGATACTCTTTCTTTCCGCCTTTAACCCTTAGCGCATGAATTGCAACCGCAACTTTTGCCTGTCTTTCAAGCTTCAAGGCATCAGTGTCCATTCGATTGGCAAATTCTTTTCCCTCGTCCGTCAGGGAATAGTAACTCCCCTCTTTTTTCACCAAGCCCTCTTTGATCAAATGTTTCAAATGGAAAGTGAAGTGGTCATTTGTTATATCTAACTTATTTAAGTCGCGGAACCTTGCGCGAGGAATGAAAAGAAGTTCTTTTAGTATTGAAATTTGAAATTCGTGAATTTTAAGTTCCATAATTGTTAATCTTCTGGGTTTAATAGCAATCCAATCTCCCTTTTAACTCTTATTCTTTCTTCTTTCGGCAAATCCTTTATCACGTCCAATGCTGACCACTGCAGCGGCTGACCGATATCTTCATATCCATCGAATTCCATTTTTGTACCAAGTTTAAAATCGGAAATAATTTTCAGGGCAGCCGGTGATAATTGCGTTTCCTGTATTCTTTCAGGCATTGTCCGATTATCCAACAGGATCCGGTTTGTGTCTAGTAAAGCCGACTTTACCAAATATACAGCCACAGGCATGAGACTGTGGGTTGACTATACTTGTGTCAGTGATACAGTGCACGGTAGCAAAACAGCAATAAAGGTTTTACGGATTTGATAACAAATTGACTACGGATTCTACGTAAACGGTTGGTATATGGTAACCCGTCAAGCCAGAATGACAAATGGAATCGGGGTGTGTAAGTCCTGCAATAGTTAAAGTGCCTAAATTAAACAGGGAAAACTATTTTGAAATCACTTCATTTGTAGGAATAATGCGGGAGCGGGTTTTTGAGTCCTGCGGAAAACCGGTTATCAACAAATACCCTTGCCAACACCCTTTGGGAGGTACCATACGATGCCTCCCTTCGCAAATCTGAAGTTCCAAATGAGTCGTGTCAACCAATTTCGGCTCGTTCTTTACTTCGTAAATCCGATATTCCCCCTTCGCCAACTTCTGGTCGGTCTTGTGAGAGCGATGGGTTGTAACAAGCATTTCGCCAATTCTTTTCGTGAATACCCAAACAAAACTTTTCCCATCAAGGGTCAGAATCTTGGTGTCGTTTCTTGTTTCGACAAGCGAGTATTGGCCGGACTTTATTAATTTAATCATTGTTAAATGGTTATATTGCCGTATTACTAAACGAGCGACAACCCTATCACCCGATTGGCCCAATTAACCTAAATGGTACTTAAATCCTAAATCCTAAACTCTAAATCCTAAACAATACTTAATTTCAAATGTTTAAAACATTGTAATTTTGGATTTTGAATTTAATTAGAATTTAGAAATTAGAAATTAGTAATTTTTCCTAATATCCCAGTATCGTAATATCCTAATATCTTTCTTTTCCCCTACATTCCCCCATCTCTTAATCCCGTACATCTCCAGTTAATTTCTGCCTCAAGGTTGTCAACAAAAACGACACAAGCCGGGTTACACCCTTCTTTCTCTTCAATCGGGATAAAATCGATCCACCAGGTTCCTGTAGAATTATTGCAAAAATGGTTTGCTTCCAGTTTTCCGTCCATACATTTTGATTCGGCAATTTTCACAGCATCTTCATATACCATTTTATTTCCGGTCGGTGAATAACAAATACTTGTGTCCGCAAGGTCCTTTTCCGTATCTTCAACCGGATTTGGGTTACATCCGGTAACCGGCATCGGAGAATATGGATTTCCGTGTTTTATCCATGAACCGTTTTCACATATCCAACCATCCTCGTTCCCTCCAAAGAGAAGACGGACGGTAACCAAACCGGCAACAACAATAATGGAAATTATCAACAAAGCAAGTATCTTCTTCATAATACAAGTATAAATAATAAACAGAAAACAGTAAACCCTCCTTCGTCCCGCCGTGCAGGACTTCGGGCGGATAAGGCAATAAACAGTAAATAAGAAACCTGAAGACAATACCTTTCCACAGCCAAAGCCTAGTGCCATACCATTTCAAACGCTTCGCGTTCGGATTGTCTGGTTCGGTCCTGCCTGCAGACAGGTCATCCCCCGCCAAGCAGTGGTTTTCTTGATCTAACGATATGCAAGAAGCACAAAACAGAAACGGAATTTGCTGCACCGGTTTCGCACTTTGTCACCAAACTCGATCGGGAATGACAGGGTGGTATTTCTGCGCAAACACGAAGCTGGTAATATTTCTTTTCAAGAAAGAGATTGGTAATACTCAATTGTTTTTTGGAGGCCTTCGTCGAGGGATACTTTTGGTTCCCAATTAAGAACCTCTTTTGCCTTTGAGATGTCGGGGCGTCTTTTAGTCGGGTCGTCTTTTGGAAGGGGCTTATAAACTATTTTCGATTTACTGCCGGTCAATTTTCGAATTTTATTTGCGAGCTCCATTACGGTATATTCTCCCGGATTTCCTAAATTAAACACTTCCCCGTTTGTATTTTTCTCAAGCATTGCCTTATATATCCCTTCAATAAGGTCGGATACATAGCAAAAAGATCTTGTTTGCTCCCCTTTCCCATAAACCGTCAATGGTTCTCCTGAGAGAGCTTGATTGATAAAATTACTAACCACTCTCCCGTCATCTTTTTGCATACGGGGACCGTAGGTATTAAAAATTCTGATAACCCGCGCATCGAGGTTGTATTTATGAATGAAAATATATACAAGAGTTTCGGCAAAACGTTTTGCTTCGTCGTAACAGGAACGTACACCGAAAGTGTTAACGTTTCCCCAATAACTTTCTTTTTGCGGATGCTCCAGCGGGTCGCCGTAAATTTCGGAAGTTGACGCCAATAAAAACTTGGCTTTATTTTTTACTGCCAGTTTCAATAAATTGTATGTTCCGACGGAATTTGTAAGGGCTGTTTCTTCGGGGTGGTTTTGATAGTCAACCGGGGAAGCGGGAGAAGCAAGGTGAAATAAAAAGGTAAAAGAGTGAAAGGGTAAAAGAGTAAAAGGACGGGAAACATCGGCTTTAATGTACTTGAAGTTTTTATTTTTTAACAGGTGTTCGATGTTTTTTTCAGAGCCGGTAAGAAAATTGTCGAGGCAGATTACGTGGTACCCCCTCTCGAGTAAATATTCGCAAAGATGGCTGCCTAAAAAACCCGCACCACCTGTAACTAACACCCTTTTCATACCCTACCATTATATGACAAACATTTTTTACCGCCACAGGTAAAGGTGTTAATAAATTATCAAATTATCAAATAATTAAATAATTGAGGGGGTTGGGGGTTCCACGCACCAGTAATTTTTTACTGCTTTCCATACTACATGATACATTCTACTTGCTGCCTGACGCTTGTTTACTGTTTACTACTTACTGTTTATACTTAAATTATGATTAATACAGTATTTAATGAGTCCATATGGGGTCCCGCCACATTTTCGCACTCGGCTTTAACAATTCTGTTCGAATACGCCTCGTGCCAAAATTATTGGCGGGCGAACTGAACATCAGGTTTTTACTATACTAAATTCATACTGTTATGGAGACTGTATTTACAGAGTCAATTTGGGGGGATGAAGGATTTTCGGCAATTTTGTCAATGAAATCAATTCCGGAGATAATTAAAATTATCTCCCGCGACACCTCTCCCCCTTTATACAACATCACCGAACATTTGGCGTTCCAATATTTTGGAGTAAATGAAATAACCATACGCGGTTTGTCATTATTTTACTTTCTTCTGTGTCTTCTTTTTGTATATTTGATCACCTCCATGATCTGGAGTAGAAAAACAGGACTTTTTGCTGTGGTCGCAACAGCACTCAACCCCTTCTTTTTCATTTACGCTTTTGAGGGGCGGATGTATTCAATTTTAGCCCTCGGGGTAACGGCTTCAATGTATTTTTTCCTGCGGATCTTTTCATTTAAAGGCAAACAGATCGTAAATTATATCGGTTACGTTTTTTTTACGCTCTGGGCAATATATTCACACCATTTTGCTTTTTTTGCCCTTGCTGTTCAGGGGGTTTGGATCATAAAAGAATATTTTTCGGGAAAAAGAAAAACAGCTTTCGGGGTGGTTAAGTCGCTTGTTGTTGTTGCAGTTCTTTACGCTCCATGGCTCATACCACTGTATAACCAGATGACAATGGTCAAAGGCGGATTCTGGCTTGGTACGCCGACTTTAAACGACCTCAAGGTCTTGATTTACGACTACCTCGGACAAGGAATAAAACTTATCAATTTCAATATTCCCGCGCTTAATATGAAAATTTATGAAATCGCCCCTTATTTGGTATTTGCAACACTGCTTACCCGAAGGTGGTGGAAAAGTATTGAAAAAACGCTCTTTTTTCTGCTTTGGTTCTTTCTTCCGATCCTGATCACTTGGGGAATATCGCAAAAGTTTACATCGATATTTTTTAACCGTTATCTTTTATATTCCATACCGGCAGCAATGATAATTTTCGCATCATGCAGAAGCAAAATATCTTTTGTTCCCCTTTTTGTGACATTGGCAGTATTTCTTATAATTGACGTCAATTATTTTCTCACTCCCAAAAAGCTTCCCTTCAGACAGATGTCAGAGTATGTCAAGGAAACCCTCTCGCCCGGGGATTATCTTATAAATTGGAATTCTTCCGCCCACCATATTTGGGAGACAAAGTTTTACGGTATTCCCGCGCCTCTTTATATTCCCGGAGATGGGGAACTTCCCTATTATGTCGGAACGGCCTTAATGGAGGAGTCCGATATCATAAGAGAGATTCCGAAAGGAACAGTGAGGGTTGGAGTTGTCACAAGCGGATCCTTGGACGAAGTGCAACTTTCCGGATATTCTCTATCGGATAAAATGGAGATGGGGAATTTGAAAGTGGGATGGTTTACAAAGGCACTAGGCACTAGTTACTAGGCACTAGAGATAGAACATAACTCAAAACTTAAAACTCAAAAGTCAAAACTACAACTTAAAACTTAAAGGTTTTTATCTTTGAGCTTTCGTTTTGAACTTTGAACTTTGAGTTTTGAACTGGAGAGTTTGCCGCCGAAAACAGATTCATTTTATTTATTATATGCACTATATCAAACAAATAAGCAATTTATTCCACATCCCCACCTGGTTATTTGTCGTTTTGGTAGGTGTAGTAATTTTCCGTATTCCTACCCTTTTTGAACCGTATTCGTATGGGGATGAAACAATTTATTTGACACTGGGACAAGGAATAAGGCGGGGGGTAATCTTGTACAAAGACCTGCACGACAACAAACCACCTCTTCTTTATCTTACTGCTGCCATTGCCGGAAATATTTTTTGGTTCAAAGTAGTACTTCTGACAACCTCACTTCTTACAGTCACATTGTTTTGGAAATTTACGGAAAAATTATATCCAAATATAAAACAATTTCCCATGATATCGACAGTTGTATTCGCGGTTTTAACTACCTTTTCCTTCATGGAAGGAGGCGTTGCAAATGCGGAAAATTTCATGATTCTTCCGACTCTACTCGCCTTTTATATTTTACTTAACAGGGGCAATACTTACAAAAATATCTTTATTTCAGGGGTACTTTTGTCTATATCCACCCTTTATAAAGTTCCTGCGATTTTTGATGTTCCTGCGATAATTTTTTATTGGCTTCTTTTTGTAAAATTCACAAAAAAAGATTTGTCTGCCTTGGCCAAAAAGACGGGCGTATTGCTTTTGGGGATCGCCACCCCTATTGCCTTAACGTTTTTTTACTACACCCTAAAGGGGGCTTTCTATGAATATTTGGTCGCGGGATACTTACAAAACTTCGGCTATCTGTCAAGTTGGAGACCGGACGACAAAACAGAGCCGTTTCTGGTTAAAAACGCCCCGCTTCTGATAAGGGCAGGAATAGTGTTTATAATCAACGCCTGTCTTTTTACTCTTCGAAAAAAAGTTGATAAAAAATTTCTTTTTCTTGTTTCGTGGATCACATTTGCCGGATTTGCCATAACACTTTCCGAAAGGCCGTACCCTCACTACCTTTTGCAGGCAGCTTCACCAATATCTTCTGTTTTTGCACTTCTTTTTACGAGCGTTTCTATGGTCCAGGTTTATTCTGTTTTGGTCTTGACAATATTTTTCTTTATTCCGATGCATTACCGTTTTTGGCATTACAGAACAAGCTCATATTTGGGAAACTTCATCAGTTTTGCTGTTGGTAAAACAAATAAAAGTGAGTATTTTGATACTTTCGGCGGGAGAACAAGAGCCAATTACGAAATTGCGGGAATAATATCGCGAATGACAGATAAAAACGATCGCATTTTTGTCTGGGAGGACTCGGCACAGGTGTATGCAATATCAGGCCGTCTCCCGGCAATTAAATACACATCGGGATACCATATCACCGATTTTTCAACAATAGAAGCCGAAATTTCAAATTTGCAAAAGAACCCGCCGAAAGTTGTCGTAATTTTTCCCTCATCCAATCCCCCACCTGAATTAAACGCTTTTGTAAAAGGCAGTTACATTCTTTACAAAGAAACAGCGAACTACCAAATATTCAAATACGCTGGAGAATATTCAAGATTTATTATTGAATAATGACACGTTTCTTGCGTAAGGTTTTCTGCTTTCTTATTACTTTTGACAAAGGATGCTTGTTGCCGATAACGGATCCTCTGAATTTCTTTCACATATGACCAATCTGCAAACAAAAAGGTCTTTTTCTTTAAGCTTGGAGTTATAATGACAATCTTTCAAAAAGGAAAGAAAAGAAAGTGTGGGCGTGGTAAAATCAAGTTAATATGAAAAAGGGAAAAAAAATAAAATCGGTAAAAATGAAAGTTGCCGGGAAGCCTTTTTCGCTTGAACTGAAGAAAAAACTGCAGGCAAAGTCCATCCCTTTTCTTTACCCGGTAATGGCAGTTATTGCACTAAATATTATTCTGATAATTTTTATTGTTTTATCTTTGGACAAGTTGCCGCCCGAGGTTCCATTATATTACGGCCTTCCCAGAGGCGAACAGCAGCTTGCGTCTCCAGTCGAACTAATTCTCCCGCTTGCAATATCCAGCGTCTTTATTGGAATAAATGTTATGACTTCCCTTTTCATCAAACCCGTTTATATAAAAAATATTCTTTCGGTAAGCGGTGTATTTTTCTCCGTAATGGCGATAATTACCGTTGTCAGAATAATAATGGTCGTATTGGGAGTTTAAACATTAATTTAATACATTACGATCCATTTAAATATCCTGCGTTCTGTATTTGCAGACAGTGTCGGGAAATTTATTTGTTATGAATATTTTTGAACATATCATACTTCCTTTCTTGGTACCGTTTCTCCTGTCTTATTGGATAACTCCATCTGTAATCAGATTTGCAGAAAAAGCGGGTATTATTGATGACCCGTCAAAAAACAAACATCCGAAAGTAATTCACACCCGCCCTACCCCGAGAGGTGGTGGAATCGCTGTCTTTTGGTCAACTTTTATTGGTATTTTAATCTTTCTTCCTTTAGACAGGCATGTTGCTGCAATACTTATAGGGGCAGCCATATTAACTTTGATGGGGTTTTTGGATGACAAATATAATATTAACCCCTATCTCAGAATAGGTATTCAGTTTGCAGCTGCGGCCATACCAATCGCTTCAGGCATCGGAATTGGCTTTCTCTCCAACCCTCTGGGGGGTGGCATAATCGACCTTGCCAATCCGTATTTTTCGATTAATATTTTTGGTGTTTCGAAAAATATTTGGTTTGCAGGCGATGTTTTTGCTCTTTTTTGGATAGTTATACTGATGAATTTTCTTAACATGGGAGCTAAAGGTGTTGACGGACAGCTACCCGGTGTTGCCGGCGTTGCTGCACTATCGATTTCCGCGCTTTCTTTAAGATTTTCTGCCGACATTACCGAATGGCCTGTTATCATTTTGTCTTTAATTGTTGCCGGGGCCTTTTTTGGCTTTTTGCCGTATAACGCATTTCCGCAAAGAATAATGCCTTCATTTTCCGGATCGAATCTGGCAGGATATTATCTTGGAATACTTTCAATTCTTTCTACTACCAAAGTCGGAACCCTGTTGATCGTTTTAGGAATTCCTTTGATTGATACGGGCTACACCATTGTCCGCCGGATGGCTTCGGGAAAATCCCCTGTCTGGGGAGACAGAGGACATTTGCACCACAAACTACTGGATCTGGGGTTGTCTAAAAAACAAGTCTCTTATTTTTACTGGATATCTTCGGGGCTTCTTGGTATTTTTTCGATATTTCTTACCAGTACTTACAAATTGTATACTGTTATCGGACTGGTTGCCTTATTGGGAGGATTTTTTATAATTTATTCGAAAAAATCACGCACGTAGACATTGAGAACGTTTAACATCACGGCGGGGACCCTTTCAGGCAAACGGTAAAAATCAAGAAAAACAACGCCAATATGACCAATATTCTAATACAGATGATCCGCATCACAAGACCTGTTCACTGGATTAAGAACCTTTCATTATTCGCAGCAATCTTTTTTACATCCAAACTCTTTGAACCCAGACTCTTAAATACCGTCTCGATGGCCTTTTTATCCTTCAATTTTGTGACTTCCGCTTCCTATATTCTCAACGACATAATTGATGCCGAAAAGGACAGAAACCATCCTGTGAAAAAAAACCGCCCTATCGCTTCCGGAAAACTGCCTGTTTATATTGCTGCAGTGGAAGGACTGTTTCTTTTGCTTCTTGCTTTCGTTTTTTCATATAAACTTAATTTCCTTTTTCACCTCTCGCTCACTGCGTATGTCGTTCTGCAAATATTGTATAGCACTGTACTCAAAAATATTTCCATACTCGACATCCTTACAATTGCTTTTGGTTTTGTTATAAGAATATATGCCGGAGCTTTTGTCATTAATGCTCACCTGTCGGTTTGGTTTCTGCTTTGTGTTATCTCGGCTGCACTCTTTCTGGCAGCAGGCAAAAGAAGATCAGAACTGAACATAACGGAATCCATCGGCGGTACTACCAGAAAGGCTCTTTCAAAGTACAGCCGGGAACTTCTCAATTCGTATGTAACAATGTTCGGTAACGCCGCCTGGCTTTCGTGGGCTTTATTTTCTTTCTTTGAATCTCCCAGGGCTTCACTTGGGATATGGCTTTTTCTGGCAGAGATATCCAAAACAACAACAATCGATAAAATATTGATGTCGACTATCCCGATTGCCATCTATGGGATTATGAGGTATGAAAGCATAATCTTCGAAGGAAAAAGCGAAGCTCCGGAAAAGATACTTATCGCGGATAGAGGACTGATGATTTCGATCTTTCTCTGGCTGGGGATAGTTTATTGGGTATTTTATGTAGCGGTAGTCCCCTAAGATGCCTCTAGGTTAATTTGTCAACTTTCCTGCCTGCGAAGCCGAAGATGTTGACGTTTTCTCGACTACTTTTGCATATTGGCTTGTGATCCATCCGATAACGTCTTTTTTAAGGCTGATCTTAAACCAGTCTCCATCCTTGTCCTCTTCAAGCAAAGAATATTCCTCTCCCGGTTTTACCTGACCAATCTCTTTCGCTGAAGATGAAGCGCTTTCTCTTACTCTTAAAAAACCAGTCGGGGTTGAAAGAATTTTTACAATTTTTTCTACCGGTTTTTGTTCTTCTTTGATAACCTGCGGTTTAGCCTCTTCTTTCGAAAGTTTTACAATGGCGATTAATTTTAAACCTTTCTTAACATCAACTTTTATTGAACGTTCTTTATAACCATTAAGGGAAAGTCTCAGGATGTTTTCCCCTAAAGATACGGAGCCTGAGGTGTAGGGTGTGGTTCCGACGCTGACGGAATTAATTTCCGTTTTAACATTATCCGGATCTGTTACGATCATAATGCCAACCGAATCGTCCGACGACAACTTCTCGAAAGACAGAATTTCTCCCTCTGTTTGGTCTTCGTTTAATCCGAAATATCTTCTCACCACAGTTTCGACACCGGAAACAAGATTAATTTTTTCCTCAAAAGCCGGAAGCGGTTCCCCGAAAGTATCGGGTATAAGCCTGAGCGTAAACTCTCCCGGTTTTCTTATCGATGAGTAGGGAGTTCTCCCCACCTCTTCACCGTTGATATAAACGGTGGATGCAGGACTTGTTTCCACCAAAAGACCTCCCGCTTTCGGAGTAACAAAGTTAAATACCGCGAGGATAACGCCCGTAACGGCAAAGACTACTAAAAGCATGCTGAAAACCAATCTCGTCCTGTTCATTCTATAGGGTATTCTTAAATATTAAATCAAGACTATAAGTTAGTACACTACTGCTAACCGAGGATTGTATCAAAGAAACTGAGGCTTGACAACACAAAACGATATCTATAATATATTTTAGCACTCGGATAACGTAAGTGCTAATGCACTTACTAGGGTAAAAGAGTAAAAAGGTAAAAGAGTAAAAGTTTAAAAATAATATTTTTACCTTTTCACCCTCTCGCTCTTTTACTCTGAGAGTTTTGGGGTTTGCCCTTCCAAAGCTCGATATTAAAAAAAATAATATTTTAAGGTTAATTAATATAATTGGACCCTCCTACGCATAAGCAAAGCTTAAGATTGGATCAAAAAGCTACGGAGGGCGAAGGGGGGTGATACATATGGCCGATTTAGTAAAACGTGATCCTTTCAGAAGCTTGTTTTCTTTTCCACGCTGGATGGACGATTTTGATGATCTGTCTTTTTCCGCTCAGCGCGGTCTTAAGGTCCATGAAACAGACAAAGACATTGTTGTCGAAGCCGTTGTTGCCGGAGTTCCGGCGGGCGACGTTGATATAAACGTTGACGACGGCGTCTTGACAATAAAGGCCGAAAGGTCGGAGGAAACTAAAAAGAAGGGTCTGTATAAATCATCGTCTTATCAGTATTACTACACATGCGCCCTTTCGGGTGGTGCTTGGGACAAGGCTGATGCGGATTTTGAAGACGGAGTTGTGACAATCACCATTCCAAAAACAGAAGCTGCAAAACCGAGAAAAATTACAGTAAAGGCGAAGGGAAAATAACAAGATATTAAGATACTAAGATATTGAGATATTAAGATATCGGGCGAAAGCGAAAAGGTAAGAGTTGTATGTAGAAAAGGTAGAAATGGTAAAAAAGTATCCAGAACTGGAAAGTGGTTAATGGGCAAAAGAAAGTAGTTAAAGAAATTAGAAAATTGAAAACAAATTTCTAATTTCCTTTTTCAATTACTGTTTTCAAATTTCCAACAACATTTTTCGTTGAAAAACTCCACCCATGCGGTGGGGTTTTTCATTTGGTTAAAGATAATGTAAAATATACTCCGTGGCCGGATGGTGAAGTGGCCTAACACGACGGTCTGCAAAACCGTTACTCGCGGGTTCAACTCCCGCTCCGGCCTCAAGAAATTTATCTTACTTCTTTATTTTTTACTCTTTGAAGAGAATCAAGAGTGTTGTTTTCAAATTTTTCTTCTCCTACCATACCAATAGTAATTATAATAGTCTATCCCTTTATTCCAATTCGTCCCTCAACTTCTCTCCTTCAAACGGAAGTTTGAACATTGGGGCAAGAAGGCAGACATCAAAAAGAGCTGTAAAAAACGGCAAAAGGCCGATTACAACAAGAACAGGTGAAACAAAAAGTCCCATCGCCGTTATCAACGAACCGCCCAAAAAACGAACTGTTCTTCCGTCGCCTGACGCCATGTACTTAAGAATTTTTTTCATATTCCTCTTCTCTATTAATAACGAATGTTCGGTGTGTTTACAGATCGCACTTAATTTACGATGGAACCAATGGACCTAAAGTTTAATATATAGTTTATTCAAAATACAGAGCTGAAAACGGTAAGACACGGTTATATTAAGTTGTCCCTTTTATTGACCTCGTCGAAATGTTTGCGTATATTCCAAAACCATGTAGGCTGTGTACAACCAGACAACCCGCGTATTCTAATCTCATTGTCCATAATGCGAAACTGTTTCACTCAGGAAGTCAAAAAAAATCAAAAAACCTATGTTTCACCCTTTGAATCCCGCCGTGGTGTCTAATTTCAACCAGAGCATCTAAGTCGTCTTAAAAAGACAACTCCGCCTCTGGTCTTTTTGTAAAGCGTGAAATTTGCTTTTTGGCATTTCACAGAGTATAATGGCGGTATCTCGCAGCATATGCGGGATTTTTTGTTGAGTAGACCGGTATGTCATTTGAGAATACCGTCTTAACAATTCCGTCGGGTTTTTACCCGACATTCTGTTTATTCAAGCATCTTAAGGAAGAGTTATAAACGGAAATCTCCCCAAAGAAGGAATTTTGGGGACTATGATAAAAGTTACTCTAAATCTCCCTGCCAAGCGAAGGTTGGAACTTGTAGTGATAAGAAGCCGTTTGGCTAACCAAGAAACACCCCTGTTTCCGAATTTCGGGGAAGTTTTGCGTTTTCGAAAAGGAAGTAAGCTCTCAAGAATCTTCAGGCATATTTTTGAAAACAAGAAGATTCAAAAAGTACTCGGAATAAATTTAGCTATCACTTTCCTGACCACATCTTTAATGCAATTTCCAAAAGAAAACACTTTCGATAACACATATGAGGTCACAACCCAGGCACCGTTCGTTATAGAGACGGTGTCCAGTGTCCGTTATCCTCTTGATAAGATAAGCATTACACAAGGGTATAAAATGTTTCACCCGGGTATCGATTTCGACGGTATAACTGGCGATCCGGTATACCCAATTATGAACGGAAAAGTCCTGGCAATAAACTACTCGAAATATGCATACGGCAATGCTGTTTTGATTAATCACGGAAGTGAAATTACTTCTTTATACGCCCATTTATCCAAAATCAATGTCGTTGCAAACCAGGAGGTCGATACGCATACGATTATTGGAGAAATGGGGGCAACAGGGCGTTCATTCGGAGACCATCTGCATTTGGAAATTAGGGACAGCGGAAATCCCATTAATCCAATGAGCATACTTCCAAAAAACAACCAGCGGTATGAAAGACAAGAAATATTGGCAACGGCTGTTCGGTGACAAAAATACCACACATTTTGATGTTTGACAAATATCGAATGCACCAAGTCTTTGTATACAACCTCTTAAATTGTAAATTTATCTTTCACTAAACATACTTATTCTCAAATGCTTTGTTATTATTCAACAAGTGTGTTGACTTGTTTTTACCTTGGTGTACACATCAACCGTCTAAACTCTTCCAGATATACCAAGAGGCAACTGTTCTGTAAGGCTTCCAGCAAAGGGAGAATTTAACCAATTTGTCACCCTCCAATTTCTTTACTGTTATCTTTTGCACACCCTTTTTTATACCCAAATCCCCGGCCGGAAACACATCTGCTCTTCCCAAAGTAAACATCATAAACATATGTGCCGTCCATTCCCCTATCCCCTTAACTTTAGTGAGTTCCTTCACAACTTCTTCATCCGACATGTTGTTGAGTTTTATTGTTTTAAAATTCCCGTTTTTAACTTTTTCAGCCAAGTCCTTAATACACGACACTTTCCCCCAAGACATTCCACAGCTTCTCAACTCTTCATTTGACAATGACAAAACTTTATCCGGTGTTATTGTTCCCTTAAATTTACTTTTAAATCTCATAAAAATTACCCCCGCCACCCTTCCCGAAAGCTGTTACCCGACAATTTCTCTGATAATACTCAAAAAGTAATCTTAATGTTTTCTGGGGCGAATGTCACAGTGTCCGTACTTTTGGATTAGCGGTGCAATATATTTGTCTTTTGACAGAAACTTCTCGACATCCTCCCACATAAGGAAATGATAAATAAGCGAAAAGATATAAGCAATAAGCGACAGATTATGAGGATCTATAGGAGTTTAAGGGAGTTAAAGATACAATGTGTTTAGAAATTAGGAATTAGAAATTGAGGTTAGTAGTCCATTCCGCCCATACCGCCTGGAGGCATACCTGTTGGAGGAGATTTTTCTTCGGGTAGATCGGCAACCAAACCTTCTGTCGTCAAAACCATCATGGCAACAGAGGCAGCGTTTTGCAAAGCCGAACGCGTAACTTTCAAAGGATCTAGAATTCCAAATCCCGTCATTGACCCGAATTCGCCGGTTAGTGCATTGTATCCGTAATCCGTATCTTTGGCGTCGAGAATTTTTCTGAGAACGTACCCGTCGTCTTCGCCCGCATTTCGTGCAAGCATTCTCACTGGCATTTCCAACGCACTTTTTACTATTTCGATACCTACTTTTTCGTCATCGTTAGTGCTTTTGAGTGAATCAAGCACTTTAATTGCCTTAATTAACGCTATTCCTCCGCCGGGAAGGATCCCTTCCTCAACGGCTGCTTTTGTAGCTCCAACGGCGTCTTTAACTCTTTCCTTCTTGTCGTTTAATTCAACCTCGGTTGCAGCACCTACGTTGATTTGAGCAACACCTCCCGACAGTTTTGCCAGCCGCTCTTCCAGTTTTTCTCTGTCAAAGTCCGAATCTGTTTCGGAAATTTGCCTTTTGATCAGTGCAATTCTGGCTTTAATTTGCGCCTGTTCTCCTTTTCCTCCGATTATTCTCGCATTGTCTTTGTCCGCCCATACTTTGTCTGCACGACCAAGGTCGGTTACCTCCAAATTCTCAAAAGTTCTTCCTGTGTCTTCGCTCAAAACCGTTCCGCCCGTCAGAACCGCAATGTCTTCAAGCATTTCTTTTCTCCTATCACCAAACCCCGGAGCTTTGATCGCAAGTACATTAAACGTTCCCTTTAATTTATTGACAACCAAAGTGGCCAAAGCTTCGCCTTCAACCTCGTCTGCAATGATAACCAAGGTTTTTGATACTTTTACAAACTTTTCAAGAAAAGGCAAAAGATCCTGAACAGAGGAAATTTTCTTGTCTGTTAAGAGAATATAGGGGTTATCAATTTCTGCTTCCATTTTTTCCGGGTTGGTGACGAAGTATGCAGATACGTATCCGCGGTCAAATTCCATCCCCTCTTTGTATTCAATATCTATAGTCATACCCTTACCCTCCTCGACCGTAACAACTCCGTCACGACCTACTTTGTCGAGCGCCTCGGCTATGGTTGCGCCTATCGTTGTGTCACCGGCAGAAATAGTTGCCACCTGGGTTATTTCCTCTTTATTCTTAATGGGTTTGGCAATTTTCTTGAGCTCGGAAACGACAGATTCAACCGCCTTTTCAATGCCTTTTTTAACGATCATCGGATTTGCACCTGCCGTAATATTTTTCATTCCGGCTGAAGTTATTGCTTGGGCAAGAAGAGTCGCTGTTGTTGTCCCGTCACCCGCTACGTCGTTGGTTTTGCTGGCTGCCTCTTTCACAAGCTGCGCTCCCATGTTTTCAAACGGATCCTTAAGTTCAATATCTTTGGCAACGGTGACTCCATCATGTACAATGTTTGGCGCACCCCACTTTTTGTCCAGAGCAATATTTCTTCCTTTCGGGCCAAGAGTTGTAACGACTGCTTTTGCCACAATATCAATTCCTTTTAACAAGGACTGTCTTGCGTCGTCTGAAAATTTTAGTTGCTTGCTCATAAAATTACGCTGTAACAACGGCGAGGATGTCTTCGTACTTTGAAAACAGATATTCCACTCCGTCAATCTTTACTTCGTTTCCACCCCACTTTTTGTAAATTACAACATCGCCTGTTTTTGCGGGGGCCTTTCTTTTTGTTCCATTATCCAATATTTCGTCTTCTCCGACAGCCAATACTTTTCCTTTTTGCGGTTTTTCGTTTGCCGAGTCGGGAAGGTAAATTCCTGAAGAAGTTTGTGTTTGGGCTTCCATGGGCAAGATTACCAAATATCCGGGAGCCGGTTGAAGATTTATTTTGTTTGATGCTTTTGCTGTTTTCATATAATTAGCATTCTGTCTTTGCGAGTGCTATTTTATAGAAGGGGCTAAAAGGTTGTCAAGAGGGAAAATTGTAAGGAAATCTGTCGGACGTAAATTAAGTGTAGGTAATTTTTTAAAAATTTGGAGGGCAGATATGTGTCTTATGTGTTATACGCGGTGTTTAGGACAAGGCGACATGTGTTTTCGTCTCCCCATATATCCCGTTGTTCGCATCTCGTATTCTTTGTTGCGGATTGCCTTATTTACTGACACCATAAGGTGAAAGCCCTGTTCTTATTTCTGAAGAGAGATTTTTCAAGGTTTTTACATAATCCGTCCCTCCGCCTTTGGACAATCCATCTATAACTTTTTTGTACGCAGCGTTCACAACGCTGTTAATCCCTTTTTCTCCGTCATACGTTTTGTCGGCCAAGTACCACGACGACGCTACGGGTGCTAAAGCAATTATTGAACCATAATATCTGTCGTTAATTAACTTATCCTTATAAAATATCTTTGCAGAAGCCGGAGGAACGAGCCCGATGTCCTTATAATATTGCGACATTTTGTCAAAGGTGTCGTTTTGTGATAAATATATAAGAAAGCTCCACGCGAGTTCCCTGTCTTTCGATTTGTTTGATACAGCTCTTGCCCAGTATGTTGCATATGATACGTCGGGTTCGCTTGGATCGTCCTTTCTGACCTGAGGTAGCAAAACAGAGCGAAACTTCAGCGACGGATTAATCTCCTTTATTTTGTTAACTTCCCTTCCGGGAGCAAAATACATTGCAACCTTTCCTTCCGCGAACGCCGTTGTGGAATCCGGAAGTGTATTGTCCCAGGTCTTATGGTTTCTGAAAAATTCGGTGAACGTCTTCATCGCTTCGTTCGAATTAGATCCGGAGGGAGAAAAGAGATCCGACTTGTTTTGGAGCATAAGAAGAGCCACAATCTCCTGCCAATAATCAACGTTGTCGGTTAAGCCCATTGACGATCCGGACTGCAATATTGTACTTTTGCTGTCCCGTGTTGTTAAATTAATCGCTGTTTCAACAAATTGATCCCAGGTTCTTGGGTGAATGCTTGCAGATCTTAAAAATATATCGTCGTTTATGAAAAGTGTTATTGCGTCGAACTCGGAAGGCAGAGCAACAATCCCCTCCGGAGTTGCAAGATCCTTTGTAATAACAGGATAATATTCTTTTATAAAAGAATCTTTGCTGTAAGCATTTTCCGTCAAAACATCCATATATTTATACATTGCAGGTTTCCAGCTGTTATGAATGGAAAAGATATCCGGCCCCCTTCCCTCTTTCAGTGAATTTGTAAGCCTTTCACCAAAATCGGTCTCTGATTGGGTTATTAGAGTAATTTTTGCTCCGGGATTTCCGGCAACATATTCATCGATGAGTTTTTGCATCACAGCCTCATTCCCTCCAAGCTCCCACCATACAATTTCACCCTTTTTCTGGCTGGTTGGATTTTTGGAAAAAGGGTTATTTTTCAGAAAAATATACGCCAGGGGAATGAGTAAAACTATCAATGAAAAAAAAGGTATAAATTTCTTGTATATTTTACCGAAGGAAAATTTCGGACGGGGACGGTAAATAAACTCTTCATGTTTCTGAAGGGGTGGCACAGAGCCTTCCGGCGGAGTGTGCGACACTGCGGAAGCTGTTCCCAAAGGCTCGCTTTTGTTCTGATTTAATGTAGAATTTGAATTATCCATACTTGTTCACATCAATGTTAACATAAGATGAATAAAAGAGGGAAGATGGCAAGACGTATGGAAAGAAACAAAGATGCCGTAGCGTTGCCGGGAAAGCAATGTTTTTGTTAATTGTCCTTTATCGGGCATTGTGTACTAAGTTAAAGAAAATATGAATTCGAAATTAAACGAAAAACCAATTATTCATCAGGCGACTATTATGAAAACAAGAACAGCGTCGTCTTTTATTTTTACTGTTTCGACATTGTTTATCTTGTTG
The DNA here is from genome assembly GCA_964488535.1 of uncultured Gammaproteobacteria bacterium. Classification (GTDB taxonomy): domain Bacteria; phylum Patescibacteriota; class Microgenomatia; order UBA8517; family UBA8517; genus GWB1-38-13. The sequence goes on from CAZAUT010000004.1 coordinate 55,223, forward strand.
GTCGTTGTTTCGATTACTTCCATCGAGCTGTTTTATAGGACGAAATACAAAAACGTCATTTCACCCAATGTGTCATTCTGGGGACAAGATGTATCAGGGTATTCTTACGTTGAGTTTTTGCCGTTTATTGAATACCCCGAACGGATGACAATTAATGTAGCTATAAATTCGGACAGCTATCCTCTCTCCTTAAACGATATATATTACTCCGTTAAGACTGATGAAAATTGGGCGAATATATATGTTCAAAAAAAAGATTATCTGAAAAATCCCTTAAGTATATCCGTATCTGCAATCGGTCGCTTTCTTTACATTAATCCCATTTTGTCATACGATAAAACTGCTTTATATAACGAAATTGATAAAATATCTTCAATTGCATTCGGCGACACGGTGTTTGAAGAAATTGTTCTGAAAGAAGGAAGCGTGTCCTTTACCCAAGGAAAAGACGGCCATGTCCTCGACAAGAAACTTTTTGAGGAACGTTTTCTTGAAAGTATATATGACAAAAGTTACGCTTTTAGCATGGTTCCAACGCCGGTCAATTCAAAAATGTCGGATGAAAAAAAACACGCGGCAGCTCTTGTTGCCAAATCTCTTACCGGAAAATCGATAAAGATTATCTTTGAAAATAAGGAATATGAAATCTTAGACACAGCGCTTGTCGCAACGCTTAACGATAACCAGGTCAATGGAGAAAAATATATAAATGAAATTTTAAATAAAATTTCGGACAATTTTAACCGTCCGGCAAAAGATTCTGTCTTTGTCTTCGAAAACGGCCGGGTAACTGAGTTTACCCCGTCGGAAACCGGAATAAAAGTTATAATACCCCAACTAAAAAATACAGTTTTGACAACAAGAGATGTTCTTTCTGCATCCGATAAAAAAAGTGTCGTTATCGATCTTCCTTATGTCAAAGACGAACCAAAAGTTTCAACCGAAAATATAAATAATTACGGTATTAAGGAAAAAATCGGGTCCGGAATTTCATATTTCAGAGGCTCAATACCGTCAAGAATTCATAATATACGCCTTGCCTCTTCAAAATTTAACGGCGTAATGATCGCGCCAAACGAAACGGTTTCTTTTAATCAAACACTGGGGGACGTTTCCAAAGTTACGGGCTATCAGCAGGCGTATATAATAAAGGACGGGCAAACAATCCTTGGGGACGGTGGCGGTGTTTGCCAGGTATCAACAACTTTTTTCCGCGCAGCGCTAAACGCCGGCTTAGCAATTACAGAAAGGCGCGGTCATTCTTACAGAGTTTCTTATTACGAACAATCGTCCCCGCCCGGGATTGACGCAACGGTTTTTGATCCATCTACAGATCTCAAAATTCTTAATAATACAGACAACCATATTTTGATTCAAACGTTCTTGGATGAAAAAGGCAACTCTTTGATATTTGATCTATATGGAACAAAAGACGGAAGAACGGTTTCTATGTCGAAACCCGTAGTCAAAGACCAGGTTTCTCCGCCCGAAGATCTTTATATTGACGATCCGACTCTTTCTGTCGGAACGGTCAAACAAATTGACTATAAAGCCTGGGGTGCAAAAGTATATTTTAATTACAAAGTTGAAAAAGAAGGCACCGTAATTTTTGAGAAAATTTTCTACACAACCTATCAGCCGTGGCAAGCGAAATATTTAAAAGGGACTGGAGTTTAAATATTTCACTCAGGCACGCTCTACGTGTCAAGCGAGGTTTTAAAAAGGAATTGGGACGCAACTATCAAGATGAATAAGTTAAATAAGTTAACTAAGTGACTAAGTAACCAACCAAGCAACTATTAACCCCCTTGCGTTATAATATCCTCATGCGTACAGTAAAAATAAAAGATGTTGTCGTCGACGACGTTGTTGATGTACTAAAAAAAGGCGGGTTGATAATTTATCCGACGGAAACATTGTACGGCGCCGGTGTTGACGCAACAAATCCTGATTCTGTTAGAAAACTCAATTCATTCAAAAAAAGACCCGCCGGCAAACCCTATTCCGTTGCCGTATCGGACATTAAAATGGCAGGGGAATATGTGGAAATCAACCGCACGGCAAGAAACATATATAAGTCGTTTCTTCCAGGACCTGTAACGGTAATATCAAAAGGAAAGGGTGCCGTGGCCAAGGGCGTTGAATCCGAAACAGGAACGTTAGGCATCAGAATACCTGACCATAAATTAATCACTTCTATTATCAAAAAATTCGGCAGGCCGATTACGGCAACATCGGCAAACGCAAGTTATAAAAAACGTCCGTATAAAATATCAGACATTTTGGAAAATATCACAATACGGCAAATAAATTTGATAGATCTTGTAATCGATGCGGGAGAGCTTGCTCTTAATGATCCATCAACGGTAATCGATACAACCGGCGACGATCTTACAACCCTTCGGCAGGGGAAAATATTTTTTTCAAAAGGCAATCAAATAATGTCCCGGTCTGATAATGACACAAAAAATTTTGCAAAAGAACTTTGGCAAAAATACCAGAAGTTCCAAAACACAAGGGCAATCATTTTTGCACTGACGGGAGAAATGGGTGCCGGAAAAACAATCTTTACAAAAGGTTTGGCAAAAGCCATGGACATTAATGAAATTATTACATCACCGACTTTTAATCTGCAAAACGCTTACCGGTCAAGTGTAACGGGCAACAGGTTGTTGCACATCGACACTTGGCGAATTTCGGAACCGTCAGAAATTAATGATTTGGATTTTGTCAAAAGTATTTCCGACAGGTCGGTTGTTGCAATCGAATGGGCCGACAAAATTGTTGACGAAATTAAAAGACATAAAGAAGACGCTGTAATTATTTGGGTGAAAATTGAGTTTTGTAAAAAAGAGAATGAAAGAAAGATTGGATGGAAGGTAGCCAATTAGACCAATTGGTTCAATTTGACCAATTAGACAAATATGACAAACACAAACCCCGTTATTTTATCAATCGACACATCTTGTGATGAAACTTCTGCAGCCGTTACGGACGGATTGACCGTTTTATCAAATGTTGTCTGGTCGCAATCAAAAATTCACGCAAAATTTGGCGGGGTCGTCCCTTCGGAAACAAGACGTCAACATGAAAGAAAAATTTTTTGGGTCGTCGATAAAGCCGTAAATACGGCGAATATTACGTATCATAAAATTGATGCCTTTTCCGTCACCGTCGGGCCGGGACTCGCAATTGCGTTAGGTGTCGGAATAAATTATGCAAAAAAGTTGGCTGAAAAATATTCCAAACCATTAATCGCAGTAAATCACCTTGAGGGACATCTTTTTTCAGCATTAGCTGAAAAAAGAAAACATGAAACAGAAAACAATAAACCCTCCTTCATCCCGCTAAGCGGGACATCGGGTGGGCAAAGCAATAAGCGAGGGGTGGAAAATATTCAAGACATAATTAGCAATTTTTCCGACATACTACATACTACACACTATACACTACCCGGGTTTCCTTCCTTCGGTATAGTTGTTTCAGGCGGAAACACACTTCTTGTTTTGATCAAAAAAATCGGAAAATACGAAGTGCTTGCGCAAACGTTGGATGACGCTTTGGGAGAATCGCTTGACAAATCGGCCCGGCTTTTAGGGCTGGGTTACCCCGGAGGTGCTGTTTTGGAAAAATTTGCACTGCTTGGAGACCCCCACGTGTTCAAACTTCCAATACCTATGTTGGGGCGTGAACACGAAGGTTATTACAGTTACTCGGGAATCAAAACCGCATTTTCCCGACTTTACAATTCTCTTTTGCTAAGTAACAAAGTAACCAAAAATACAATCTACAATCTGGCCGCCTCCTACCAAAATGTTGCCTTTACACATTTTTTCAGAGTTTCTGAAAAAACAATTTCTGCCGCTATCCCGATATACAATATACAAAATACAAAATACTTATTTGTGGGTGGTGGCGTTGCGGCAAACGTTGAATTTCGAAAAAGGGTTCGGGTCATGTGCAAAAAACTTGGTCTTACTCCCCTATTTCCTTACTCCAAAAAACTGTACGGGGACAACGCGGCGATGATTGGCGTGGTTGCGTATTTTAAATATTTAAAGAAGGAGTTTATAAAACCAGATAAAATTGACCGCTTGCCTAATTTTAAGATTGGGGAAGGATTGTGTTAATAAATTAATTTCAGTGAACTTCTCAACATCCTCTGACATCTTGTAGGGTTTACTTTTCTTTCTTCCACCATCCTCCAAAATTCACTAAGGTCTGTAATTCCTTCGTACGTAAGAGTTGTGTCAATGTTAATTTCACCTGGGACAGTAAAGGCTTCTCTGTATCCCGATTTGGCCCTTTTAAGTTTAATGTGTATATTTTTTTCTTTTAAGCTTCTGTCGCGAGAAACCAATATTGCTGCCGCAAGCGTACTGGAATGAAATTCTCCTTCAATCTTATTTTCTTTCATAATTTTCCCTATAATACTCTCTCTCTGCAAAATGCAAATTGAGGTGGTAAAATACGAAAATTGACAGTGTATCAAGTATCATGTATCAAGTATCATGAAATTATTACGTTATGGATAAAACATACAACCCCAAAGAACATGAAAAAAAGATTTATGAGATGTGGGAAACGTCAAACGTCTTTAGTCCAAAAATTCCTTTGGAGAAAAAGGCCCTCCGGGTCGGAGACCCTCCGGGTCGGAGACCGTTCACAATAATTCTCCCCCTTCCCAACGCAAACGACCCAATGCATATGGGGCATGCTCTTTTTACAATCCAGGACATAATGATCCGCTACCACAGGATGCTTGGCGACCCAACGCTTTGGCTACCCGGTGGAGACCACGCGGGAATTGAAACACAGTTTGTTTTTGAAAAACATTTGAAAGAAGAAGGAAAATCGCGATTTGATTTTGACCGCGAAACGCTTTATAAAAAAATAAAAGAATATTCCGACAAGAACAAAGACCTTAATAAAAACCAGATGAAACTCCTTGGTTTTTCCATGGATTGGAGCCGGTATCATTATTCCCTTGAGCCGGAAATTGTCGAAAAAGTTCTTGCTACGTTTCGAAAACTTCATGACGACGGACTTGTATACAGGGGTGAACGGATTGTTAATTACTGCACTTTCTGCGGAACCGCTTTTTCGGAGCTTGAAGTTGAATATAAAGAAAAAGACGACTTTTTATACTTCCTTGATTATAAAAGTATAAAAATAGCAACAACCCGAACCGAAACAATATTTGCCGATGTCGCCGTTGCCTTCAACCCCAAAGACAAAAGATATCAAGGGTTGATAGGTAAAACCGCCACGATTCCCTTGATAGATATTAAGATCCCAATAATCTCCGATGATAATATCGATATCAAATTCGGAACCGGAGCTCTTAAGGTAACTCCCGCCCACGATCCGTTGGATTTTGAGATCGGAGTCAAAAACAGCCTTAAAACAATAAGTATCATCCAAACCAACGGACAATTGTCCGATAACCCACGGGTCCCCCAGGAATTGCGCGGTCTTTATGTTAACCAAGCAAGAGAGAAAACACTGGAACTTCTAACCAAAGCGGGAGCTCTAATCAAAAAGGAACCCCTAAAACACTCCGTCGGGACTTGTTATAAATGCGGTCGGACAATAGAACCTCTGGTAATACCGCAATGGTTTGTTAAAACAAAACCGCTTGCAAAACCCGCAATAGATGCCATCAAAAAAGGCAAAACGAAAATATTTCCGAAGAAACGATTTGAAAAACTGTATTTCGACTGGATGGAAAATATCCGCGACTGGAATATCAGCCGGCAAATTGTGTGGGGTCCCAGAATTCCCGTTTGGTATTGTTTGGAGTGTAATCCCGATATTCAAATTAATTTTATTGATAAAAACAAATCTGTAGTTTTCGGATCTTATAAAGATCTGGTAAATAATTACAGTTTTGAAATTATAGCCAACGGATTACAGACAATAAGCGCGCCAAAAGATGCCAACTATCATTTGAGTGATAATAATTGTCCCAGGTGTGGCTCCGCCCACGTCTTACAGGAAACGGACACGTTTGACACCTGGTTTCTTAGCGGACAGTGGCCCCTCACCACGCTCGGGATAAACGTCAACAGCCCTGAGAATAGCTCGCCTGATTTTAAGTATTTTTACCCAACTTCTGTTCTTGATACCTTGTGGGATATCTTGTTTTTCTGGGTTGGCAGAATGATGATGCTTGGAATTTATCTGACAGGGAAAGCGCCGTTTGATGTTGTACACATTCATTCAAGGGTTGTTGATAAATTCGGAAAGAAGATGAGCAAAAGCAAAGGAAATGTTGTTGACCCGATAACCGTTGTTAACCAGCATGGCGCCGACGCTCTTCGCTGGGCTTTGGTTGTTGGGATAGCACCTGCATCCGACATTGCGATAAGCGATGAAAAAATAATCGGGGCAAGAAATTTCGCAAACAAGCTTTGGAACATGTCGCGATTTATCAATATGAAACTACAAGATTCGGGGATTAAATCCTACGACAATCTCCCCTCTTACGAAGACAATAATAAGGATTTAAATAGCGACGATAAAAAAATTATCAAAAAATTAAAAGCAATTATAAAAACGGTTACGGAAAATATTGAAGGGTATAAATTCGGTTTGGCCGCTGAAAAACTTTACGGGTTTGTGTGGCACGACTTTGCTGATTCTTACATTGAATCGACAAAAGAGCGTCTTGCAAGTTGTGACAAAACTCCTTTAATTGTTTTACGGCACGTCTTATACAACAGCCTTAAACTTCTTCATCCCTTCATGCCCTTTGTAACGGAGGCAATTTGGCAGGAGATGAACGATCAGAGGAAACATTCTGACAAGATGTTGATAGAATCGAAATGGCCGGAAATAAAATAGATATTAGGATATTAAGATACAAGGATATTAGGATATAAAGACATTGGGAGAAAAACTATTCTTTCTTTTCGTCTTCTGAAGATTCTTCTTTCGCCGCCTCTCCCTCTGCCGGTTTTTCACCTTCACCTTCCGCGGGAGCAGTTTCACCTTCGGCGGATTCGGTAGGGGCAACCTCAACGGGTTCTTCTTTCTGAAGTTCTATTTTTACAACGATTTCGTCCGGGTCGTTGGCAATTGTAAGTTTGTTCTTGTCATATTTCAAATCTTTTATCGCCAAACTCTGATCCGCCTCCGTAAGTCCTTCAACGTCGACATTAATTTTATCAATTAGATCTCCGGGCAGCGCCTCGACTTCTACTTCATCAATATATGAAACAAGCGTCCCAAGTCCTTGTTTTTCTGCCGGCGCTGTCCCTGTAATTTCTAAAGGAATGTTCGCAGTAACCTTTTTTTTCAAATCAATCTTGAAAAAATCAACATGAATCGGTGTCAATTCAATGGGGTCGTTCTGGATATTATGAATCAGAACAGGATAGACATCTTTTCCAACCAAGAGCTCTACAACCGATGTTTCACCTGCTTTTTCGTATGCTTTTCTAAACTCCTTTGCATCAAGCGTAAGGGAGACGCTTTTAATATCCGGTCCGTAAACGTTGGCCGGCAGTTTCCCCGCTTTTCGCAAACGCTTAACTTTTCTTCCAACATCTTCTCTTTTTTCTGCGGAAATTGAAATTTTATTCATATTTTTCCAACAAGTAGGAATTATATCTTTTATGTAACACGTCTGCAATACTTAATACGAGACGTGTGATACGAAAAACGAAACATGGATAACGAAAATTGCTGTAAAGAAATTTGAAAACAGCAACAGAGATTAGGTATTGAAAAACACCGTTTACGAAATTCAATTTCCAGTTTTTCCATTACCAATTTCAAATTTCCCTCAACCAATTTCTGTTTACCGTCTGCTGTTTGTTGTTTTCCATTCCTCCCGACATCCCGGTATCGTAATGTCACAACATCTATCCTTTTTTTCAGGTGAAGTTGGAACTTTATAAACTGTCGGTACATGAAATTCAGATCTTTTCATCAAGTGTTTTGTTAACTAAAGCATCCGCTTCTCTGTTTTTTTCCCGAGGTATATAAGTAAATGAAGTTTTGATTCCCAACCCTTTCAATATTGAAAATATTTTTGAAGAAATATTTTTTAGTTTCTCGTTTTTAATTTTATATTCTCCGTTAAGCTGTTTAACCACAAGTTCGGAATCGATAAAAAATTCGGCCTGAATATAAAGGTTTTTGTTTTTTGACAGCCAATCAAGAGCCATCAAAACGGCAAAGTATTCCGCGACGTTGTTGGTCGTTCTTTCAAAGAAATAGCCATGTTCAAAAACAGCTTTACCGTCAACGAGGACTACAAAGGCTGAGGCTCCCGGACCGGGGTTACCTCTTGAACCGCCGTCTGTAAATATTTCTGCGTTTTTTTGGAGAATCATGTGGTCACTTTTTTGAAACGACAAGGTATCTGTCCGCGCCATCACCTACCGATTCGGTACGAAGATCTTCTTCTTTGGATAAAGTCAAATGCACTGCTCTTCTTTGAGAAGGCGTAAGGTTGTATAAATTTTGTGCCTGTCCCGTTTCTCTAACCCTTTCGGCTGTCTGTAAGGCAATCTGAGACATTCTGTCGGTTTCTTTTTGGCGAAAATCGTTAACATTAACAACCACCCTCAGCCACTCGCCGAGGTTCTGCCGGACAATTTGATTGATAATAATCTGAAAAGCGTTTATAGTGTCCCCTCTTTTGCCAATTAAAAGACCTGCTGCATCACCCGCGTTAACATCAAGCAGATAAACTTCGTTTTCTTTATCAAAAGATACTTTTTGAGAAACCTCAACACCCACGGCAGTAAAAAGTTTTTTGGCAACGTCCAGCACCGTCTCTTCTTTTGAAATCTTGGCTTTCCGGTTTGTCATTCTGAGGGTGATTTTAACAGATTATACTTTGTTAGGAAAGGGGTTAATCCTCCCCATCCGGAAGAACGAACCTGCGAATATGCTTGGGTTAAAGAAAAGATGAGCCAGTATAACGCCAGCCCCGAAGGAAATTGGTATCCTATCACCAAAGTCATTAACGGAAATGTGTATATCATGCTTTTTTGCATGGTAACCTGCATGTCATCGATTTCACTTTTCGTCTTTCTGGCGATTTTTTCTTCTGCCTTTACCACGGGTGCTGTAATTTTTGCCGAAATGAATTGCGTCAGTGCTGCAAGCAAGAGTAGGGGTCCCGGAACAGCAAAAGGCAAAAGGGATAATTTGACGGTGTCGGGTGTTTTAACATCAAATATCCAAAATTTCGTATTTATTTCCTCTCCCGGAGCAAAACGAAGGGGTTCGTATACAAGCGCGTTAAATTTCTCTACCGAATTAACGTCCGGGTAAAGAGTTTTGGAAAAAACGTTAAAAAAAGCAATGAGAATTATTATTTGTAAAAGATATGGAAGACAGCCGGAACTTGGGTTTATGTTATTTTGTTTGTAAAGATCGGCTTGTGCCTGCGCAAGTTTGATTTTATCTCCTTTGTGTTTTTCCTTAATTTTTGAGAGCGCGGGTGCGAGGTCCTTCATTTTTTTCATTGACTCGGTATACGGCTTTGTTAAGGGGTTAAGAATAAAACGCAAAAAGAGGGTAAAAAATATTATTGCCAAGCCCATATTGTTTCCCATTGCCCTGTAAAAAAGAATCAGACCGCTGGCAAGGGGCTGCAGCAACAACACTTCAAAAATATTCATGACTTTTGTAATTGTATGGCTAAGATCGGCATTACTCAAGGGGGAAGTTAAATTTCCAATAAGTACACTGAGTTCGCACGTTGTCATTACCAACACGATTTGGAATCTTTGATAAAATCTTAAGCTCTGCTTATGTGCGGAAATTCATTTATATAGATTCCCGCATTAGGGGGATGACAAGATAGAATTTCTGTATAAACGCACTGCTCGTGGTTCACACAGGATATTTCCGAGAGTGTTTTGAGAGCGGGTTGCAGCGTAGTATTCTTACCAGCGACAATGCACATCCTTTTACAATTCCATGTTTCTCAAATGCTTGTTTGCTATATTCGGAGCAGGTTGGTTCAAATCTACACCCTCCTCCAAACAGAGTTACAAAAACGGGGGAAACAAACGTTTTATAAACGTTTAAGGTAAAACTACTTTTCTTCGCGGGGGATTTTTTTGTCATAAACATGACTATCGATAAAACGTTCGACCTCTTTCATGATTTCGGAAACAGGAACTCTTTCCACCGCCGGCTTGATCAAAAAAACAAGATCGATTCCGTCATTAACTTTCTTCCAGTTTCTCCTTAAAACATCGCGAAAAGCTCTTCTTGCTCTGTTTCGGTGTACGGAAAGCTTTGATACTTTGTTTGAAATAATTATTCCAAAACGGGGATTGCCGATGTTTTCCCTGTGCCTGACCAAAACACCAAAACTATCGCTTTGATACAGCTTTCCGACATCTTTAAGTTTACCAAATGCTTTTCTGGAAAGTGTAAACCTTGTTGCAAACATACGCTCATTGAAGACGCTACGATATTGTAACTCTTTTTCTGTGAACAAGTTTCCGCCTTTTGATAATTTTTCTGCCCTTTTGGGTTGAATTTCTTCTCCTGAAGCCAAGCTTTTTAACTCTCTTCTTTTTTGACGGCTGATATGTTCGTTTTGTGGACATACTCGTATTATATTAGAAAAATCTTCACAAATAAATACCAATTTTTCTCCGAGCCGGAGGCAAATGTCACCAATGCCTAATTGGGGATTTGTATTTATTTGGTAATTGGTGTTCATTTGTATTTATTTACTGGTGTTTCGCCCTTTTTTGGGGTTGACTAATTGTGGATAACTTTATATTAGTATCTTTGTAGGGATAAGATATTTTCTTGGTATTTACACTGCTCCAGTTCTTACTGCAATCATATGGAAAGTATTGATAAAGACAAACTATGGAAAGACGTGTGCGAAAATCTTAAGTTAAGTGTCTCTTCAGCCGTGTTTCAAACCTGGTTTTTACATACTCACATTGCCGAAATATCCAATTCAAACGGGCGTCACGCCGTCGATGTTGGGTGTCCGACTATGTTCGTAAGAACTACTATCGAAACCAGGTATTTCGGAATGATCCAGGATGCTCTCAGCGGTTTTCTCAAGTCGCCTGTCGATCTTATTTTTTCCGTTAAGCAAAAAAACGACATCCCTTCTTCTTCGGTTGCCGTACCTCTGTTTGAAAAACAAGCCCCCGACAGCGAAAAATTAAATATGGCGCTCTCGCGCTCGCGTCTACGCCCAACCTTTACGTTCAAAAATTTCGCCGTGTCCTCTTCTAATCAGATGGCTTGGGCTGCAGCCGAAGCTGTCTCTAAAAATCCGGGTGGGGCCTACAACCCGCTATTTATTTACGGAGGTGTTGGAATTGGAAAAACACATCTCATGAGTGCGGTGGGGCATGTGGTACTTGAGAAAAATACCGATGCAAAAATTTACTTCTGTACAGGTGAGGAATTCACCAATGACATCGTCGAGGGTATAAGAAACAAAACAACTCAAAGCTTCAGAAACAAGTACCGTAAACTCGATCTTTTAATGATTGACGATATTCAATTTATCGCAGGAAAGGATTCTGTTCAGGAAGAGTTTTTTCATACATTTAACGCATTGGTCGGTGAATCTTCCCAGGTTGTACTGACATCCGACAGACCTCCTTCTGAAATTCAAAGACTGGAAGAACGTCTCAGGAGCCGTTTTGAAGCCGGTCTTATTGTTGACATTGCACCACCCGACTTTGAGCTTCGGTGTGCCATTCTCGAAATTAAAGCCAGGCAAAGAGGTGTTAATATACCTACCAACTTGGTTCATATGATCGCCGGAAATATTGATACACCAAGGAAAATAGAAGGTTTTTTAATTAAACTAATGTCGCGTATGTCGCTTAATAATGTCCAACTCACTGAAGATCTTGTTGAAAGTATTATCGAAAAGGGTGAGAATGTTCTTCAAACAAAACAAAAGGTCTCCCCGGAAGACGCCGTAGGTGCGATATTAAAATATTATTCACTTGGGAAAAAGCAGCTTCTTGGAAGTTGCCGGGCAAAACAATACTCTCAGCCGAGACAGATACTGATGTATCTTCTCCGAACTCAACTTTCACTTCCGTATGAAGAAGTAGGAAGGTTTGTAGGAAGAGATCATTCGACGGTTATGCACGCTGTGGAAAAGATTGCACAAATGGCTTCGGAGAATGTGCAAATCCGTGAGGATATCCAGAGGATAAAAAGCTCGTTTTGAGGATAGGTTTGTCAACTTATCAACTTATCCACAGATTGTTGGTGTTTATCCACATTTTTATACACATTTCGCTACGCTCAATGTAAACAATTACTCCCACGCTTAAATAAGAATAAGAATCCACTTATCAACAACGCCTACTACTACTATTACTATTTAATATAGAAAAAGAAAGAAAAGCTTAAAGAAGCGTCTTAAAAAAAATATAAACACTTGTTACTTGATAGTTATTATCCGAAAATCTATACTTCACTCAAATGAAACTAAACGTATCCAGAAAGTCTTTTTCAGAAGCGTTATCAATTGCGTCTCGCTTTACATCGTCAAGGTCTCAACTTCCGATCCTGAATAATATATTACTCGAAACAAGTGGAAATAAACTTTCCGTCTCCTCAACCAATCTTGAGATGTCTGTGTATTTATCAATAGCATCAAAGATTGAAGAGGAAGGAAAAATTTCAATACCCTCAAGAGTTATTAGTGAGGTTGTTTCTGCACTTTCGTCCGATACCGTTGAAATATCAACGGAAAAAGACGTTTTGAATCTGAAAGGGGGAGGATTTTCTTCGAAAATTTTGGGAATGAACGCTTCGGATTTTCCCCAGGTTCCCAGCACTGTGAGTAAAAACGCTATTGAGATGGATTCGGGCCTATTGATCGATTCTCTTGCCAAAGTAATGTATGCGATATCATCCGACGAAACACGTCCTGTTTTGACCGGCGGACTTTTTATCTTTGGCAGTAAAAGTCTTTCTCTTGTTTCAACCGACGGCTTTAGGTTATCTAAGACAGATATTGACCTGCAAAGTTCCGACAATGAGAATAAAATAATTTTGCCAAAAGGAGTACTGGCGGAGTTGTCAAGGATTGTAAAAAACGAAAAAATCCTTCTGGAGTTCAGGAAAGATGACAAACAAGCCGTGTTTCAGGTGGGAGATCTTATTTTGTCATCGAGAGTCATTGAAGGAGAGTTTCCCGATTTTCAAAAAATAATTCCCGCGAACCATTCCTTAAATGTTGCTGTTGGCAAAGATGATCTGATGCAGGGTGTTAAATTGGCTTCAGTTTTTGCACGGGACATGTCAAATGTAATCAGATTTGTTTTTGGAGATGATTCTTTTAAAATAGTTTCGGAAAGTTCGCAGTCGGGGAGTCAGGAAAATATTGTCGATGCCAAAATAAATTTTAACAACAGGGATATCCTCGGAGATAAAAGTGAATTTGTCATAGCTTTTAACTGCAAGTTTGTTGAGGATTTTCTGGCATCTGTCGACGGGGAAAATCTGGAAATCAGATTCAACGACGCAAACGCTCCGGGAGTATTTTTGGACACGGAAGACGATAAACTGCTTCATCTCATTATGCCTGTCAGAATATAGAAAAATGTCATTTTGCCGAAACAGCGGACATGATATAAGAAGCAGGTTTCGTTCCGAGGTTTTTAATTTGTATTGTTCCCGTAAGAAGATAGTTGGGTTGTAAATAGCTGGAACTGCTGTTTTCCTGAATATAGACAACTTCAAGATTTTCAATGACAGCCTTTTCAATAGACTTTTTGTCGATTTCCATTAATTCGATTTTGCCGTTATCCACACTTTGAAGAACGGCGCTCGTTTTTATTTCCCTGGTAATTTCTTCATAGGTTTTTGATGGGTAATCGGATTTTTCCGATATGTTCGGAATGTCGTCAAAATAAAGGGATACTACCTCCATTTTGTTGTTAAGTGTAACTTTGGCCGTACCCGTTTCGAAAGTGGATGAGAGAATCGGGTAGCCGTCAATCGATCTGGCAAAAGAGACGATCGCCATATTTGCCTCTTTTCCGGGGGTAAAATGTCCGGCACCATCGATATTAACAAAGCGAACCTGGTACAGAAAGAGGTCTTCTGTATTTTTGACAAAGCCTTTTTCCGTAAGATATTTCAAAGCCACTTCCTGGACTTTGTTTTCATCGGGATTGGAAATAAAAACATTGTCACTGCTGCTTTTGTTTTTGAGATCTATTATCTTAAAACGGGGTACAATTCTGAACAAATTTCCTCCGCCGGTGTAAAAATACGTTTTTCCGAACACTGCGTCATCAATTATACGGGGTGTTTGGCCGACATTAAAATTTTTAAGAATGGACGAGATGTCGTCGGAGGAAAATCCCTTGTTGTCAATTTTGTACACGGACACCCTTTCGGGTATATTAAGTTCGTTTTTAGAAACACCAATTGATATATCGTAATCGTTTTCAAAATACCGATAAATTTTTTGTGTCGGTAACGCCTGTGTAACGTCGGCTGTTTCAGACGGCTGACTTTCCGGTTTTGATAAATATTTTTGTACAAGTAAGACAATTAGGATCAGTAAAAGAAAAAACAAAGGTATAGACGGTTTTGACAGAAAAAGCGTCTTAAAAAAAGACGAGGAGGAATTGTTTTGATAAACAAGCCTTTCTTCTTTGGTGTCAGGAGTATCAGGATAAATTTTAGGATTGTTCATTATGGTATTAAAATATTACCACAGTCAGCCAGTCCTGCACATCCAAACGGAACGGTTACGGGAATATACGCATCCGTTTCGGACGATGTGTTTACCATAGTGGGGAAGTGGTCGGGAAACTCGTAATGGTCGTGAAGACAGTTTGCATGGCCCGTCATGCCCATGATTCCCAGAACACTTCCCCGTTCAACCTTATCATTCTCACGAACACTCATGGTAAAAAAATGTACATGCCAGCTGTGAAAAACCTGTCCGTTACATTCGCCTTCAACCTCAACCCACATTCCTCCTTCGGGGTCAAGTTGTGCATAGGTTACGGTTCCCTGGTGAGTTGAGACGACAAGACAATTTTCGCAAAAATAACCAAGATCGTCACAGATATATTCGTCGACCTTGGTTACGTCTATAGCCTCACGGTCGACGTGTGTCCATGTTGAATATGGCCCCTGTGTTATACCATATCCTACCCCCGTTGTTTCGTCGACAGGCCAACACGACGGACATTCTACTCCGGGTATGATTCCGGAGGAATACATGCTGTCAAAATT
>CAZAUT010000005.1:0-44395 GCA_964488535.1 uncultured Gammaproteobacteria bacterium
ATTAACAAAAAGTGTATGGCCGGAAGTAGGTTGATTAACGATTCTTCTCAGATACCTTAATGTCGAATATGTATCTGAACTTTTTCAGTACGTAGCACGCAGTATGTAGAAAGTAGAATGTAGTATGTAGAAAATAGAATGCAAGATGAAGTATGCGGAATGAACAGGTTTTTTCAATAGACTTATTTTCTTAATTAACTTAATCTCTTAATGAACTTAACTATTCTTTTCCTCATTCCCTCTTAACTAAAATCCCGACAAAGGATATACTGTAAAAAATCTTCTTTGTTGGTATGTTATGAGCATCAAATTGAGAAAATACAAATTTCCGTCTGCTAAGTTAGCCGGCCAGATCAACAAAATATGGTCTTTGTTTTCTTATGACATTGCAATCGATTTAGGTACTTCAAGTACAATGGTGTGGGTGTCGGGAAAAGGGATATTGATAAAAGAACCCTCCGTTGTTGCAAGGCATAAGAAAACGAAGGAGATTTTAGCAATAGGTTCGGATGCGAGAAAAATGATGGGAAGAGCGCCCCAAACCGTGGAAGTCATAAGGCCTTTACGGGATGGAGTTATTGCCGATTTTGACGCTGCGCAGGTAATGCTTGCACACTACATCAGAAAAGTTCATAAAGAGGAAGGAACTATCCCCAAGATTCCCAAACCGCGGGTTGCGATCGGCATTCCCTCCGGAGTGACAGAAGTGGAAAGAAGAGCCGTGTCCGATGCTGTTTTGGCAGCGGGAGCAAGAGAGGCAAATTTGGTTGAAGAGCCGATGGCGGCAGCCATAGGTGCAGGACTGAAAGTAGAAAACGCAGGCGGTCATTTTATCATTGATATTGGGGGAGGAACTTCTGAAGTTGCGGTAATTTCCCTAAGCGGTGTTGTTGTAGGAAGATCGATAAGAATTGCCGGAGACGAGATGAACGAAGCAATATCGAACTACGTAAAACTCAAGTATTCACTTCTGTTGGGAGAGGTAACGGCAGAGGATGTGAAAATATCACTTGGCAGCTTTACTCAGGATAAAGATAAATTTCACATCGTCAGAGGGAGGGATTTGGAAACAGGCCTTCCGAAATCGATCAAACTGTCGACTTCCGAGGTACGTGAATCGCTTGTTCCGGTTGTTCAGGAAATTGTAGCGAATGTTACCAGCGTTATTGAAGAAACACCTCCTGAATTAGTATCGGACATAATGGAAAACGGTATAGTTATGGCCGGAGGAGGCTCGCTTTTGGCGGGTATTGACAAATACGTATCGGAAAAAACAAAAATGCCGGTTTATATTGCCGAAGATCCTCTTTCGTGTGTAGTGAAAGGGTGCGCTTATCTTCTTGAGCACCAGACTTTAATGTCGAAAATTCGTGTAACAAAAGGACTTTGATATGTATCAAAAAAAACTTATCCCGCTTATTGCAGTCGGTCTGATACTTTTGTTTTTTGTTTTGTTTGCCCGTTTGGCGGAGCTTCAAATAATAAAAGGCGGTTATTACAAAAGTCTTGCGGACGGAAACAGAATAAGAAAAGTCGTTCTTATAGCACCGCGTGGGGAAGTTATCGCAAGGGGCGGTGAACACATCATAAAAAACACTCCGCACGACAGTTATGTTTACTATGACGGCGAAAACGGATATTTTCTCTCGAAAAGCGAAGGGGACGGCAAACTGCTTGCCGTTACCCAATGGGATAGAGTTTATCCCTTAAAAAATTCTGCCGGACATATAACAGGTTATCTGGGAAGTGTTTCGTCTGAGGAAGTTCAGAAGATAGACGCAGCTTGTGTCGAAAAGGGGACAAGATCCGGCAGTGATAATATAGGAAGAAGCGGTATTGAAGAATATTATGATTGCCGATTAAGGGGAATTAACGGTGAGGTTCTTCTGGAAATCGAAGCCGACGGCAGTTTCATCAGAGAGCTTGGTATCAAAGATCCGGTAAAGGGAGAGGATCTCAGGTCAACTATCGATTATGCCTTGCAGGAACAAATGCCTTCGTTTTTCGAAGGCCAGAAAGGTGCGGTAATTGTAAGTGATACCGAGGGAGAAATCCTTGCCTTCTATTCCTCACCGGGGTACGATCCGAATATTTTTATAGAAGGCGGAAAGAATGTCGAGCTTGTTTTATCGGATACAAATTTACCTCTGTATAATCGGGCAGTTTCGGGTAAATACGCTCCGGGTTCCATCTATAAACCGATCGTGGCCATTTCCGCTTTGGAAGACGGTTCTATTGATGAGAACTACCGGTATCAGGATACCGGAAAAATTTCTTTTTCGACGGCATATGGAAGTTATTCTTTTTCAAACTGGTATTTCACTCAGTACGGAGGGGTAGAAGGAAATATTGATTTGACCAGGGCTATTGCGCGCTCAACAGACACTTTTTTTTATAAACTTGGAGAACTGACAGGTATAGAAAATATTGTTAAATGGTCGAAAGATTTTGGATTGTCGCAAGTCAGCGGTATAGATATTAAAGGTGAAGCGGAAGGACTTGTTCCGGACCCGTTATGGAAAGAGAAAGTAAAAGGCGAGAGGTGGTATTTGGGAAATACATACCACATGTCGATAGGTCAAGGTGACCTTCTTGTAACCCCCATTGGAATTCACAGGGCAATAGCCTCCATTGCTGCCGGTGGTAAGATTTGTACTCCGCACATTGTAACGGGAAGTCAAGGTAGCGGTTCGGAGCTTTGTCGCGATATGTCTATCGACAGTAAAAATATTGAACTCGTAAAAGAGGGAATGAGAAAAGCTTGTTCTTCCGGAGGGACCGGATACACCTTTTTTGATTTCAGAGAGAAGTACGGCATTGACGTTGCCTGTAAGACGGGAACGGCACAGATCGGAACCGGCGATGATACGCACGCCTGGTTTACCGCTTTCGCACCCGTTGCCGAACCGGAAATTGTTGTTACGGTTCTCGTCGAGAAAGGAGGGGAAGGATCGAAAGTTGCAGGTCCGATTGCCAGATCCATCTTTGATTTTTGGTATAAGGATTGACACACTGCAATTTCCCTTGTTTCCCCGTAAGTTCTCTTAATTCCCCTTAAATTCCTCTACATATTATCCCGGACAAAACAGATAGCACATTTGCAATAAGCGAGAAAATAATTGAGGTTTTCCATTTAATATTACAAATGTATTTATAAAAAAGAGATTCGACAACTATAACCAATATTTCCGTCACAAAATAATTTATATTCAAAAATTGGATCAAATATATTGCAATAGGGTGAGTTAGATTGTTGATGAGTATTACATAAAATGACCACTTTAAAACATTCTTAAATTTCTGAATCCCCAGAATAACTGCGGTTTCTGTAGCAATAGTAATAAGAAATGAAGATATTATGACTTGGTCAATCGACATTATTTATTTTCTCTATTCGCAATACCACGCAATTTATTGCGTGGATGGAGAATAGTTGTATCATCGAGGATGGAAAGGATACCACGGACTTTAGTCCGTGGAATATCATTAAACGGTTTGTTCTTGATTTTTTTGTTGTTTATAAGGAGTAGTAAAATTATCGATAGAGATATAAAAGGAAGAAAAAAGAAAATGGTAACAAAGGGATTATTGGATTTGTTAACAATTTCTCTCTTTACTTTAATGGATGGTTCATCAAGTGTAGTTTGAACATAATCGGCTGTTATTTGTCGTGGCGTGGTAGTGGAAATTTTTATACTTGGAATTGGAGTGGTTTTTTTCTTTTGCCAAAGCGCAGGATTGAGTGTTGGCGCCGGAGATATCAGAAAAGTATTAATTGCCGCTAAAACTTTTTCATCTTTTTCGTAAACGTAGCGGGATATGTCGTCTCCATAATCATTAAAAGAATAATCGGAATATTCGGAAAGTACTGCTTCTGCAAGCGTGTCGATGTTTTTAAAAACATCTTTGTTTTGATTGATGTAATTAATATATGAAGCCCTGCATCCGATTAGATTAATAATCTGAAGAGGATTATTGTTGCCGTCAAAAATTTCTGAACTGAAAGTATTGTTGTCCAACACAACATCTCCCACCTTCATTCTCCAAACGGTTGTTTTATTTTGGAGCCGGTATTGTTCCCGGTAAAACGATAGTTCATATTGATGTTCGGTGCGAATTCTATTGTCACATTTGCGAACCGTCTCTTCAAGTTGTCGGGCCAAAGTTGAGTATAGGGATCCTGCTTCAGAATAGTTGGGATTACTAATTACCATTTGTTTAAAAGGCATGGAATCTGAAGTATATGTTGTTACATTCTCACCTAATTCGTATTTTGTAGGAATGACCATGTTTGCTTCAATTTGGGTGAAATGCATATAATCGTCCACGTTGACAGTGAGAATTCCGGAGTAGTCAAAATACCATATAGGTTTTATATCCGGATTAACGGGGATGTCTTCGGACGGTTGGTGAGATTGAGTATTTAATTCTTCAAAATATTTTTCTTCTAAAAGATATATTGCTCCATGATTGTACGCTCTCACGTTATTTATGGGTATACCATTTTCAGAAACGCCGGCTTCGAATTCATAGCACTTTCCTTTTTGAACAATAACCCACGGTTTACCCATTTTTTCACCGATCCTTGGTGAATAATCATAAACAAGCACGTTATTCGATGGTGTTTCTTCGGGATTTGATATACTGATG
Organism: uncultured Gammaproteobacteria bacterium; assembly: GCA_964488535.1. Taxonomy (GTDB): domain Bacteria; phylum Patescibacteriota; class Microgenomatia; order UBA8517; family UBA8517; genus GWB1-38-13. The sequence goes on from CAZAUT010000005.1 coordinate 4,651, forward strand.
CAAACAATTTTATCGTCTTTGATCCAAAAAAGAGAATTTGGGCCACCGTCGTCTGCGAAAACGGCAAATGTTTGGAATGAAAACAAGAGTGAAGTAACAATCAATATTAAGAAAAATCTCATAATTATTATAATTAAGTATATACTAAAATCGTGATGTTTCGTGGTTTCAGCATCTTTACCTATATGACCAAAAAATATTATCTTGTTGCTCTTTGCGCTTTTCCCGATTTCGGTTCGGTAAGAATTGGACTTCTTCTTTCTTATTTCAAATCAGCCGAAAATGTATGGAACGCATCTATGGGCCAGCTTCTTGAGGTAGGTCTGAAACAAAGTATTGTCGATAAATTTATAACACATAGAAACAACTTTGATTTTAAAGGATATTTTGAAAAATTGGAAAAATACGGAATAAAATATTTTACAAAAAAGGACAAGGAATACCCTAAGAATTTGAAGGGTTTAGATAATGCACCGGTAGTTTTATACGCCATTGGCAATTTGAAACCGGTTGATGATAATGCTGTAGCGATCGTCGGAACGCGAAAGATGACATATTACGGACGTGAAGTGGCGGAGAAATTTTCAGGTGAACTTGCCTCATACGGAATTACTATTGTTTCGGGACTTGCCCGTGGGATCGATACCATTGCCCACAAGTCGGCTTTAGCGGTTGGCGGTAGAACGATAGCAGTAATTGCCGGTGGACTTGATAATATCTATCCGCCGGAAAATATTAAACTTGCTAAGGATATTGTTAACAAAGGTAGTGCAATTTTATCGGAATACCCTTTGGGCTACCCGGCGCTTCCTACCAATTTCCCATCCAGAAATCGTATTGTTTCGGGGCTTTCCAAAGCGGTTGTTGTCGTCGAAGGTTATAAAAAAAGCGGGACGCTTTTAACCGCCTCGAATGCAGCTGAACAGGGAAGAACCGTTTTTGCCGTTCCCGGACAAATATATTCGCCGATGAGCGAAGCACCGCATTTTTTGCTTCAAAACGGTGCAAAGTGGGCGTTTTCATCAAAAGACATTCTTGACGAACTCGATTTACAGGTTAAAGTAGATAAGAACGCGGTCTTGAAAGTCCTGCCGGATACGGAAGAAGAGAAGCAGATTTATGAAATACTGGCGAAAGGACCTTTGCATCTTGACGAAATCGTTAGAATTACAAAGGCCGATATTTCGAACGTCTCCTCAACCTTAATGTCAATGACACTAAAAGGGATGGTAAAAGAGGTGGGGGGAGGAGTATACAAAAAAATATAAAATAATTATCAATAAGTACCAATGAACACCAATGTACACAAATGCTCAATTGGGAATTTGTACTTATTTGTATTTATTTGAAATTGGTATTTATTGATTATGAACCTAATAATTGTAGAAAGTCCGACCAAAGCCCGTACCCTATCCCGTTTTTTGGGAAGCGGTTACATGGTTGAAGCAACAATGGGGCATATCAAAGATCTTCCCAAAAGCAAACTTGGGGTTGATATTGAGCATAATTTTGCACCCGATTTTCAGACGGTTGAAAAAAGAGCCGAAACAATAAATAAAATTATTAGTGCTTCGCAAAAGGTAGATAAAATCTATATTGCAACAGACCCCGACCGCGAAGGAGAAGCGATAGGGCAACATGTAGCGGAGATATTAGGATACGAGGATACGAAGATATTAGGAGAAAAAACAGAAAAAAATCGCGAAGTATCGCAATATCGTAATATCCCAGTATCCCGCATCGTCTTTCACGAGATTACGAAACATGCCGTTGAGGAGGCAATTGCCAAACCTCGCGAAATTGACACAAATCTTGTTAATGCACAGATTGCCAGAAGGGTTTTGGACAGGCTGGTCGGTTATAAACTGTCCCCAATACTTTGGAAAAAAGTAAGACTTGGCTTATCTGCAGGACGGGTACAAAGTGTTTGCGTGCGTCTTATCGTTGAAAAAGAAAGAGAAATCGAGGCGTTTAAAAGTGAGGAGTATTGGGAAGTATATGTCGAACTTGCTCGACAGAGTGGAAGAGTGGAAGAGCGGGAGAGTGGAAGTTTTCAGGTTCAGTTAGTCAAAATTGACGATAAGAGGGCCGATATTAAGAATAAAGATCAGGCGGATAAAATAGTTGCTAATCTAAAGACGTCGGATTATAAGGTTTTGGACGTTATTAAAAAAGAAGTTTCAAAGGGTTCGTATCCTCCGTTTACTACTTCCACCATGACTCAGGCTGCAGCCAGAACAATGGGTTGGTCTTCAAAAAAGACAATGAGCGTTGCTCAAACTCTTTATGAAGAAGGATTGATAACCTATCACAGAACCGACTCCACAAACATTGCAAGCGAGGCTATTTCCAAAGTCAGAAATTATATTAAGGAAAAGTATGGTGATAAATATCTCCCGGAAAAACCGAAGTTTTATAAAACCACTTCCAAGGTTGCCCAGGAGGCGCATGAGGCGATAAGGCCGACGGACGTAAATTCAAAATTCGAAATTCGAAATCCGAAATACGAAAGAGAAAGCGAAGCTCTTTACAATTTAATTTGGAAGAGGTTTGTTGCCTGTCAAATGACCGCTTCGGTTTACGACGAAACAACGATAGATGTCGAGGCGAAACCACATTCTTCATTACTACATTCTACATTCTACATTCTACGAGCCAGTGGCCAGATGATGAAATTTGACGGGTGGAGAGTGTTATATCCAAACAAAACATCAAGTACCACACTTCGTCATTCTGGGGAGCGAAGTGACTCCAGAATCTCTAATGAAGATTTGAATGTTTATACACTGCCCGATGTTTCCAAAGACGAACTCTTATCCCTAGTAAAAGTTATCCCGCTTCAGAAATTTACTCAACCGCCGGCAAGGTATACCGAAGCGTCCCTTATTAAAACGTTGGAAAAACTCGGCATCGGCCGGCCGTCAACTTACGCTCCGACGATTAATACGATGCAGGTCAGAAATTACGTTGAGAAAACAGAGGGTAAATTCTTTCCAACTGCAGTAGGTATCGCCGTTAATGATTTTCTGCTCGCCAATTTTCCTAATGTCTTTGAATATCAATTTACTGCCAGGATGGAAGAAGATTTGGACAAAATTGCAAACGGTGAGATTAAATGGGCTCCCATGATAACCGAATTTTATAAACCGTTTGAGAAGAAACTTCTTGATGTTGATAAAAATTCAAAAAGAGTTACGATTGCCGCGGAGAAAACGGGAGAGAAATGTCCGGAGTGTATTAAAGCAGGTTTGCCTGCCGATGAGCAAGGCGATGTCGTTATAAGAACAGGCCGGTTTGGAAAGTTCCTTTCCTGTAGTAAATTTCCCGATTGCAAGTATACCGCCAAATATTTGGATAAGGTTGGGAAAAAATGCCCCGATTGCAAAAGCCTCCGGCCAAAAGGGCCTCCGGCCCGGTGGGGAGATGTAATTGTTAAGAAAACCAAAAAAGGGAGAAAGTTTTTCGGTTGTTCCCGCTACCCGAAATGCAAATGGGCCAGCTGGCGAAAGCCGAGTTAGACTCGGCGAAAACCTAGCTGAACTAGGTTGAAGTCAAGTTTGACTTGACGTAAGCCAAGTTAGACTCGGAAGAAACCCAGTTAGTTTTTTTAAGTTTCATAAGCACCCAATACGATTATGATTCTTGGACCAAAAATACTTTTAAAACTCGTAAGAGAGAAAAAACTCGTTGAAAACCTTTCGGAAAGAGAACTCACCAATCCCGAAGGGGCAGGTTTTGATCTTCGATTGGGGGAAGTACATAAAATAAAAGGTAAGGCATTTCTTGGTATTGAAGAGCGAAAATCTGTGGATTCTGAATTGACAGCAAAATATATTAACTCAAAAAAATCATCGGTAATAATAAAACCCCACGAACACCGCCTAGTGTCCACTATCGAAAGCGTTAATTTGCCGGACAATCTGACGGCAAACTTTTGGTTAAGAAGCACTTTATACAGAAGCGGAATTATTTTAAGTGGTGGCAATGTCGCACCGGGTTATAGCGGAAAACTATCATTTACTTTTTACAACTCAGGGAATTGCAATATTGAAATAGAGTTTGGAGCAAGAATTGTCCACATCTTGTTTTATGAAGTAAAAGAGGGTGGAAACAGATATCGTGGCCAGTGGCAAGGTGGCCGCGTCACAACTTCAAAAAAAGAAAAGCAGGTCTAAATTCACAACATTTATTTACAAGAAATAACCAAAAACACTTTAGCACTTTAAAGTACTAAAGTGAAAAATAATCACAAACTATTTTTACTACATCACTCTGTAGTGGTGTAGTAAAATAAAGCTCATTGAGGTTTGTGAGTGGTAACGAAGATAAAATGGTGGTTGAAATATTTTGTAAAGAGAAGTATTTTGGAAAGTGATGGTTGCAGAAAATAATATTTGTAAGGATGACGGCATGTCTCCGTACGACCTCATAATTAATGGTAAAAAGCCGTCTCCCAAACAAATAGCTGAGTGTCAGATCCGACTCCATCCACACAAAAACCCAAACTTTTATACAGAAGAAGGTGATGGTTGCACATCTTTGTTTCCGGATTTAAGGAAGCCCAAAGCTCCGTCTTGGTGCAGATGATATGAAAGATAGATCTAATGCGTCAAATGGCCGATCGTGGGTAGATTTGGGTCGTGGAATACTCTATTCGGAGCACCCATTTAACGCTTCATTGATCAGGACGTCGATCGGTCTTGACGGGGGAATGCGGATTCATGATTTGGGTAATACAGTACGGCTTGCCTTGCTTTTGCTCAGAACACATCGATTAAAATCTGAAGATGTATCTGTAATAAGAAGTACATTTTCCACCGAAGAAAACCCTCTGGAAAAAAAACAATGTCCCCTGCATGGCGACTGGTATCATGATGCCTTCGGTTGTATGCACCATGACCATTGCAATCCACACCCATCAGACCAACCGCCGGTAGATGTTGTTTGTAAAGATTAAATTAAGACGTTCTCGACAAAACTTCAAGTCATTAATATTAGAAAAGTAACCCCGAAATTCTATCAGAACATTGATTTCTCATTTGGCAATTTATCCCATATGTATCGAAGAAATGTAAGATTGTGCGCAAGTAATGTATTCGCACGATACAGGAAATGTTATGAAACAAAAGACGACGTAAAATATCCGAATATATCGAAATTGATCAAGTACTACCTCGATGCGGATATTAAATTTATGGGTTATTAATCAAATGAAAAAAAGATATTAGATTTAGTATATTTCGTAAATTAAAAAAGAATAATCATGCGGATTTTTAGTGTTTTTCTTAATTTCTTTTTTTGAAACCAACTTCCATTTATTGGGGTTAATTTCCGGAAAAAACACATCTCCATCAAAACTGTGATGAATTTTTGTGATATAAAGCCTGTCGGCAATGTCAATAAACTGTTTGTAAACAGAAGCTCCACCGATTATAAAAACTTCTCTGTCTTTTTTAGCACTCGCAACCCTAAGTGCTTCTTCAATTGAAGTGACGATGATACACCCTTCACTTTTGTAGTTTTCATCGAATGTCAGAACAATATTTGTCCGTCCAGGAAGCATTCTCCCGATCGATTCATGGGTTTTTTGTCCCATGATAATGCAGTGTCCCATTGTAGTATCTTTGAAATGTTTTAAGTCGGCAGGAAGATTCCAGGGTAATTTGTTTTTATTCCCTATGATGTTGTTTTCACCAACCGCTGCAATTATTGAAATAATCATTTATTTATTTTAGTGCCTAGTTACTAGTGACTAGTGCCTAAACCGATATTTCCGCCTTAATCGGTGGATGGAATTTATAATCCACCAATTCAAAATCTTTAAATTTGAAATTGAAAATTGATTTGACTTTCGGATTTAGCTTCATTTTCGGCAACTCGTACGGTTTTCTTCCGATTTGCCCCCGCGCCTGCTTGATGTGATTTAAGTACAAATGGGTATCGGCAAGTGCCATAACAAGATTGCCGGGTTTATATCCTGTGACTTGCGCGACCATCAGTGTCAAAAGCGCGTAACTTGCAATATTGAAAGGAAGTCCCAAAAAGGTATCAACCGAACGCTGATACATCATACAAGAAAGTTTACCCTTAGCGATATTGAATTGATACATCACATGGCATGGTGGAAGTGCCATCTTTTCTATTAGGGGTGCATTCCATGCGTTTACAATTAGGCGTCTGCTTCCCGGATTTTTCTTTATCTCTGAAATAACCCAAGTGAGCTGGTCAACTCCGGAGAAGTTCCTCCACTGAACTCCGTAAAATGGCCCGCAATCACCCCATTTTTTAGCAAATGTTGCATTATTTTTTATTTTTTCAATAAAATTATTTTTTTCCTCAAGCCATTTTTTGCTATACATCGGATATTTTCGTTCCAGTCTATTTTTTCTAATGTAATTTTGATACGGCCATTCGTTCCAGATATTTACCCCGTTTTGCACAAGATACTGAATATTTGAATTCCCCGATAGCATCCACAAAAGTTCATATATAATTCCTTTGGTAAACATTTTTTTGGTGGTAAGAAGAGGAAATCCCTTAGAAAGGTCAAATGTCAAAAGCCTTCCAAAAACCTTTTTTGTTCCGGTTCCTGTCCGCTCGTTTTTTTCTATAGTTCCGTTTTTCAGGATATCGCTAAGAAGGTTTTGGTATTGCAACATAATTTTAATTCATTAATATAATAGCAGAAATGGCAAGAGGAAAGTTTATTGTTATTGAGGGAGTTGATGGGTGTGGAAAAACTACACAATTCAACTTACTCGTTGAAAGGATTAAAAAAGAAAGAAAAAAAAAGATATTGGTGGCGGATTTTCCCCGGTACTATGATTCCGTATGGGGGAGGATGGTCGGCGAGTTTTTGATCGGTAGATATGGGAAATTTAATGATGTGGATCCTCATTTGGTGGTTCTTCCGTATATGATAGATGAATATGTATGGACAAGAGATATCGGTAAACCTTGGATTGAAAACGGCGGAATAGTTTTGTCAAATCGTTTTTTTACCTCAAATGTTCATCAAATTGCAAAACTAAAAGGGAAAGCAAGATCTGCATTTAGAAAATGGTTATGGCCTGCGGGATATGTACATTTAGGGATTCTGAAACCCGACGAGGTCCTGTTTTTGGATGTTCCGCCTGAAATATCTTTCCGGCTCAACAAGAAAAAACAAACACGTATTTATCTGGGTAATAAAAGAAAAAAGGACATAGCCGAGTCCAACTATTATCATCAGAAGGAAGCATATAAAGAGTATTTGAAAACAATTAAAGACAATAAGTATTGGAAGAAGGTAAAATGTGTTACAAAGGGGATTGTTGATCCTCCGGATATTATCCACGAACGAATATGGGGTATGGCAGCGAGTCATTTTTATTAATTGGGATATAATAAAAACCATGGACGCAATTATTGATTTAATTAAAAAAGAAGAAATACGCCAGAAGGAAACCTTAACAATGATCCCTTCGGAAAATTATACTTACCCCGAAGTTCGGGAAGCGGTGGGAAGCGTTTTGATGCATAAATACGCCGAAGGAACTCCCGGGAGAAGATATTATCAGGGAAATTCTATTGTTGACGAAATCGAGTCGTTGTGTGAGGAGAGAGCGCTGGCGGCATTTGGGTTACGGTCTACGGACTGGTCGGCAAATGTTCAACCTCATTCGGGATGCGAGGCAAACCTGGCGGTTTATAATGCCGTTTTAAACGTAGGGGATAAGATAATGTCGATGTATCTGCCCGACGGCGGACATCTCTCGCATGGTTGGAGGATGCCGGATCGGAAAGTAACACTTGTTTCAAAAATATTTGACGTTGAATTTTATAAAGTTAATCCCAAAACACGCGTTTTTGATTACGACGAAATTGAAAAACAAGCCCGTAAATTCAGGCCCAGGATGATTATTTCGGGAGGAACGGCATATCCGAGGGAAATTGATTACAAGAGGATGGGGGAGATTGCCAAAAAGGTTGGAGCTTATTATCTTGCCGATATTGCTCACGAAGCGGGTTTGATTGCAGGTGGGGTTTGTAAATCTCCATTTCCGTATGCGGATTTTGTGACAATGACGACCCACAAGACACTCCGAGGACCCAGAGGGGCAATAATTATTTGCCGTAAGGAATTTGAGGAAAGCATTGATTTCTCAATTATTCCCGGACTTCAGGGCGGACCGCATCTGCATTCAATAGCCGGAATAACAATCTCCCTTCGTTTTGCTCAGGGTAAACTTTTTAAAAATTATGCTAAACAAACCGTAAAAAATGCTCAAACGTTGGCTAATTATTTTGTAGAGAAGGGACTAGATGTGGTAAGCGGGGGAACGGACAAGCATCTGGTTTTGATTGATCTTCGGAAAAATAGCACTAACGGTTGGGTAGTTGCCTGGGCTTTGGAAAAAGCGGGGATTATAGTAAACAGAAATACCGTTCCCAACGAAACCGCGACGCCCTTTTATCCATCAGGTCTTCGGATGGGAACTCCAGCATTGACAGTTAGGGGAATGAAGGAAAAGGAAATGAAAGTTATTGCAGGATGGATTTGTGATGTGATTTCAAAATATTCCAATATCCAAATTCCTTCGGACAAAGACGAGAGAAAAAACTTCATTGCGGATTTTTATAAAAGAATTGATTCCGACCTGCTCTTAAAAGATATAAACAAGAAAGTCAGGTCGTTATGTTCTGACTTCCCGGTAGCATAAGCCACATACAATATACGATATACCATATACTATCCCCTCGGTGCTAAAATACACCCATGCCATACATTTTTGACGGCAGAAAATTTGCAGCGGAAAAGGAGGAAGATTTAAGGATTAAAGTTACCCGACTTAAAAAACGCGGCATTACTCCAAAACTTGTTTCTGTTGTTGTTGGTGACGACCCGGGCAGTATTCTCTACCAAAACCTGAAAAAGAAGGCAGCGGAGAAAGTGGGGGCAATTTTAGAAATAAGGAAATTGAGAAATGAAGTGAGTAGGAAAGAAGTCACTAATATAATAAGTAAAACCAGTGCGGACAGGAAAGTAGATGGAATTATGATTCAGTTACCATTACCGGACAATTTTTCAAAAGAGGATAAAGAAGTAATTATCAACGCTATTGCTAGAGAAAAAGATATAGACGGTCTTCGTCCTGATAGTTCATTTCTGCATCCGACAGCAATGGCGGTCTTGGAAATACTTGAACATGCTTTAAATATTGTACGTCCACCTTTAAAGACCGTGTCTTTAAAGGTATGCGTGGTTGGTGCAACGGGAATGGTGGGAGGACCACTCACAAAAGAATTAAGAACTTTGAATAATGAATTAAGGTTGGGCGCCTTACAGATCCGACATTCTGACAAAAGAGATATTGCAGACGGTCATTCTGGCAGAGTCCAGAATCTGCAATTTGAAGTATTAGAAGCTGATAGTCACACAGAATATTTATCGGAACTTACCAAGTCGGCGGATGTTTTAATAAGTTGTGCGGGAGTGCCTGAAATTATTAAAAAAGACATGGTAAAGGAGGGTGCGGTTTTGATCGATGTCGGCGCACCGGTTGGGGATATTTCAAAAGATGCATACGAAAAAGCCTTCTTTGTCTCTCCCGTTCCGGGAGGCGTAGGACCAGTAACTATTGTAAAATTGATCGAGAATCTTATATTTTCCTCTGAAAATATCCAAGCTATGTAGATACTTACACAACTACCACGCTACAGTGTGTGGTAGTAGTAGGTGGATTAAATATATTAAGTTGTTGAATATTGTTGATTGCAATTTATATCTGTGGCTTGTAAAATACTTCAAAACATACCGGTTTGGTCTCCTGAAACTTCAGACCGGTAGGTGGTCTAAGGAGACACTTTAGAATTTCTAATTTCTAATTACTAATTTCTAATTTCTAACAAGAAATACATGAGCCAAAAAATATCATTGGAAAAATTAATTCAGGGAGGTGCCCATTTTGGACACCAGGTTCGTCGTTGGAATCCGAAAATGGAAGAGTATATTTACGGCGCTCAAAAGAATGTTCATCTTTTTGATTTAACCAAGACGAAGGTTTTGTTGGAAGAAGCTCTACAGGTAATTAAAGACGCCTCTAAAACAGGTAAGACTATTGTTTTAGTTGGAACCAAAAAGCAGGTAAAAGAAAAAGTTGCAGAAATTGCAAAAGATTGCGGAATTTATTATGTTAACGAAAGATGGCTTGGGGGAACAATAACCAATTTTGAACAAATCAGAAAGTCTACGAAAAAACTTCAACAGATGAAAGAAGGGATGGTTTCAGGTGAGTATGATAAATATACTAAGAAAGAAAAGTTATTGCTCGAACGTGAGATATTACGGCTTGAAAGGTATTTTTCGGGAATAATAGACATGGATAAAATTCCGGATCTTTTGATAATTATCGATATCAGAAAAGAACGCGGAGCGGTGCGGGAGGCTAATTTCAAGGGAGTTGAAACGGTTGCCGTGGTGGATACAAATTGCGATCCGACGGTTGTTGATTACCCGATTCCGATGAATGACGATGCAAAGAAAGCGCTTGAATATGTGCTTGACCTTATTAAAGAGGCGATAATGGAGGGAAAGGGGAAGGTATCAAAAGTATCAAAGGTAGAAAAAGTATCAAAAGGAAGTAAATCTGAGAATCAGAAGATAGTAACCCCTGCGGGAGAATAAGTTTTGTCATTCCCGCGTACGTGGGAGTCTACATAAATAAGGATTGCTACCCAAGGGTAAAAGAATATAAATTATGAAAATTACAGTTGATCAAATCAAAAAGCTTCGAGAGGAAACAGGCGCGCCTGTAATACGGGTGAAGAAGGTATTGGAGGAGCAAGGTGGGGATTATAAAAAGGCATCTGATATTTTGAAAAAAGAGGGTTTTGAAAAGGCTGCCAAAAGATCCGATAGGGAGACGAAAACAGGAATTTTGTGTTCATATTCCCATCACACACAGAAAGTTGTCGGAATTGCCGAGTTATTTTGTGAAACAGACTTTGTTGCCAGAAACGAGCTTTTTCAGCAGCTTGGAAAAGATCTGGCGATGCAGGTTGCCTCAATGGGTGATAAGGATTTTACGAAACAGCAGTTTATCAAAGACCCTTCAAAAACGATTGTCGATATGATCAAAGAGGTCATTGCCAAAACAGGCGAGAACTGTAAGTTGGGAAGAGCGATGAGGATCGAACTTGGAAAATAAGTACCAATAAATACAAATAATTACCAATGTGCACAAATTCCCAATTTGATATTTGAAATCGGTATTGATTATTCGTATAATGATTTAGGATTTCGATATTCGGATTTCGAATTTTGATTTTATGGATTCTGACTCCATTCGCTCCAAAATGATGCAAACCCTAGTTATGGTCCAGTCTGATTTGGGGTCTCTTCGAACAGGTAAACCCTCTCCGTCTTTAGTCGATGATCTTATTGTTGGTGTTTACGGTGGGCAGCAGAGATTAAAAATTAAGGAGTTGGCAACTGTTTCCGTTCCCGATCATAAGACGCTGGTAATTGATCCATGGGACAAATCGATTATCGGTGAAATAAGAAAGGGGATATTGGAAGCCAATATTGGAATGAATCCCTCGATTGATGGACAGATTATCAGAATAGTTTTTGCTCCCATGACCACGGAAGACAGGGAAAAATACACTAAACTTTTAAGTTCTAAATTGGAAAGCGGGCGTGTGATGATAAGACAAATCAGGCAGGATGGAATGCATGATATCAAAAAGGCATTTGAGAGTAAGGAAATTTCCGAGGACGAAAAGTTTAACAAAGAGAAAAAACTTCAGGAAATTACCGACGAATTTGTCGGTAAGATTAATGAAATGGGAGAAAAGAAGAAAGAAGAACTGCTGCAGATTTGATTTTTTGTATAACAATTATGGCACAACTTCTGGTTGCGACATGTCAAATTCTATTTGCCATAAAAATTATTACAATTATAATCGTTACGATTTAGCGGTTTGCCTTCTTGCATAATACGTTATACATCATACATAATACAGTGGTCATGTTTCTTTCAATCATTACATTTGTAATAGTACTTTCCATTTTGGTTTTGTTTCATGAGTTTGGACATTTTTATGCTGCAAAGAAAAATGGTGTATGGGTGGAGGAGTTCGGTATAGGATATCCTCCCAGAATTTGGGGAAAAAAGGTTGGTGAAACGCTATATTCCATTAATTTATTGCCATTGGGTGGGTTTGTCCGTCTTCATGGTGAGCAAACGGAGGATGGTGTAACGAAACCTGATAAAGCCTTTATTAATAAAAGTAAAAAGGCAAGAACGGTTATTCTTTCGGCAGGTGTTATCATGAATTTCGTTTTAGCGATTATATGTTTTGCAGTATTTTATTCATTTGCCGGAATTCCCCGCGAAACCGAAAAAGTAATTATTTCAGGGATTATTAACGATTCTCCGGCGGATAATTCCGGCATTCAACCCTCTGATGTTGTGTTGTCCATTGATGGAATGGAAATTAAAGATATAAATACTTTTTCCGATCAAATAAACAAAAGGAAAGGAAAGGAGGTTGAGCTGGTAATTCTTTCCGAAGGTGGAAATGTAAAAAATATCAATATTACTCCCAGAGTTGATGTTCCCGAAAATGAAGGACCATTAGGTGTTGCCATCACTCAAACAGAATTATACTTTCCTCCTATATGGCAAAGACCTTTTATCGGAGTTTACTTCGGATTTAAGGAAGCCGTTTTTTGGGGATGGGAAGTATTGAGCGGACTTTATACTATGCTTGCAAATTTAGTTAAAGGGCAAACTCCCAAGGATATCGCAGGACCTGTTGGAATTTATGCTATGACTTCGGAAATTGCCAAGGTCGGAATACTACCCTTAATTAACTTTTTAGGTGTATTTTCGGTAAACTTGGCCGTAATTAATTTTCTACCCTTTCCTGCGCTTGATGGCGGAAGATTTCTTTTTATTGCTGTAGAAAAACTTTTCGGACGCAAAGTTGTTCCAAAAGTGGAGGCGGCAATTCACGGAGCCGGTATGGCGGTATTATTAACCATTATGGCAGTTGTTACTTTTATGGAAGTTAAAAAGCTGATTATTGCAGGAAGTCTGCAAGGATTTTTGGAGAGTACTTTAAAGTGAATATAACGGTTATACAAGTTATAATAGTTATGGCAAAAAAAGTTTGACATGTCACTTCTAAAAGAAGTGACATAAATATTACATTTTCGATATGATTCAATCAGCTATTTTTCCCAAAACAAAAAAAGAAGTGCCGAAGGACGCAGTCAGTGTTAACCACAAACTTCTGGTCCGAGGTGGTTTCATTGACCAACTTATGGCAGGGTCCTGGACGCTTCTTCCAATGGGTTGGAGAGTTGTCAATAAAATCATTCAAATAGTCCGTGAGGAGATCAATGCAATAGGCGGGCAGGAACTTTTAATGCCTTTGATGCATCCCAAGGAAATTTGGAATGAGACCGGCAGGTGGGAAAGTGCGTCTGAGGTTATGTATCAGTTGAAAGATACGCGCGAAAAAGAGTTTGCGCTTTCTTTCACACACGAGGAAATTGTAATGGATTTGATTCGCAAGCATATAAGCTCGTATAAAGACCTGCCTGTTGCGGTATATCATTTTTCTACAAAATTCAGAAACGAACCCCGCCCGACGGGAGGAATACTAAGAGGACGTGAATTTTTGATGAAGGATTTGTATAGCGCACATGCTTCGCACGAGGATTTGATGGAGTTTTATGAAAAGGTATCTGATGCATATATGAAAGTATTTAAACGAATCGGGTTTGAAACGTATATTACCGAAGCTGCAGGAGGAGTTTTTACAGAAAATCGGACACGCGAATTTCAGGTTGTAGCCGAAGCGGGAGAGGATACGATATATATTAATAGAAATACCCAGAAGGCTATAAACAAAGAGGTTTTTGATGGAAACATTAACGAGTATGAGGAGAAAAGAGCAATTGAGGTTGGAAATATTTTTCCCTTTGGTGATAAAAAATACTCCGAAAAAATGAATGTTAGTTATACCGATGGCGACGGTAATAAAAAACTTGTTCACTTTGCCAGTTACGGGATCGGGATAACGCGTCTATTGGGGACTTCGGTTGAAGTATTTCATGATGATAAAGGAATTATTTGGCCAAAAGAGATTGCACCTTTTAACGCTCACTTACTTGAGCTTAGAGTAGAAGAGCGGGAGAGTGGAAGAGTAGAAGAGATTTATAACAAACTACAAAGTGCCGGAATTGAGGTTTTGTGGGATGACAGAGATGTTTCCGCGGGGGAAAAATTTGCCGACGCTGATTTGATCGGAATTCCTGTACGGCTTGTTATTTCCCAAAAAACCCAAGGTAAGATTGAGTGGAAGGAAAGAACCTCCGATAGAACGGAACTGATTGAATTGGAGGAAGTGATTAAGAGATTGAAATAAATTTACTTTAAACAAAACAGCCTCTTCATATAGTTTGAATTTATTATAGAAAAAATAATGATCTTAATCTTCTACTGTTTTACTTCACCACTTTAAAGTAGTGAAGTAAAATTTTTCAAAACAATCAAATGACGAATCCCTTTCCCCATTGACGCGAGGAACTTTTTTTTTTTACATTAAATTATATGCCGGATGGTCCAACAGGTGCTGAAATATTTGGAGGTAGTGACAGAAAGTGGGGATTTGAATTATGTCGAGCGTTAAGGGGAGAAGGTTTGGGAATGCCTGTTATATATCAAGATGCAGGAAATAGAAAAGTTGAAAAAATAGATTTAAGAAAGGTTGGCGACCGTGACGAATCGTTTCGTGTCCGCGAAACGCGCGACGAAATGTTATTGGGTGTGGTATTGCCCGTAGATGGAGATAGGGGAGAATTTGTCTATATATCAGCAGGTAGTGAACAGGGAATAGTTTTTCAGGATAGCGATGTAGCCAATAAATTGCTTTTTAGTAATTCAGACGGAACCCCATTTTTTCTTAGCCATAATGGCCGGTCATTTGTTGATTATGTTAACTGTATTGTTACAGGATATAAAGACCGTGCGCGGCTCATTCTTAACGAAGATACCGATCCTTCAAGATATGGAGAGATTGTGGAAGCAGCGGTTCATAGCGCCCGCCGGCGTCAGATTGAAATCAAGCAAAAACGGGGAGAAACAAGAAAAAATATGTTTCATACACTTTTTGGCGGTGAGTAGTTTTGACTTCCTATTTTTTGGTGTTTCCAATCATCATGTAGTACAGCAGCACCCTTATTCCTTTACACTCACAAATTATGTTAATCCCGCTTCATTTTTATACATTACTACATTAACTTAATAATGTGTTATTTTGTACTTCATTGCTGTAAAACAGTAAACTATGGTTTACCCCCTTGTTCTCCCGCCCCCCCAAATCTATAATTGAATTTAGAATTTAGAATTTAAATGTGTATGGATGATTGTATTTTCTGCAAAATTGTAAAAGGGGATGTTCCGACTGAAATCGAAAAACAGACGGACAGGGTAATTGTTTTTAAAGATATACACCCCAGCGCGCCTACCCATCTTTTAATTGTGCCAAAACAGCACATAAGGGATATCAGGGAAGCGGAGCCGTATCTTTGGGATGATATAAGAAAAGTTGCCACAGAAATCGCACAAGAGAATAAATTGACAGGTTTTCGTTTGGCTACTAATGCTGGGGACGCGGCTATGATACCTCATATGCACATTCACTTTTTAGCCGGAATTACCAGTGACCGCTCTGTGTAAATACTTTAGTCGTATTTTTAGTATTTATTAGTATATCGGTATCTTTCATTTATGATAAAAACTACTATTAACCAACAAATTGCCGAGGCATTGAAGGCGCATGATGAAGCGCGTTTGACGACGCTTCGGATGTTATCAAGCGCTTTAAATTATGAGTTTATCAACAAACAGCATGAACTTTCCGGTGATGAAGAAATTGCAGTTGTCCGCAGAGAAGTAAAAAAAAGAAATGACGAAATCGAGTCATACGAAGCCGTTCTGAAAAGCGACCCCGCTCACGTTCAGGAAAAGATCGATAAGGTAGCCCATGAGATCGAAATATTAAAGGCCTATCTCCCGCCGGAGATGAGTGAGGAAAAATTAAGAGAAATAGTCGACCAGGCGATCAAAGAGACGGGAGCGAGTTCCATAAAAGATATGGGGAGGGTAATGGGAATTGTTAAGGCAAAGGTAGGCAATGCAGCGGACGGAAGCAAGATGGCGGGTATTGTCAAGGACAGACTTCAATAATTAAAGATACCAATATACCAATTGGTGCGAATGATACTAATGAATACTAATAAATACAAATATTGGTTAATGAAAATGTGAATTATTGGCATTTAATTCGTATACATTTGTATTATTAGTAAATATTTGTATATTGGTATCATATATATGATTAGTGTTCTTGTATCAAAAAAAGGTAATTATCCGGTGTCGGCGGTAAAAATAAAAAGAGAGCTTACTAAATTCTTTACCGTGCAGGGAGTAGTATCGGATGCGGATGTGAACGTTGCGGTTATCGGAGAGAGTGAAATGCTCCGGTTAGGGCGGAAATATTTGAACCCTCGCGAAAAACTTCACAACGTCCTCTCATTTGTTCCGGGGGAAGCCAAACATCCTTTTATCGAGACACCGAAAAACATTCTACATTTGGGAGATATCGCTGTTTGCTACCCTATTGCGGTTGAAGAAGCCAAAAGAGACGGCGTTTTAGTTGAAGAAAAGGTTATTGAACTTCTTATCCACGGAGCATATCATTTGTTGGGAAAGCATCACGAGTAAATATCCAATGAACACCAATGTACACAAATCTGCACCAATTTCCAATTGAGGATTTTCATTTAATATAATTTCTAAATGTTACTTATTGGTAATTGGTATTTATTTGAAATTTATATATATTGGTATTTATTGATGTATGACTACTCTATACTTGAAATACCGTCCGCAGAAAATTGGTGATTTGGATTTAACCGATGTAAGGGAAACGCTTTTGAAGATTGTTGCATCGGGCAATATTCCGCATGCATTTCTTTTTGAAGGACCCCGCGGATCGGGAAAGACCTCGGCAGCGAGAATTATTGCAAAAGTACTCAACTGCCTGAAGCCGTTAAAAAACAACGAACCCTGCAATGTCTGCGAGCAGTGTGTCTCTACAACAAAAGGAACGAATATTGATGTTATCGAATTGGACGCAGCTTCCCACAGGGGTATTGACGATGTGCGTCTTATTCGCGAGTCGGTTAAACTTGCTCCGGCGAAAGCCGGTAAGAAAGTTTACATTATAGACGAAGCTCATATGCTTACGGCGGAAGCATCGAACGCATTGCTTAAAACCCTGGAAGAGCCTCCCAGTCATGTTGTATTTATACTGGCAACGACCAATCCCGAAAAACTTCTTGATACGATAAAGTCGCGGACGGTGCGCATTGTTTTTAAAAAGGCGAGCGAGGAGGAAATTATAAAATCGCTTGTTGATGTTTTGGAAAAGGAAAACAAAAAATATGATAAAAAAGTTCTTGAACTGATTGCCAAAAATTGCGACGGTTCTTTTCGTGATGCGAAAAAGATTTTGGAGGAACTGATATTAAAAAATTTTATTAACGATATTGCCAAAACAGAAGAATATTTTTACAACAGAGGAAGTTTTGATATTGATGATTTTTTTCACGCTCTCTCTGAAAAAAATATCAATAAAACCGCAAGTATACTGAAAAATGCTGAAAACAGAGGAGTTCCAGCTAAATCGGTATATGTTCAAACAATCGGTAAATTAAAAGATGTTTTACTTATACATATTCAATCAAAGCAACCGGACTCCGGACTTCCAAAAAAAGACAACCTCCTTCTTTTGGAAATATTTATTGCTTACTGGAACGGTTACCAAAACGATGTCTCGGAATATCTGCCTCTTTATATGGCGTGTTCGAGATGGTGTTTCGGACAGGATAACGAAAACGGCAAGAACGGTATTAATAAAAAGGCAGATTCAACCCATCCTTCCGGACGGGTAAATCCGGATAAAAGTAAAGAAATGAATCCAGTCTTAAATATAAATTTTAAGAGCTCTTCGGTAGGCAAAGACCATTCGGTAACGCTTAATGAACACACAAACGACCACATAGAGCTCTCGGACGATCTATGGAAGCGTACGCTGTCTTTAATAAGAAATAAAAATGCTTCGACAGAAGCTCTTCTCAGGGCTTCGAAACCGATGGGTTTTGAGGGCGGGAGACTTTCTTTGGGTGTATTTTACAAATTTCATAAAGAAAAACTAGAGTCACTGCCCCACAGAATATGCCTTGAAGACAGTTTGCGTGAGGTGATCGGTGAGGAGATAAAAGTCGAGTGTTTTTTAACCGAACCGCAGTTTGAAAAAAAATTGGATACGGCTAAAGACGAAAGCCAAAACATACATCCTGCTTTGACAAAGGACAGTGAAGTAATTTTGTCGGATACCGACGATCTCGACCTGATGAAACTGGCCGACGAGGTATTTGGTAGTTGAAAAAATAGATATAATGCTAATATACTAATGAGTACGAATGCTTCCAATACCTACAAATATTATTAGCAGGATTTGTAGCAATTAGTTGTATTCGTTCATATTTGTTGATAAGTATTTTTTGATATATGTTTGATAAATTTAAACAGGCTCAAAATTTAATGAAGATGCGCTCCCAAGCGCAGGCCCTGAAGAAGAAACTGGAAGAGATAACTCATACCGAGGAGGCTAATGGTGTAAAAGTTACCGTCAACGGCGCGCAGGAGGTAATCCGTTTAGAGATTGATGGGGCGGACAGGAAAGACATCGTTGACGTTATAAACCGCGCCTATAAAGAAATTCAAAAGGCAGCTGCGAAAAAAATGATGGAAGAAGGCGGTGGCCTTAGCGGTCTTCTGGGAGGGATGAACTAGGCCACACTTCCTTATCCTCTCTTTGACACTTTCTAAACAGCTTGCACGAATCAGACGTGAAGCGACATACGAAACCACCACCCTGAAGAGGCGCACCCATTGTGGAACAATTACATCCTTTGCCTTTGTTCTTTCTTTCTCGACAAGGGTTAGGGAAAGTGCACGTTACACCACCAACACCCACGATCTCAAAAGGACTTCCTTGAGTCATAATATTGCCCTGTAATATAGATTCAAATTCCTATAAAATCAAACGTATGAGGATTCCAAAGGCCATAACCGATATTATTGATTCTTTTCAAAAACTTCCCGGAATTGGACCCAAATCCGCTCAACGATTGGCGTTCTATCTTCTTCATGTTCCGCAATACGAACTTGATTCATTTGCGCAGTCGCTAACAAACCTCAAGAAAAATACGGTTTTATGCTCATCTTGCAAAAACGTTACCGAATCTGATCCATGTCCGATCTGTCTTGATACTTCACGCGACCAAAATACGATAATGGTTGTTGAGCAGCCGATCGATCTTTTGGCTTTTGAGCGTTCGGGGAAATACAAAGGACTTTATCATGTTTTGCACGGGGTTATTAATCCGCTTGAAAATATCGGACCAGATGAGATCTTTATAAATGAGCTGGTAAAAAGAGTAGAACCCGCCTCCGCTGGAAGCTACGGTGAGGTAAAAGAAATTATCATTGCCACTAATCCCACCATGGAAGGGGATGCGACGGCGATGTATATTGTAGGTAGGGTAAAAGAGTCCTTCGGCTCCGCTCAGGATAAACAAGAGGGCGAAAAGGTAAAAGTTACACGGCTGGGCATGGGGATTCCGACGGGAGCGGATTTGGAATATGCGGACGAGGCAACATTAAAAGAAGCGATAGCGGGAAGAAGAGAGATGTAAAATTAAAGATACCAATATACCAATAGGTGCGAATGATACTAATGAATACTAATAAATACAAATATTGGTTAATGAAAATGTGAATTATTGGTATTTAATTCGTATACATTTGTATTATTAGTAAATATTCGTATATTGGTATCGTTTACTTATGTTTAATCAAAAACCCCCAACAAAAAAGAAAGATGATACGGGTTTTATAAGCCGGGTTATCGGTGCTGTGACCGAAGAGACGGAAAAGTTGTTCGACAGTTTAGTTGGGCAAGTTACGGGAGACAGTACCGCAAACGCCGATCAATCTAACCCGATTGCAGAGGCGATGCAGCAGAAGACCGAAGTAGAAGGAATTGAGAAACAAAACAAAATCAATAGAGTAAGAAAACACATAAGAACACAGGAGGCACTCGATAACGAACTGAAAATGATCAGACAGAAAGCGATGGAAGCTGAAAAGGCAAGAGCAGAAGAAACCGAGCGTCAATTTAAGGTCATTGACCCAGGGGAGTCAATGGAAGAAAAACCACTGCCTCTGACTTCAAAACCAAAGCGGGGAATGATGCAAGGTAAGCCCGGTACCTCCAAAGGCGAAACCGGACCAGAGGTAAGAAAGAGCAAACAGTGAGGTAGGCACTAGGATTACCAAGTTCCCATAAGTTCCTCTAAATCCCCATACATCCCCATAAACTCCCTTAAATTCTAGTAGTGTCGCTGCGACCCCGTTGGATGTTTACCCCCTAATAGGGGAAGCAATCTCAACCAAGCCCTATAGCCAATCAACTCGAGTTTGTAGTAACAAACAAGAGTTTTTGAATATACAATCTCTTACGAAGAGTTGCAAACTTGAGTAAGAGGAGTATATCCCCTACGGGGTGATATCGTATCTACACCTTGATACTCCCATTATCTGAAAAATTGTGCCATATTGGCAATGCACGTGCATGATGATTATGTCACTTTTTAATAATTTAACATCTTGATAATAGAGCAATTTTTTAAAATATTCTATCTGATTTCCCGATTACCTAAAATTCTTATTGAGATATAATCTGATTTGATGAAAAGAAATCATTTGGCAGGTTGTGTAATTTTGAATGAAGAAGGTAAATTGTTATTGATTCATAGAAACACTCGAAAGAGGGTCCAATGGGAAATTCCCGGCGGGAAAATGGAAGAAAAAGAAAAACCACAAACAACCGCTAAAAGAGAGGCAAAAGAAGAGCTTAATGTTGAAGTTGAAATTGTCAAAAAACTGGGAAGACATGAATTCAGTGAAGATGATTTCATCGGGGACTACACTTGGTATCTCGCTTTGATAAAATCAGGAACTCTAAAACTAATGGAATATAAATTTGATGATATGAGGTATTTTTCATGGGAAGAATTAAACATTATGTACGACCAATTATCGGCAAATACGAAAAATTTGGTTAAGGCATGTTTTGAGAAAAAATAGAAATATAAAAATGACAAAAGTTGGTTTAAATATCAGAAAAGCAAATAAAAAAGATGCACAATCCATCGCAAAGGGGTTCAAAAATGCGTACCTGCCTCTTTTTAAGGAACAAAACCTTTCCCAGACGACGATTAATGAAATGTATTTTCTTAACGACGAGTCGCATATATTGGACAGATTAAATAATAATTATTTTTTTATAGCAGAAGAAAGGAAAAACAAGGAATTTGTTGGGGTCATAGGTTTAAGAAAAGATGATTCCTCAAATGTTCACAACAGAATCTCTACATTTTTTGTTTTGGAAAAGTACCGTGGCAAGGGGATTGGTTCAATGCTTTTTGGCAGAGTTCTTATTGAAGCTAAAAAATTGGGAGTGGAAAAGTTGGTGGTTAGTTCAAGCATCGCGGGAGCAAAAATATATACCCATTGGGGATTTAAAAAAGTGAGAGATATTGTTAAAAACTTTCCAAATGGTGATAAATATAGAAATATTTGGATGGAGCGATATTTAAGATAAATATTGCTACCCATCAGGCAATGAGCCAAGTTTGGCTCTCTTTCTCCACAAAGTAACAAAGTAACTATTAACCAATAATCACCCTCGTCTCCCGTTTTCGTTATGTGGTAGAATTGACTTGATGAACAAGGTTTTTCTATATAACACCCTCACCCGTAAAAAGGAAGAGTTTGTCCCCATAAATCCGCCTAATGTCGGGATTTATTCCTGTGGTCCGACCGTTTATTGGAATCAGCATATTGGGCATATGTATGCTTATGTCCACTGGGATATTTTGGCAAGATACCTGCGGAGTATTGGTTATAACGTCAAATGGGTGATGAACATTACCGACGTTGGGCATATGACGGGAGAAAACGTTGGAAATCCCGACACAGGCGAGGACAAGATGGAAAAAGGTGCGAAGAGGGAAAATGTGAGTGTGTGGCAGATTGCCGATAAATATATTGCTCAATTTCTTGATAGTGTTGATAAATTGGGGATAAAAAGACCCGACGTTTTGTGCCGCGCAACAGAACATATAAACGAGCAAATCGAACTTGTTAAAAAGATGGAAAGTAGAGGTTTTACTTATAAAACCTCAACGGGTATTGTTTTTGACACAAGCAAATTTCCCGATTACGCGGGATTTGCGAAATTAAAACTTACCCACCAAGATGCAGGCAGCAGGGTAGAGGTGGATCAAGAAAAGAAAAATCCATGGGATTTTCTTTTGTGGGTCACAAACCAGCCGGAGCATATTATGAAATGGGATAGCCCATGGGGAGTTGGTTTCCCGGGATGGCATCTTGAATGTACGGCAATGTCAACAAAATATCTGGGGGAGAAGTTTGATATTCATACGGGTGGAAAAGAACATGTGGCGATTCATCATACAAACGAGATTGCCCAGGGGTTTGGAGCGTTTGGTGCACGGACTGCCAATTATTGGCTTCATAACGAATGGCTGACTCTTAAGGGCGAAAAGATAAGCAAGAGTTTGGGAAATATGATAACAGTTTCGGACGTAATTGAAAAAGGATACGACCCTTTAGCAGTTCGGTATCTTATATTGAATTCAAATTACAGAAAAGGAATGGATTTTACATGGGAAGCCCTCGAAGCGGCGCAGAGATCCTTGGATAAACTGCGCGAGCAGGTGCTGGCTGCAAAAAACCAAACGGAAAGAACGGAATTATCGCCCGAAAAGGAGGACAAAAGAAAAAATCTGCAGGATGATTTCAACGAAGCGTTGTCTGATGATCTGAATGTGACAAAAGGCCTATCTATTTTATGGGAAGCGTTAAAAAGCAACATTCCGTCGGGGGATAAGTACGATTTGGCAATTAGTTTTGATGAAGTGTTGGGGTTGGGGTTAAAGCAAGTATCAGGTATCAAGTACCAGGTATCGGGTAAGATACAAAAACTTATAAACGAGAGAAATAAATTAAGAAATGAGGGGAAGTTTGATGAGGCGGATTTAATAAGAAAACAGATTGAAGAAAAAGGATACACGGTTGTTGATACGAAAGAGAGTAGCAAAATAATTACCAATAAGTACAAATGAACACCAATAAGTACAAA
This sequence comes from uncultured Gammaproteobacteria bacterium, assembly GCA_964488535.1. GTDB lineage: Bacteria > Patescibacteriota > Microgenomatia > UBA8517 > UBA8517 > GWB1-38-13. The sequence continues at coordinate 28,006 of CAZAUT010000005.1, forward strand.
TAAATACAAATGAACAACACAGTATCAATAAACACGAGTAATTAAATTGGAAATTGGTAATATTTGTATATATTTGAAATTGGTACTTATTCTCTTTCTGCCATGAAAAACGTTTTAAAAATAATTTCAATAATTTTATTAATTTCTGCCGTTGCAGGTGGATTGGGATATCTTTTCTTAAAAATTGACAATATTGAATCAAGAATCGAAAATATCGAAAGCAGCGGTAACAATAAAGTTACTGAAAACGTAAGTGTTGACTCTGCCCCAAATCGTGAATCTTACGTCGATGCAAAAGGATGCAGCGACGATTGTCAAAAAGAAATTGAAGATGCGGTTTTGAGGGCAGTTGACACCATTACTCCGGCGGTCAAGACAGTTACAACCTCTGTGCCTGCGTCAAAAATGGCCGGAACAACATATGTCCCGCTTGGTACAACCTATACGACAACTTCCACCGACTGGTACACTGTTGACGACAGTGCGACCTATATCGATCTGGTGAACGATTACGGAAGCAGTGCAACCGTCTCTTGGGAAGCTTCCTTGAAGGTTGCTCACGGAAACGGTCAGGCGTTTGCCCGCCTTTGGGATGATACCAATAAGATAGCCGTTAACGGAAGCGAAATAACTTCAATTAATAATGTGGAATATAAATTGCTGACAACAGGCGTTCTTCCTTTCTGGAGAGGGAGGAATCTTTATAAGGTTCAGATAAAATCCCTAAATTCTTTTGAAGTGAGTTTTACGGGAGGGAAGATAAGAGTGGCATACTAAGAGGAATAAATCAAAAGTCAAACATCAAGTTTAAAAAGAAGAAAAACTGGAAGAATAAACATTTTTGCATTTTGAATTATCCTTCGACTGCTCTCAGGATCCTGGGTTTACCGAATGGATATTTTGATTTTTGAGATTTGATGTTTGATTTGTTGATTTACTGAATTACTCTTTAACAAGACTCTTTTTTTTCGTTATTATTAATTATGATTAAAATTATATATTCTTTTTTGATTTCATTAATTTTTATAATATTTTCTCCCATTTCTGCTTATTCCCAAAATCCGGCAAGAGAGGAGTATTCAAAAATATTTGAAAATTATTTGATTAAATATGAAGAGTATACTGCTTCGCACGAGCTATACACTCTTTCAAAGAAGCAGTATGAGCAATATCAGACCCTTTCTGCAAAAGAAAAGCTTCAGAAGGATCTCTCCGATATGCTGAAAAAAAGAGATCTTGTGCTGGTTTACTACTACAACGCGGTAGCATCAAAACTCGATGATGGGGTAATTGTAGTAAGTGATGAAATCCGAAACGAATATAAACAAAAATTGGCCGGTGAAGTTCTTTGGCTTAATGAACACATGTCCTCCTATCAGGCTACTTCCAGTCCCGAGCAGCTATCGTTAAAATCGGCAGAAACTCAGACACGTTACAATGATTTTTCGGGTAATCTGCATAGATGTTTGTACTACATTGCGCGTGGCAAACTTGACTACTACAACAACCGTTTCAATTATTTATATAACGATCTTTATTCCCTGAGTGAAAAGATCAAGAACGAACAGAGAGAAGCCTATATGTTGAGCGACGCAAAAATTGAAATAATATACCGGTGGTTTGGTGAGATAGAACTGAAAAATACTGAGTTTCAGGATGTGGTCACACAGGCAGACAATTCAATTGTCAAAGCTTCGGGTAAAAACTCACTGTCCGTATATAATAACGGGATAAAATTGGTCAACGATGCAAAAATAATTTTATTAACGAAGATCGCTCATGCCAATGAAGTAGCAAGAGAAATTAAAGTTTCGGAAAATTAATCCTATGACCGGCAATAACTCAAAAATTCAAGAAATACAGGATCGTGTTCCCGCTCCGCCCGTTGCCGGCGGTAAAGCGGATTTTTCAAAAAAGGTAAAAGAGGTTTTTGGTGCAAGATTACCTAAAAATGAACAGTCTGGTGAAAAAACGGCGGAGGCCTCATCCGAAAAAAAACCCGAATATGAAGGGCAGCAGACGGAGAAGTTGTACGACATCAAGGATATTGCTAAAAATCTTACCCCGAAAAAGATTTTAAAATTATTGATTTTGGTGGTATTGCTTGTATTGGTTTTAATGGCGCTGTATGTAAAATTTATAAAAAAGGGTAACGTAAGACCTCCGGACATAATGATAGATGTTCCCCGACCGACATCAAGTGATTTATATCAAAAATACAAGCCGTCCATATATGCCGAAGATACCAATTTCAAAAAGATTGACGAGGGACTCTCTGTTTTACAGAATGAAGCTCAAAGTGTGATACTGGAGGAGAAATCTTTGCTTCCCCCTAAAGTGGATTTTAATATCACTTTTAATTAACCGTCTATAATAGTTCAAAAGAACGACCGTATGGTCGTGGGTTGTTTATTTCCGGCTTGTTTACCTTAATATTTGCAGATTCCAGAAGCGTGAATATAAGCTGTCTTTTCTTGAGATCAGATCTTTATGCGACCCCTCTTCGGAAATACTTCCTTTTTCCATAACAACAATCTTATCCGCCTTTTGGACGGTTGACAGTCGGTGGGCAATAATAATTACAGTTTTTCCATACGCAGCTTTCCAAAACGCTTCCTGAATAAGTTTTTCCGACTCGGAATCAAGTTGACTTGTCGCTTCGTCGAAAATGATAATCTCGGGGTCGGAAAGGATCATTCTTGCGATCGCAAGACGCTGTTTTTGACCGCCTGAAAGTTTTATTCCCCGTTCACCAACTTGCGTTTCAAATTTTTCCGGAAGTGCCTCGATAAATTTATGGATATTGGCAATTTTTGATGCAGCGACAACTTCTTCTTTGGAAGCGCGGTTATTGCCATATTTAATGTTATATAGAATCGAATTATTAAAAAGAACCGGTTCCTGCGGAACGACACCAAAAAGTGATCGCAGATCCGACTTTGTCATCTTGCGGATGTCGACCCCGTCTATCATTACAGCGCCTTTTTCGGGATCGTAAAAACGAAGAAGAAGTTTTACCATTGTTGTCTTTCCTGCACCCGATCTTCCAACCAAGGCTATCGATTGCCCCTGTCTTATTCTTAGATTGATATTTTTGAGAGCATTATTTTTCGTCCGATCGTATGAGAATGTAACGTTTTTAAATTCGATCTCGCCTTTGACGGAGGCGACCTTCTTTGGATTAACCGGATCCTTGATCTTTACGTGATTGTCCAAAAGGGAGAAATACTTGTGGATGTCGGCGTAACTTTTTGCGATATCGCGAAATCCCCAGACAAGGTCAAAAAGATGTGGGAAAAAGCTTTGTAGGAAAGATGCTACAAGAACGAAATCGCCGATCGAAAAACCACCCGATACGGTCGTTTTAAGTGTATACAAAAGAATAAAAAAGATACTGCTGTTTATAATTATGCCCATTACAATATCAAATCCCCTGAATGTGTAAACATATTTCCATACAGCTTTTTTCCAAGACGTTTGTATTTCGGACAGTCGTTTTTGTTCCCAGTTTTCTTTCGCAAAAAGTTTCACCGTTTCAAAATTGATCATGTTGTCCACAATTACTCCTGAAATGTCGTCCTCGTATTCATTCACTTTTTTGCGGGCAATGACGTTTAAACGGATAAATACGGCAGATGTTGCCAGAGTGAGAATAAAAGTTGCAAGAATAATTAAAAATATCGTCAAATTAAGATTGTTGAAAAAATAAAGAAGAACGACAAAGCGGACAAGGACGTTCACTATCCGGTAGTGAATGGAAAAATAAAGATTCCAGTATGCTCCGTCTCCACGTTTGAAAGCGCTTATAAGAGATCCTGAGGACTTTGTCGTATGATAGGCAAAATCTAGTTTGTGGACATGGGAAAATATCGTTAATGCGGTGTCGGCGGAAGCATCAACGCCTAAAATATCCCCTACATACATTTTGCCTGTATCAAAAAACATCGATATTATCCGAAGAATCAGATACAAAATGAGAATGTGCAGAAGCCGTGAATAATCAAGCGACGGTATTGTATCAACAATAAGTTTGAAAAAATACGGTGACAAACTCTCCAAAATGGGGGAGATAATAATGAGAACGACAAATATTCCCGCCCACCCGCGCTTTTTGAAAAAGAATTTGTAGAATGTCTTTAGAATTTTAAACATGACATGTATAGTATCAAGTATCACGTATCAGGTATCAAGTATCATGTATTCTACCAATAGCGGACAGGCAGGTATCAGATATCAAATGTCAGGTGACAAGTAACAGAAAATACACATTTTGAATTATGCGGGAATGGGATATGGGATAGGAGCAAATCAAAAATCAAAACTCAAAAATCAAAAAGAAAAAGAAAAAGAGCATAGAAATATCGCAAAATAATTTAATAATTTATGTGGTTTTTTACAGGAGTTTTTTCAGTTTAAAGGAGTCGCCGGAAGTCGGTTTTGAACCACTTCCTGAAGACATTTTTATCCCAATAAAATCGATCATCGGGAATATTGAGCGGATTTCGTTATGGAATTTTTCGGCAAGGTTGGCGGAATATTGCGAATAAGTACGCTCGGTATTTGCACAAACGCGGTTTTCGTATTCGTTGATGACTTCTTTTACCTTTTCTCCGATTCCATTGAATTCCGCCTGATACATGCCCTGGTTGAGAGAGTATTTGTCGTGAAGGATGCGAAACTCGTTAAAAAGTTCCTTGTTCTCCTCAATCATCTTCTTTACATATTCTTTATATCTGACCATTAATAATATTTTACACGACCGTTTTTATATTGAAAACTCTGAATTGTTGATATAAAAATATTTTTTACTTTGCGGGGGAATATATCTTCTGGACGGGGAGGGAGGTAAACAGGTAAACTGAATAATCGGCTCGTTTGCTCATCTGTCCGTAATAAAATTATATGAGTCTGTTTCGAAATACTATCAGAAAAGGAATATCCGACAAACTGCAAAGATTTTACCTGGATAATTCTTCCGAAATATTTATTTATATTTCCGATGACCTAAAAATATTATATGTTAACAATGCCTTCTGCAGGATTTATGGCTGTGGAGATAAGTCATTAATCGAAAAGAGTATTTCGGAAGTATTTGACCAACAAAGTACAGAAAAGATTTCCGCCATTAAGAGCGGTAGGGACGACGACTCGTATGGCATGGAGTTGGCTTTGAAGAATTCCGGAGGTGAAATCCGCTGGATAAAAGTGATGATCCATAAACGCACCGATCGGATTTTGATGATCGGACGTGATATCACTGAAGAAAAGTTCGATAAGGAGAAAAAAAATGAACAGGTCAGAAATATTGAAGAAGATAAAATGCGGTTTTTGGAAATCCTTAACAACATAGGCGACGGAGTCATTACCGTTAATGACAAGGGAGAAATTGTATACGTTAATAAACAAACCGTGGACTTATTGGGATTTACACCTGAAGAAATGATCGGTGAGTATGTATGGAAGAAAATTGCAATGGTTAATCAGAATGGACAGGAACTTGACATTGCAGCCAGACCGATAAGGATGGCTTTATTTACACGAAAAAGGATTTATGAAAACACACATCTTTATAGGAGTAAAGATGGCCGTCTTATTCCGGTTGCTGTGACGGCGACACCGCTCGTTATCCGAGGACTTGTTGTCGGGGGTGTGGATGTCTTCCGGGATATTACGAAAGAAAGACAGATAGACCGTATGAAGACAGAGTTTATTTCTCTTGCCTCACACCAGCTTCGTACTCCGCTGTCGGCTACGAAATGGTTTGCCGAGCTTATTCTGGATGATACAAAGAATATGAATGAAGAACAGGTTGGTTTGATAAGAAACATTTATACTTCCAACCAAAGAATGATAGATCTCGTTAATGCGCTTCTGAACATCTCCCGAATCGAATCCGGGAGGATCATCATTGATCCCAAACCAACCGATTTAAGAAAACTTGTAGAAGAGGTGATTGTTGAACTTACGCCGAAGATAAGGGATAAAAAACACAACGTTATATTGAGTATACATGAAGGATTGCCGGAAATCAGGATTGACCCAAAACTTATCAGAAATGTCTATATGAATCTCTTGACAAATTCCATAAAATACACAAGAGAGGGGGGGGAAATTACTGTTATGATATCCAAAAGAGACGAGGAGATAGTTTCACAAGTATCGGATAATGGTTTGGGGATTCCCGAAAACCAAAAACAGCACATCTTTGAGAAATTTTTCAGAAGCAGTAATATAATTAAAGTTGAAACCGACGGAACGGGGTTGGGTCTTTATCTTGCGAAATCGATCGTTGAATCCTCGGGCGGACGAATTTGGTTTGAAAGCGAGGAGTATAAGGGTACAACGTTCTGGTTCACCTTGCCATTGAGAGGATCTCCTGCCAAGAAAGGAGAGGTGACTATCGATTCATAAAAATATGGAAAATGTAAATAAACTGATAATGGTAGTAGAAGACGAATCTCTTTTGCTGGAAGCGATTGGTAAGAAGCTCAAACGTGACGGTTATGATGTGCTCTTATGTACCCACGCAAAACAGGCTATCGACTACCTGTCTAATCTTGAAGAAATGCCGGGTCTTATTTGGCTTGATTACTATTTACCCGACATGAATGGGGCGGATTTTATGGATCTTATCAATAAAAATGACAAATGGAAGAAAATTCCCGTCATCGTCGTATCCAACTCGGCAAGTGAACAGAAAGTTTCTGCTCTTTTGAAAAAGGGAGTAAAAAGACATATCCTAAAAGCAGACCACCGGTTGGATGAAATAGTAAAAATTATCGATCCTTATATAAAAAGGGGGTGAAATATGAAAAAAATTCTTATCATAGAAGACGAAAAGGCCATTTCCTCGGTTTTACAGAAAAAACTCGAAGAAAGCGGTTTTGAAGCTATTACCGCGACCGACGGAGAAACGGGGCTTGAAACGGCTCTAAATTCAGATCCGGATCTGATTTTGCTTGACCTTATAATGCCCAAGATGGATGGTATGACTTTGCTGGAAAAGTATAATCAGCAAATACAGGGCAAAAAAGTTCCGGTAATAATTCTTTCAAATCTCGACAGCGCTGAAAAAATTGAAGAAAGCAAAAGAAGAGGCGTTTATGATTACCTTGTGAAAACAAACTGGAGTTTGGATGACGTCGTTCGTAAGATTAAAGATACGTTGGGAGAAACAGAAAAATAGTTATTTGATTTTTACTTTCTATCGTTATGTACAAAATTCTTGTTGCCGAAGACGATCGTCTTTTGGCTAATGCTTATAAGGTTAAATTGGTACGCGAAGGGTATGATGTTTTGATAGTTAACGATGGAGACGAACTAATCGCCAACATCGAAAAGTATTCACCCGATCTCATCGTGCTGGATCTTATTATGCCTAAAACGGATGGTTTCTCGATTTTGGAATATCTCAAAAAAAGTGAAAGGTGGAGAAATGTTCCCATATTGGTATCATCAAACTTAAGCCAGACTGAGGACGTCGTAAGGGTAACAAAATTAGGAGCCGACGATTATATTGTCAAATCGGACCTTTCAATGAAAGTTTTAGGAGAGAAAATTAAGTCGCTGATAGACAGAAAGCAATAGCTAAAAATATAATTAGTGGTCTCGTAAAGTTTATATATGACGACAAACATTTCCGAAAAAATAAAAACAGCAATATCCGAACTTAACGTTATTCCTTCCGAAAAACTTGAAGAGATGTATCAGAAAAGCATTTCGGGTGAAATTTCCTTTGAAAAACTTCTGATAGATGAAAATCTCCTTACCGAAGAAAATGTGTACAAGATAATTGCCGATGTCTTGGGTCGCCCTTATATTAAATTAAGTGAGATTTCTATTCCAATAAGTGTTTTGTCTACCATTCCGGAAATAGTGGCAAAAAAAAATAAAACGATAGCTTTTAAAAAAGATAAAGACGGACTTCATGTAGCGTCTTCGGTTTTCGACAACGACCAGATGATATCTTTTATTGAAAAGAAAACCGGAAATCCTGTTATTCAGTACCTGACAGGGGAAAGGGAGGTTGAAGAGGCACTGAGCGCTTATCAGAAAGATATAAAAACGGCATATCAGAATATTCTTGACCAGAGTGTACTTGCTGCTTCCCAAAAAAGCAAAGACGATGTCTCGATAATTAAAATTGTCGAAACTACAATCACTTATGCTCAAAACAACAAGTCTTCCGATATTCATATCGAACCGTATGAAGATAAATCCCTGATCAGATTCAGGATTGACGGAATACTTCACGATATTATGGCGCTTCCTCGGGAAGTTCACAACCAGATTGTGACCAGGGTAAAGGTGATGGCAAAACTCCGAACGGATGAGCATCAAACACCCCAGGACGGCAAGATAATTTTCAAAACAAGCGATGAAAATCTTGACATACGTGTGTCCATTGTTCCGACAACCGAAGGTGAAAAGATCGTAATGCGTCTTTTGTCGGAAAGGTCCCGTCAGTTTTCATTGCCCGATCTGGGTTTTTCGGAAAGGGATATGAAGAAATTGACCGAAAGCTACAAAAAACCGCACGGCATGATTCTCTCAACCGGACCCACCGGATCGGGGAAAACAACAACTCTATATGCTATCTTAAAACTTTTGAACAGACGTGAAGTAAATATTATGACTATAGAAGACCCTGTTGAATATGAAATTGAGGGAATCAGTCAGATACAGGTTAACGAGAAAACAGGTCTTACTTTTGCCAGCGGATTGCGTTCTCTTGTCCGGCAGGATCCCGATATTATGCTCGTCGGAGAGATCAGGGATGAAGAAACCGCTGGTATATCGGTTAATGCTGCCATGACGGGGCACTTGGTTTTATCGACTCTTCATACCAATGATGCTGCAACGTCTATCCCCAGACTTCTAGATCTTGGAGTGGAACCTTTTTTGGTGAGTTCCACAGTAAACGTTATAATTGCTCAGAGACTGGTTAGGAAAATATGCTCAAAGTGCCGGTATTCCGAAGAAATCGATCTTGTGAAGGGAATGCTTCAGGAAAACGGAAGTCAGGATGGAATTTCTTATATATTAAAGCAGTATTTCAAAGGCGATCGTGTAAGAGTTTACAAAGGAAAAGGTTGTGATGTGTGCCATCAGACCGGGTATATAGGCCGGGTCGGGATATTTGAAGTTCTTTCAGTTGATGATGAAATAAAAAAGGCAATTGTTGAAAGAAGAGATGCTTCAGTTATTCATAAAATTGCCGTTAAGAATAAAATGACGACAATGTTTGAAGACGGAATCGAAAAAGTAAAACAGGGAGTTACGACTTTGGATGAAATATTAAGAGTTACAAAAAGATAAAAATGACAAAACCTGCCGCAAACCGAAATACAAGAATATCGCACCAGGAAAAAATATTGTTTACCAAGCACCTTTCCACGATGTATAAGGCGGGAATTCCTCTTCCCGAGATCATTCAGACTCTCATAACACAATCGAAATCGGAGGCGTTTAAAAAAGTATTGGCCGATGTGCTTTCGAAGATCGAAAACGGGCAGTCACTTTCAAAATCTCTGTCTTCTTACGAGAAAATATTTGACCAGTTTTATATCAGTCTTATTTCTATATCGGAAGAGTCCGGAACGCTGGAGGAAAATCTTGACTTTTTATCTCTTCAGATGGCAAAAGACTATAGCCTGAAAAAGAAGGTTAAGTCTGCTCTTTTATATCCGGGAATTATCCTTTCATCGATGCTTGTTTTGGGAGCATTTCTTGGGATTTTTATATTGCCCCGGCTTGTCGATTTTTTCGAATCTTTTGATATGGAGCTTCCGATAACCACAAAAATTCTTCTTTTCATAGCCCGGACCATGCAAAACTATGGAATTCTGATTATCATTCTTGTTTTTCTTTTTTTGATAATCTTCAGGATGGTTATCAGGATTCCACAGATTAAATATTACTGGCATATTTTGCTGATAAAACTTCCGATTGTCGGAATACTTGTTTCGTATTCCCAGGTAGCGCGGTTTGCACGCAACCTTGGAACGTTGGTTAAAAGCGGTGTTCCAATAGTCAGGGCACTTGATATTACAGGAGATACTTTATCGAATTTAAAATTTAAATCCGATATGAAGGAAATATCGAAAACTTTAAGCAAAGGAAAGCTGATTGGAACAGCGATGGAGAATAAGAAATATTGGGAATATCCTGCAATTGTTTCCAAAATGATATCGGTAGGGGAAAGATCGGGGAAATTAGACGAAGTACTTTTATATCTGGGAGAATTTTACGAGGATGAAATTGACGATCTCAGTAAGAACCTCTCCACAATTTTGGAACCGGTTCTGCTTGTAATTATGGGATTGGGGGTTGGATTTGTAGCTCTTTCTATCATCAGTCCTATTTACGAACTGACTGGATCTATCAGGAAATAATTTCTGATAAACGTAGTTAATTTATATCAGGTTGATCTTAAAACTTAGTTAAAGTTATACAAGTCGGGAAGAATGTTATGTTTACGAAATTAGTAATTGGAAATTAAGGTGCACCATGTTTCATGAAAAGAACAGTCCAATTTCACAAAAAGGTTTCTCTTTCATTGAGCTTTTGTTGGTAGTTGCCATCATTTCGATTATTGCTGCTGCCAGCGCGCCCTTCCTGTCGCGTTTTTTGGCTGTTAATGATCTGGAGGTTTCGACGGATAAAGTCGTTTCAACAATAAGAAAAGCCCAAAGTTATGCAATGAGCGGAAAGGACGGAGCGGTTTGGGGATTTTGTAAATCGGGAAATTCCATCAGGTTATATAAAACGTCGTGTGCTTCGCCGGATTACAGCGAGGATTTTGATATTTCGAGGGTTAACATAAATGAATTTTCTGACACTTCGTTTTCGGGGGTATCCGGGCTGAGGGGTGAACCGTCAGGTTCGGTGCTGATTACCATTTCAAATAGTACAGGGACAAATACCGTTTCAATTAACTATGCGGGAGGCGTTTCGTTCAATGACTGAAATAATTGCAGATAATTGAATTTGAAAAACAAAAAATGGTGATGGAAATTGGAAATTCAATACCAGAATAAGCCGTGTCGGCAATTCTCCGCCATTATCCATGACCATGTTCCAAATTACTATTAAATATTTTTTTATACAATATGCCCAAAACGAAAGGTCAACAATTCATAAGTCGTAATTCAGACTCTGCTTTTTCCTTAGTTGAAGTAATCCTTGCCATAGCAATATTTATGATTTTGGCAGTCAGTGGTGTAACAACAGTTCTCCACAGCTTTTCGGTAAACAAGCTTGGGGAGGAATATACGAATGCGGTACTTTATGCTCAGGAAGGTCTCGAGGCAGTGAGATCGATAAAAAATCGAAGCTGGGGTTCGCTCGCTTCCGGCACTTACGGTCTAACATCAAGCGGGGGAAGTTGGGCGTTTCTCGGAACATCCGACATAAAAGATAAATATACCCGTCAGGTTGTGATTTCTGACGTTGAAAGGGATGGTGAAGGAAATATTGTCGAAAACGGTGGAGTTACCGATCCGGATACCTTGAGGGCGGTTTCGAGTGTAACATGGAATTTTTCGGGTACAAGAGACGATACCGTATCCTATGACTTATATTTAACGAATTTCAGAAAAACAAAAGAGGGGATACTTTTGTATAGTGACGGATCAAACATCCCAAAATGGAGAAATTATTCTGATTTGTCGGACTCCTTTGACGGAGAGGCAGACTTGCCGGTGTCAGTATCGGGTTTGAATTTTATCCTAAGGTCGTCGCCGGATAAAAGGGAAGCCGTTGCCGGTATTGTTTCGGCAAACGGTGAGTTAAATATATTTTGCTACGACGGGAGCGTTTGGAGTTGGCAATGGGCGCAGAATGTTGGAGGAAACGGTTCGACAAAAAGGTTTGATATCTCATATGAAACATCTTCGGGAGACGCTGTTGTTGTTTACAACAACAACAACTCCAACCAAATTGGCTACAGAACAAAATCGTCTCTTTTAAGTTGTGGTGAGTCCAATTGGAGCGGTGGATTGACATATTCGCCCTTAAGAACAAGCGGAGTTATACACTGGCTGAAAGCAGCCTGGGACAGACGGACTGCTTCCGACCTGTTTGTTGTTATCTGGGCCGACGCCAATAGTGATTTATCGGCTGCTGTCTGGTCGGGTACTTCTTTTGTGAACGAACCTTCAAATACAAGTGAAACGTCGCTTGAAGTAGTCTCTTCATCGCAGGACGTAGATGATTTTGACGTTGAATTCGAATCGCTATCCGGTGACATTATGGTTGTCTGGGCAAACTCGGCGGGTTCAAACGGGAGTAACGGCGTAAGATATCGGACATGCACTGGAGGAACCCAGTCGTGTACCTGGGGTAGTGTCGCCACCCCTCCTACTTTTGCGGACGATGCACACAATCTTGATATATCTTCGAACCCGTTGACTGATGAAATCGTTTTTGCGTCCGTAGGGTATGCGGGGTGCGATATGCAAATTGGTTATTGGAACGGAAGCGCGTGGACCAATAGAGCCAATGTAGATTCGTCTGTCGTTCGTCCCTCGGCTGGGACACGGCTTCTTTCAACCGGATGGACGGTTTCCGGATCTATAGCCCGAAGCATAATTGCTTACCACGATGCAACAAACAATGCCTGTAGTACCAATAACGGTGCGAGAAACATCGGATGGTACACCGGAAACAGCGCAACTTTTTCACAGCAGTCCGATTTTGCGCCGACACCGCTTTTTACCGATCCGCAAAGTTGGTATGAAATTCACACAGATCCGATCTATACCGATAGATTGATATTGTTTATTACCGACAGTTCATCGGATCTTTTTGCCAAAAAGCTTTTTATGACACCGGCACCGGTTTTTTCCTGGTCTGATTCGGATGGCGGGACGGCTTTGGAAACAGATCTTTCGCAGACGTCTCCAAACCCTTTTGGCTTTGCTTATTGGAGGACGGCAGGAGAATAAAGTAATATGGCAAATAAATTTGTCAAGGCATACAAAAACACCCGTGGTTTTACCCTTGTTGAGATGATTTTGTACATCGCGATAGTAAGTATTTTTCTTACAGGTCTTGTTTATTTTACGTGGGATATTGTTTACGGGCGTGTTCGGTCTTTTACTCATCAGGAGGTAAACCAGAATATGCGTCTTGTAACAAGAAGAGTAGTTTATGAGATCAGAAATGCAAAATCCATAAATTCAATAAGCGGTAATTCAATTTCTCTTGAAATGGCGGATCCCGAAAGGAATCCTACCGTAATTAGCCTTTCCGGAGGCAGGGTGAGAATCGGTTACGGCACTTCCGGTCAGTGCCCGGCTGCGAATGCCTGCGACCTCACCAGCAATAAAGTCAATGTAACAGATTTGATATTTACCGATCTGTCGTCAGGAAATTCAAAGAATGTTAAATTCAGAATTTCTATTGAAGGGGTAGGGGAAAGAAAAGAATATCAGGTAAGCGAAACGTACGAAACATCAGCTGAAATAAGAAGCTAGCCGGTAAAACGGTAAAAAAAATGGCAATAAATTAATGTTAAAGACAAAATTCCAAAACAATTTATATCAAAATTACGGCGGGTACATTGCACTTTCGACGGTTTTAATTGTTCTTGCTTTGGTTCTTCTCATAGGGGTTTCAACATCGCTTCTTTCTATTAACGATTTGTTATCCTCGCAATCCGGGAAAATGTCAAACGGAGCTCTTAATCTGGCTGAGAGCTGTGCCGAAAATGCACTGCTTGTTTTAAACGAAGAAAACACTTTACCGTCCTCGATAACTTTACCTCAAGGCTTCTGTTCTGTTACCATTAATTCACAGACGGGCAGTCTTTGGGATTTTACCGTTGTGTCTGTCGCCGACGGTTATCAAAAGTATATCCGGATAAATGCAAATCGGGGAGCAACGGTTACAATAAACAGCTGGACTGAGTCTGGCTGAAATAATATTTTAATCTTGATATATTGTAAACCACTCAAGACCTTGCGGGTTCTGGGTTTTTTTGAATAATTAATAATTCTTATGCAAACAGTTATCTATCTTGGTAAAGAAAAACTTATTGGCGCAAAAGTAGACGAAAGAAAACCTTCGGTTGTCGAATCGCATGAACTTGGATGGGACAGTAACACGCTTGATATGTCCTTAAGTAAACTGACTGAGAAATTAAACACAAGAAAATTCCGTCTTCTTCTGGACGACCGTTTTTCCTATGTCCTTCGCATGACAATTCCTGCCGGACTTTCGGAAAACGAGGAACGGATATTAATTTCCAATAATATTTCGGAAAAAATACCGGAGATGCTATCAGAACTGGATTGGGATTATAAAGAGATAAAATTCAGTTATTCTCCAAGTGCGGCAGCGGACGGGCGTAAAGACAAGGATGTATTGGTTTTTTCCCCTGTTAAGTATGTAATGGAACTTCTGATCAAAGCCGTAGACAGTCTGGGACTTACTATTGAAGCCATGGAACCAGTGGAAATAGCGGTTACGAGAAATTCAAACCCTCTTATTGGCCTATCCATGAAGGAAGATATCAGTGGCAAGGACCATGAGGTTTTAAATATTCCTCTAATTAAAGGCAAAAAGGAAGATGACTTTAAAAATGTGATACAAAAGGAAATTCCTCAAAACAGCGCAATTGGTGCAGGCTCCGTAGGTATTGAAAAACCGAATGCAGAAATTCCCGAAAACGGTAAGAAAACCGGAAAGCCTTTTTTAACATTTGCTTACGTAATTATAATATTAATTACCTTAATTTCTCTTTCGGCGCTGGGGTATTTCATATACCGTGACTTTTTCAAAAGGGGAGACGATTACGTCGAAAGCCCGAATGTTGCGCCCACATCATATCCCTCTCCTACACAAACACCCCCTGGGGAAGAAGATTTGGAAGAAGAAGAGATTACGCTTTCTGGATACAACGTCATGGTTAAGAACGGAAGCGGAATAAAGGGTGAAGCGCAAAGTGCAGCCGATCTTCTTATAGCACGGGGTTTTGAAAGGGTTGAGACGGGCAATGCCGATTCATATGAATACACAAAGACACTTGTTTTAATAAAAGAAGACATTCCCGGTAAATTATTCGGTATACTGGCAGAAATTTTGGAAGACAGGTATCATGTGGCAAGCGAAAGTTCACTATTAACCGGTTCGGATTATGACATCGAGGTTGTTGTGGGAGGATTGAAATAGTTGAAAATACCCCGATTAATCAAACCGGCACTAAGGACACCAACGTGTTAAAAAATCGGTCATTCTTAGTTTTCCCCTTGACACTCTCTACCCCAGTACGTTTATACTGGATATGGTATGTTTGCTTCTGACTTGAAAGGCCTTCGGATTGGAAGGTCTCAAGCCCGGGGGGAGGTGACAATTAATGGTTAATAAATTAAAAAAAGGCTTTACATTAATTGAAATTTTGTTGGTTGTCGCCATTCTTTCAATACTTTTGGTTGTTGTTTTTGCAGCACTTAACCCCGCGCAGCGTCTTATCGATACCAGAAACGCCAGACGTTGGAATGATGTAAATCAATTATTGACTGCCGTACATGAGTGTGTAGTTGATGAAAATTTAGCGACCTGTCTTGGTACATATACAGCAGGGAATGTATATGAAGTAGTATTTGATCCTACCGGAGTTACTGCCGTTCCCGCATCCGGATGTCAAGCTGTTTGTACTACAGCTACTGCTGACACCAGTTGTTTGCAACTTGACACAACCCTTGCGGATTATATCGCAAAGATTCCTATGGATCCGACTACGCCCGTTGCCGGTCATTCCAGTTATTCAATTACGGTAGGAACGAATGGAATTATTACAGTTGCGTCATGTGGCGCAGAAGACGGAGAAACGATTTCGGTTTCAAGATAAATACTATTCCTGTATTTAAATAAGGGAATATCCGCTTTTAGCGGGTATTCTTTTTGTTTTAATGAAATCTACCACTGAAATATTTTGTGTTTAAATTAATGGCAGTTTCAGTGTAAAAGTTGATCCTTTTCCCGGGATGCTGACAAGGGATATATCGCCGTCGTGGGAGAGAGCGATTTGTTTGGCGATAAATAAACCGACACCCAATCCTTCGATGTGGTTATCGTTATTGGCTCGTTGGAACGGTTCAAAGATCGTTTTATGGTATTTTTCGTCAATGCCTTTGCCTTTATCCTTTATGCTTATATGAACATAGCTGTCAGACCTTTCGACATTTATTGAAATATCGCTCTTTGGTGAATATTTTAATGCATTCAAAATTAAATTTGAAAGGGCCTGCTCGATTCTGATCGGATCCCAATATCCCTCCAGGTTATTCTCTTTGATATCAAGACGCACAACGGATTTTGACAACCTGATTTCCTCTTCAAGGCGTTTTACCAGGGAAGTTACCAGTCTGGCAACATTGACCCTTTC
>CAZAUT010000005.1:44405-68396 GCA_964488535.1 uncultured Gammaproteobacteria bacterium
AACGGCCATTGCCCTTGAAACCAACAAGGGCATGTTTGCCGACGGCATTGCCCTCGGCCTGGTGCTGATCGCCATTGCATTCCTCGTGAACATGACCCTTTCCTTTTTAAGAATTATCTTACCGGCACTGGCGACGGAAATATTTATAAGGTCTTTTATCAGCGAACCGAGCCTTTGGCTTTGCTTCTCGGCTATCTGAAGTGAATTCATAAGTTCCCCTCCTGAAAAATCCGCAAGGGACTGGGTTGAAATTCTTCTTAAGGTAGCCTGCAGCTGTAGTAAAACCGTAGTAAGGGGTGTTTTTAGCTCGTGACTGGCGATGGATAAAAATTTATCGCGGTCCTTTATAGCTTCTTCAGCCTGCTTTCGTGCATTTTTTTCCTCTCTTATTATGTCAGCCTTCTCGCGGTCGATATCCTTCTGAAATGTAATATCTTGAACACTTGAAACAATAGACTTGACGTCTTTATGACTGAGGAGATTTATAGCGTCGTTTTTTACCCAAATCCAACCCGATTCTCCTTTTTTTACTCTCATTTCTATCGACCGCTTCTCAAACGGGTTTAAAAGAAGGTCTTTCAAAAATCTTTTATATGAAGGCAGGTCTGCGGGGTATATATACTCTTCAATTTTTTTTCCCCTTATCGAATTTTTTCCTGTTTCCATTACGTCCTTGATAGATTCGCTGCAAAATTTGACCCTACCATTGCGGTCTTTAAGAATAAGTGGCTGAGGACTGTAGTCGATTAAACTACGGAAACGCCTTGCTTTAGCCGAAACACTTTCAATCCTTAATTTTTTCAGACCAGATGACCAGATAGGTAAAGCAATAACTATTAAGATTATTACCGCCAACGATGGTATTGTTTCCGGTTGAAAGTGCATTTTTATTGATCAAGGAAGTATCCGAAACCACGTTTGTTTTTTATGAGTTTCTTTTCGAAGCGCTTATCGATTTTTTTTCTCAGATATCCCATGTATACATCCACAACCCTGCTTTCAACATCGGTAGAAAACCCCCAGACATGATTTAAAATCGTATCACGGCTTAAGATTCTTCCTTTGTTAAGCAGCATAAAGTGCAGAAGTTCAAACTCCGTTTTGGTAAGTTCAATTGTTTTTCCGTTTCTTTTTACCTCCATTTTTTCCATATCTAGCATAAGGTCGGCAGCATTTAATTTTTCACAATCGTCAATTTTTACCGTCATTCTGGCTTTAATTCTGGCAAGGAGCTCTTCTGCTGCGAAGGGTTTTGCCAAATAATCATTGGCACCGAGATTTAAACCCTTAGCAATGTCGTCGGGATTGGATTTTGCCGTCAGAATAATAACGGGTAAATTTGGATGATCCTTTCTGATGGTTTGTAGCACACTTTCGCCTTGAATATCCGGCAGCATAAGATCCAAAATAACAAGGTTAGGTTCCACGCGTTCAATCTTGCGAAGAGCTTCCGAGCCTTTACCGGCCGTGTCGGTTAAGTAGCCTTCGTTTTGCAGAAAAGTATTTAATACTTTTTGCAGTTCCTCGTCGTCTTCTACGATAAGAATTTTCAATCTCATACTTTATTATCTCACAGATTTTATGTTGTACATCCTTTCTTACAATATTCTTACACATTACATGTTTTTCACTGGTATTGGTTTTCTACAATAAGGGCAGTTGAATTCGAAGATGCACAAATCAGAGGATATTGCAGGAAAGGAGGTGTGTAGTATGTGGGATGAGGCATTTATTGTGTTATTGGCGCTGGCGGGTATTGTCTATTTTGGCGGAAAAATAGACCTTTCCTTTATGGAAACTGAAGCTGGAAAAAGGACGGGAAAGTACAAAAAAGGAGGTATAAAAATCAAAAATCCGTCACGCTATAATTTGACCGAAAATAAAGAGGATATTGAAAAAGAGTATACCGACAAAACCGACGATCTGAAAACCAATCGTCATTCATAAGACTCAAAGTGTGGCCGCAGCGCTTTCTAACGTCCGCCGGCAAGTATAAAAACCCTGGGAGAATGGGTATAACCGGAAATTTTTACGCTTTACGTAGTTTATAAGTTATTAAATTAAAGAATTCACAAAGCGGTTAAATTCTTATCATCTTGTGGAGTGGCTTACCGGCCTCTTTGTGAATTTTCTGTGCTCGATTAATAATTACTCTTGCCTCCTGCCAGCCTTTTTCGAACATTTTGTTATCTATCTCGCCAACCATTGCTTTAAAAGCCGTTTTTAATCTTTTGTGATTGAAAGAAAAAAATGCATTATTTTCTGCACGCATAAGTGCAAGTTGGACTATAGAAGCGCTTACAAGATCCATTGACAAGTTGTTTCCGAACCCCAAGGACTCGGTATTGTGGATATTTTGAAGTTTTTCCTCAATGAACTTTTTCAGAAAATCCTCTCTCCAGTTTCTTTTTTTCTTAATAAATATTTCACTATCGTCCGGAATAACAGTTACGTCTCTTTGAATTGAGATTAATGTTTGGCTTAGAGTCACAACACGATTTCTAAATTCGTCCATGATTTTTGTATGATTGGTGGATGGATATGACTCTGTGTATGCAAAATCGTTCATATTTAATAAATGAGTATATAGGTATTTATACCGATTATTCAAGTATGAACGCGCTTCTGGTATGCACACCCGCAGGGTGTGTTAGCTTCACACCTACCGATTTAAATAGATATTTATCGAAACTTCTTAAGAAAATTGAATCTGTAATGTTTTTCCAATTGGATTAAAATACCTTTATGAGTCTTAGCGTGGCTATAGTTGGACTTCCTAACGTTGGAAAGAGTACGCTTTTTAATGCGTTGTTGAAGAAACAGCAGGCGTATGTTGCCAATTTTCCTTTTGCGACGATCGAGCCGAATGTGGGGATAGTTCCGGTACCGGACGAACGTCTGGAGAAACTGGAAGGCGTTATTGAACAAGAGATTCTTCGCGCAGTTTATACTGAGTGTAATCGAAGTGCTCAGAATGACAAAGGAATACCCGCAAGAAAAGTTCCACAAGTACCCGCTACTGTAGAATTCGTTGATATTGCGGGACTTATTGCCGGCGCAAGCAAAGGGGAGGGCTTGGGAAATAAATTTTTAAGCCACATCAGGGAAACGGACGCGATATGCCATGTGGTACGACTATTTACTGATCCTGATATTATTAAGCAAGGTGTTTCCGACCCAAAGAGTGATTTTCAGACGATAGAGACGGAACTATGTTTGGCAGACCTGCAAACTATCGAGAAACAAAGGGATCCGGGCAATACTCCCGACAAAGAACAACTCAAAAAGTGGGCGGTAGTTAATAAATACCGTGAGGTGCTATCAAAAGGCAATCCTGCAAGGACAGTTGTTGTAACGGAGGATGAGGAGAAATATGTTAAAGAATTGTCGCTTCTAACAAATAAGCCAATTCTTATTACCCTAAATGTTTCGGAAAGTGATTTAAAAAACGCGGTAGACATCGAAGAGCGGTATGCAAAAGAATTTCGAGTTAACGTTGATCAGGTGATTGCGATTTCCGCCAAAGTTGAGTCGGAATTATCCGAATTATCGGATGATGACCAAAAAACATATTTAAAAGATTTGGGAGTTGAAAAGTCCGGACTTGAACGGCTTATCAAAAAGGCATTTTCTACGCTCGGGCTTATTACCTTTCTTACGGCCGGGGAGAAAGAGGTTCGGGCGTGGACTATCAAAAACGGTTGGAATGCACAAACCGCTTCTGGGGTGATTCATACCGATTTTATCCAAAAATTCATTAAAGCGGATGTTGTTACCTTTGACGATTTTGTGGGGGTTGGACCCTCCTTTGCTAAAGCTTCGGAAGGGCAAGGGGGGTGGAAATATGCACGTGAGCATGGTTTGGTAAGATCAGAAGGGAAAGACTACATAGTTAAAGACGGTGACGTAATCGAATTTAGAATAGGGTCGTAAGACGGAGAAGCTTGCCACACATAAACGACACTTCGAGTCGAGGATGAAAACCTCGCGGGAAGCAAGTTCTGTACAGGGTTCTGGAGTTTAAAATTGGTACATAGTATAATTGCCAGTTATGGGTACAATTTCTTCAACTGTAGAAAGAAATGGATGTAGAATGCTTAATCCTGAATGCCCATCTGATTGTAGTTTGGATCCCGAGTATTCAGCCACGTTTTCTGAAATATATATTGAAAGGTCGAAGCGTTTGGATATAGTTTTTCAGTTTGTAAGATGTAGGGTTGCAGATGATCCACAGCTACAAAGAGCATGTAGTGGGAACCCCGATTCCCCAAAAGCAGTATTTGTACCTAAAAGATAATTAACAACTTTTTCCCCTTTGTAACAATTTCATTTTTTGCTATACTCTCAAATGATATGAATAAATATGAATTAACGATTATGGTTTCCGGGAAAGCTACGCCCGCCAAACAAAAATCGGTAATCGAGAAAGTTAAGAAATTGATAGAAACCTTTAAGGGAAAAGTTCAAACGACAGACGCGTGGGGAAAAATCGATCTCATGTATAAAATTAAGGGAAATGACAGTGGAGTATTTACGCTGTTTAATATAGAATTAAATCCAGGAGAAGTTAAGAAATTAACGCAGAAGATAAAGATGGAAGAAGATCTTTTACGATTTTTAATCGTAAAAGAATAAGTACAAATGTGCACCAATAAGTACCAATAATTACAAATTCCCAATTTGAAATTTGTATTTATTGGAGATTGGTATTTATTTGAAATTGAGTCATGTCTAGAAGCTTAAATAAAGTAACATTAATAGGAAATCTAACGCGCGACCCAGAACTTAGGTTTACTCCCTCGGGGGCTGCGGTCTGTACCTTTGGCCTTGCCACCAACAGGCAATGGAATACGGATACCGGTGAGAAAAAAGAGGAGGTAGAATTTCACAAGATAGTTGCCTGGAACAAATTAGCGGAACTCTGCGGACAACTTTTAGTAAAAGGCAGGAAAGTGTTTGTTGAGGGGCGTCTTCAGACCAGAAAGTGGACAGGACAGGACAATCTCGAACATACAACAACGGAAATTGTAATCCACGACATGATAATTCTTGACTCCCGTATGCAGTCGGAGGCGCGTCCTGCCGATATAATGGACGTACCGGAGGATTTGGGTGAAACGCCCCCTCCCGCCTTGTCTGATACCGTTTCACAGCCGGTTTCCCCGACAGGAATAAATGCCGTTTCGGATGGTGCCAAAGCGTCTGCAAAAGGAAGCAAGTTTGTTTCAAAAAAAACCAAAGGTTCCGATAATGATGGGAAGACGCAGGAGGTATCGGACAGTACGCAGGAGGAACGGGTCGACGACGACATTCCTTTTTAAGAAAGGGGTAGGATTGTAACATATATTCAATATGGCAAAAGCAAGAACATTAAAAAAGCCAAGGATTCCAAAAAAAAGCAAAAAAGACTGCCCCTTTTGTAAGAGTAAAGAAAAACCCGATTACAAAAATTACCGTGAACTTGGTAAATTCGTATCGGATAGGGCCAAAATGATTCCTTCTGTTTATACCGGCGTATGCAGTAAACACCAGAGAATTTTGAGCGAGTCAGTTAAAAGAGCCAGATTTTTGGGGTTACTTCCTTATACTCCAGTTTCGAAATAAGTTTTTGCAGCTTTTGAAAATCTTTATTTCAATGTATTATCTTTAGTATGGAAAATTCATCATTCCTTAAAAAAAGCGGTTTTTCCCTAAATTATTTCAGGAAGGTAATTTTGGGAGTTGTATTGCTGACATTTGTGTTCGGTACAGGTTATTTTTTAGGTATTAGAAACTTTTATATTAATCTTTACGGTTATCCGAGCGTTAACATTGAAAGGCAGGTACCGGAAAAGCACAAGGAGTTGGACTTCAATCTTTTTTGGCTTGTTTGGGATAAGCTTCAAACCAAGTACTACGACCAGGATAAATTAATACCGGCGAAAATGGTATATGGTGCAATAAGAGGAATGGTTTCTTCAATCGACGATCCTTATACTGTATTTTTACCCCCGACAGAAAACAAAATTGTCCAGGATGATCTTAAAGGTAGTTTTGACGGGGTGGGAATACAGTTGGGATACAGAAACGACTGGTTGACTGTTATCGCACCGGTCAAAGACTCTCCTGCCGAGAAAAAAGGAGTAAAAGCAGGAGATGTTGTTTTTTCAATAATAGATCCGGTGAAAAATATAAAAATTGAAAATACGCAGGGAATCACAATTCAGGAAGCAGTAAGTGCCATTCGAGGACCAAAAGGGACGGCCGTTACTCTCACGATAGTCAGAGAAGGTACGGATAAACCCTTTGATGTTGAATTGGTAAGGGACACATTGGACATTCCGAGTGTATCGCTCGAGTTTGTCGGTGAAGACTCCAAAACTGCACATCTTATCGTGGCAAAATTTTCTGAGGAAACGAAAACAGAATGGGATACTGCGGTATTGAACTTATTAACACGCGATTTTAACGGTATCATATTGGATCTAAGAAATAATCCGGGAGGATATATGACCTCAGCCGTTGATTTGGGAACGGACTTTATGAATATCGGGGATGTGGTTGTCATCGAGCAGTCGGGTAATGGGAAAAGGGAATACAAAATTGAAAATATGGGACGGCTAAAAAACCGAAAAGTTGTGATACTGGTTAACGAAGGTTCCGCGTCCGCTTCAGAAATACTGGCCGGTGCTATGAGGGACAATAACGGCACAAAACTTATTGGAAAAAAGACTTTCGGAAAAGGAACAATACAGGAGCCTGAAGAACTTGACGGCGGTGTAGGATTACATATTACGATTGCCAAATGGCTTACACCTGACGGTTATTGGGTTAACGAAAAAGGTTTGATTCCCGATATTGAAATTGAAGATGATGTGAACACTGATAATGATGAACAGCTTGACGCAGCGATCAAAGAATTAGCGGTTTAAGATTGGCTTTACTTTTCAGCTGATTTTAAGTTTGTTAAAATATACATTGAATATGATATCAAAAGTTAAAGGAATTTTAATTCTTGCAGTAGTTTTCATTATTTTGGCTTCATCAGCCGTAGGGGGTGCGTTGGTTGACAGAATATTGGATATTTCTCTTCTTGATTCCGTGCTGAAACGAGCAGAGACAACTTTGGATAGAGTAGGTATCGATCAAAAACTTGTCCGCGAAGAATCGGTTGTTATTGATGCAGCCGAATCCGTGTCGCCATCGGTTGTAACCGTATCAATCGAAACTCCGAGAAGAAGAATCCTGGATTTTTCTCCCTTTGGCGGGTTTGAACAAAGAATCGAAGGGGGGACACCTCAGGACATCGGTTCCGGTTTCATTGTTTCCGATGATGGATTGGTAGTCACAAACAAACATGTTGTCTCGGCAAACGGTTCTTATAAAGTAATCACGAGCGATGATAAGGAATATGAAGTTGTTTCCGTTAGCCGTGATCCGTCAAACGATATTGCTGTCATTAAAATAAACGCGAGTGGACTTAAGCCTGTCGAACTTGGCGACTCTTCGAACCTTAAGGTGGGCCAATTTGTAATTGCGATAGGTACCGCTTTAGGTGAATTTCGGCACACAGTGACCACAGGGGTTATTTCCGGATTGGGTAGGGGAATTACCGCCGGAAGTTATTACGAGGGCTATGTCGAGAAGCTTGATGATGTCATACAGACGGACGCAGCGATAAATCCGGGCAATTCGGGCGGACCCCTTCTTAATTCTGCGGGTGAGGTAATCGGGATTAATGTTGCTGTTGCCTCAGGTGCTCAAAATATAGGTTTTGCAATTCCCGTTAATGTAGTTAAATCTGCTCTTGAAGAATTCAACAAGACCGGAAGTTTCTCTGCTAAAGCATATCTTGGGGTTGAATACCAGATGATAAGCCGTCAGTCGGCGATAATGAACGACATTCCTCAGGGGGCGTATGTAGTTAATATTATTAATGACTCTCCTGCGGAAGAAGCAGGATTAAAGGTGGATGATATTATAGTAAAGATTGACGGAGAAAAATTGGCTGATTTAGAAAACGGTTTATCAGACATTATAAAAAACAAAAATCCCGGTGACAAAGTTGAAATGGAAGTCTATCGCGGAGACGAAAAACTCACCCTTACTGCCACGCTTTCCGAATTCAGCGAATGATATCGTTACTTTTTTGAAGTGTTTTTAGTTTTAATATCGCATCCGATTATATTTCTTGATCCGTCATCGTTAGGCTTCTTTTCGAAAAGCAGTATCAGCGACCGGCCTTTAAGTTTTTCTGCAATTAGTCTGAGAAGATGGAACTCATCGCGATATGATGAATTGTCAGGTTTTCCTCTGGATGAAAGAGTACGCAAGTGTAAACGTAACTGCCCGCCTAACTCCACAATGAATTGTCTTGCGTTTATTACCGCATAGTCGAAGACATGTTGGTCAAGGTTGTTAATGTAACTTTCAAGCGCTCCTGTGGAAGCTAAAAAATGATTGGGGGCATGTGATCTGCCGCTTTGACTGTGTTGAAATAGCTCTGTTAACCATGCGTGCATATCTTGTGCATTACGTACACCACTTTCCTGATCGATCTTCCCAAATTCCGATGATAATTTTTGAAGAAATTTGGCCAATGTGTCAAGAGATTTTCCACCGAAGTTTATTTTGGTTGTTGTTTCTGTTACCAAACAACCATCAGGATTGATGAGGTATCTGATGGAAGGCCATAGGGAAGATGGAGATATTGATTTTGCCATGGAGTTTGTATTGGCTGCGGTTTTGATTGGGGCTTCGTTTTGGATTGAACCAAATAATGGTGCCTGAAACAAATCATTGGTGGGAAATTTTTGATCGAGCAATAATTGTCTCATTTTTGACTTTTCATCAAGTACATCGATTTTGTTATTCATTAGTTCAATCAATCTATTCACATCTTCAACGTCATTTTTCGGAATGCTGTTGTTTTCCAAAGCCATTATGAGTCCAAGTCTCCAATCGCGCAAAAAAGCTGAATGCAATTTTACCCTGTGAATTATTGTTTCTTCCGTTCCGCGCGGGTGGACAAAAATATAGGAATCCGGTAAGAGAAATTCATGATTTGCAAATACAATTCTCGTAAGCTTTTTTTTCATTTCGTCAACATGTCTATGAGGAACGCTGCTGACATTACGTGTTCCATGCAAAGCATAAGAACGGTTATCGGTCTTAATTTCCACCACGTCATAAGGCAGTCCCCGGAGCCATGGTTCGCGAAGACCGGCATCTGCCGAAGGATCACGGCAATTTGGATTATTTTCTTGAAGTAAATGCCGTGCGATTAAAATCCCGTCCAATTGAGCGATATTCTCGATCCAAACGTTGGGGATAACAAAATAATCATGTAATGGTTTTCCGGTTCTTACCGTTTTTGCCAAAAACAAAGCCGTTTCAACTAAAAATTTAATCCTGATATTCACTTTTGTATAATCTTCTTCGTCGCTTCCGATCATGGAGAATTCCTTCATCAGATCCAGCCCGAAGATCCTGTCTGTTTCCGATAACAGATTGTAAAGCATTGAGGTTGTTGGAACGCTTCTTTTTTCTGCGTCGTCAAACGGAACCTCAATTACCGGTGGATCGGTCAAACCCTCATATAAAGGCTTAATATTACAATTGTGAAAAAAACGAAGCGAGAACCGTTGTTGTCTTATTTTGGCTCTCAGATCGGGATTTCCGGGATTGTTTTGGAGTTCGTGTTTTAATCTATTTAACTCATCTTGCATTTCCAAAACTTTCGCCTGTTTTTTTTGTAATATTTCCTGCCTTACTTTTTGTTCGGCATCAAATAAAAGTGAATAGTCTTCTTCAGGGAGATTGGCGGTCCAAGCAGCCATAATTGCATTTTCGCAAATTCTTCCGCACTTTCCCGCCAAAGCCAATGATTGGAGGTCATTCCCTTCATATCTGTTTGCGATTGGGTGTCTGTGACGACGGGCGGCATAGAAATCTTTCGAATCATAATAATCATTAATGTTGCGTTCACGAAAACTGCCCATAGTGTGTTCAGAGAGTACGTCAGGGTATAGTATTTTTCAAGTACGAATTGAAGTTAATCCAAAGTCGGTTTGGTGGGAGATTTTGTCGATTGAATTACTTTTTCCAAATTTCCCTCAATGATCGAAGAAAGGTTTCCCCACGACTTACCGATGCGGTGGTCGGTAACTCTATCCTGAGGAAAGTTATAGGTTCTGATTTTTTCTGCTCTCATACCGCGTCCGATTGCACTTCTGTATCCTGCTACGGTTCTTTCTTTTTCCAACTCTGCCTTTTCCCAGAGGCGCGACCGGAGAATGGACATGGCAATCTCGCGGTTCTGTTCCTGGAACCTCTCCTCACGCGCTGTAACGACGATTCCGGTGGGTTTGTGTGTTAAACGTACCGCAGTTGAGACTTTGTTAACATTCTGCCCGCCATGACCTCCGGCGCGGAAAAATTGAATGTCAACATCCTGCAGATTTATTTTTATATCGGTATCTTTAACTTCTGGCAGTACGGCAACGGTAGCGGTGGAAGTATGAATTCGTCCTCTTTTTTCAGTTGTCGGAACCCTTTGAACGCGATGCACACCTGACTCGTTTTTTAAAAGATCAAAGACTTGAAATCCGGTTATGCGGAGTGTCATTTCGTCAACCATATCCGCTTTCCAATTTTTTTTGACAGCAAAGCGGTAGTACATGCGAAGCAAATCAGATCCCCAAATCTTTGCCTCATCTCCTCCTGTTGCACCACGGATTTCAATGTAGACCCGCTGTGGAGTATAGGGATTGCCGTTTGGTGTTGGTTGATACTGGTTATCCATATTATCTTTCTAATTGAGGCACAGTGTATGAAGTATGATGTATAACGTATTAAATACTTAATACAAGATACTTAATACATAATACTATTTTTTGCTTTTCGCTTTTTGCTTTTCGCTTTTTGCTAATTTCCGAAGCTCCTCCAGCGTATCCGGTCTTTCAAGCTCTTTCTCAAGTTGTTTCTGTTTTTTCAGTCTTCTTTTTTCCGTTTTTGAAACCCTTTGTGATTGAGCTTTGGCGCGCTTATTCAGAAAAGCGTCGACCCTGCCTGCGGTATCAACATACTTCATCTGTCCTGTATAGAAAGGATGACAATTGCTGCACACTTCAACCTGAATGGAAGGTACCGTATTTCCGATGGTGAAAGTGTTCCCGCATGCGCAGGTCACTTTACAATCCGAATACCATTTTGGGTGAATATTGGCTTTCATATATAAGAAATAAACAATAATCAAAAAACAATAAACACATCAATAACAGAGTGAATTATATCAAAACTATTAGGATTTACAAAGTGTAATTATTCCTATTGTACTTATTCTACATTTTTTACTTTTTTAACTTGAAACCCTTTCTCACTTCCGCCACAAACACCCCCAGCATTATTATCGCCGTTCCGATTATAAACGGCAAAGTTATCTTTTCCTTCAGCCAAAAGACGGCCAATGGCGCGGCGAATAGGGGAGAAAGATAACCAAAAAGTGTCGCTTCGGATGCCTCTATCTTTTTTTGTCCTTCCTGATACAGAAAGTAAGCCAGTGAGCCGGACAAAACCGCCATGTACCAAACCCCAAGGTGAGCCAGAAAAGGTGCTGTTGATATCAATAAGAGAAGATTAACAAAACCTTGGGTTTCAAAAACAGCAAACGGTAAGCATGTAATAAAACCAAGAAAAAACATATAGGTTGTCATAAAAAGAATATCGGTTTTACGGTGAAGTTCTTTTTTCGAAATAACAATATAAAATACCCAGGCTACGTTCGCCAAAATTATAAGAATATTTCCGATTACCGATCTTTCATCCAAGCTGCTCCCGGTCAAAATCGGCTCAACGGCTACAATGACGGTGCCTATCATAGTAATTATAATTCCGGCGATTTCCTTTTTTGTCACCTTTTCTTTTAGAAAAACTGCACCACCTAAAACCACAAATATCGGAGCCGAATTTCCGATGATCGATGCGTCAAGCACGTTGGACATATCATAGCCGTAGAACAAAAGACCGAGATTGACGGAAGAACCCAAAAGCCCTGCAGCCGTAAGCATAATGAATTCTCTTTTTGATACTGGGAGTTTGGGTTTAAGTGCAAAAACAATGGGAATCATCAGAAGCGAGGAAATGAAAAATCGGTAGGTTAAAAATATCATTGGCGGAAAGTCGGGGAGGGTGTATTTGATAACAGGGCCTGCTATTCCCCAAATGGCAGCGACAACAAGAAGTAGAATATAAGATTTCACTCGGTCTTTAGACATACTTTTAGTATCAAGTATCAAGTATCAAGTATCAAGTAGCATGTAGAAAGTAGCTTGTAGCAAGCAGAAAAGGGAGATGTAATATTTTAAGAATTTGGTAATTTAGTAATGAAATATTAAACTATTAAATTATTTAACAATTTAGTAATGAAGCAATGGCGTTAGAAAAAACCTTTTTCTGTGTCTGTGTCTTCATGTTTTTCACCGTTACCGTTTCGCTTACAACTTCTTCGGGTCCCAATATTACTGCAAACGGAATTCCTTTTTTATCTGCATATTTGAGTTGTTTATCAAGTTTTGCATTCGGATCCGGATAAAGTTCACAATTTATTCCGCTGTCGCGTAAAGAGCGGGAGAACGTGAGAGCGGGAGAGTATAAGTCGGGAGAAAAAACAGTAACAAGTAATTTTGTCTTGTTCACTTGAAGGGTGGGAAACCTGTTATAGTATTTCAATATTTCCTCCATAACCATATCTCCCATTGCAAATCCCACTCCCGGAATTTTATTTTTTGAACCAACATCGGAAGTCAAATTATCATATCTTCCGCCTCCCCAAATTGCCCTGAAATTACCCCCGACGTCCCAGCCTTCGAACACCGTTCCCGTGTAATAATCAAGCCCTCTGACGATCGATGCATCAAATTCTATAAAAGGCAAAACTCCTGTTTGGTCAAGATAGGAATAAATACGCTTTAGCCAGTCGGATCTTTCGTAACCTTTTTTGTCGGAAAGAATTTCAAAAACCCCATCAATTTGCCCGTCGGACAGGGAAATGTTTTTCAGCATATCTTTAAACTCCTTTTCATCGACCTTGTCCTTTTTATCGATTACCCTAAATAGGGGAGAGATATTTTCCTTTGGAACTCCGATCTCGTTAAGCCTGCCTTCGAGATATTTCCTGTCGTTAATTTTAATTTTTACTTCAGATGGAGTAAGTTTTAGTTTTTGATAGAAATTAACGGCGATCGATATTATTTCACCATCGGCTTCGGGATTATCAACTCCAAGCATATCAATATCCCATTGGAAAAACTCCCTGCCCCTGCCTTTTTGTGGGGATTCATAGCGGAATCGTCTTCCGTATGTGAACCACTTGACGGGAAAAACCAATTCATTCTCATTTTGAGATACCATTCTGGCAAGCGATGGGGTCATTTCAGGACGCAAAGTAACTGTATTTCCCGACTTATCCTCAAATGTAAATGCCTGTTTCTTAACCAACTCTTCTCCCGATTTTGCGGCATAAAGTTCCAGCGGTTCCACTGTCGGACCTTCGTATTCCTGAAAACCATAGGATTCCGAAACACCTTTAAGATTTTGGTAAAACCAATTCTGGAAAGCCATATCGGCAGGTAAAAAATCCCTAAACCCTTTTAAGTTTTGAATCGTAGTTTTTGACATATTATTAAATATTTGAAATTATAACCCTAATCTACACCGCATTCTTATTCGGGGTCTTTTTATAAATTTATTTCTTTATTGGGCGACAATCCCTGAATATGCTGAGTGTTTACAATTTAATTCTGCCAACTTGCTTGCATGAGAATTACCTATCTACATCACTCATAATATCATTTTTTCAATAAGTTTGAAAAATCTGTTTTTAAGTATGCTCATGATAACCTTTGTTTCTCCGCTTCTGTCTATAAATTTTGTTCTTCCTAAGGTATTACCTTTTATGCAAACCGAAATTCTAGTTTTATTTTTTGTTTTTGAAACAATTTTGGGGTTTATTAACACACCAGATAATAAAGGATCATAAAAATATAAAAAGTCATTTTTATTAGCAATAATTATTTTTTGAATTATTTTCCCGATTGACGTTTTTGGTTGAAGTTTTGATACTTTTTCCTTGAATAAATCACTGGCTGGAACAGAATAACATGCGTCAAGTGGAATTATTATTGTGGGAATGTTTGAAGAGACTACATAGTCGGCAGATGGTGCATCTAAATAAAAATTGTATTCTGAATAATAGTTTGGTTTAACATTACCCTTTAAGTTAAATACACCACCCATTATAACTAAACCCTTAACCTTATTAGTAAATGCAGATTGGTATATATTTATTGTATTTGCAATATTCGTCAGTGGCCCAAGACAAATAATTTCAATTTCTTTGGGATATTTATTAACATAATCGATAATAAACTCTTCCGGGTCTCGTTTCGTCTTGTCTTCGATATTCTCATCAAATGCGATAAGGTCTTTTAAGAAGGCAAGTTTAGATGAATTTCTAATGTCGATTTTTGGAAAACTGGGTTTTACCTTGTTTGTTTTAGTAATACTAGAACCTTTAATGACATTGCATTTGAAGTTTATAAATTCGAATATACTTTTTAAGTTTAATTTGCCTATTTTGGGTAGAGTGAGCCCTTCAACAGTCGTGATTCCCAATATATCAAATTTGTTGCTTTTAATAAGCATCAAAATGGCGATAATGTCATCCATTCCGCAATCTGTATCAATTATTATTTTTTGTTTCTTCATATATGTATGAATAAGCTATATATCGATAAGTGTTTGTGCAATTCTTTGGGTTTCAGATAGCGAAAGATCAAGCATTCCACTTTCAGTGCAGGGTCTACAATTGCAGGTTGCGAAAAATGAATTGTTTAAAAGTTCACCAAAAAGAAGTGTTTCTTTGCCAATTTCGTTTATTGACCACTCTTTAAATTGCGGCAAGGCGTATGTTTCTAAACAATCTGCTTGTTCATTCCATCCTTTCCGTATCCACTCGAGAATAAATCTTGTAAGATTGACACTTATGCGGGACCAATCTAGAAAAATATTTCTTAATGTTGGAGGTTTGAAATTTGAGCTGCTTAGGAATTCCTGAAACCCTAATTGTTTGAGTATCGGCAATCGAGGTAGGGGATCCAATATACGTGCTTTACCATCTTTATATATAACATTGCCAAGCCAACAGTCATTGCCTGAGAGTGTGGCAGTTTTTGGTGTAAGCTTATCTGCTTGAGCGGCCACTAATTTGAGTAAATCCGGAATATCTGAAAAAGGAGATTTTCTGTCAAGTTGTGTTTTAATTACAGATGATGTGAAAATAAGTGAGAGACGAATCTCCTCCGAAATTTCAGGACCACCCTCTGTTGAATATTTTGCGCCGAGACACGTAAATGTCTGAGCTATCGCTCTTGTTATGCCTTTAACATAATTAATATCCGGTGGATTACCTTTTCGAAAGCCGTCACTTACAGTTTCTTCAAACTTCGGAGATGTAAGTAGTTCAACCCCGTTTGTTTTTAATATCTCATAGGGCCAAAAAACCTCTTGGTATGAGGGACCCAAAATTTCTCTTTGAATGCAAACAAGCTCTTTCTCGTCTGTTGGAACATTCCCTTGCGGAAAGACTTTAAAAACTGCATTGGGGGATAATTCACCTTCTTTGCGGTTCTGATAATAATCTGGGACAAAAAGGAAACTATTTCCACTCATGCTACTGTCACCAGATATTTCCATTTCTTGCGCATAAGGAAACCTTAGTTTTATTGCAGCAACCTGCATTGTTATATTTGGCCGTTTATCTTGTTGATTTTCTATTGTCATATTTAATTAATTCTTAAGTTTGAGAGTTAGTAATTGTTGTAGGTTGCGAATTGTATAGTAGGGGACTGATTTGTTAACAGTTTTATTACTGAAATAAACCGCGTTTAAGCCAACATTACAAGCAGGAAGGACATCAACTTTTAAAGAATCGCCAATCATGACTGCTCTCTGGGGAGCAAATTTAAGTTGTCTGGTGGTTTCAGAAAATATTTTTGATTTACCGTTTTTGGGTTTATCTTTACCTTTTTCCCAGCCGACGATATTCTCAAAATATTCAAGACTGATTTCGGCAGCTTTGAATACCTTACTAACTTGATCTATGGGCGCATCTGTTATCGCTACTAATTTGATGTTTAATTTTTTTAGTTTATTAAGTAGATTTATGACAGCGGGATTTGGTTTAATAAAAAATGAGGGATTCAATTTTAGTATTTCATCGTACCAAACCCACTGGAGGTTATACTTTTCTAAAATAAGTTCACCTCGTCCACCGTTAATGTTTCTGGCATTATCAACCAACGTCTTTGTCTTCTTGGGGTTAATGCCAAGTTTTTTAGAAATTATTTTTTCGATCAACTGGCTGTATAGAGAATAATATCTTTTAGCACCCTCTCCATTGATCAATGTGTAATCTATATCGAAAAGACAAAGGTCGATATTATTAACAAGCAAATCATTTTTGTTAGAGAATGCGTTAATTGTGATTTTCATATTGATTCTAAAATTTCAGTTATCTTTTCAACACCACTCGGTTTATCTACCTTCAAAACTTTAAGTCCTTTGCGTAGTGCGGGATAAATATCGGTAGAATCTTGGTCGCCAATAGAGATAACTCTTGAGGGTGAATATCGTTCGGCTAGCATTTCGAAAATTTCTGCTTTATCTGAAAAATCCTCAGCTGTATAAATTATTTTAAAAACATCTTCCAATCCTAAATACCTGACTACTTGCTCTTGCCATGCTTTTCCTGCTCCTGTCAGAAGTACTAATTTTGCATCTGTCTGTGACAATCTTCTTACCGTATCGACAGCTGTTTGAAAATTAAAAACAACTCCTTCTGGGTTAATGTTCCACACATTATCAAAGTAATCTTTTCTGGCAATGTCGTATCTTTTTGAACAAAATGCGCTTAATCCTATTGGATTTTTAAGTCCTTCTTCAACAATTTGCTTGGCTTTTTCAGGAGAGCAATTATCAAGGCAGCCAACGTACGATATTGCATTTTCTATTACTCTTTTTTCTAATGTGGAACCTTTGTAACCCCCATTTTCACCGTTAAGTTGGTACAAAGTTCCGTCCATATCAAACACTGCCACTTTTCTTTTCTCTTCCTTTTCAACAAGCGCAACACACATGTCTAAATATTCTGCAACATTCATTTTTAAAGAAATTGGTATGGTCTTATCTTTGTTTGCAGGAAGTGGAAAGCCAGCTCGTACCAAGTCTTGCACGACTAATTGTCTACCCGTCGATTGTACATAACCCTTTACAAGTTCTTGAAATGAAGCAATCATTTCTTTGCTGATTTTGAAAAAACATCCCAAACGGTCAAAACTTGCTCCACTCCCATCGCTCCATGGAAATATATAAGGAACCGCACTCGTAACACGGTTTGACTTGCTTGTTTCATATTTTTTACCTCCAAAAATAGAGAAGTCTCTAATGTCAACCCACTCGTAAAGTGCATTTGTTGGAGATATTATTTCAACGGGGACATCTCTTAAGTTAGTGAGGTTATCATCTCCAATAAAACCAACGATTTTTACTATACGACCATTTGCGCCAAATTTTCTTAAAGTATCTATCGAATATTCAATAGTACCTCCGGTGAAAATACCGTCATCTGCAATTATTATTGAGGAGTCACCAATTTTTTGAGCAACTTGCTCGAATTGTTTTTCCGGAGAAAAACAACCTTGTCTTGCTGATTTTCTCCCGCTGACATCACGTGTTATACCAATACGAGAAAACCTCTCCGGAAACTGACATTCAATTTCTTTTAATAGAAAACGGTCCAAACAAACACATGTAAGTTTAGGATTTCCAGCCATTTCTCTTGCAATTGTTGAATTAAGTTGGGTGTTAATGTCAGATTCAAGATAGGCTTCAATTTCTATATTTGAACCCTGATATGTTCTTTCCAGTACGTCTCGTATTTGTTGAAAATATCCATCGGAAAGTTTACCGACATCCATTAATTCCACGTTATCATTTTGGGTAATTTCCTTAAAAATTCCCATTGTGTCTTGTGTTATTACGTATTTTATTGTTTTTTCTCTTTCCATGTTTTCCTTTCTATAGGGTAGGTGAGGAGAGTCGCCCTGCCAATCTTAGATTTCGGCTTTTTGGAACTATTCGTTCACGCCTCAATCTGCGATTTTGGAAGGGTCTGCCTTTGGCGGAAACCCCCATCACTTGGGTGGTTAACGGGAATCGAAACCGTATCTTTTCTCTCACAAAGAAATGTTTTGCCCTTAAACTATAACCACCATGTAAGGCCAATGTTGGCCACTAAAAAACCCCGCTTAGCGGGGTTTGTCGGATCTGACTTTGGTTTTTTAATCCACTAAAAAACCCACCGGTTTGGTGGGTTACATTTCATGCCAAAATCCACCAACCGAGTCAGACCCGGTTGGTATGATGAACCAAATTGGAAACAAAAGTATTCATATTGTGTCTCGTAATATATTACAAATTATTTCCGTTGTCAAATTTTGTACCAGTTTAATGGCATATTTTATTGTTTAGAAATTCGAAGTTTTTTTAAATATCGTAGTATCCTAATATCCCAATATCCTAATATCATTCTTCCTCCGTCGTGTCCAGTATGTATATTCTTCTCGCCACGTTTTCATCTTTCTCCGTATAGTATGTTCCGATAACAATGTCTTCGGCGGAAACATCGGCAAAGCGGATTTTCGTCGGATTATTAACATCGCCCTTGTATGTCTTGGTGTTATTATCAATCGTGATTACAATATCAGCCGAATTATTTTCGGACACAACCATATCGCTTTTGTTTTTAACATCTACTTGGCCAAAAAAAACACCGATCGATTGTGGATTGTCGGGTTGCGTAACCAATATCCGAAATGAATCAAGTACACCGTTTTCTTTTTTTGTTCCCATTGCCAGTATATAGTCTCCGATACCCACATCAGAATCGCTGAGCTTTGTAGTTGTTTTGGCAATTTTGGCAAATGTTGTATTTTCCTTTGTATAAGAAATCTGTTTGATTTCACCGTTGCCGTTCTTGATTTGAATTGCGCCTTCCGTAATGTCCGTTACGGTTCCTTTATAAAACTCAAGCCGGTTTATGGCTTGTGACACTTTATCGGCAATATCTCCGTCGGTGGAATTGTCGCTTTCTGTTGCTGCCTCGGAAGAATACACAATTTCCAGTTTTTTACTCGTTCTTGTATTTTCAAGGGTAACGGCCGTAACCTCAATATAATTATTGGCCGGTTCGAGATTGTATTCAAAACTGAAGCTGCCGTCTGCGGACGGCTTGACGACGTTGTCGTAAGTTCCCCCTGTTGTTACGATATACGATTCGGCATGAGTAACACCGGATATCTGGATGATGTCACTGCCGAATACCTTTTTGTCTTCAGGTTTTAAAAGCGTCAAAGAACCCGCATTGTTAGCAGAAGATGTATTTGAAGTTGAA
Organism: uncultured Gammaproteobacteria bacterium; assembly: GCA_964488535.1. Lineage (GTDB taxonomy): Bacteria > Patescibacteriota > Microgenomatia > UBA8517 > UBA8517 > GWB1-38-13. The sequence goes on from CAZAUT010000005.1 coordinate 63,895, forward strand.
TCCGGTTCCTCCGGCATTTTAGCGTTTTCGACTGATGTAATATTGTTTTTTATAGTTGAATTTACTCGGTATATACCGAAGGCAATAATAAGACCTAAAATGATTCCAAAAACTATTGCAACTATCCCTTCCTTACGCATATATGCTTGAAAACTAAGTACGCGAAGCGTACAAAATTCGAATACCCTCCAAAATCAAAGACAACTATATTTGATATAACATCATCTTGTCAAGTTACCCAACATAATGCTAATCTACAAAATATAATACTAATCTGCGAATGAGAACTAATGCAACCAATATCTGCTAATTTTGTTTTTCTGATTGATGGTAGTTCTTTGCATTTGTAGGTATTAGTATTATTGGCATTAATTAGTTGATTAGTATTATATTTAGTAATTATGGATATTATCTATCTTGGTCATTCATCCTTCAAATTAAAAGGAAGATCGGCTGCGGTAATTACAGACCCGTTCGATCCCGAAATGGTGGGTCTTAAATATGCTAAAAACGAAGCCGATATTGTTACGGTTTCCCATAACCACAAAGACCATAACAGAACCGATCTGGTTTCCGGAACAAAGATGGTGATCGACACGGCAGGGGAGTATGAAGTCATGGGTGTTTCGATCGTGGGTATTGAGGTGGACCACGATTCCGTGGGAGGAGAAGAGCGGGGAAAGAACGTCATATTTACGTTTGAGATAGACGGAATTAGGGTGGCCCATTTCGGTGATCTTGGCCATAAACCAACGGACAAAATTACCGAGCAAATGGGAGATATTGATGTATTACTTCTGCCCGTTGGTGGTATATATACGATTGGAGCAAAAGATGCAGCTGATATTGCCAAGGAGTATGATTCCCCATATGTTTTACCTATGCATTACAAAACACCCGGGATGAATGAGGACGTTTTTCAAAAATTGTCACCCGTAGATGAATTTCTGAAAGAATGCGGTTACGAAGTGGAACGCACGGATAAATTGAGTATTAAAAAGGAATTGATTAATTACGAAGTGAGAAAAGCTGTCGTGATGGAGAAGAAATAATTGAATAAAATTTCTAATTGACCTAATGACAAATTGACCTAATCAATACCCAATTATTTAATGTCAAATTATCAAAAATTGCTGCATTTCTCCTTTGGGAAGTTTTGTCATTGAAAATTGTTTAGAAATTAGATATTAGTAATTAGAAATTATTCTGTTTGTGGAGTTGTAATAAATTTTACCCCTGCTCTATTTTACATATGGTACCTGATACCGTTAGAATTAATCCTAAAATCCCTCCTCATTCCATAGAGGCGGAGACTTCCGTCTTGGGTGCTCTTTTGATAGATAAAGACGCGATTATTTCTGTTGCCGAATTTCTCGAAGGTAAAGATTTTTACGATAACAGAAACCAAAAAATTTATGAGTCGATGCTTTCTTTATACGAAGACAGAGTACCAATTGATACATTAACCGTTTCAGAAAAACTTAAGAAAAATAAAAGTTTTAAAATTATCGGAGGTGCGTCATATTTGGCAGAACTAACCAATATCGTTCCGACAGCAGCCCATGTTGAGCATTACGGAAGAATTGTAAAAAATATGGCTACAAAAAGACAGCTCCTTTCCGCCTCATCAAGACTATCCGAAATGTCGTTTGATGAAGGTGTGTCGGCCGAAGATCTTTTGGATAAGGCGGAGTCGGAGATATTTTCCCTTACACAAAAGCACCTTGCCAAATCATTTACTTCGGTGAGGAGTGCTTTAGAAGAAAGTTTTGACCGGCTTGACGAACTGCACAAAAGGGCGGATGGCCTTCGGGGTGTACCCACGGGTTATAAGGATCTTGACGATCAGCTTGCAGGAATGCAGCCGTCCAATCTTCTGATTTTGGCAGCCCGCCCGGGTATAGGAAAAACCACATTTGCTTTGAACATTGCCCAGAACGTTGCCGTTAAGCATAAAAAACACGTAGGCTTTTTCGCTCTTGAGATGAGCAAAGAGGAACTTGTTGACCGGCTTCTGGTTTCTCAAGCCGATCTGGATGCATGGAAACTTAAAACAGGCAAACTTTCCGAAAATGATTTTACTGCACTGTCTAACGCAATGGGCGAATTGGCTGAAGCTCCGATATTTATTGACGACACACCCGCCCTTTCAATTTTGGAAATGCGCACGAAGGCAAGGCGTCTTCAGGTTGAACAAGGACTTGATCTTATTATTGTCGATTACTTGCAGCTTGCTCGTTCCCGGCAGTTGGAGAACAGGGTCCAGGAGGTCTCTGAAATATCACAGGGTCTGAAAAATCTTGCCAGAGAGTTAAAAGTACCTGTTTTGGCTGCCTCTCAGTTGTCACGCGCAGTGGAGCAGCGTGGAGGACAGAAACGACCGCAGCTTTCCGATCTTCGCGAAAGCGGAAGTATTGAACAGGATGCGGATGTTGTTATGTTTTTGTGGCGGGAAGACGAAGATAATCTTGAGAATGTCCAGCTTGATATTGCAAAGCATAGAAACGGCCCCATCGGAAATGTCAAACTCTTCTTCCGTGGCGACAGAATCAAGTTTTATGGCCGCGAAATGAAACGCCAGTGAATAAGCGGACACAAGATTTTTTGTAAAAATGTTCTTACGGAAGAGAAATGAAAAGATAAATAAAAATTAAATATATTTAAACAAAAGATATTAATTATTTTTTTATCACCACTACTCCTTGAGGATACTGAACTCTGATGTTTCCCAAATTCACCTTTTTAAACCCTGAAAATATTTCCTCATAAGTGTGAACAGGAACATATAATACTTTTGTATCCGCTGGTCCACCGCGGGGCATCACAATTCTGGAATTCGGGAAGGTTGCATAAGCTTTATTATCTGCAAGCATCCTCGCTTTAGGGCAATACCCTCCACAATTATGAGCGAATTTACAATTTTGGCCGTCAAAACATGTAAAATTACCCCAATTATTGGGAGAAAAGTTTTTACCTGACCCAACACCGGGTTCTCGACTTGCTAAAATACCGGCATGATCTCGCATACGCCCTATAGTATATATCTTTTAACGGATAGTTTCGATTCAATATTGTTTTTTGCAGCTGCGAAAATAAATGAAGTAGAAGATAAAAGATAAAGATTATTCAATTAGATTTTTAAGTCTTTGAAGCTTACTTCGGACGCTTCGCAATTCACGGTTTGCTCCGGCATCTCTTGTGACCAAAGGACAACAACACCCATCGAGTCTTTGGTTATTTGTGGTTATTGTATCATGGTGTGGTCCGCAGTTTTCCGTAACGCCATAAATCGGTCCGTGATAGTCGGCAAAATCATTTTGGTCTTGTAAAGTACAGTTCGAAGGAGCGCTTCCTCTCACTTGCCAATTTCGAACAATCCGGCACGCACCTTTACAACCCCATTTTTTTCCGTCAAAGTTTGGACAAGTGGTCGTGGTATCACCTTCTGCAATTCCCATTATGGGTGATTGTATAACAATTCAACAAAATTGCAACTTGACTTGCATACACGACTTGAGGAGCGATTTTGGTAAGGCAGGCGAACCACCCAGAATCGTTGTTTATTATTTCCTAAACAAACTTCCGATTTTTCCTTTAAGAGATTTTGATTTTTTGGAAATATCCAAAACCAAGGACCCTCTGGTTACTTGAGAAATTGTGTCTGAAAATTGTTCCGGTGTCAAATCTTTTTCAGTAACCAAAGTAAGCGGATCAAGTGCGCTCGTAACACCTCTCCATCTTAAAGCATCGTCGTCTGTTTGGGACTCTTCGCTTTTACGAACAATGGTTTTGAAAAGAATATCCATTTTAGTTAGTTTCAAGCCTATTTCAAGACTATTCTCTAATTCATGTAGCGAGACCATTTCAACTTCATCTGGGATCATTCGATTAATGGATACCCAATCGTAGCTGAGCTGACACACATATTCTCCTGATTCTGCAACATAGCTTGATATTAATACGGGTATGGGGTGGTCGTTCTGACCCTTCAAGTTTAAATGTCCTTTTCTTATAGCTTCATTCGTTTCTGTCCCCATGGTTTCTTTTTGAATACTGATCTGATTCGGGTTAGCGATTACTAAATTGGAATGTAGCCTATTATCAGTATTGTCGAGCAAAAGCTGGGAATATTCGTGTAACCGAATACCTATATTGTTTTTAATTATTGGATTATTAAAAATTAGCTCTTCCATCCTTGCTTTATCTTCGGTTGCACTTTGTCTTTCTACTGGAGAAAGATCAGAAATTTCCTGAGAAGAATCGGTAGGAATTTCAGTCATATATTTTAAATTTATTGCCAATTAATACTTTTTGTGCTCGGAGAGGAGGTCCCTCCCAATCTTACCTCAATTCTTATCAAGTACTATACGTACACGACTTGAGGAGCGATTTTGGTAGGGCAGGCGAACCTTCACGATGTTGCCATCATCCCGCGTTAGATAGTTTCTGTGGCCAGGGAGGGGGTCGAACCCTCACAAGCTGTTATGCTTACAGGTTTTTGA
>CAZAUT010000006.1:0-52572 GCA_964488535.1 uncultured Gammaproteobacteria bacterium
GTACGAGCGTTTTCCGCTCTTTTTTTAAGAACTATTATGCCGTCCCCACCAAGACCGCGGCTGGGTTTGAGGGCAAAAGCGTCGGGAAGCGTCTCCCAATTAAAATCAAAAACGTCTCCTGGATTCCTAAACCTCTTGATGATCTTTGGAGTCGGAACGCCGGCATGCTTTAACACACGCCACGTCTGAATTTTCGAATCGGCAACCTTCTTACCCGCTCGCGTATTAAAGCGGTACGAATACTCCTGCGTACGGGAATTAAGACCCAATATATTAGACAGCTTCATATTAAAAAGGTAAAAAAAGTAGAATTAGTAGAATTAGTAAAATCAGGAATTTTTATCCCTAATATTCTTGTTCTACCCGTTCTACCTGTTCTACTTGTTCTACCTGTTCTACTTGTTCTACCTGTTCTACTTGTTCTACCTGTTCTGGATGAGTTTTCTAAACCTCCAGAGTTCCATTTCGCGAAGACCGGCATACCGTCCCATGACAACATCGACGATCAAAATGATCAGAAGAAATGCCTCGGGATGAAGAAGGGCGTACTCCTGAACGGGTGTATAGGTCATAAAAAGATACGATATAATTGATAAAATTATTGTCTCAGAAGTTAGCCGTACCGCCGTTTTTACGCTCTTTCCGAGTTGTATTCTTATAAAATCCTCCGTCAGTAGTGCCAATATCAATACGGCGAAATTGGAAACGTTGGTAAGTCCCGGAAATCTGAACACCGGAGTCAAAAATAAAATTGATAAGACACCCACCGATACCGTCCATAAAATAAGCGCCATCCTCGGAAGATATTGAAGCTTTATTTTAAAACGCCTGAGAGCCATTCTTGTTGCTGTTGATATCGCAACTATCATCAAAAATAAAAAGATGCCAACGGCAGGACCGGTTGCCACAAAAACAACAGCTAAAGATGCGGGAAGAAATATTCCAAAACCCCGAAGACCAATAAGCTGCCTTGTTGCAGCAATGACTGTGGCAATCAAGGGAAGAAGAAGAATAAGAACAAGGGTATTGACGGGCACTCCCGCTTCAACCGACTTTCTTATGGCAATTTTTATAAAGTTGAAAGGAAACACGCTTTCAACACTTTGGCCGTCCAGAAGTTTTTCTAAAGGTTCAATTGTTTTTTCGCTTTTTTGTGTCAGATCGGGCCGTTCTTCAGCTACAATCGTGGGTTTAGCTGAAACGTGCGCGGAGGGTGAGGCGGTTGCAGAAATGGTTGGTGTTGTTGTTACCGCAAAGACGGATGGTATGTCAAAAATACCACCCGATATCAATAACAATTTGAGCAAAATGACAAAAATGACACCAAGATTCCAGATCCGTTCATTGCATTCACTCACCCGAATGACGGACTTTATGAATAATCTTTTCGGAGCCACAAAAAGCACACCTTTTGTAATTTTCATAAGGGAAAAGTATATGACGGAAATCTATTGTATTATACCAAAATCTACGCTTGCAAGCGAGAAGAGGAGGAAAATATTAAGATATTAAGATATAAAGATACAAAACCATTGAGTGATTAAGAAGTAACGGGTGGCGGGTAACAGTTAACCATTAACCATTGACCGTTGTCGTCACGGGGGAACTTCCTGCCATGAAGTCGCACGGAGTCTGAAAAACGGCGGGAATGCCATGACCTGCTCGGGGCCGTACATAAAATATTCACCCGGATATAAAAGATTATCTTCTTTCATATCCCTGCCAAGATCGAAACTGTTTGCGGATACCGCTCCCCTGATATGCAGATTAAGGTCTTTGCTTCCGTCCGTAAAATGACCGCTGTGAAACACCCCGTCGGTATGAAATATTCCCTCAAGGTCAGGAGATCCAGTAAGGAGCTGCGCATATCCGATCGCGGGGTCCACCGAAATGTCGCCTTCGGAAATAAGAAGAAAGGACGATCTTCCTCTGATCAGAGGTCTTATTCTTCCTTTGATTGTAATATCCGCATTGTCGATCAAAAGAATAAGCCTCGTGTCCAAAGGAATGGTATCATTTGCGGTATTTGTCAAAGAAAAGTCACCTATGGTTGTTCCATCGTAGTAACACACCTTATAGCCTCTTGAGAGGGTACAGTTACTGATTAGCGAGGAAAGTTCCATTGTATTTGAGGAAATCGTATACATCGAACTTTCGACATCATCGGGAAGCTTTTTTTCATAATAAAGGCTGAAGCTCGACGACGGACGGGTGCTGAAAGAGGCCTGGGAACTCAATTTCGAAAGAGAAACGTCCTGACCATTAAGATCCAGAGAGTAAGAATAGATCAAAAGCCCTATAGGGTCATCTATTCCTCCCCTTATGAGAGTGAAAGCGGGAGTGGCATCGGGAATCTGTGATGAAACAGAAGACTTTGAAACAACGTTTCCCCCGCCCGCCTGCCACCAAAGAGGGACGGTAACATTAAACGTCACACTGCTTGCTCCTCCGCAACTTATGTCTTTAGGGTGCAACTCTAGCGGTAGATTTTCCGGAGTGCATTCATGAACGCCGTAGTTTTGAGACCTGCAGAAAATTGTAAAACTGTCGCCGGGAGTAAGTCCAAGACCGGAAGGATCAACGGTCACAGTTCCGGTACAGGTAGAATTATTCCCGCAGGTGTTTGAGCCTAATGAAATAATGCTTCCGTCTGGTGTCTCTATACCGACCGAATATCTGTTGTCAATCTGGTAATTTGACGAAAGCCATCCGGGAGTTGCGCTGTCAAAATTCCACAAAAAACCCGATGTGTCAGATGGAATAGGCACCGACGAAGCGATATTATAAACGACAGTCTCGCCAATCGGAACGACTTCCGGTCCGCTGACCTGACAATTCGGATACGGAAGATAGTGGAAATCAAGGTTGGCATAGGAAGAAAAACCTGCCAGGTCGATCGTCTTTGAAGCGCCGGGGGTTATTTTGGGGTAAACGTGGCAAGTTTCGTAATCATCGGTATCATAACAGATTGAATGTCCGGTTTCATAACGGTCTTCCGCTTGGGCGGTGAAGGTGATACTCCCTGTTTGCTGAACGGTATCATAATAATAAGCGGCATATGGTGACGTGTAATACAAAACGGGCGTGATTGAATTATTTCCGAAATCAAGAATATCCGCGAGATTTGTGCTTTGCTGGGAGGAATAATCAGCCGACGAAACAACCCACCTTCTCCCCCGGACAATCTTATTGCAAACGCAATCAGAATCATCTTCACAAACAGGCAGCCTGCAAAGCGGAGCAAAAACACCTCCGCCAACGCCAACTACCCTGCATTCGTACGGAGTTTGACAAAAATCATTAGCAGGATCGCAGGTTTCGTTACACCCAAGGGGTGAGGGGGTTGGAGTCGGACACAAACAATCGGCATCCTCCAGACAGACTGAGTTTCTGCACAGACCTCCAAACATTCCGACTACACATACAAAAGGGTCTTTACAGTCATCGTCAATCAAACAAGCCTGGTTACAGCTCGAAAGAGGTGGTGTTGGCGTAGGTGTGGATGTAGGCGGTGGTGGTGTAGAAGTGGGAGGAGGTGTAATGTTGGCATTTCGCAGAATAAAATGAAGCTGGTTTTGGGCATCTTTGGCTTTACAAAAAGCCACAATTCCGTGACCTTTCGTACTCATATACGGATATACACAGTCCTCCGACAGGTTTCCGCTTATATCAAGCCATTGCCACCCGAACGGAAGTCCCGAGATCCAAATCTCATAACAAGGCTCAAGCACACAACCTGAATCCCCTATCCGGAAATTATACCCGGGTCCGCACCACTCGGGATATGATTGTGACTTGACTCCCGTCACCCTGTCGGCGTTGATGACAAGTCCGTCGACAATATTAAGACCGCTGCAGTCACCCGAGGAATTTGCAGTGTTGGTTATTAATTGTCCCGTATCGGTATAAACATGGCCTTTAAGGTAGGCATCAACGGTGTAATCACCTTCCTGATAGATAGGTGAAAGACCTGAAACATCGCAACTTCCAAACCAATACCAAGATCCTGTAAGAATCGAATTGCAATTTCCACAACATGCAGAGTCAGGATAACAACATGTAGAATCTCCAACATTACAGGCATCGCTTCCCGCCTGCAAATCACATGCCGCTGAAGCGTCATCATATTCAACACAATTTCCGCCGTCTGCACAACAATTCTGAAAGGAGTCATAGACAGATCCAACAGGACATTTGGCACAGGTAATAGTGCCCCCGCAGGTTTGGGCGGAGGAATAATTAAAAAACAAAAAACAATAAACAGAAAACAAAAATAATTGGACAAATATTTTTTTGAACATGGGATTAAATTATTAAATTGTCAAATTAATATATTGTTATATGGCTATATTGTTGTATTGATATATCATCAATCTATTTGAAATTGGCTGTTGGAAATTAGAAAATTGTTATTGAAAATTGAAAAAAGAAAATTGTTAACCCGTTTTCCAATTTCCATTCTCCGTTACCATTTTCCATTTTCTTTCAACCAATATTCACTTCTGCCATTCCACCACCCAACCCATATCGGAAAGGTGTTTTTCGCCTCTCCGCCATGCAATTACCGCTTCATCGGATTTTTCCCGGTCGGGAATAAAAATCTCCGCCATCAGATTATTGATAAAATTTGAAAGACGAAGGGAAAGAAGGTCTTGATCATCCGAGGTGAAATTTTCAACATTAAAAGAAACGGTAAGGATTTGTTTTTCTCCGTCAACACTTGCGTCATAAATAATATTTTTATTGTCGGTATAGGTCTTACCCCTTTTGAAATCAACACCCTCGGAAAAGACAAACTCAACCGAGCGGACAGACGACTCTTCTTCGGTAAAGGGGAACTGAATATTCAAATTTCCATCATCTGAACAGTTTGCGAACTTTCTCGTATAACTATCCCATTTTGTTTTATCCTGTATCCGAAAGTAAAACAGACTGTTTTCATTTGAAACAAAAACACCGCAAATAGGGGATTTTGGATTATTAGAAAAATAAAAATAACAAAGTACACATAAAACAAAAATTAGAATGAAGAAAATTATCAACGGCAGACGTTTCATACACTTTAATAATAACATGTAGCAAGCAATATGTAGCAAGTAGCAAGTAGCAAAGAGCCCCACTTCGCTAAAGCTTCGAGGGGCGAGGCAAGCAGAATGTAGAAAGTAGAATGTAAAGTATGGTATGGAGAGAATCAATGGAGTCAATGAGTCAGTGAATCAAAGGAGTTTAAGGGAATTTAGGGGGGATTAAGGGGGATTTCAGGAGATTCTGAAACCACGTTAAACGTGGCTGATGCAAGTTCAGAATGACAAAGTGTGTCAGAGGGTGTGAGTAGTTGCTAGGGAGTATTTGTAACACAATCAGCTTCGAACCAGTCCCCTTTAAACGCGGGATAGTCGGAAGTTAAAACGGGTACATCATAACCGTTAGGGTTCAAGGCACCGCTACTTACCGCATAGCAAGCGTCATCTACATATCTGTCATTCGCATAGTCATCAGCACATGAGCCGTTACAGGCATAATCCATTATCGCGCGAACCATACTTAACCTCTCCCCATCACATACTTCACCATTCAGATGCCGCTCTTCTATAGTTCTTAAAACTGCGTTTCTTACTGGACCATACGAGAAATACGCGTTGTATGGTATAATGTTGCCATTGGAATCTTTTGGTCTCATCACCATAACGTCAAGCAAGCTTTGCGGTGTTTCAAGCACTGCAACCATCCTTCCGTCGGAGGAATTTCTATGGGAGAGTGCCCCATCCATCGCATTAAACAAATCAACAACATTTGCATTCCTGTCATGTTCAACCTTCACCACAAAATCAACCCCGCTGAAGGAAACACCCTGAACTCCCACATGGCCTTCGGATAAAGCGTGTGGAAGATACCCTTCAAAATTTGTTCCCTTAAAGTCACCGCCATGGATAAGAACCGGAACAAGCGCAATTTTGTCCTCCTCGGTTAGGTTATTATCGTCAATTAAGTCCTCAAGACCTCCACCATAACCGGCTCTCCCCCCCATTTGCCCATGTGACCATTCGACTGCGGAGGCGGCAAGAAATTCACGCGATAAGATTCCATTTTTACCGGAACCAATTGAAATATTGTTTCCAAATTTGTCAGCATATTCTTTTGAAGTTACAACAAGTGCCGATACTCTTACTTCCTGCCCGTTGACCGATTCTGTATGTGTTGATTCCCCTGCGTGTTCAAATTCATTCTTTTCGGTATTGAAAACCCATTCAACCATTCCCGTTACTTTGTTTATATGGGTAACATATCTTCCTTTGTCGTGTCCCACAACTCTGCCTTTGTCAAAACCATTCATTTCGGGAGAGAGTTTCACAAGCACTTCGGGTGTGAATTTTTCCCAATCGGGAGATACCAAAGAGGCACTTACTTTTTTCGCTGCCTCACCGCTTCCCTCCAAAACCACTTCGCTTCCATCCCAAGGGGATCTAAGCTTCCACTTCTTACCCTGAGGTATCAACAAAGGTTCAATCTTTTTTGCACCCGGAACATCACTCTCCAAATTCGGTACCAGCAAACCTATCTGACCTTCGTCCGGCGCACCCTTACGCCCCTGTCCCAGTTTCCACAAAAAATAAGAATATCCTGTGCCGTCTTCCCTTCCCCATCCTACAGGAAGCATCTCTCCGCTGTCACCCACTCCTGCAATCAGATAGGCTTCGCTAATTTTTTCCCCGCTTTCGGTTTTTCGTTCATTGATAAAAATGGGCAGTAAACCGGCGACATTTTTAACCTCACTGTCTTGCGCATCGCCGACAACCTCAAGCATTACAATTGAACCTGACATACCTGAATTTGCCAGCTTGCCGATCAGACTTTCCGCTACTTTGTTCACATCTTTACCTCCCAGCCAGGCCTCATTTTCATTAACTCCTATCTGAGCAAAAGAAAATTGTCCAAAGGTGCCTGGAAATCTCAACGGCAAATCCGAAGTATCACCTTTATAAATATAAACCTCATTTCCAATCAAAGGTTCCGGAGTTTGATATTTTTGAACCTCAGGTGTTGGTTGGGGCGTCGGCGGAGCTTTCTGTTCACCCTGAACCGATTCTGTCGGTTTTACCTGTTCGGATTGACCAGTATCCGCCGTTTCTGGTTTAATTGATTCCGCGGTAGGAGTGTATTGGGGACGTTTGGAATTTTCCTGTGATTCAGGAATAGTTCCACATCCGGCAAGAATTGCTCCACCAACGGCCGCTGCAGCAATATCCAAAAACTCCCCTCTGGTCATTCCGTAGGCTTGTTCGCATTTTTTTGGAGAAAGTGAATCTTCCGAAGCATTTACGGACACAGCAACGTCTCGTTCCGTACCACCCCTTTTTTTGGAAAATCGAAACATGTATTTACTCCCCTACTTAATCCTATATTATATATAGTATTGGGGGAAATTCAAGGAGAGGTGGGGGGATGGGAGGAGAAGAAAGTATAATGTATAACGTATTATGTATTATGGAAAAAAAAGATACTGGGATACTACGATATTAGGATACTAAGAGGAAAATGTATAACGTATTTTGTATGAAGTATGGGAAAAAGAAGGAAAGATAATTAAGTTAATTGAGGAATTAGGTTAATTAAGTTGATTAAGGGATTTAGAAGAATAATGAAGATATAAGGATATTAGGATACAACGAAGAATTCATTCCTTCTCTTGAATTCCGAGTAGCCACCCCACTTCACCTTACTTGCTCCCGAATACTTCGTGTTCGCGTCGCAAGGGCGGTTATGAGGGGCGAGAATACAATTGTGAAAGTTAGTTATATCTTGAAGTGTTATCTTATTCCTTCTCTTGAATTCCGAGTAGCCACAATACGGCTTCTTTTTTGTATCGGCGGTCGCCTCTTGAATTAATGCGGATTGCCGGAAGTTTTCCCCTCTTCCCCCACCTTTTGATGGTAAGAGGTGAAACACGCAAAACGTCGGCAACTTCACGGACGGTTAATAGATCGGGAAGATCCGAGAGTTTGATTTTTTTCTTTAAATCGCCTGACATAGGAAACGATATTAGGATACTAGGATACTAGGATATATTGGAATATACATTGTTATAGTATTATGCCTAAGAGTTAACTATCTATAACTCTTCTTACACACAAGGTATCAAAGAGGGACAGTATGTGTCAAGGGGGAAAAGCTCTGGAAAGAGCGATTAAGTTGATTAAGATAATTAAGTTAATTAAGAAATTTGGGAGGGAAAAAAGATACGAGGAAAATGTATAACGTATTTTGTATAAAGTATTAAGTATTATGGAGGGAAGGAAAGGGAAAAAATAAAAAAAGTTGAATAGGTAGAATTGGTAGAACAGGAATATAAGACAGATACTTCAAAGATTGAAGTGATTAAGTGATCTATTAGTTGAATTCAAGAATCCAGATTTGCAATTCAAGAGAGGACTTTTTTAATCTAAAGGTTCGTGTACTCCTCCGGGTCCAAGATTATGATCGTCGTCTCCGAAATAATCATTTTGCTTTACGCCATTCATTCTATTTCTATTATTATCTCTAACCATCCTGATATGTTCATCCGGTGACATATTTTGAATTCTTTCCGTCCCGGCATTTTCATTTGCCATTTCCTCGGCTCTTTCAACCAAATTCGTCCCCTGCCCGTCGTGGAAACCGGAATAATTAACCCCAAATCTGGTATACCACGGCCCCGTAGACTTATTATCAACCATAATTACACAGAGTATATTTTATCCAAAATTGTGAAGCCAGTTCAAGAAGATGGTTATATCCTCTCAAAAAATTAGACTCATCCAAGCCTGTCGCCATCGTCAGGACTTTTTTTATCTTGAGTGTTACCGTCATCTGGTGCACATTTTATCGGTAAGGTTTGTACTTCTAATAAAGGTTTACTCGATTTAACCTCAAAACTTTTTGGGTCGGGTGTAATCCAAGGTAAAGTAGCCTCAAACCTTTCTGTTCCATGTGTTCTTTTTCCCATAACTTCACCGCCTTCCTTTTATGAAAAAGTAATTTTGAAACAAAAACATTTTCAAAAGCTCTCAGAAAACAGTTGGGTCCCGACTGAAAACTTAAAAAATGTTTAGATGCTTAGGGAGATTAAGAGCTTAGGGAATTTTTGAACCTTAGAAAACTTTGGGAACTTAGGAAAACTATATATTTTTAATCACCATAAGAGGAAATTTTACAACTGCATTATAAATTCTGCCGATCTTTTGTGTACCGGTAAGAAGGCGCCAAAGCCATTCAAGACCCAACCGTTCAAAAAACCTGTTTGGCAAGTTTTGCTTCCCTGCAATATAATCAAAAGTACCGCCGACAACCATTACGAGCTTGGTATTCAGATTTTTTAAATTGCGGTACACCCACTTTTCCTGTTTAGGAGCTCCAAAGGCAACAAATAGAAGGTGGGGCTGGAATTTATTGATATTTTTGATTATTTCCTCTTCACTCTTATCCTCTTTCCTATTTTCCGGTACTCCATCATTATCAACAGCAATATCCCATTCATATCCAATCTGTACCGATGGATATTTTTTTTGCAATATAGCAACTGTTTTTTCCAAAACATCTTTTGTTGAACCCAAAAGAAAAACACGGTACTTTTTCCTGTTTGCCAACTTCATCAGGTCAAGAAAAAATTCTCTTCCTTTGATTATTTTCAATCCGTCTGAGGCACAACCTTTTTTTAGAACGGAGAAAAGGGAGCGAATGAAATTTGGCAAATTAGTCAAATTGGACGAATTGGACAAATTTGACTTATTCTTAGCGCGAAGAAAAAACTCATATCCTGCCAAAAGTCCGACTCCGTCGCAAAGGGTAATATCCGAAATCTGCAATATTCTTTTTAAACGCATGTCTTTATGAGCCATTACAATCTGTTCGGGATTGGGCGTGGTAATAAAAAGAGGGATAATAGCCTCAAAAGAGGCTTTATGGGCCAAATATTGATTAATTTTCTTTAGCAATCTCTCTTTTGGTGTGCCAGTCAAACTGACTCCCAAGATATTCCCGTATTTACGGAAGAATATATCGGTACTTTTTCTCTTTTGGGACATTTTACCCATATTCCACTCCTTCTTATTGTACGCTATAACAAATAAAGGGACAAGCAAACGTAGTTTCCGGTGGCATTCTTCCCACATATCAACACTCCGAAATTGTAATAAAATGAATATTTTGGTGCGTTACCGATTAAATTATAATAGTTATAGTTGTTATAATTATCATAATTGTTATAAGATAATCTGTAAAAACACCAAAGCAAAATAATCCCCAATATTGTACAAATAAATAACTCATTAATTGAAGCTGTTAATCGGAAGTTATCCTCAATGTATAAAGAATAAAAATAATAAATATTATAAAAAATATAGGTTATCCTTTTGTCGTCACGCTTCTTTTCCAGAGGGCAATATTTTCCAAAACTACGCCGGTTCCCCGGACAACACACAAAAGAGGGTCCTCCGCGATATGGGCAGGAACCCCAGTCTCTTCAACTACCAATTTATCAAGATTTCGTAAAAGCGCCGTTCCCCCGCTTATGACAATACCTTTGTCAATAATATCTGCTGCAAGCTCCGGAGGGGTATCTTCCAAAACACCTTTTACAGCTCCAATTATGGATAAAAGCGTCGGCCGGATGGCATCGGCTACCTCGGTTGACGAAATAACAACACTTCTGGGAAGTCCAAACACAAGGTCGCGGCCGGAAATCTCCAGTTTTTCCTCCTTGGCCATTTTTACCGCCGACCCGATCTTTATCTTGACATACTCCGCGGTCTGGTCACCGATTATCAGATTGTGCTTCTTCTTAAGGTGTTCGGAAATCGCTTCGTCGATCTTATTCCCTGCCACACGAACGCTTTTATGGACAACAACTCCACCGAGAGAAATAACGGCCGATTCGGCAGAACCACCTCCAATATCAAGAATCATGTTTCCGCTCGGGGCAGAAACAGGAATTCCGGCTCCTATCGCAGCAGCAAGCGGTTCATCTATTAGGTAGGCATGTGCTGCACCTGCGGAAAGGGTCGCATCGAGAGCTGCCCTTCTTTCCACCTGAGTACAACCGGCGGGAACACATATCATTACATCCGGCTTCACCAGATATACCCTTCCCATGACATTACCTATAAAGTACCGGAGCATTGCTTCCGTCACTACGTAGTCAGCAATTACGCCTTCCCTCATTGGACGCGAGGCTGTCAGAGCTTCCGGTGTCCGGCCAAGCATTTTTTTTGCGTCTGCTCCAACCGCAACAACCCGATTGTCGTCAACAGAAACGGCAACAACTGTCGGTTCATTTGCAACTATCCCCTGCCCGGCAACCCAAACAAGAGTATTGGCAGTACCCAAATCAATGGCAATCTTTTTTCTTAACATGGTAAGCAA
Source organism: uncultured Gammaproteobacteria bacterium (assembly GCA_964488535.1). GTDB lineage: Bacteria > Patescibacteriota > Microgenomatia > UBA8517 > UBA8517 > GWB1-38-13. Next base: position 11,398 of record CAZAUT010000006.1, read on the forward strand.
AAATATAAGAATCTCAAGGATCTAAAAAATACTTTAGTGACTTAAAACATTATAGTTTCCTCCCAACATCCCCACAAGAAGAGAAAGGTCAATGGTCAATGGTCTCGCCTGTCACTTGTCACTTACTTGCGTTATAATACACCTACATGACAAAGTTACGAGTATTGATCTTTTTACTGACTCTTTTTATAGCGGGTATCGGAGGATATGCTGCCTTGATGTATGCAAGGGGGTACCGGTTTAACCCCAACGACGGTAAAATTACAACACACGGGCTTCTGGCGGTTAAGTCCGAACCGGCGGGCGCACAGATATTCATTGATAACAAACTGAACAGTGCTACGGATACAACAATTTCCCTTCCCCCGAAAACTTACGATATTGAAATTAAGAAAGAAGGTTATAAAAGCTGGAGGAAAAACATCACCATAAAAAAGGAGGAAGTTACGGAAATTAATGCCAGTCTGTTTAAGTCGGCACCCTCCCTGTCCGCTTTGACATTCGAGGGCTGCGTCAATCCGGTGGCGTCGAACGACCAGTCCAAGATTGCTTACGCCGTTATTCCCAAAAATAAATCGGATTTTCCCCAAAAAGCAGGTTTGTGGGTGATCGAAAATATTAATCTGCCGATCGGATTTGCCCGCGAAGCTAAAAGAATTACCGATTCCGATTTGACAAATGCAAACTGGACATGGTCGCCGGATGGGCGGGAGATAATGCTCTCAACGCCTCTGGCAGTTTATCTTTTAAACAGCGGTTCCTATGTCCCGCAAAACCAGAGGGTCAATATTGCAGGATCAAAGAATGACATTCTTCTTAAGTGGAAAAAAGAAGAGCAAAAGCGAATGGACTCAAAACTCAAGGTTCTGCCCCCCGAACTTTCGTCGATAATTAAAAACAAGGCTAAAGCGGTCCTTTTTTCTCCCAACGAAAATATGGTAATTTATACAGCGTCCGGCTCGGCAACCCTGCCGGAAAAACTTATAAGACAACTTCCGGGATCCTCAACACAAAAAGAGGAACGGAAAATCTCACAGGGAAATACTTATGTTTACGACATTAAAGAAGATAAGAACTTTCTTATAGACAGCGGATCGGAAAATTTGATACTCGGAGGAGGTACCGACGGAAATGAAGCAAAAAGGATTTCATGGCTGCCCAATTCAAGAAATATAATGATCTCGGAAAGCGGGAAAATATCCATAATTGATTACGATGGTACAAATAATCAGATAGTGTATAGCGGTACATTTATTAACCCTTATGTATTTACGACAGTCAGTGACGAACGGCTTTTGATTTTGACAAATCTTGGAGGTGAAGAGGCTGACAATCTTTACACCCTGACGATAAAATAGAGTAAAAGATTGGAAGAGCGGGAGAGTAGAAGAGTTAGTGTGGTAAAATTTGCGTGATATTGTTCCCGTAGTTTAATGGATACCCTCCTTCGTCCCTTTTAGCGGGACTTCGGAAGGGCAAGGAAAAAGGGGTTTCCTGTATGAAAATGCTCTATAGCTTGATGGATAGAGTAAACCCGTCCTGTCTGAATCGGCGCTGTAGCTCAACTGGATAGAGCAGTCCCGTCCTAAGGGAAAGGTTGGAGGTCCAACTCCTCCCAGCGTCACAATAACGCGCAATTCACAAGAGCGAACATGATTCACGACAGGGTGAGACGGAGGTTCAAGTCCTTCTGGAAACACAAAACATTTTCATAAAAGTTCGCAAAGCAAACCCCATCTTTAAATGGTAGTTTCCGCCAAAAGCGGATCCATCGTAAATTTTGGCATAAGCCGTATACGGATAGTATTAAAAGGCGAATGCGAAAATCCGTTGGACGATTCTGCCCGGGAACACACCTTGCCCACTTTTAAAGGTCTGTCCTTGTGGGGTTATTTACAACGACCACGACTTCCCCTTTTATTGCATTTTTTTGCAATTTTTGTATGACTTCAACAATCATTCCTCTGTAAAGTGTTTCGTGAATTTTCGTCAATTCGCGGGCGACAAAAACCTGAGTTTGTTCCCCAAAAATTTGTTCTATTTGTTCAAGGTTTTTTATAGTACGATATGGTGAATCATAGTAAGCAAAAGCCATTTGTCCGTCTTTCAGCCACTCAAACAGTTTTGTCCTTTTTTTCTTCTGTAAAAAGCCGAGAAAAACGAATCTGTTTACGTCCAGTCCCGAAACTGAAAGAGCAGTTGTGATTGCGGAAGGGCCGGGGATGGGAACAATTTTAAGATCAGGAAGGAGAGATAAGCAGTAAGCAATAAGCTCGTTGCCGGGGTCGGAAACACCCGGAGTTCCTGCGTCGGTTACGAGAGCGAGATTTTTACCTTGCGCCAAAACTTGAAGTATTTCCTGCTTTTTGGAGTCTGTAGAATGCTGATGATACGACAATAATTTTGTATATGGTATATGGTATGTAGTATATAGGGAGTCTAATAGTTTTTTAGTTACTCGTGTGTCCTCAGCGAGAATGAAGTCAACTTCCTGCAAGGTTTTTATTGCGCGGAGGGTTATATCTTCAAGATTTCCAATCGGTGTGGCAACAATATATAAAGCGCCGGACATAGGATAGGAATAGTATATAGCATGTAGAATGTAGAATGCAGTATGTAGAATGTAGAATGCAATATGGAGAGCAAGGCGATATGGCAACAATTTATAAAGCTCTCATTTTCTTCACATCCTGAAGTGTTCCGACATCAAGAGACTTTCCTTTCGCAATATACCCTCTGACTTTGATTCCTTTTTCCAATAAATATGGAATTATATTACTCGGAGCATCCGGGTTTCCGCCTTTTTTTAAAAATCCGGAAATTTCGGGAACAACCGCTTTTGGATAATAATAAAACGGAATTATTCCATATAAACTCGGTGGATTTTGAGGTTTTTCAACAAATGAAACCACCTCGCCTTTCTTTATCGTCGGGCAACCAAGCCTTCCGCGTATTTCTTCAAGGGATTTCTTCTTTTCTGCAACTACAGCAAAACAACCAGGTTTTTCCCGGCAAAAGCGCAGAAAATCGTCAAGAGAAAATTCAAACAATGTATCGCTTGGTACCACCAAAACGTCTTTTTTTAATTTGAAACACCTGATTGCAATATCAAGATCTTTAATCGCACCGTTTCTATTTTCGGGTGTCAATATCCCGTTTGACAGAAGTCTAATCCTTTTTGATAACCCTTGTTGTTTCAGGAAAGCTTGGTATAAACCCTCAAATCTCCCGTTTGTAACAAGACAAATTTTTCCGCCCAATGGTTCCAGCTCGTTGATTACACGTCCAATAATGGTTTCTCCTTTTTGAATTTCAATCAAACCTTTTGGAGTACTTTCTCCAAATTCTCCCAATCTGGTACCGAAACCGGCAGCAAGAATTACCGAACCAAATTCAGCTGTCATACTGTATAATTATACTCAATTCTGCCAATATTTGTTATTTGAATTTTGAATTTGATTTGGAATTTGTTATTTGGAATTTGGAATTTTTTATAACGGAGTGTGGCTCAGTTGGTAGAGCGCTACGTTCGGGACGTAGAGGCCGGCGGTTCGAGTCCGCCCACTCCGACAAAAATTTCGTGATGTTTTCTTCAAAAACCGCAAAAACTTAAGTTATCGGCACATCGGAAAATTTAAAACCTCGCTTCACAATTTCTTAAAACATTTTCATTCTTTACTTAATACGCCGTATTTCTTATGATGAATAATTGGGGTGTTTTTCTGCCCATTATCAATGAGTAATTATTCTAAACAAAAAGTTGTGTTTCCGATGATTTCAATGAAAACGGGAATCCTTTTTTTACTGCAGCTTCTTATTGCCGGTTTTATCAGACAAACCAACATCACATCAAATATTAATGCGCAAGAAAGCGCAAAACGACTTCCTTCCTCCGTTTTTTCATACGGCGGGGACTGCGGAAACTATAAAGGAGGATGTCCTTTAACCGCATTTACGGCGGATGTTGTAACGACACAATCCAAAACGGCAAACGATTTTTTCTTAAAAACCATTGACAACGGTTATAACGGTAAGATTGTTTTTGAATATGAAGGAGGAGACGACGGATACAATGCTTTCAATATCAGATATTGCAATCCAGATAAAACAGGACTTGAAGATCCTGGGTGTAAAACCGACCACGCATACAACACTCAAAGACATCGTGTTAAAAGAGTTATCACTTACGACGGAATGGGAAATTACTACGCAGCTGATCACAATTTTTTGGGTGATGGGGCAAATCAGGGGTTGGCATATGTTGAAGAATATGGAGAGGAAAGTGCTGAATGCGACCTTGAAATTGATACCGAAAATCCGATAGGAGTATGCGGAGGTGACCCTCCCGGATGTGCTTCGCCGTGCAGTTGGAACACTTCAAATCTTGCCTGCTGCGATTCGGGGTACAAAGAATACGAATGCAATGGAGATCCGGGTGGCTGCAGCGATACATACGGCATCAGACTTTGTGTACCGGATTGTAAAAGGACTTATTTTTCCGGATATGAATTTTTAGGCTACCCTGAAGTGGAAACATTAACTTACGAAAAAAATTCTACTGTAAACATTGCTTCAAAATCCTACGCCTATTACCATCAGGCGCTTGAAACAGACACATGTTTCAAACCAAGTCCGTTAAGCGGTGTTTCCGCACTGGGAAAAGTAATTGACGCCGATAACTCAACAAAATGGAATGAGTCAAAACAAACCTTCAAAGTGCGTTTTGGAGATATGAACACACCAAACGAATGGGTGGAAAAAACAGACTCCGAACTTGATTCTTATTGTGAATCTTATATTCCCGGTGAAACAGTATCCCTTGTTATTCCGGTTGACACAATTTCTTCAAATATCATTAATTCTCAAAAAACTCTTTGTACCAAATCAACTCTGCAGTACAACCCAACCGACCCTTACGCTATGCCGAATAAATCAATCGCCTGGGGAAAGGTTGACTGTAACACTTACGAGGATATAAACGATTTAACCCCGATTGTTTCTTATACCAACTATACCCCCGCAAATACACTAAACACATGGATACTTCCCCTTCCTTGCGAAAATTGGATGTCGGACCTTAATAATTTAACAAAATTCAACCATACGAAAACTTACTTTTTAGGAATGAACACGGCTTGTGATACAAACGCTTTCCCTATTTTAACCAAAATAATCAAAAACGAAACTTTAAAAGACAATCTTCCATATTCCGTAAGCACAATTTCATACGATACAACATATCCATGGCTTCCTGTTTCGATAACAGATGTTTTGGGAAACATAACATCGACTGTTTTTGATTCGGTTTATCATATTTATCCCGTTTCCGTCACTAATGCCAAGGGGCAGACGGTTACGACAGAATATGACTTTAATACACCCGATACCACCCATCCGAATTACGCAGGTGTCAGAGGACTTCCTGTCAAAACGATAGGGTTAAATGGCGATACCACAACAAATGTTTACGACGATTTCGGAAGGATTAAAGAAACCTACTATACGGGAAGATCCCCATCGACCCACACCCCAAACAAGTTTTTTGATTATTACTACTTTAACGAAGACGATTTTCCCGATTTCTGCGAAACACAACATAATTGCCTTATCGGGCTCGGAAAACAGATTGATCCTATCAACAACCTCGGACCGAAAATGATGATTTCGGAAGCAGTAAGGTTTAACGATAACGGAACAATAGGTACTATAGGAGGAACCCATAAATACATAAACGGAATTGGACAAAGCGTTCAAACAAGAAATGTCTGGTATGATGGCGAGTGGTCCGACGCGGGATATTCAATAGACGGAGGATTGTATGACATCATACGGTCTCAAACATTCAATTCTTTAGGTCAAACAGAATACCAAAGTGAAATTTATACCGCAAATCCATACCCTTTTGCCGGAGAAAGCCTGGAAAACTCATATGATGCAAGAGATTTTATTGCGGATTCCGGCATCAATAAGGTGCACAACGTATATGATGGATTCGGAAGGATAATCCAAACCGAAAATCCGGATGGATCATCAGACAAAACGCTATACGAATTGAACGGTAATCCGCTTAAGGTAAAATACCTTGATCCGAATTGCACGGACGACAATTCTGCCACCCCCTGTTCGGAAATAGTCACAACCTCGAACTCTTTCGGCCAAACGATCAAATCGGAAGCAATTTCCTCCGCAAAAACCTATTCCACAAGATACGAATACCATGAAATTCTCGGGGTAAACACAAAAACTTTCGATACATTGGGGAATGCTGTAACAATCAACGAATATGATACCATCGGTCGAAAAACAAAATCCTGGAATATTGACATGTGCCCGGCAATGTCCGGTGATGAAAATTCGTGGAGATATTTCTACGATAAAGCAGGCAATATTACAAAACAGACGGATCCCAATAATATATCAACCATCCTTGAATACGACGTATTAAACAGGCTCTTGACCAAACATGTCAACGGGGAAAGAACGCTGTCGAACAGTTATGATATATGCACAAACGGTATCGGGAAACTTTGCAGTACGGCATCTTATACTCCCAATGGAACCATAAGTAAGCGGGAAAGTTATATTTACAATAAGCGCGGTCTGTTGGATTATAAATTGGATGGTCTTGAAGGTGTTGATTTTCCCGACACAATTCTAAACGGCCGGTATTTTCAAACGCAATTTACCTATGATGAGGCGGACCGACCTCTTTCGGTAAAATACGGCGGTGACGTGACCATCGGGATACCAGATGAAACTGTAAGTTATATTTATGACCGTGCCAATTTATCGGGCATAACCGGATACGCAAACAACGCTCTATACAATAAAGATTCACAAGTTATAAGTTACAGATCGGCAAATAACGTTCAAAACTCGTTTTCTTACAGAACCGACAACCATCTTCTAAACTCAATTTCAATTACTCAGGGTTCAATCACAGACGCCCAAAGATTGATGCTTGCTTATGAATATGACAGTGCCGGAAATATTACAAGAATAATTGATAATAATCCAAGCAGACCATCGGATTTTAAACTTAATCAAACCTTCACGTATGACCCTTTGTACCGTTTGCTTTCCACAAGCGGTTCATACAACTCAAATTATTCATACGATGATATCGGCAATATTACCTCTAAAAATGAAGGGGGTACACAAATTTCACTTACATATGGTGATTACCAAAGCGGGTATTATCACCGCCCGGAAAGTTATATATCTGATACTGTTGTTCATAGTTTTGTGTACGACAATCTCGGAAATACTGTATCTAACGGATCCAATTTATACAATTACGATGCTGATAATCGGCTTATAAATACCGGATCAGCTGCTGCACCAAAGGTCACCCCGACAATTGCTCCCCCAACTACTCCGGGTGATTGTTCCGGTCTTCAGCTTTGTTTATGCCAATGTCCGGAAGGATATCTTCCCTGGAACAATAATTGCGAAACACTGGGCGGAACCTGTAACGGAACATGCGAATGTCTTTTGAACGGTGCTCCGACACCAACACCGGGTGTCATCCCGACCGATTTTAATCAACCTCTCCCGTCATCAACCCCGACTCCAACAACGGAACCGCTACCGACAAGTGTTCCAACTTCAACTCCAATTCCAACTCCTTCAATCTGCACACCAAACATTCTTGAACCGAAAAGCATGTCGGTTATTCAGACAAGGGATGTTTATATATCATGGAGCGACGAATGTCCTTACAGTAATATTGTTGCTTACGAGATATCTGTTAATGCACAGGTGTTTAATTATCAGGAAATCGTTCCTGTACCAGTAAACTATTCCGTTGTTAACGGAAGCGAAATAGGATTAACGTATCGGGGTAACTATACAATAAGCATAAGGTCGTGTCTTGATAAGGCTTGTACGCAAACGGGCGGTTGGTCACCTGCTGTAAGTTTTACCTGGCAGCCTGCACTTGGGTATGTCTGTGATAACCAAGGCTGGGTATGCAGCCAGAGTGAATGCTATTACAACAGCGATGATTCCTGCGTTCTGTCGTGCGAAGAATGCGACGGTATGCATAAGGAATGCTCTTCCTCGGGAGACGGATGTTTCTACTATTCCGGTGAAGGTTATGATATATGTCTTTACGATAATGAATGCGCAATTACCATTCCCACTCCAACTCCCGATCCTGGAAGCTGTGTCTGCAGAAACAATAAAGTTACAAGAAACAACTGTATTGATACAACTCCTATATGTAAGGAAAATGCCTGCTTCTGCGAGGTAAACACATTGGGAGTCAGTTCGTCAAAAGAAGAAGTACTGTCAACAACGGATCCTATAAATTTCGTCAATTTTGCGTATGACGCTATTGGTCAAAGAATTGCAAAGTTAATTTACGGAAGCGATCATACTTATTATATTTCCCCCGGTTTGGAAGTCGTTTTTAATCCCGACGGATCCCTTAAGCTCTGGCGCAGGAATTTTTCGTTTCTCGGCAACCTGTCCGCTGTCAGAATCGGTCAGGCAGGAAGTGAAAGTAAGTCGTTTATCCATTCCGACCATCTGGGAAGTGTTGCTATATCCACCGACCAAAACGGAGCTGTAATATCACAACAGGTTTATTACCCGTATGGAAACGTCAGAACGTCCCTCGGTACCTCCCCGACCGAAAGAGGATATACCGGGCAAATTTCGGATTATGCCGATACCAATCTGTATTATTACAATGCAAGATATTATAACCCAATAATTGCGAAATTCACCCAGGCGGATTCCGCTTCGGATGGACTTAACAAATATGCCTATGTAGGAAATAATCCAATCAATGCAACGGATCCAACAGGACACATGGCAGGACAATCTTACATGCACGACTGGGATGAATCACCCGCGTCAAATTGCGACACAAGTGATTATTACTGCAGACACCAAGAAACGGATTTTGATCCGTACACAGATATAGTTCCGCTAAACGAGAGTAACATTGATATTTACAACTACAACATTCCAAGCAGCGATGCCACTAACTATTTGGCTCTATTGGCATCAAGCACCTCACAAACAACCCCGCCCTGGTGGTGGCAATACTACCATTTTATGAAGCATGCGTCATATGCCGGTTTTAACGGATACACAATCCAATCAGTTAAGGGATTTTTGGGATTTATTACTAATAATATTGTGAGAGGTGCCAGTGAAATATATCACCGACCGGGTGGAGTTGATATTAATGGAAACGCAATTAAAGAAGCATACATATTTGTTAAAGAAGTAGCGGGACAAAAATGGGCAGCATTTATTACACCAAACGGGAAAATTATAACAGCTTTCAATCTTGGTATATCCAAAGGAAGTTATACAGCAAAGGAAGAAGCCAGGCAGTTTGGGAAAATCGTCAGTTCTTCAAAAATAACCGATTATTCAAATTTACCCCGTTTAATTACCAGAGATTGGATAAAAAATACTCCATCAATTATCAAGGTGTTTTTAGGTTCCTTTGGGTATCACGCCCTTTTAGAAATAGAAAGATTTTCAGTCAACTACTCGTCTTTCATACGCGCACCAATACTGGTTGTACCGAAAGGTATTTTTGAATGCGGTCCGTTAAATCCCATTATGTGCGGATATGACGATAATAAAACATAATTTAGTGTATAATTTTACAGCTATGAGTAAAAATGAAACCCGTTCCGAAACACGACAGAGCTTTGAAGGACTTGATGATCCGGAAGCCAAATACAAATTGGTGGAAACCTGGTTAAGAGAAAGTAATGTTATAACGGTTCAGGAAACAGGTGATGTTGTATCGCAAGAAGACTGCCTGCCGGCGGTAACATTAATTCTGCATAATATATTAACCGACAAGGACGGACAACAGATTTTAGCCAGTACACTTAAAAATCATCCCGATTTGGAAAAACTTTTCTCTGAAGCTGTTATCCATATTGGCTATAAGCATCCACAGGGCGAAAACGAAATTCTGAAATTGATAAAAAAGCTGGCTCGTAAGGCATAATCAATTGTTTGAAAATACGCCATCTTATCAATCATGAACATCAAGATTAAAAGTAAATTTATAAAAATATTCATATTGGCGTCTGTCTTTATTTTATCTATCGGTCTTGTTTTTTCCCTTTATCTCGTCAAACAAAACCAGGATGTCAGACGCAGTGCGCAAAACCTCTCCCCCACCCAATCCCCCCTTCTGGCGGTTGTAGAAAAACCTTCCATTCTTCCCGGTGAATTTTTTGTAATCAATATTTATGACAGCCTTGACAACAAAATCCCGTATAGCGGATACCTTTTTGTTAAATCACAAACCTGCATCAACAATTCCTGCAGTTCATATACCGGACAATGGAAGGATTTCTCTGGAAAACCTGTTTATGCCGACAATGGGACTGTATCGTTATCTGTTCCTTCGGATACCTCCCCACAGACACTCCGCATAAGATTCACAACATCCTACCCGGTAAAAAAACTTGATTGGAGTAACGAAATTACACTTACGGTTAACTCTGTCATATCTGATAATTAGCCATGGAACCATTTCAATTCATATCCAACAAGATACGCAGTGCAGTTTTTAAGTATACTTTGTTTACCAATACAAAAAAGGTGCCCCTTACAATAATCTCCTTAATAATCATTGTTTTTTCGCTTGCCGTTTCCAACGATAATGTTATTGTCGGCTTTTTGAATAAAGCCGGATTGATTTCTCTTCTTCGTTCAAACGGAATTATAAAAACCTCCTATGGCGGATATTTCAAGGCTCTTGAAAAACAGAATCTCGTTTACGACTATAATCGCGACGGAGTTGTTTCGGGAGAAGATTACAGCCTTTTTGTGTCAGCACTGTCCAAAAAAAACCTTCCGCCTTCACCCTCTATAACACCAACTCCTGCTGTATCTCCAATTATTGACAGCGGTACCGAATCCGATGAAACGGCTGAAGGAGAGAGTATTACCCTGCCTTCCGTCCGTACAGCATCGTCCAATACTTTTACCGGTTCAGCAACCTCGTCATATCCCATTTCACTCCCTGAAGGTATGGCAGGCTTGCGTCCGTCACTATCGTTAAACTATTCATCAGGATCTGTTGACGACCTTTATACCGGCGTTGAAACAAAATGGAGAAACGATCCCGATCACTCATATCAGCGCCAGGCGGGTATTTTTGGACTTGGATGGGAGTTGTCGGGTTTTGGTTCAATCTCAAGAGACATAAACGGAACGCTTAATGAACCTGCAGACGATAAATTTATCCTGTCGTTTGAAGGGGGGTTTGCAAGCTTGACTTATGAAAGCGGTGACAGTTACTACAGCGTCTGGAGAACTGCACCAAATCTTAAAACAAAAGTTGAAAGATATGGTATTCCGAAAACTTATGACTATGGCGGGGGTTCGGTCGTCCTGTCCCGATATTTCTGGGTAATAACCGCCGGTGACGGGACAAAATATACTTTCGGAAGCGATGTGGCCGTTCCATTCTGGCACAGAACTAATGATCCCGACAATGCTTTACCCGAGGGAAACGAAGAGGAGGCCTGGTTTCCTCTTTATGAAGAAGGAACAAATATCGGAACGCGTTCATGGATGCTTTTCGGGAACAGCGATATGGGGTATCACGCTCTTGAAACCAGATGGCATTTGTACAAAGTAATGAATTTATACGCAGTTCAGATGAATTACCAGAACTATTTTGAATTTGGAGAATATAAAGAAAAAAGTTACGTTCAGGCATCCTACCCATGGGCAATTACCTACGGAACAAACGAAGTCCTTTTTTCCTATGAACCAAGACTGGACACCCAAACGCATCAGGATGACAGTGAACCGGTAAAACAACCCCAAAAAGCCCTTTACCGCGCTAAAAAGATCAATGTTAAAACATCGGGAAAATCAATTGCGGCATACACTCTCGAATACAAGTACGGGTACGACTATACAAAACACCCTAATTTAATATATGACCCTCAAAATAATACTTATTCGGGAACTGCATCTCCCGGTGACGCTATTCATTCTCTTTTGTATAAAATCACCCCCTGGAGTTCGGATCCTGACTCTTAATTTACAAACCATTCAAAGTTCTTTATCAAAAAAATAAATTGCCATATACTGCACTCGCAGACCCCAATCCCTTTCCTGTTGACACCCGCATCGTAAATAGCCTATTCTTATTCTTAATATAACGAAGGGGATTTTTGTGGAAAATAATAATAAATATCCGCCATATGATGCGGGACAGTATAACAGCAACAAATCGGAACCGGTCAAAGATCAGGATCTCTCCCCTTCTTTTGAAACTCAGGAAAAATTAAACAGTAATTCGGCACTATCTTCCAAACCGCAATCCACAATGGATAATAAAGAGAGTTTTAGACTTGCGTATTCAGGTCCCGTTATGGGAACTGTTACAAATGATAGTGTTCCAAATTCAAATATTGATTACGCCCCGCTGGGATCAAGAGCGTTGGCGAATTTTGTTGACGGAATTATTATCGGGATTATTTACCTTCCTTTCATGCTTCCCAATTTGATAAGTCAGCTCAAAAACTCCTCAATTATCGGTGTTTCGGAAACATATGGAACAATGGGTGTTTCGCAAACAACGGTTCCGTCGGTCAATCCCATATATTCTCTTTTGTCGGTGCTGGGGTACATTATTACAATCGCCTATCCGATATATTTCATCGGCAAAAACGGAGCGACACCAGGCAAAAAGGTATTAAAAATTAAGGTTATTGATAAGAACACAGGTAAGACACCGGGGTATCTGAAAGCGTTTCTGAGGGAATTTGTCGGTAAATTTATTTCATCGGTAGTTTTGTCTCTCGGATACCTCTGGGCAGTCTGGGACAAGGAAAAACAAGGCTGGCACGATAAGATTGCCGGAACGGTAGTAATAAGTACCAATGAACACCAATAAGTACCAATGAACACCAATTACCAATATTAATTTGACATTTGTATTTATTGGAAATTGAGTTATGACAACACCTGACTATACAAAAATTATCAAAGCTTCGTTTGAACTTGTAAAGAAAAACAAGTGGCTGTGGCTTTTCGGGGCTCTCGCCGGTTCAACCTCGGGGACAAATTATAATTCCTTCAGAAGTGTTTTTGAAAACAACCCCGGTAAGAACGAAACCTTTTATACCGGCTTAAATAACATTCCGGAAACAGGTGCAGAGGCTATGAATGAGGCGTCAGACATTTTCTTACAATGGGTGCGGTCTGTACCGGCGGAAAAATGGGTATTGGCTGTTGTATCGGGTGTACTTTTATTTATAATTATCTTCGCAGTCCTTCTCGTCATCCAAAATTGGTCAAAGGGGGCATTAATAAAAGGTATTGACGATTCCCTCCGCGGAAAAAAGTGTGAATTAAAGACTTTGTCCGAAAATGGAAATTTATATCTTGCAGAACTTATCAGATTGTCTCTTATCATTGCAGGATTTATACTTGCCTCGGTTATACTCGTACCTCTATCCTGGATTCTTATCTACATCATAGTGCAGCAAAACACTTTCCTGTCGGTTATCTGGGTGATTGCAGGGGCAATAGAAGCTGTCATTTTATTCATTGGTACAATTTTTATTTCATCTTTTGTCAGCATATATTCCCAGCGTCTAATTGTTCTTAACAATATGAAAGCAAAAGAAGCTTTCATAGCCGGTGTTTCAGCATCCCGCAAAGCGTTCTTGACATCCCTCCTTATGGGAGCGATAAATTTCGGTATTAAAATGGCTGCAGGCATAGCTGAAGCTGTCGTTGCTGCAATTTTTATCGGGGTACCGGCATTTCTCACTATTAAAACATATGATTCGAATACTGCCTTTTCCGTTATTCTCGGCGGGGCAACAGCTATGTCAATAATAATCCTTGTTTTTTTCCTGTCTCTCGTTAATGCGGGAATGAATGTCTTTACCTATGCAAACTGGAACCAGCTTTTTAATAAATACATTGAAAATGAAAAGAAATAATTACGCGTCATTTTTTGAAAGGTCACTGGCATATCTGATAGATCATGGTATTTACTTTGCTGTCTTGATATATCCTTTGCAAAATATTGCTTTAAATAAGGATCTCTTTTTATTTTTCGATACGACATTTAATATAATTATCTTTGTTGTTTTTATTTCCGTCTTAGTCTTTTTTCTCGAAATTTTTATGACGGCTAAATTCGGCGGAACGGCAGGGAAACTTTTCATGGGGCTACGTATTCAGAATGAAAACGGCCGGTTTCCGACCTACAAAGAGTCTTTCTTCCGGCTGACTGCAGGACGTGCACTTTCTGCGTTATTTTTCGGAATGGGTTATCTGTGGATTTTCAGAAACAAAAAAAACCAAGCCTGGCACGATATCGCCGGAAACTTTGTTGTGATAAAAAGATACCCCTACGGATGGATGATCGGTCTTTTAATTCTGACGGTTTTATTAAACGTTAATATCGGACTTACAATAAATATTATTGAAGCCATGTTGCTTTAAGGTCAAAACACGGTCGCGGTAATATGACAACATTAATCAATAAATTCAAAAATATACTTCTCCATAAAGAAATCGGGGTTTTTATTCTTTTCCTTTTCGCAACTTTTTTATCATTAATCATCGTACGCGACGGACATAAAACGAGGTTTGTATTGACAAAAGCGGATTACAGAGATTTTGCGGAGGCGATAAGGGGGCAGGATAAATCGTATGATATTAATCACGATGGATCCGTTACGGGCGAGGATATAAATTTAATATTGGACAAAAAACCTACCCGCCATCTTGTCTCTTCTTCTCAAAGGAATAACGAAACGGAAATTGACGGTATAGTTTTGGAAAACACTCTTTCCCTTACGGCCGAAACCGCAACAAGCGGGTATTTGGGTTTGCCTTCAATGCGCGGGATTTCAAGCGATCTGTTTACCGGATCCGTCACTTCTTCCTTCTCATTCGAACTTCCGGAAGGGCGCGGCGGAATGATGCCTGCAATATCTTTGAGCTATTCATCCGGTTCTGTTGACGACCAGTATACCGGTATCCTTACAAAATGGAGAAATGATGCAGAACATCCTTACCAAAGCCAGGCAGGCATTTTCGGGTTGGGATGGTCTTTAAACGGAATATCCTCAATTATAAGAAATACACAGGGAACCCTTAACTATGAATCCGACGATACATTTATCATAAATTCCGGAGCCGGATCGGCAAACTTAATACCGGAATCCGGAAATTACGGTTGGAACGAGGAGGGTTACAGTATTTGGCGGACAGCACCGAACCTAAAAATGAAAGTTGAACGTGTACAGCATTGCAATACCATTAGTTCGGATCCGGAAGCATACCCAAATGGCATCAGATTTGTCTGCAGAGCACAATGGACAGCTACCGACGAAAACGGTACAAAATTCACCTTCGGGTATGATGCCGTTGATTACTGGCACCGTACAAAAGACCCCGACAACAATTTTCCGGAAGGAGAAGGAAAATCGTGGTTTCCTTTATATAACGATGTTGACGGAAAAATTGAAGGGGCCTCCGAATGGCTTTTGAACGGCGGAAATATTGACTTTTGGGGAGGGTTGCATTCAACCACAACACGCTGGTTATTGACAAAAACCGAAAGTGTTCTAAGCACACCGGCACAACCTCTTAATATCGGATACAAATACAACTTTCAGCTCGGAGAATACTCAAAGGGCGAAGAAACAAAATCATACGTGCGGATATCATATCCGCTTGCAATAGAATATTTCCCCCACCGTGTTGACTTTTTTGTCGACTATCCCGTGGGAAGGTGGGATTATAAAATTCACCAGGGAGAAAACGCAACTCCCGACCAACCTCAAACGGCAACATACAGAATAAAAAAAGTACTTATTTCAACAGCCAATCAAGCGATTAGGACTTATATCTTTAACTATAAGTACGGCTATGATAGAAACAAACACCCCGACAAAAACAGAAACGGCACCCTTGACTCGGATGAGGTGATTTCGGGACAGGTTATTCATTCTCTTTTGGAATCCATTACTCCTTACAGCGGAGACAAAAGCCTATGAAAGAAAAAGTATTGAATATTTATACATTATCCCTTTTTCTTGTATCTTTTGTTCTCTTTGCTTCTTTTTATGGAAGTAAGGAGAATAAAAATCCCAAGAGTTATACAAATAATGTCCTTGGTGTATCAGCCTTGCCCGTTAAGCCTCTGCCTAAGATAAGTTTTTCTTACGGGGAAAATTGTGATTCTTTCGAAGGAGGGTGTCCGCTTTATTCATTCTATTCACAAGACGTGATTGCCTCGCAGGTAAGAACAGCTAATGATTTTTTTCTAAAATCGGTCGAGAATAATCTTAACGGGAAAACCGTTTATGAATATTGGAGCGATGCATACGGAGGACAGGCGCTGGTTGTTAAAACATGCGATGCCGACAAAACGGACCATTACAGCAACGAATGTAAAACGGATCACTCATACAATACGCAAAGACACAGAATAAAAAGTGCCACAGTTTATGATGGTATGGGAAATTTCGTCAAAAACGACTTTAACTTTACCGGAAGCAGTTCTTTCCAGGGTCTTGCATACGTTAGCAGTTACGGCGACTATTGGCTTGAAGGTACAAACTGCTGCGGGTTAAACAGCGAAGACTATTCCTGCGAAAACCGTACGGACTGCGCATGCCCGGGAGAAGAAGGACCGTCATGTACCACAACAGGAGGGATCGACTGTTATCAAAACTACTCCTGTTCAAATTGTACCGATTTACGATGGGATGAGTATGGAAGCTGTTGTCAGGATAATTACCCTGTTGATTATACATTGCGTTATTCAACAAGCGACGGATCGCGTTCGATTTGTCCCGCCAGTTCACCCTGTTGTCTTTCGGACAATACGAGGTGTTACTCAAATTGCAAGTTAAAAAAGGATAAGCCTTTTGCAGATTATCAGTTTTTGGGCTATCCGGAAGTCGAAGCGGTAACATATCGGAAAAACAGCACATCGCTTGTATCCTCAAAAAGTAAGAATTTCTTCTATCAGGCACTTGAAACCGACACCTGTTTTAAGCCGAGTCCTTTAAAAGGTTTGGTGTATAAACAGATCGATTATTCAGCCGACGACGCATCCAAATGGATAGAAAATATAAGCGATTACCGCGTAAGAATCGGCCCAATGTTCGGGGAGACTACAAATTATTCAGCCGGCAGTTTGGCTGATATTTGCCCCGATTACAATCCGGAAAGTACGGTAACTTTACTGCTTCCTACCCAAAATATTACCAGAAATATAATCGGCGGTAATGCGACGCTGTGTACAAAGACATCCTCTTCCGAAGGTACTGACAACCCTTACGCCTTGCCAAAAATTGACGTCAACTGGGGAAAGGTCAGCTGTACCGCTCCTTATAATGATGATACTTCTGACACCGCTGTGTATTCATATACGGAATACACAAACGCCCTCGGCGACAACACGGACGAAACACTTTGGATTGCGCCGAAAGTCAAAGAAACCTGGTCATCGGACTATGCCAACATTTCAAAGTTCAACCACACAAAAATATATTACGACGGACAAAGTTTCGGCATATTGTCGGGACCGGGACAAGTTACAAAAAGTGAAATTTACAAAGATGGCACGATTGCGTCTATCTCAACAACTTCTTACAAAAGCGGTTATCCATGGCTGGTTAGCGAAATCAAGTCAAGCAAACCCAGCCAGAACGATCCGCGTACTTTAATAACGACTTCCCTTATTGAATATGAAAACATATTTTCCATGTATCCTACTAAAATTACAAATGCCCTGGGACATGTAACTACTACCGATTACGACTTTCTGCCGGTTGCCGATACACATCCCAACAGAGGATGGCAGATGGGTTTACCGATAAAAATTACCGATGCCAATAGCGATACCATAAGTTATGTTTACGACGAGTTCGGCAGAAACATCCAAACATATCTCCCCAACCGTGTTCCCGAACAGGGTAATCCAAATTCTTGGAACGATTACTATTACTTCAACGAGGACGACCTTGGTGCCGACTGCAGTATAGTAAATCACTGCTTGCCCGGTTTGGGAAAACAACTAGGTAACAAAACAGGTCCGAAATATATGACGTCAAATGCAATGCGGTATTCAACCGATTCGCTTATTGTCTCCGGAAGCCATACTTATATTGACGGAATCGGACAAAGTGTTCAGACAAGACAGGTTTTTTATAACAATTCATGGACAAACGGCGGAATTCCCGTTGACGGTGAAGGTAACCACGATATTATTCAGTCAAATACATACACGGCATCGGGAAGTATCGAATATTCAAGTGACATTTACACCGCCGATCCTTACATAAATTTTCAAACCAACAGTTTTGATACAAGAAATTTTATTGACGATCCGCTTATATATGAAACGCGGTATACATATGACGGTTTTGGCAGAAACACCGAAATTCTTTACCCCGACGGAAACAAAGAAAAAACGGTTTATGAACTTGACGGGAACCCCCTTAAAACAAAATTCCAGAGTAAAAATTGTACTGATACTGACTCCGCCACTCTATGTGCGGAAAACGTCTCCATAAGCGACGCTTTTGGTCAAACAATTCGTTTACAAACTCTAACTCAAGACGGAAATGTATATGATGTAAACACTGCTTACCATTCGATCCTCGGTCTTCCTCTTGAAGTCAGGGACGACCAGAACATTCTGATATCAAAATTTGTCTACGATTCACTCGGACGCAAAACAAAGATGTGGAACATTGATCTTTCCCCCGACATGATTAACGATACAAGCTCATGGAGGTACACTTTCGATCCTGCCGGAAATTTAAGAAGCGAAACCAATCCCAACGGTGTAGTAACTGAATATGTTTATGACAATTTGAACCGCATTACAAGCATTAAGACCGGAGGAAATCTTCTCTCTTCCACAACCTACGACTTTTCAACAGGGTGCAGCAACGGCAAAGGCCGGGTATGTAAAAGCATTGATTATAATCCCGACGTTTCGGCACAAGCTCTTTTGACAACAACGATGAATTATAATGACCGCGGACAGATTTTGTCCACATCAACCGTTACATCAAATCTTCCCGATGAAGAGGTGGACGGTAAAACTTTTTCTACAAATTACACCTACGACGAGGGGGGAAGACTTTTGACGACCGGTTTTAACGACAATACTGCGATGAACATCCCCGATGAAACAATAACCAACACCTACACAAAACCATACCTCACCAGCGTAACAGGCATATCCTCTTATGGAAAAAACGCCGTTTTTGATAAAAACAGCAGAATGACAAGTTTCAATTATGGAAACGGTGTCGCACAGTACCATACGTTTAATATCTTGTCAGGAACCCTAACCAGCATGAAGGCGACCTCGTCTTATGGAATTGATCTTA
Organism: uncultured Gammaproteobacteria bacterium; assembly: GCA_964488535.1. Classification (GTDB taxonomy): domain Bacteria; phylum Patescibacteriota; class Microgenomatia; order UBA8517; family UBA8517; genus GWB1-38-13. The sequence continues at coordinate 30,783 of CAZAUT010000006.1, forward strand.
TGAATTTAAATTATGACTACGATCCTAACGGTACAATAAAGTCTATTGTTGACGGCGTCGATTCATCAAGAACACAAACCTTCACTTATAATTACCTAAATCAAATACAGAAAGTTGAAGGAGCAATAACGGCTGACTATACATATAGCAACAACCCATCCCTGAATAATATAACCTCCAAAAATGAAGGTGGAAAAGTTGTCTCAATGACTTATGGCACATCGAGTGACGGATATTACCACCGCCCGGAATCCGGAACAATTGACGGAAACAACGTAACTTATGTATATGATTCTCTCGGCAATCTGACCTCGGATGGGCAGTTCGGCTATGAATACGATAAGGCAAATCGGTTGAAAAAAGTAACAAGAGTTGCATTACCCACCCCCACACCCGGGCCAACATCGACGCCAACTCCGGCGCCATACAAGGTTTTTGTTTCGTCAGCACGTTATCTTGGTAATCTCGGAGGTTTAGCAGGTGCCGATATAAAATGCCAAACTCTCGCCCAAAACGCAGGATTGGCCGGTATATTCAAAGCCTGGCTTTCTACAACCTCGGTTGACGCAAAAAACAGAATACCGGACAAAACTTATTCTCTCGTTGACGGAACAATTATTGCAGACAACAAATCGGATCTTCTCGATTCCAGCATTAAACACGCCATCAATCTCGACGAGAACGGCAATGGGATTAATCTTTATTTCACCGTCCATACCGGTACAACTTCTGATGGAACATGGATGGAAAATTCAAATACAACCTGTAATAACTGGGTAGATTCCACGAGCACATTCTACGGTATGCGGGGTGATTATCCAAGTTCCGATTACAAGTGGACAGAATTTTCTTCAAGTTATAGGTGCGATTATTCCTCAAGGCTTTATTGTTTCCAAACAGGTTCCGTACCCACACCGACGCCTTCACCTACATCAACTCCAGCGCTTCTGCCGACACCCTCCCCCACTTTGGCACCGACAACAATTCCTACTTCTACTCCCATACCTACTCCATCGGTTTGTATTCCGGAAGTTCTTGAACCAAGAAATATGTCTGTTATACAAACCAGAGATGTTTACACCTCCTGGACGGACGAGTGTTCATCTGCCGTTATTGCCGGATACCAGGTGGCAATTAGTTCTCTTATATTTAACTACCAAAGCGGTCTTCTTCCTAAAACCAGCAACTTCATTAAAATAAACGGTGAAGAGATTGGTCTGTCATATCAGGGAAATTACTCATTAAGTGTCAGATCTTGTCTCGATGCAGCCTGTTCGCGAACAGGAAACTGGTCAAACCCGGTAAGTTTTGTCTGGCAGCCGGCGAAAGGATATGTTTGTGACGACGCAGCGTGGGTCTGCCAGGAAAAAGAATGCTATTACAACTCCGACAGTTTGTGTGTGTTATCCTGTGAGGAATGCGACGGAATGCACAAGGAATGCTCTTCCTCGGGAGACGGATGTTTCTACTATTCCGGTGAAGGATATGATATATGTCTTTACGACAATGAGTGCGCAATTACCATTCCCACTCCAACTCCCGATCCCGGAAGCTGTGTCTGTAGAAACAACAAGGTGAGAGAAAATAATTGCAGCGCCGGGACATCACCTAAATGTGAGGAAAATAGTTGTTCGTGCATATATGCAATGCTTTAATATGAATATTACTGGAAAAAACAAAACCGGAATTATTTTTCTTTTTCTCTTTATTCTTGTCATGTCGGCAGGACTGGTCGGAACGCTTTATCTTACACATCAAAATCAGGATATCAGACGCAAGGCTTCTGACTTGAGTCCGACACAATTGCCATTTTATGTATCTTTAGATACATCATCCGTTCTCCCCGGAGAATCAGTAATAATTTCCGTTTACGATAACGATTCCAAACAGCTTCCCTATAACGGATATATTTTTGTCAAATCACGAATATGTATCGAGTCGCAAAACTGTAAATCATACACCGGACAGTATGTTAACAATCAGGGAAAACCCGTTTATTTTTCAAACGGTACGGCAACGATTGATATTCCAGTAGACAGCCCCCCACAAACTACCCGTATGCGATTTATCACCACTTACCCGTCCAAAAAACTCGATTGGAGTAACGAAATTACACTTACCGTTAATTCCAAACTGTAAAAGATTATTCGTTAATGAAAAGACTGTCCAAACAATTTAGTAATTTTCTGATCTTCCTTCTTCTTTTCGTCTCCACAGGATGTTTCTTTACAGGTTCAAAAGATTTGGTATCTGGTCAGACTACTGAAGGTGTTGAGTTTCTGTATACTGCATCAGGTCAAAGACTGGCAAAACTGGTTGAAAATGAAGATCATACATACTATCTTCCGGGGGTTGAGGTGACCATTAACGAGGCAGACGGAACAACTTCCTACAGAAGGTATTACACATTTAACGGTGTCGGGGTGGCTGTAAGAGATAGTGATGGCTTGTCATATAGTCATGGAGATAATCTGGGAAGTGTGTCTCTTTCTACAAACACTTCAGGGGTGGAATTGGGAGAACAGGTGTATTATCCGTACGGTACAACAAAGACAATTTCAGGGTCCATAAAAGGAGAAAGAAGATATACCGGACAGGTCACAGATGAGAATGTAACAGGATTTTACTACTACAACGCAAGATACTACTCCCCCGCCATGGGACGGTTTACCCAACCGGATACAATTGACAGCGGACTGAATAGGTATGCCTACGTCGGAAACAATCCTGTCAATGTAACGGATCCGAGCGGACATGCACCAAGCAAAATAATGCACGATTGGGATGAAAAACCTCACCAATATTGCAGTTTTTCGGACCCTGCTTGCGGGCAACAAAATGGTGCAGGTAAAATCCTTGCGTCATTGAGATCTAAAAACGATCTTCTCAAACCATTAAGGGGAAAAACCAGTCAGGTTTCACAGATCGAAATATCGGACACAGTTCCTTTGACAGGATGGGGGAAAAACGCCGAAAACCTTTATTCTGCATATCGCGATACCCCCGGGTGGTGGAATGATTACGAGGTTGATAACTTTACAGCCGAGGATTTCCTGGCATTAATGCTCTCCTATGAATTCGGTCCTCTGGCAGCATATTCAAATAAGAATATTTATGACCGCTTGACTTCAGACTTAACGGAAGCAACGGTCCGTTGGCTTTATGGAAAGTGTGAATACGAATCAGGGTCCGTCTGTAATACGGCTACACCAAATTCCGTTTTTAATTGGGTAGGAGGAGCGTTGGAATCTTTCCAAAGAAGATGGAGGGCGGTTTACCTCGACAGTAACGGATACCTTAGGGAAATGGATCAGGAAAATTTGAACCGTGTAACCAAAAATGAAGGTAGGGATTCAGCAATGGCCGAATCGGCTGTTTCTGCTGTGATGAATCCATCCAATACTTCTTGGATTGTAACTTCGGGTGCTGACACAAGACTGGCTCCTTATTACTGGGGAAACGGTTCTATGTTTACAAGCTATCCTTCGGACTACCTGTGGAAATTCGGTTCCGGAAATTCGGCCTTCTACGTACTCTCAGTTACCCAAAACGCAGCTGCGCACTACGGACGTTAACGTTGTAAAACAAATATTTGAAACCCACAAAATCTTACGGGATAGATGCCCTATTTATATAAAATAACACCTTAAAATTCCCATACGGTACAAAAAAATTACAATTCTTTCATTATTTCATTGATCTGTTTTAAGAAAGACACAACAACCGGAGCTGCCATCAAGGAATTGCTTTCAACACCATTGTCGTCCTTGACAGTCCAGGGTTTTTCAATCGTTTCAATCTTCCCATCCTTAGTTTTTGTGAACTCAAATTCGGGAGTTATTTCATATCGGTCAAAATACTGGTCTGCTTCCGCCACCGGTACGTGATTGCGTAAAAATATTTTTGGCACGCCATGCAAAGCGAAGGCTTTTTTCAATATATCCTCATCTTTATTCAAACGCTCTCTGATCGGCTCAATACCTTTGGAATCGCCTTCTTTACCGACCATAACCGCGGTTTTATACCCGCTGCATTCCTTATTGTCGCACAAAAGCCTGAATTTTCCCGTCTTTTGATCGTAATCTACGATACTTGTGGGCAGAAGTTTAAGATTTCTCGATAAACTGCATTTAGGGCAAACAACCCTTGTTTTTATACGAGCATCAATCACCGATTCGGGAATGTCGATCAGTACGAATATATCTGGGTCGTCTCTGTACGCTATAAGATCACGAAAGTACAAGGAGTACGAGATTTGATCCATGTCGCGGGGCAGACCGTCAATAAAGATCGATTTTCGTTCAAGGCCATCGATATGCGCTTTTACCAAAGCCAAAATAAATTCGGTTGGAAGAAGTTTTGCCGTCGAGCGCGATAGGTGTGCATCAACTGCTTCATCAAATGAAACATAACCGCGGTAGAATTTCTTAAGTTTCCCGAATTTCTCCGTCTTCTTAAAATTTACCCAGTCATCGGCTTGGCGTATCAAGTCTCCAACAGAGACAGTTGCAATTTTATCCTCGCCAAAAATTTCCGTAATCAGTTTGGAGTAAGTGCCTTTGCCTGACCCTTTTTTACCCAACATGTAGGCGATAAAGGTTTTTCCAGATGACAGATACTTTCGAATATTGTTTATCTCCGTACCGGCTTTAGCCTCAAAATACACTTTTCTTCCTTCCGGAGAGTTGATGTCATACTTTCGTGATCCACCCTGCCTTCCGGCAGGCATACTTTTATCTGTTTTTGTTCCGATTATGGGAAATTCGAGACCAAGCATATTAAGATAGGCACTAGGCATTAGCAACTAGGCACTGGACAAGCGATAGGCAATAAGCAGAGCTTAACGCTACGCGAAAAGCGACAAGCAACAGATAATTAAGTGATTGAGTGACTTAATTCTTGTTACCTGTTATGTAGTATGCATCAAACACCATCTTCATTTCAACCGTTAATTAATTATATAACTGCGATGCACATTCAAAGCTGTTGTAGCATGGAGATGCGATTTTTGCTATTAAATTATTTAAATAATCCCGGAGATGAAAGACTGCTGATACCGGTTGTAGAAAAACCGGGGGAAAAAAGAAATTAACTTAATAGTTTTTCAAAGCGGGTTTGGTCATCAAACGGGCCGATTACGGCAAGGTTGAGCCTACCTGGAGTAAAAATCGATCCCGCATATTCACGAACGTTTTCCGCACTGACTTTGTCGATCTTTTCAATCACTTCTTTCGGTTTTTCGATTTTTCCAAGCATCAGCTCCTGCAGCCCAAAATAGGAATTGATTGCCCTTGTATCTTCCAGTGAAAGAGCCATATGACCTTTTATATATTCCTTTGCCTTCCTGAGTTCCCTATCCGATATCTTATATTTACCGCTTGCCAAACCGTACATCTGATCCAAAATCACCTTTATCGATTCGTCGATTCTTTTAATATCCACCCCTGCATACACCGAAAAATATCCCGTCTCATGATAGTACTCGGAAGAAGATTTTACGGCATAACAAAGTCCCCTCTTTTCCCTGACTTCCAGAAACAACCTCGAACTCATTCCCCCGCCTAAAATCGAATTAAGAACCCCCTCTTCATATTTATGTTTATGTCCCCTTTTATTCCCCAAAAAGCCGATTATTAAATGTCCCTGTTCGTTTTTCTTATTGCGAAGTAAAGCCTGAGGTTTTTCTTGCTTACTTTTAAACCCACCTACCTTTATTACAGGCTTGTTGTTAATCTTACTGAAGTATTTTACGGCTAAATTCAGAACGTCTTTTTCCTTAACACCCCCCGACACTGTCAAAAGAAGATTATCTATAACATAATGTGATCCACGATATCTTACAAAATCATTTTTGGTGATCCCGCGTACGCTTTCTTTTGTTCCCGCAACATCTTTTTCCATCGGAGACCCCTTGAAAATAAGGTTTTCAAAAATATCGTCTATCTTTGCCATCGGAGTATCCTCATACATTGCGATCTCTTCGCAAATGACCCCTTTTTCCTTTTCAATTTCCCTGGGATCCAAAATCGGATTCAAGACCATATCCGAAAGAACGTCAAACGCCGTTTCGATCTTCCCCACCCTCGCCTTGATATAGAAATTGGTCCATTCTTTGGAAGTTGAAGCATTGAACTCTCCCCCAAATGCATCAATAGCTTCAGATATGTCTTTTGCAGTCGGGCGCTTCTTGCTGCCCTTGAAAACCATGTGTTCAAGAAAGTGGCTCAATCCGTTGGTTTTTGGTGTTTCATAGCGCGAACCAACCCCAACCCAGACGGTAACCGTTACCGATTCGGATGTCGGAAGTTCGGAAGTTATCACCCTAAGGCCGTTACTTAAAGAGGAAAGAGAATAGTCCATCGGGAAAAGTATATAGTATATTGAATATGGTATATAGAGGGAAAAGGGATGTTGGAATTGTGAATAATGAATAATGGGATATGGAGTATGAAAAAAGGATGGGAGGATAAGAGGAAAAGAGGATAAAAAGATATTTAGGAAAGAAGTGAAAAAAGTAGAATTAGTAGAATAACAATTTAGGATATTGGGATACTAAGATACTAAGAAAGAAAGTATATTGGGGAAAAGTGAATAAGACAATGGGGGTGGTATAAAAATTTGAGTTGATGACTTGAGTTGATGACTTGAAAAGATAAATTCCAAAATTCATCTTGACAAACTATAGGAACATATTACAATACGCACGTATGGCTGAAGTGATAAATTATCACCATTGCAATTGTGGTATGGCTATTCCTCGCCAGACCGACAAAGGTTGGGTTATGGGATGTCAGGTTAGACAGTTAGAAGACCAACTCGGACATAGACCTACAGCAAAAGAGATTCTTGAGTTGAAAAGGTCGGATGGGGGTTTTATTATCAGACTTACGAGCATACCCGTCGACAAATGTCCTAATGAATACAAACCTTTGAGATTTTAAAATACAAACCGCTAAGTTTTTATATTTCATTCGCAGATCGAAAAGCAAAATACTGCACCTTCGGACAGGAAAGGGTTTGCTCTTCAAATGATTGCTAATCACTACACTTCGGATGAGAATATCGGGAGACACTACCCTGCAATTTAAACAGCCTATATTAAATATTGACATTTATACAATTAGAAATATAATATCCGCTAATGGGAATTACACCAAGACCAATGTGCTCCACACAGCATTTGCGTCTGACCAATAGTGAAGGATCTAGAATAGATTACGGTTGCTTGGATTGGGTATTTCGGGAAGGCTTTGACATGGTAGCTCTTGTAAAGGCATTCGTCTCCCAACTTGAAAATGACAAACAGCAGAGGACACAATATCAGCGCATCCAAAAAGCTGTCTCAACCCTTGCTTTCGAACATTACATGTTTGATGTTAATGAGCATGGCAAGCAATTTAATGATACAGAGTTAATAAGAGAAAAAGAGGATCTAATGAATAAAGTTCTCAAGGCTTATGGCATTCAACGTTCGGAGTACAGAATTAAGTTCGTCAGACAATGCCCTCCACGATTAGGTTCAGGCGATGAACCAATAAATGTTACAAAAGATTTTGCCACAATTGGTATTAGAATTGACAATCCAGCTAGGAAATAACTTGATTCAAAATTTAAAGCCCAATTCTTTGAACAGAAACAACTTCTTCAAAAAAGGCTTTGTCCCCCGGACAGAGATAGCTTATGTCACCTCCCGAGGGGTCTTTTACAAAACGATTTTTCACACATCCTCCGTTACATATTCTCAAAAAATGACATTCCTTACAGCTGGGAGGCAGAGAAGTTTTCTTTGACCGTCCAAATTCCGTCTGCAATTTGGCGGACAGCATGTCCCCAACGCTCGCCTCCTGAATATTCCCAAGTATGTGACCAGAATCTACAAAAAAGTCGCAGGAATAAAAACCGCCGTCCGGCATTAGTACGGGAAAATTACCGCAGGTTTCAGCATGGATACAACTTGATGCAGGAAAACCCTCTGCCTGCTTCCTAACATTGTTGATATTTGATACCTGCATACCACCACCCATAAATCCAAGATTATTAAGCCATTTGTGATAAACACCTATCAAAAAACTACCCCACTTGTGCGGATCAACCGATACATCTTTTTTTAATTTGCCTTGACCATCTCTCTCAACAACCGGAATAAATGTCAAAATTGGAACTCCAAGGTTTTTAAAATAATCAAATATAATCTCCGGATGTTCCTGATTTGCAGGATTAACGGTACAAACCACACCATAATCGATATTATGACTTCCGAGCAAATTTAAAGATCCTTCCAACTTTTCCTCATCCGACGTACCGTTACCGTGACGCAGACGGGAACAATCTCCGGGCCCGTCACAGCTGACACCGACCTCAACTCCGTGTGTTTTGAAAAGTCTGCACCAGTCTTCATCAATCAACAGACCATTCGTCTGAACAACAAAGTGAACCACTTTACCTGATCGGCTTGCTTCTCTTTCAGCAAAGTCAATTGTATTTGCGAAGTACTCAGTCCCCATAAGAAGAGGCTCTCCTCCTTGGAAAAACAATTCGATTGCTTGTCCAGGTTGGCCATTAATCGATTCTGAAATTGCGCGATTCATTATATCCCGAGACATTAATTTCGGCTGTCGTCTGGCTTCCGTAGTGTCTTTTATGAAGCAATATTCGCAGCCTCTGTTACATCTTGAGCCTACAGGTTTGATGTTTATAGTAAAACGATTTTCAATTCTTTCCATAAGTTTATTTAATTTATAAGTTGATGTATCTGTAAAAAATACGGTAACTTGGGCAAAGGTAGTTTAAACCATTTGTGGAAATCCTATCCTTCGGACATCCGCCATGACACATCTCCAATACGTCACAACTGAGACACTGCTGTGGTAAGCTTGACTTCATTTTTGCAAACGATTTTTGTTTTTGGGATTCCATCAATTCCGGCAAGCTTTGTCCGTGTTGATTTATGTTTCCCAACCGCCAATTTGCAGATACATAATAATCACAAGGATAGACATCTCCCGTACGTTCGAGTACAGGTTCCATTCCGCACGTTTCCGACTGCACACACGAGTCTGTAGGTTCTCCACGAGAAGGCAGTACAGCATCGGAAATATTTGAAACGAAAATCCCCTTTAAGAAATCTTTATTCCTGAAATATTCATCCGCAACGGTACACAAGAAACTTCCAAAACCATCCTCCGACACAGAATGTCCCATATTTCCATTATTATCCTGTGTGACAATCGGGATAAAAGTAATATTTTTTGCCTTCAGAGTATCTGTGAAATACCTGTACACTTTTTTAGGAGAATGCTCATTTAAATCATGAACACTGCATGTAACCGCCCAGTCCGTTTTCGAACCATTAAGCATTTCTGCGGCCTTTTCAACCCTTTTTATCGTTGGATCACCATTTCGATCCAAACGATAGCCGTTCAAACCCTCCGGCCCATCACAGCTGAGACCTATATGGGCATTATTGCGTGTAAAAAATTCGCACCATCTTTCATCAATCAACGATCCGTTGGTTTGAAACCAAAGCACCTTTTCTCTATCCGGAGCATGTTCTGAAGCAAACTGCATCACTTTTTCATAAAAATCCAGTCCTCTCAAAAGAGGTTCACCTCCCTGAAAAAAAAACATGAGAGGCTTTCTTGGGCTTGTTAATTGCACCAGCTGTTTTACATATCTTTCAGCCGTTTCTAGCCCCATACCCCGCGTGTTCGAAGAATGGGATTCTATATTGCCTTTATAAAAACAGTATTTACAACCTCCTTCACAATCCGAAAGTCTTGTGAAGTTGCATTGTGAGCCTACAGGTTTAACAATGACAAGGTGTTCTTTGTCAGACATGTTTCAGTTTCTATTTTTTCGATAATATTTCATACGCCAGATTTACCTTTTTTGCTTTTTCGTCTCTTTCGGGATCAATCATTTTACTGGCTCTTCCATAATCTGGATGCAATTGCATCATTTTATTTCTGTAATATTTCTTCAATTCTTCAGGAGTACATCCGACAGGAGCACCGAGTGTTTCATATAGCGATTGACGAGGATGAGTATCTAACGGTTTTCTATTATTCAAGGAAAGACCGGAATGTTCATAACCCGACCTGCCATTAACTGCCTGTTCTTTGTCAATTGTATTTTGTGGAAACACATCCCGCCATGTAGCCGTCAACTCATCTATCGGCTGAATGTCAATGTTTCCGACTAATATTCTTTGTTGTATCTTTAAAAGATATCCTGATTGAGACAGCCACCGTGCCACATTTTTACCGCTTTTAATATCAAATGCCAAAACCAACAAATCTCCCAAACCATACCTGCCTTCAGAGGCATTTCTTAGTGCAGTGTTCGGATAATCCGGACGGGTAGGGATTTGCATCTGATTCCGATTGCATGGTCTTGAACACATAGCTTTCCCCAAGCACCTTTTACCATAAAGCACAACCTTTCCTTCCTCATCCACCCCCCAGCCGGAGGAGCCATCTCCACCGGAATTTGTAATACTGACGAAACGTCCCGAAATCGGACATTTTATACCAATACTTTTAAAGCCTTCCCTGGCGATGACAGCTACACAACCGGAAACTCTACCGTCACCCAGATCGGAGCAGTTAGTAATCAAATTAAACCTTGGTTCAGGAAATTCTTCCTTGCGTTGACCGGCCATAATCTTTGTGGTATTTTACCTTATAGTAATATTCAATTCAAGTAAATGCCAAAATCATTTATTCACGATTAAGATACTCTTATGTGAAGAACGGTCTGCAGTTATAGCATTGACAAACATACAACATGATATACAATACACCCATAATATGACTTATTCAAGACCGGAAGCGTGGAGTCGAGATTTTGGGTTGGATCAACAAAATTTGACGATTGCCATGGCTGCAGAAAAAGCCTATAGAAATGGCGAATATGAAGATATTGTGGAGGCAGTAATACATTTCGGTCTTGAAATACGAGGCGAGGAATTTAAAAATACCGCTTTATATCAAGATCATCAGGCTAAAAAAAAAGAAGAAGAAGAAAGACGGGCAAAAGAAAGGGGAAAGGCAAAGATACAAGCCACGAGGTGTAAAACCGCTATTCAGCTGAATGTAGGCGGAGTTGTATGCAGGTCACCGGCTGAAGCGCTTCAAACCCAAAGAGAAATACAAGAAAGAAAGAGATTGGTAAGGGGATTGCCGGGGCCAAGACCCGCCGAGCTCCCGCTAGGTGAAGGAATTTATGGACTTGAAAGCGGTGGACTTCAAGGGGCAGACAATCGCTCCAACTGTCAAGCCCTTTATATTGCTATGCAAATTCTTTCACGCAATAGAATCGTACCTGATCCAAAGAGAATTCCTCAGAAAAACAAATAGGGCTGATTAAATATTGAGAACAAAAACAAATCCAAAAGGGAGGTCTGGCGTAATTGAAACCGGATGTCTTTTAGAACAAGATTAAGCATGCAAATTTCTGTTCGTGCAGTTCTAATATTTTCTTATTACACAACTTGATAAGAAAAAATAAATTTAAAATATAGGAGAAAACTTTCGTGGTCAACTACGGTCTAATTACGTATATTAAACCACCATCGTATCCTTTGATCCCAAGGTGATCAAGGTTCATATAACGCCCCTCTCCCCCAAGATTAACCATTAGTGTCACCGGCTTTTTAGGTCGCACCCTGATACTTGACGGATAAGGACAATTTTCTGCTCGCAGGCATGTAACGGAGCCCAATATACCAAGACATTGAGGGACTGTTGCTTTCGAATCTCTTGTTTTAACAAAGCGCTTCTCAGTCGAACTATAATCTACTCTAGTGGAAACCTGTTTGTTTACATTAACATAAAGATCTTCAAATCTATTAATCCATTGGTTAGTTGAAGGATAGGCCACATTACCATTGGTGATAAAAAGATCTGTACTCGAACAAGGATTTCTCTCGACAACAGCTTCTACGTCATACTTTTCTCTCGCCAAAGAACAAGTTATCTTGTGCGGAATTGGCTGTGGAGGCAGTTTATACCCAAATAAAGTTTTCTCAATTCTTTCGCCTACTTCATCCCAGAGGGTTTTATCGAGGCGTGTGCAGTCAATGGCTACACAATACTTTTCATCAAAATTAGACAAGTTACAGGGACAGTTTCTGACTACAAATACGCCAAGTGGTGTACGTTCTGCCATATCTTATAGAATGATATTACTAACTTTTTTCCACAATTTTCAACATGACAGTAAAACTTGAATTTTTCATTCTTAAGATATATTATAGACCTATAATGTCCTGAGGTACAGAATCAAAAACATTTTAGAGACGCTGCAGCGCTTATAGACACATATGTTGTTGCGGGTCAAAAACCCGACCCGAGATTAGTAAATCTATGGGTAGCTGAACAACTTCCAGACATAGACCAACTTCAGATTCCAACTCTGGATTAATATACTTATATTTTTTGAAAGTCAGAGAGCGGGTTCCCGAAATATTTTCAAAACATGTGGCCGGTTCAAGCTTGTTTGGTGAAAAAGAGTAATTTCAATGTGAGAATGGAATTCGTTTATAACGAATAATATGTTATGTTATTGGAGTGGTAAATTCAAAGGGGTCCTGTCCCTTTTGCTGAAGAACAAAATTCGATTTAGATTTCGTAGAACTAATTACCGTTCCCCAACTCGCGATCGTGTCGGTTAAGTGTGTATCAACTTCACCCGAACTTCTTACAACAACGTGCATTCCGGCACGCCACCCGTTTATGACCAGATCCTGCAGATGTGTGAGTGGTGTATGGGACACTTTAATTTTTTTACCATTTATGTCTATTGTGTCAGTTCCCAGATTCTTTCCCATATTAAAGAGATGAGTATAACCAAACACTCCTATATCTTTAATGACCAAAAGCGAATGCTTATTGTCCTTTCTCCATTTTGGAATGTACGGAGGAGTTGCTGTACTTTTACTTTTCAAAGAGTCTGCTCTCAACCTTGAATTGATATCAGATTCGCTCCGTATCCTCTTTTCCATCAGGTTCCAAGCATCAATAATTGCTTTAGTTCCCACACCTATAGTTACAACATTTATACCTTTTTCTTCCGCCGATTCCAGCAGTTTATTAAGAAGCGGTTCCGTGGCCTCATAATCGCCTTTTATCAATATACTTGAAAAAGGTCCCGAGAGATCAACTTTAACCGGAAAATCGTATTCATTAATACCCAAAAAGATTTCATCAGGAAAAACAGTCAATTTATCAAAACCACTCTCACGACTCATAGTAATGCGTATTATATACTCAAATACCCGTAAATCAAGTGTCCTGATACAAATCCACATTTCAATTCTACCAATAGTAGTCTCAAATCTTATGTCCCATGTGTACCATTGGTACATCCACTCCAACAATTACAATCATCCATCAAAATACAAAATTTAGAATATAGTGTTTGAATTATTATATCTCAAAGTGCAGCAACAACTTGCATAAACGGTAAAGTTTTTTGTAAAATACGCAATCAATATGGAAATAATAAAGATAGGAAACACGGTAAATGTTAGATGTCCTTTGCTTGCAACCGGCAGAACAATAGATGACAGTACGGAAGAACTTTGCCTAGGATATCTTAGGTGCCCTCATTTCAGAGACGGAAAATGCAATATTGCCACAGTATCAACAGTAAAAAGAAGCAAACCCACAAGACCATTGGGTTGCCAGTTAAACAATGATCCGTACTGGGAAAATCGTCCAAACGGGGTATGCAGGGTAACAGGATGCCCGTATTTTGGCAAAATCTGCCAAATTTCCAAGCAACCGATAGGGCGTGACGCTTTTCCTACAGATATGGTTGCAGTAGCTGCGCCTCCAAAACCTTCAATCTTCAAACCTTAATCAATCTTAATATTTTTGATCTTTTCCAACAGTAATCTTTTGATATGTACAACAACTCCCCTTTCCCGTCTTGGTAAAAATCTTCTAACGTCCGAGTCCAAATCCGTAATATTCCAAAGATTAATTTTTTTTATCAATTCATCTTTTTTGAATTTTTGATTGTAATATTTTAAATTTTTTCCGATAAAATTTTTGTCAAAAACGTCATATTTTGATAAAATGTACCACAAGTCATAAATATCCCTTCCCTTTTCCCTATTCATGACAGCTCTGATTTTCTCCGAAAATATTTCTTTTATTGACAAGTGTTTAACAACTACCACAGTTGACACCGGAAGTTCAGAAACAATTGGGTCCGATTCAGGATCAAGCACGTTTTCACTCTTGGAAAAATCAAGTTTAATTGTCAAATTCTGCGGACTGACATCTGTTTTCAGATAAATTTTAAAGCTGTGTCCGTGCAGAGTTTTTAAATCTTTTAAACTTATATCTTTATATTCGTACGCCAACGTTTTAATCACTTTTGAAAGCAGACTCTTAATTTCATTTTCCGACAGATCGGTCGTAAAATCCAAATCCTCGGAATACCTGCTTGAACCGTAAATAAGTCTTAAACACGTTCCTCCTTTAAAAAAGGTGCCTATCGCACGATCTTCGGAATAAAACGCATTTAAAAAACTAATCTGGACGATTTCCCGCAAAAGCGAGAAGTTGTCAATATCATATTTAATTGATAAACGTGTTAATGTGTTGGTGTCTATCATATTTTCTTTAATATCCGTTTGATTGCTTTAATATTGAAGACTTTTATATAACTATTCAACAGCTTTCGATTGATGATTGAAAAATCAAGCTCAGACATATCGATTTTCCGTAATCCCTTTGTTTGTAAATAGATAATATCAAGAAGCGCTTTTTCCGGTTTCGCGATTAAAAAATCGTCCGTTTTCTCATATCCCCAAAAATATTTCGCGTCCATATGCTGATATTCAAAATTATATATGGAGTCAATTTCAACTGACTTTTTTAATGTTACCGATGTAACAATATAGGGAAACTGAGGCAAAACACCCCAAAAATTCAGAGCGCTTTCAAAACTAATATATGACGGGGATACAACAAAATTTGCCATAGAAAAAGTGCTATAACTTGAGTTTTCCAATACATATTTTCCTTTTACAATACGCCTGATTATCCCATTTTTTTCAAGTCTTTGAATTATTTTATATATATTGTTGCGATTGTTCTCATCCATTAAACTTGCTATTTCGGTTCTTGTAAAAAATTTCAGCTTCTTCTCCTGAAGTTTTTTGATTATATCTAATTGTTTTATAGATGCCATATTTGGTATAATTATATATTAATCCTATCATCGTGTCAAGAGCAAAAGAGTGTTTTATTAACAGAGATCTGCTTTTAAGAGGGTATTCCTGTCGTACGGGTTGCAGGGAGATCCCTGTTGAAACATCCGTGCATAGATAAACTACCGAGGGCTAAGAGCCCTCTGTATTCTCACCCTTCGGGCTCAACAAGTATATCATTCGTTCGCTTCATCCCAGGGCTAAAAGCCCTGGGTGTTCGCGATGATTATGATAAAATCCACAAATTCGTACAGATAATACAAAGTACGATTGACAAATACCGCGCAGATGTCTTACAATAAGCCCCAAAATATGAGACGCAAAACATACGAATTCGCAGAAGAGTGCATTTTAAATGAGGCATGGCGGAAACCGGGAAAATTTCCAGGGGTGTGTAGGGTCCAAACCTGTCCATTATATCAACAAGGCTGCAGATATTCTGAAAATCCGATAAGGGACCGCGTTTCGTTTCCTTACCAGGACACCGTGCCCAGTGAAGTAGCAGCAAAATAATATTCCGACCGTGTAGCGAAAGTATCATTTTCTTCGTAATTGTCATAGAAATTTCATTCAACTAACAAAATAATTTAATAGTTATATCGATTGAAAAAAGCGGTTATAAATTGCGTTTGACTTCGTCCTCCCTTCAGTGGTATATTATGGGACAAAATTATGAATACAGAAATAATTCTCCCATCACAAGAATCTGCAAGGCAACTTAACATTGCACCTGATTATGCTGAGTTTATCCAACATAGAAACAGTGAATATTCGGATGCCTTAAGATCTTTGGGTGAAAAATTCAAACGAATGGGGTTTGGAAGTGGTCCGGGAATGGACATTAGAATTAGAGCCGATGTAATTTCACAAACATACATGAACATTCTTCAGACAATTAGGGAAGGCAGTAATGTATCACTTGCTTTAATTAAAACAATGAATCAATTAGGTGGCGGAAGTGGAACGACTGTCGAAGATCGCTTTGATTTGGCGATAAGTGCATCCAGAACTTTGCTTCATTCTATGGGTGGTTCTGGAGGTACGTTTTCACTTTTCAGACGCGATAATTCTTTAAATCTAACCGCTGGGTTGGGAATTTATGATCCCTACAAAGGCCCATTAAAAGTTATAGTCGACGGTGCTCCAAAAACAAAAAGACTTCTTCAGGAATTAAAAGCTGAAACTCATAAAACCGGTTCTTCAGCCGCTAGACTTTCTCGAAAGCTTGATCACAGTTTAAATTCTTTGTCTAATCAAGCCCAGGGAGCGGATGAAAGTATGGGTTATATGACTAAATTTCAGGATGACCGAGATAATGCCACCGACAATTTGGATACAATTTACACTGCTGCACAAAACAAAGAACCTTTAAGAGGCCCTGTTGATGCTTTTGCATTCAGTGCCAGAAACGCTGCACAGAGCAGTCAAGGTGCCATAAAATCTAACAAGGACCTGGGTAAAGTGTTGCAGGAAGCTGCAGCATCCACCTCAATACTAAGTCAAATCGCGGCACTTGTACAAGCACATAGAAGTGCTGAGATCTCGCGCGGTGTTGAAGCACTGGTTCATACCTCAGCTCCTTTTTGGCTTTTTGAAACGATGGCACACGAAACAGAAAGGGCGCAATTTGTAACCACACATATATTATTAAAAATGCTTGCATACATGCGACACGGAGAAGAGAACATTCCAAGTGAAATCATGGAAACAGGAGGCCGACTTCTATCGCCACGGGGTTTGAAAGATGAGATCATTGAATCAACTTGTATTGATGCTGAATAAGATCACTAATTCCTAATTATGGAAACAAGGTAAGAAAAATTAATTTCCATGTCTGCAGAAAATACAGCTGCAAGTTTTTTCCGACAAGCTCCCCCACTTTGTGAACAGAGGTTTGATTATCTTTTTGCCGATGATTTCAGATTAAGAATAACTGCAGGAGATGTTGCAAAAACGGGAGGAGAAATTGCTTGGGAAAACAGAGGGTATATAAAAGGAGCTGCTTTGGGAATCAGTACAATTTTATTAAGCGGCTGCGGATCAAACTCATCGGAAGCTGTTAATATCAATTTGACACCAGCGGAAGGTTGGGGAATAGGAAGCGGATTATTTTGGGCACTTGAAGAGGTATTTGAAAAAGATAAACACCCAAGTGTGTTAGGCAAAGTATTAGCAATTCCAATAAAATTTATCGGTGGGTATTTGCTTGGACGTGGACTAAGTACAAACTTGCAAAATATAAACGACTGGGGCCTTCTTGAAAACTTAACACCAGCAGTAGAAACTCTTGGTGGTGCAGTTATTGTGGCAAAAGAAACAAGCATCAAAGCGTTAATAGCCACGTTTTTTCATGCCACAGCAAATGCCGGAAAAACAGCTGTAAATAAAATTACCGCACCCGGAAGACAACACCGTGAAGATTTACTAAACGAAGCGTTGGGAATAATAAGCAGTAGGGGCTGTACATACCGGCGTGCAGTTACAACTCTAAAAAGAATCAATATGACGGACGAAGAAATTATAACTACCTTAAGAGCTCATAGGTGGAATGTTTAGACTGAAATCAAACAAACATTCATACTCACTCAAATTGATCAGCAATGGAAAGCAAATATATAAAAATTAAACTCTTGTTTTTTAACTTATAGCATTAGGCGTCTTCATTTCCCATGCCGAGACAAGTAAGAAATTTCGAAGATTAGACGTAACAAAGATCAAATGAAAGAATTACAAACACGCACCTACGAATTGAACCCCTTGCGGAGATCACCAATCCTCGCAAGGATACAAACAATTACTGCTGCTTCTGCAGTATCGTTGACAACTTCGGGTTGCAAAGCCGACGAAATTGCAAAAACATGGGGAGATTTTAAAAATTTCGCATGTGACACATGTGTCGTTGGCAGTGCTTTTTTTACTATACTCTATCTTTCAACAATTCTACCCGGGAAAATTAATGAGACGAGAGCCATGCTCGACCTTCGGGATAATCCCAATATAAATGATGAAGAATTTAAAAAATTGTCAAACCGCTACCATCATGGCGATGATGAATTGTTCTTAGAATACTTGAGGACTTACGAACCTAGTATACCTATGAAAATTATTCTCTCGATGCTGGGCGATGAAGAAGTTTAAGTTAAAATTGACTATAGTAACAAATGTAATTTTATAGCTAGCAAACACAATTTCATATTTAAATACATCCAAATACAGTTGAATTATATAAAAATACATATATAATATATAAACATTATAGGTCTTTCTATGAGAAAAATTGAGGCTACTTTCATTTCTGCAGAAGATGTCATCAGAAAACTTTTAGCCGGAAATACATATATGAGAGGCGAATGCAGGGGGCGTTCCGGTCTTTTACCCGGAATACAATGCGCTCTGGATGCTGAACCAGAAAAAGAAGAAGAACCTGCGCTGACGCCGCGTGAACAGAAAGCATTCGATAAAGAAAATAGAAGAATTCAAAAGGAAAAAGAAAAGGAACGGAAAAAACATCCTAATCTAGTGGTAATTGATTTTAGCGGAATAGACGAACGACATGAAAATAATATGCATTTATTACTTCGACCTTCATCCGGGAAAACATGTAAAAATTGTCATATTTCGATAAATGGCCACGCAAGAATAGTTTCAACGAATAGGGTGATTGCTGAAGAATGTGGTTCAACAGTAATGCATCCAAACACCCCTATTACAATAGAGGACGATCAAAAAGGTTTAAGAGTTACCGAAGCGATATTTACAGAATCACCGCATTCCTCTTCACAGACTCGGATTCAGAAAAAAATTGTAGTTAGTCAAAACCTTGATGATGGCAGATGGACAGGAACTTCGACCACTGAAGTTCATCGAATCGCTGGTACACCGGGAAAAAGACGAGGTTGAGATTTACTTCTCCATTTCAATTGTTGATTACAGAAAATAATCCCCAATTGGTGATATAATCTTCTTTTATCATTTATGCCTGAAAAGCCTGAACGGAATATTGAAACAATTGATATTGAAAAGGTGGTCAGAAATATAGTTAATGGTCTTCCATTAAATTCTCCTTGTCTTGTGCGGGAAGGAATATATCCAAATATTTTCTGTCCGTATGAAGGAATACCATATCCAAGATGTGTTGTTTGTCCGTTTGCGAAAAATACTTTTATAAGACTTGAAAACCGATTAAATACCGCAAGTTTGACAACCGAAGATCCGGATGGTTGGTTTTCTGTCCGTAGAATATCAAGTATTCCCGCGGGAAAAACCTTTGGGAATGACCGATGGGCTTCGTATAAGTTAAATCCCGGCGGCAACTGGCTTCAGGCAACAATTATTCAAGGCGGTCTTCACGGAAGAATGAATGCCAGCGTGAGACAGATTAAGTAGAAATGAAAGGTCGTCTATTCCGGACAATTTAACTTTCTTCAAAACGTAAGGGTTCCTTTTAAGGCATCTCTACCCAAAACGGCAGAATATCTTTTCCCCAATGACCGATATTCTGTTGCACCGGAACTCAAACATCCTTCTTCTACCAGCTCTTTTTCGTCCTCCTGAAGGTAATAATGGTAAAGATAAAAAACTCCCCTATCCGTTCCGATCTTTTCAATTGCAACACGCAATCTCCCCTCTTCTCTCTTTCGTTCGTTATACCCCAAATCATACATGACACTATTCATCAAGTGAAAATCCACCGTTCCTTCCAAGATACCAAGTTTTTGTTGGATTTCCGCCTTTGTTAATACATTACCGCACAAACAGCCTACCAGTCTGCTTTCCATCTCCGTTTTTTCTGTTTCGGAAAAAACGCTATTTCGCGTTCTTCTGTTATCTCTTACTTGTTCACTGGTGGTCATAAAATATTGATCTTATATTAATACATTATGCTTATTTATTCAATCCAATGTAATATTTGTACCCAGTTTATAAATGAACCAAACATTTCGTTCTTGTACCATAATCTTAAAATAAGTGCCGGCGTGAGACAGATTAAGTAGAAAAGGCAGGCTGCCTGCTGTTTTCCTAATTTACATCCGTTTCGGTGCTTGTCCAACACAATTTTCGCATTCGGCTTCTTGGAACTATTCGTTGTCGCCTCGTGCCAAAATTAGGATGGACTGCGCGCCTTTACATTCGTTCCGGCGCTTGAATTCCCAATAGCGAAAGCCCCGTATGAAGGACGGTACCGACGGAGGAGGTCAATGCAAGACGAAAGTCTTGCTGAGTTAAATTGTTAACAAAGTTAATTGAATTAACTGAGTTCTTTTCTTTCCTTCCTCGATTTTCCTGTTTAACCTGATCAATTGCTTCGATAATTCGATGTTTGTTATAGAATGTATTGAATTTTTGGGCGAGTTCGTACAAATAATTGCAGATGAGATTTGGGGCGTAATTAACTGCTGCCGACTCAACGATTTCGGGGAAGTGGAAAAGGTGGCGGAGGATTGCATGCTCTTCAGGCACTAGGCATTGGGCACTAGGCACTAGAGAGGGAGATTCTTCCCCTTCGACCGGCTCAGGGTTAGAATGACAAAGTGCTTCGCTTTTACTCTCTTGCTCTTTTACTCTTTCACTCTTTGCAAGGACACTCTGTGTTCTTGCAAACGTATACTGCAGATACGGCCCTGAATTGCCGTCCAAAGAAACAGAAGAGTTAATGTCAAAAACAAAGTCAGATCCGATTGAATTTTTCAAAAAAGCGTATTTCAAGGCTCCTTGTGCTACAACTTCGGCAATTTCTTCCTTTTCGTTTTTTTCATACTCCCCTTCCATTCTTTCTTTCACTAAATCTTTCAAATGATCCAAAAGCCAATTGACAGTAACTACATTTCCAAACCTGCTTCCCATTTTTCCTGACGGCACAGTTACCATTCCCGTACAGATTGGTGTTGTCACATTACCAAGTTCCGGTTCTACTTGTTTTAGCGCTTCCACAAGTACGGCAAAATATTCCTTGATTTCCTTTCCGACAACCATTATTGATTTGTCGTACTTGAAATCCTTATATTTCGCAGGTGCAAGTCCCAATTCTTTTGCCTCGTATGTGGGAAGATTGGTTTTGTTTATGAAAACCCTTGTATGAAGACCGAATTTTTCTCCCTCAAAAATTACCGCACCTTCGCTTTCTTTGAAAACCTTTCCGATGTTGTCTTTAACCAATTTGTATCCTACTTCTCCAACCACACTTTCGGGATAGTATCCGTCAAATTTGGTGCCCAACCGAGCATAGATCGTCTCAAAATACTCCATACTCCAATCAAGTCCTGCTTTATAGACCTTCTTTATTTCCCCATATTTCTCCATACTGCCAAATATGTGTTTTTTATAATCAACTATCGGTTGCCAACCTTTTTCTTCTTGGTATATCTCTTGGGCTACAATATAAACCATGTAGTTTATGTCTTTTATCTCTTCGGTAATATTTTCGTCCTCGTCGTATTTGAGGGTTCCAAAAGTGTAGCCCCTACCCATAAACTCCTGTCTTTCTTTTATACTTTTCTTTCCCAACTCTTCAAGTGACAAATTTTCTTCCTCCATCCCAATGTACTGAAGAAACATACTCTTTGCTTG
>CAZAUT010000007.1:0-46821 GCA_964488535.1 uncultured Gammaproteobacteria bacterium
CTTCCGAGGATGGCGCTTATTTTATGGACGGTATCGGTGGGTGTCTTATCAATTCTTTTTCTGGCCCCTGTTGTCAGATTTCCCGGATTGACTAATGTATCAATTTTTGCAGTTCTAATTCTTGCTCTTTTAACCGAGGACTTCATAAGAATACAACTCGGAAAAAGCGTAAAAACGGCCATAAGATTAACTTCTGAGACAATTATTTTATCGGTTATATCGTATCTTTTTATGACCTATAAACCGGTTCAGGAATATGCTTTGCTTCATCCCGAGGTATATCTTCTTTTGGTATTTGTGGCAGATTTTATTCTTGGAAGATATACAGGTCTTCGCGTCATGGAATTGTGGAGATTTAGAAAACTCATAAAAAGCAAATGATTTACACGGATTGTAAGCGGAGACTCGCGGATAAATCTGTGTAAATCCGAAATATATCCGTGTAAATCGTGTTTATATGAAACTATCAAACATTCTCGGTCTTAATTCCCGTACACAGGAATACTCCTATCGTTTTAATACCCGTGCTGGGAAGAAAATCGCTGATTCAAAAATCCAGACATGGCGAATACTTAAAAAAGCAGGCGTCCCGACGCCAAAAATCCTCAAACGGTTCAGGAAGCCTTCGGATGTATTTGACTATAATTGGGAAACTCTTCCTGATGCCTTTGCCCTAAAACCCAGCCGGGGGCTTGGAGGAGACGGAATAGTGGTTCTTAAAAAAAGAGCTGAAAAATCTCATATAAGTAGGAAAGGAAAAGAAATTTTAATTAAAGAAAAGGATGTCTGGATAAATACCCAAAAAGAGAAGGTTACTGCGGATGACCTTAAAATTCACATTTTGGATATTTTAGAAGGAGCATACAGTATGGGAAGCGTTCCCGATGTAGCCTTTATTCAGGAATACGTCGGAAGGCATAAAATATTCCGTAAGATTTGTTACCGCGGAACACCCGATATTCGCGTGATTGTTTTTAAGAAAGTTCCGGTGATGGCAATGCTAAGGCTCCCCACCCGTGAATCAAAAGGAAAGGCGAATCTTCATCAGGGAGCAGTTGGTGTGGGGATTGATATTGCAACCGGTATAACCACAAGGGCGATATGGCACGAGGATTATATTCGCCGTAAACCCGGGTCAAATCGTAAACTTCATGGGGTAAAAATTCCTCATTGGAATGGTGTTTTACTAACTGCGGTTAACGCTCAGATTGCATCGGGTTTGACATACGTTGGTGTTGATGTTGTTATGCACCCGGAAAAAGGTCCGATGATTATTGAGATGAATGCCCAACCGGGACTTCAGATCCAGCTTGCCAACAGAACGGGTTTGAGACGCCGTCTTGATAAAATTGAAGACCTGGAGGTTATTAATGCGGAACATGGTGTAAAAATTGCCCGCGCTCTGTTTACGGAGAAATTTGCAGGAAGAGTCAGGCAGGAAGATGGTGAGATCAAAACGATAAATGTCTGGGAGCTTGTAAAAATTGTTGATAGGAATAAAAGACGCCACTTTGTTCCGGTTAAGCTTGATACGGGAGCATGGAGGACATCGATAGATGTGAACTTTGCCGAAGACCTGGAATTAACTTACCCGGAAAATATTATTGCCCAAAAAAAGGTTAAGAATCAGATGGGTAAAGGTGTGCGTAAAATGATAAATGTGGTTTTTTATCTTTCGGGAAGGCGCATTAAAACTGTCGCCAGTTTGGCAAAACGTTCAGATATGCGGGTAAAAATGATTGTCGGAAGACGGGATTTGGCGGGATTCTTGGTAAAAAGCGATGAGAGTGAGGTAGAAAAATACGATTGGTATAAAAATTTGTGGACCAGGAAAAATCAAAAACGATAAATTATAAGGATTATTAAATATCATTAGTTCCAGTACGAAATATATATCGGCAAGATGTGTTTCTTGCTCGTTTGCCGAGCAAGAGATGTTCAATAAATATCATGGATAAGAAACGGATAATCAAAATTACTAAAAATCTTCCGCACATCATCGGGGTTGCCCCAAATGCTTTTTCGCGTGTTGTCCCGTCGGAATACTTTCCCAACTATTCAATAGTTTGTTTTAAATACCGCAAAGAGACGGATATTATATCGAAAGATATTGAAGTTTTTTGTGCAGAGAAGGCTGACCCGGAAGCATTTGTTTATCAGATGAATGCGGGCGAGATTCTCAAACTTGAATCCGTGAAGTCTTTTATAAACTCCAAAAATAATCCCCATCTTTTAATTTACAAACCGACCAAGGGTGCCGAAACGGCAGCCCACAGAATGGGATGGAAACTTATTGGAAATTCGGCGACGGTGAAATATGAAATAGAGAATAAACTGTCGTTCAGAAATTTGCTTGATATAGCGGGGATTGAATCGATAAAAGGGGAAACCGTACCTTTCGCGCAGCTTACCGAAGAGGTCTATAAACGGGTTTACGAAAAGTACGGCGGAAAACTTGTTTTCCAGATTTGTGAAATGACAACCGGCGGAGGAACGGGAACGGCCTTCATAAATAATATTGATGATTATCGCGCATTCATGGATAAATTTACACTAAAGAAGCAGAAATTGTCTGCAATCGAAAATGTAAATATAACGAAATTTATTGAAGGAGTTCCGACGAGTATCGCAGCCTGCACTACCAAAAGCGGGGTTCTTACGGGGAGAATTCAAACGCAGATTTTAGATATTTCCGAAACGCGCGACACATCCGAAGGGTCCGGGTTGTTTTGCGGACACGATTTTGCTTTTGGAAATTACGACGACAATTTAAATTCTCAGGCAAAAGAATTTGCAATAAAGTTTGGAGAATATATATATAATAATTTGGGTTACAAAGGTATTTTTGGACTTGATCTTATCACCAATGTTAAGGAAGGGAATGTATATCCGGTAGAATGCAATCCCCGCTACACCGACGCATTTCCCGTACTATCCGAAATTCATAACAGCAATGGAGCCGTACCGATGGACGTTTTTCATATTTTTGAACATATGGGGGTGGATTATGAAATTAATGTAGATGAAATTTCAAAACAATATTCTCAAAAAACACCCGCTTCACAGATAATCCTGGAAACCAAATCAAACGATTGGAAGAAAGTAACTGGAGACATAAAAGCAGGGATTTATAAACTTAAAGCACAAGAACAATTAAGCAATAGTATTTCCTACTCCCGTCCCGGCTATCGTTTCGAACACCTGCAATCCGAAAACGAGTTTTTAATAACTGAAGGCGTACCCTTTAAAGACACGGTCTTTAAAGGGGGGTCAAGAATACTTCGTCTGATGTTTCCCAAAAGCATTCTGAAAAGCTCGCATGAGTTGACGGATAATGCAAAAGACATCATCAAAAATGTATACAAACTACTTTCCCTGAAAACGTCTTCTGCCAAAGTTGCCGTTAAAGATTTTTTTGGCTTAAAGATTTGTGATATTGAAAATAAAGATGATTATATACGCGCGCAAAAATTGTCGCCCGACATGGTCAATTTAATTACTGAAGACAAAGATTTTGGTCTTCTTCGTCCGCAGAAGATCGGGTGGGGGATGGATATTTCTAAAAGGGACCCTTTGACATTTATAAAAAGCAAAAAAATGCGAAAACACCTAAAAAACTGGCTTTTGAATATGGATATATACGGCCTTTCTTATGAGATAATAGAAACATTAACGGTCAAGGAATATACTCAATGGTTTGATAAATATTACGAACTTTTGTCCTCCAAAGAAAAGGCGAATATAAAAATTAACCCTCAATGGTTGGTGTACAAAAAAAAGATGGGTAAAAAGGCGGGTGGTGTGTTTTTGTATAAAGACAAAAAGTTTATAGGCGGAAACATTTTTATCTGCGATGACAAATCTTTCACCGTCGGTTACGGCATTGTAGAAAGACTGAAATCTCCGAACTGGAGTTTGGGAGCTCTGGCCGATTTTCTGTCTTTGAAAACTGCGCAGGAAATGGGATATAAGAGAATCGGTTTCGGACAGGATAACAATCTATACGGCCATCATCTGTCGGTAGGGCTTTTGCAATATAAATTAAATTTTGGACTTGAACCATGGTATAAAGACACCGGAATAATTTATTCAACCAAATTTCCGGATATTGATAAATTAGATCTTCCCCTCATTTTTTTAGGGATTAAAAACAAAGAAAATGTCTTTTATATTTTGCAAAAAAAAGGTAATGAAGAAATAAAGCTAAACACCAATATTCAAATCATTAACATTTAATTGATATCTAAAATTGGTCTGGTTTGGTTTACACTTCACTATTTTAAAGTTATAGAGTAAAAAAGGATGTGGATGTTTTGCTGTTAACACAAGATTAGCGCTTAATGTTAACCACCCTCGTCATTCTGGGGATCGAAGCCAAGTTTGACTTGACACAAGCGACTTAGGAATCAAACGAGGATGATAACAGATTTTAGACTCTCCAAAAGCAGGGATAGGTGCAATAACAGTCTGTCAACGATAGCGAGAAGTTACACCCCTTTTACTTGTATAAAATTGATTCTTCTTATTCACTACACTACTACAGAGTAGTAGAGTTAAAATATGGGGAGGACTTTTTATACAAACAGGAAAAAGATAGATAAGTTGACAAATGAAGAGAAGCTGGATTTAATGTTGGACTTGATATACGCTTTCGGAATAGTTAAAAGGTCGGATGAAACTGCCGTTTTCATGCAGGACTTATTGACAGCTAATGAGGTCAGGAATCTTTCTGTCAGATTGCGAATCGCCAAATTGCTTTTAGCCGGTCTTACCTATCAAGAAATTATTGATACTGTACACACCAGCAACACAACGATACATAAGGTTAGTGTTTGGCTTGAACAGGGTGGGGAAGGATTTAAAAACGTAATAGCCAAACTCCCGTTGAAATGGAAAAAACCCAAAAATTTACCCCGTGGCCCGATTGAATTTCATTTACCGGAACTTCTTCTTGCTATTGCTCAATATAAGCTTTCCGAAAGGAGAATGGGGGCAGTAAAAAAACTTGCGACAAAGATGAACGAAAAAGAAGGGATAGATAGAACATTAAAAGAAGCAAATAAGTTTTTGTACATGGGAAAGAAATAGAATACCTTCAATCTTTATTATTTAAAATACACTACACTACACTACTCTGTAGTAGTGTAGTAGTAATAAGCGAGAAACAAATTTAATAATTAAAATAATTTACAATGAAAACTCCCCGAGCACAGAGGCTCGGGGTATCCACAAGGATCGCCTTCGGCGAGAGTTTACATTGCTTAGTTCATTCATCCCCCGACGACAGAGCATCGGGGTATTCTGAACTGCACAATAAAGACAGAGGTGAATATCTAAAAAAATATTGATGTGTGTAAATAAAAATACCACGGCTAAGAGAAGTTTGGAAACATCACTTAAAAACACGTGGCATTTTTAATTACTTTAATTCTACTTGAGCTCCCGCCGCCTTTAATTTTTCGGCAGCTGCCTTAACATCTTCGGGCTTTCCGCCTTTGATAATTTCGGCAGGAAGTGCTTCTGTCATGTCTTTTGCTTCCTTAAGACCCCAGTTTTGATTAATTTCACGAAGTGCCTTGATAACCGCAATCTTGTTCTCACCGGACGCGGTCATAACAAGATTTTGTGCTCCTCCGCCTGCATCTGCTGCTGCATCTGCTGCCGGAGCTGCTCCTGCAACCGGAGCGGATGCTGCCATAGGCATCGCCGAAACACCAAGCTTATCCTGCAAAGCGTTAACCAATTCGGAGAGCTCCAAAACGGTTAATTTTGAAATTTCCTCAACCAATTTTTCAACACCTTTAGATAAAGATTTTTCTTCCTTTTTTGTTTCTTCCTGTTTTACATCGTCTGTCATATTTATCACCACCTCCTAAATGAGAGTAGAAGAGCGGGAGAGTGGAAGAGTAGAAGTAAATTCTTACACTCTTTTACTCTTGTACTCTGAAATGATATAAAGTAATTTCTGTAAATTTCCCTGCAGTGTTCCGACAATCCCGTACATTGGTGCTTGGATTGCACCCAGAACCTGTGCCTGCAATACGGATTTTGAAGGTAAGGACGCAAGTTTAATAAGGGTTTCTTTGTTTTGAAAAGTGCCGTCAATTACGCCAACTTTCAATTGAGGAATTTCTGACTCCTTGGCAAATTTGGCAACTGCCTGAAGAATGGCAAGAGGATCGTCTTTCGCGATAATTAATGCAGTTGGGCCTTGCAAAACAGTATCGGAAGCAATTTCTTGTGGCGCTTTTGCTTTTTGAGCGGACAGTTTAAATAATGTATTTTTTACAATTACCATTTTTCCACCAATTGGACGGAGCTGTTTTTTCAGTTCCCGCTGCATTTTTACTGTTAAACCGTTAAAATCCACCAAAACATATCCGCTGGCGGATTTTAATTCCTCGGTCAAATTATCAACGAATAGTGGTTTTTGTGACTTTATCATAAATTAGAGTTGGTTTTTTTAAATGTCTAATGAAAAACAAAAAAAACACGCCCAAGGCGTGTTACTTAATTAACTAAATTACTTACTAACTTAATTAACCTTTTTCACTTCCTCGGCACAACTTATATGACTGGGTTTTTGTCATCCTGAACTTGTTTCAGAATTTTCTCCCTTGTCAATGTATGCTTTCTTAGGACAACAATGGTTATTTTATACAAAACTGGTTTTTATTACAAGTACCTGTTTATAGAATTATGGGTGGGGAAGTTGTTTTCGTGTTTCAACGTCTGATAAATTAGGGCTTGGAACATTTGTTCTGGCGGCTGCAGCATCAACCCTCACGTGCTTGCGTCCTGCTTTTTCTTGTGCAAGTCTTTCATTTTTGACATCATGAATCTCTACAGTATCAATGGTATTTGTGGGAAGTGTTTTTTGTTGTGCTTTTAAGGTGAATATAGATTTACCAGTGCCTTCATTAGATAAAGCTTCAAAATTGAAAGGAGTCTCGGATGGAGGGCCGTTAAATAAAGTATCTCCGATTGCATGTGCTGTTGCCTCTTCACCCAACCTACCATTTTCTCTTTGTAACCATTCGGATGTAACAGGTGCATTTTTCTCTTCAGGGGCAGCATCTGTCGGTTTTTGAACTTGTATTGGTTTTTTAGCTTTGAATAATTTTCCAATAAAACCAAACGTTGTTTCAGACATGTTAAATTAATTCTAATAAAAAATATTTTATAAGTAAATCGGTAATTAAACTTGGGAGGCTATATCAATAATTTGTAAAATTGACAGAATCGGTTTGATGATGTTAATCTTAAATCGTGAGAAAGATCTTTGGTATTTTACTTATTTTAATTTCGCCTTTGTTCCTAGCAGTCTTTGCAAATGCCCAGATCCCGCAGGAAGCGGTTGAGCTACCAGAGAAAGTTGCCCCCGATCTTTACCCGCTTCCATATCAGGATAAGACTTTCTTTGGTCAGATGCATACATATTCGGTAATCTTCCGGGGAAACGGTGAAACGGTTGTCAACGCCCGAATTGCTGTTGGCAATTCTTCAGACAAAAAACTTGAAGAAATAAAATTAAGAATTCCCGATATTGAAGCCGGCAACATTCTGGTTTACCAAATGTTCAAACAAAAAGTATGTGTACACTACGAGCAGGGTGTATACGATCCTGTGACACGCAGATATCCTCCGAGTGTTTGTACGGAGTATAGTGAACCGGATTACTATAACAGCAGCTATTACAACTCAAAATACAAAAAGGCCGTTTACGATTATACGAATGACACCCTTACGGTGAAACTTGCTGAACCGCTTTTGCAGGGCAAATCGGGAGCCTTTTTTGTTTACTTTCGCGCCAAGGGATATACAAAGAAGGACGTTTTTGGTGCATACAGTTATACGTTTAAAACCTTTCAGGCGGAAGAATCTGTTCAAAGTGTGAATATTGGAATGTCCACCGACTCCGACCTTTATATGAAAGGTGCAACCGGATCTGTTGATTACCGGTTTGAAGATGTGTCCGCGGAAACTGCCAAACTTGCACCCAGTGCCGGAGGTGAATATGGAGCAGTGAGTTCAGCATTGGACTCATATGTCACATCAATTGGCCGCGGTTCAGTTTCTAAAAGCGCTTCAAATCTCTCTCCTTTGGAAAGCTATGAGGTTAAAGGCTCATACGCTCCGTCGCGCGCGAAATTATACGGAAAAGAAATTATGATAGGAATAGGAGTAGTTTTGGGAATGTTGGCAATACTTGCCGTATTTACAATTATTATTGTAAAACTTCTCAAAAAAAGTACGCCTGTTAAAACAAGTGAACAGGGGGATGTTGTCAAAGAAAACCTGCAAAACTCTTCCGGTCATCCAGCGGGGAAGATGTTTGCCGTTGTTGCCCTTTTGGGATTTATGGTATCGGTTGCAATAGTTTTTTATACAGTTGTCGTTTTTTTGATAGGGGCACTGGCCTCCTCAAACGTTAATTATTCCATGCGCGGTATCGTGATTGTAGCGCTGATTTTAATTTCAATTTTAATTTATATAGTCCTCATTTTTTCTCCCGCTATACTTCTGGGAGTCAAAAGAGGTGCCGGATGGGGGATAGGGTGCGTCGTTTCAACGGTTCTTTGGTTGATTTTTTGGATAGTAATTGTATTTATTGCCTTCTTCCTATTTGGAAAAAGTAATATAAACGGCATAATCCCCTTAATTTTCCCCGTGGTGTATTGATAAAGTAACCAAGTAACTGATTGACTATACCTGAAGCTTGAGTGCAGGACTCATTGTGGATTTAATATAGCATTTGGCTATTTGAATTTTTGTTATCGCATTGAGAACTGCATTGACATTCTCTTCAATCTCATCATCTTTCATACTCATTTTGGCCACAGCGGTGTGAATGACAGGATGATCTTTTTCAGTTTTAATTGTCTTTTGGTCTGTAGAAAACTTTTCCGCCTCCTTCTCGTTTTTTATCAATGTCCCGTTCTTGGGATTAGGCATAAGGCCTTTGGGGCCGAGAAGTCTTGCAAAAGGAACCAGCTTCGGCATCATTTCGGCCGTCGCCAATAGAAGGTCAAAATCGATTTTACCCGACTGAAGTTTCTTTACCGTCGAATCGGAGGCAATCTCGACTTTCTTGCTTTTTCCGAAATGGTGGGGGAGAACAGTGTTTATATTAATACCCTGTTTTTTAACGACAAGGTGAAGCTCAAAGGTCTCGTCAAATTTGGCATAGGATAGTGAGCGTATAAGTTTTATCGCATCCGTGAGTTTGTATAATCGTCCGGTATCGACCTTTGCCTTTGCGCCTATGTAATTCTTTCCTCTTACATGAACTTTCTTTTTCTGCGCCTCGCCGGAGTTTTCTTCCGAAGCCTGCTTTGCCTCGTCATAGTCCTCTTTTGAGCCGGGCTTTACCTCGCCGGAGTCTTTTTCTGCTTCATCTACCGATTCTGCTTGCCCGTCCTGAGCGGAGCCGAAGGATTCTGCTTTCTCTTCCTGTTTTTCTTCCTTCTCTGCCAATTTCGTATGTTCTGCTTGTTCTACTTTCCTTTCTAATTCTGCCTTTTCTACTAACTTGTCCTGAGCGTTGCCGAAGGATTCTACATTTTTTACTTTTTCTGCTTTTCCTTCTTTTCCCCCTTGTGCCATAGCAGCCTCTGCCTTCTTCTTGGCCAATTTTTGTTTGTATTTTTCCTCGGACGACAACTTTTCTTCAATTACTCCTCCGACAAATGCTGTTTTTGTTTTACCCATGATTAAATTTCAAATAAGTACCAATAAGTACAAATTTCAAATTTCCAATTGTGTTTTATTGGACATTTGTATTTATTGAATATTGGTATTTATTGGTGTTCATTGTTCTGTCTTTACCCCCATACTTCTGGCTGTGCCCTCCACAATCTTTTTTGCCCCTTCGAGATCTAATGCATTCAAATCATCCATTTTTTCTTTTGCAATTGTCTCAACCTGGGTTTTTGTAAGAGTTCCGACCATTGTTCTTGGAGTTAATCCCGAACCTTTTTCAAGACCAAGCGCTTTTTTTATCATTTCGGAAACGGGTGCTTTTTTAATTTCAAATTCAAAACTCCTGTCTTCATAAATTGTGATAACGGCGGGCGCAACAGCCCCCTTCATATCCTTGGTGCGGTCATTATATGCCTTCACAAAGTCCATGATGGCAACACCGTGCTGTCCCAATGCGGTTCCAACCGGTGGAGCCGGAGTGGCTTCTGCTGCCTTGAGATTTAATTTTAAAACGACCTTAATCTTTTTCGCCATATTAAATAAAGGGTAAAAGAGTGAAAGAGTAGAAGAGTAAAAGAAGAAAAAACGTTTAATTTCGATACTTTTACCTTTTTACCTTCTTGCTCTTTTACCTTTTTTCAGTATCTCCCTCATTTTTCATGAGGTAAGAGTATTATAATGATAAGAACAGGTTTGGTAAAGATGCAATAAAGGTTAGCATGTCATTTTGCGAAAAACTAAATCCGAGAGGTAAAAGATGCTTAAATTGTCCTGATGGAAGGCAAGGAGAAGTTGCAAAAATAGTGTGCTCTATGTTGAATAGTCTTATAATTCCACCGTTATTGGTGATAGCAAATAATGTGTACGAAGAAAGAGTAAGAAATGGTGATTCAACGTGGAGCACGGATGAGGAGAGGGAAAATGATGTGCGAACCGCCGAACAATATTTGGAAAAGATTAAGAGAGAAAAGATAATCGAAATTTGTACCATTTTAGACAAACGGGATGGGATGTACTAAACGGCGACGTTTCAGTATTGCCCGTCTGGCTAATAAGACATTTCGATTTCACAAAGAGTTTTTTTTCAGATACAGTAATCAACTTTTCCTATTTCTGAGCTTTAACGTATATGGCTGGAATGTATCTGTTACTAAAACAGTTCGTTTTTCTCGACTTTATTATTTGTAATATTATTAATTGCCGTAAGCAGTTCAGTTGCACAAGCACAACCATTTTTGGATGCTGTTTCAAGTCGTTTCATATAAGCATTCCATGCTTTAGTACTCCAATAAGGACCACTTCCTTTCCTTTCCGTTGGAGACATCAGACCACCGCTTACAGCTTGATCACGCAATTCTTTTATTAAATAACACCCGTCGGGACCCCTACTCGTATCACACATTCCGAATTTGCTGTAATCTGTTTTACATTCATTCATCCTATAATCATAGGATTAATTATCAATAAAGTCAAATTTATACTTTCGTTATCTGAAGCGGGTTCAACTCAATCCTCCGGTATAACTCAGGATTTCGTCAGACTTTTTGAATCTGTAATAAGTCCAACTCAACCGGTGTTTCTCTTCCAAAGATTGAAACAAGAACTTTAACTTTACCTTTCTCTTCATCAATTTCGGATATTGAACCAAGAAAGTCGGTGAATGGTCCATCGGTGATTTTGACCGCCTCAGAAACGGAAAATTTGGTTTTAAATCTCTTTGCCGGACTGGAAACGAATTTTGTAATGTTTTCAACCTCACTCATTGATAGGGGCGTGGGTGTGTTTCCCGAACCCACGAATCCGGTAACACCGGGGGTTGTTCTGACCGCAAGCCACGTCGGATCATCGAGAATCATTTTGACCAAAAGATATCCCGGGAATATTTTTTCTTTGACGGTTGATTTTTTACCGCCTCTTATGACAATTCTATCTTGTGTTGGAATTAATAGTTCAAAAACCTTACCTTCAAGATTCATTGTTTCCACTCTTTGGCGCAGGGTTTCCGATATCCTTGCTTCATGCCCTGATGATGTGTGAACCACATACCATTTTGCCAAAGGGTCGTCCGATTTGGAAATAACAATATGGCCGGGGATTTTTTTACCCCCGGTTCCTCTTTCGTCTACCGATTGTTTAATCTCATCCATACAAAAAAGAGTGGAAGAGTATAAGAGTAGAAGAGTGAAAGTTCTAACCCTCTTACACTCTCCCGCTCTCCAGCTCTTTTACTCTATCTCGAGACCATGTATTCTAATAGTTTAGTAAACCCGTAGTCAAGCCCGCCCAAGTAAGCCCCCACGATTCCGGAAAATATAAAAACGATTGCCGTAAGCCGTATAACGGCGTCTTTTTTTGGCCACGTCACTTGTTTAAGTTCATGTCTGACTTCACTGATATAACCGATTACTGAATTTATCACTTTCACGACAATGTGAATTTTAGCAAAACAATAACCAATAAACAATAAACAATAAACTCCACTCCAAAATTCCCATTAATTTCCAAGATTTCATAAATAAGATTTTTCGGCAGTTTTATATTCTCTCAAAATGATTTGGGTAGACCCTTTGACTAAAAGTAAAATTACTGAATGTCAAAACATTGTGTCTTGGGCATTAAACAGCAATTATTGCCTTTGGTGATATAATCGAAATAGAATGGGCATAGAAGGAATACCGGCTGAGATGAGTTTAAAAAGCATAAGAGTAAAAGAGGAGACAAGGACAAGACGATTATTAGGACGTGAGATATCAAAAAATGTTGTAATCACCGAAGAGTTGGTCTATGTAGACTTGGAAGGTGAAGGACTAAAAAAGACGGCGTTAAAAGTTGTAAGACAGCATTCCATACCTTCCGAACTTAGAGAATTGGCAACAACATTGATATCTCAAATTTATTCCGATGCCAAGGAATCTTGGAACCCCGAAGCGATTGGGGATGAATTAAACACGGGAAGGGCAGTTGTTGAAGCGGGTATAGACGAACGGGCATCAGACGTTGGAATAGCCTTAAAAGGAAAAATTAAACCCCAAAGAGTTTTGCTTTTGGCAAATTGTACTTTTGCCTCTGTTGAAGGGCAAAGAAACACTGACTTTCAAGGCTTTTTAAAAAGGCAGATCGTTATCAGGATGGGAATTACACCTCAAGAGATGGAAGAACTTAAAATTGCGGATTGGTAAAATGTATATTGGTTAAAGATTGGGTAAAGATACGCTCTTAAAAAACAACCACAAAATCCCTGTAAATTAATAACTGCCAAATGACCACACATCCGACATGTTACTTGTTGTCTCTACTTTTTTTATCCATTCCTCTTTTTCTCAAGTTCAATCTTGTGTTTTACCGCGTATTTTTTCTCTTTCCTTTTTTCGGACGGAGGAATATAGTGAGCTCTGTCGCGGGCTTCCTGTAAGACTCCGGAAAATGTGACAAGTTTCTTAAACCGCGCGATAAGACGGTCTTCCGTCTCTCCTTTTTGTTTTTTGACAACAACCATAAAGATCGCCCCCTCTCATTTACCCCTCGAAGCCCCGCTTAGCGGGGCGAAGTGGGATCCGAGTTTTTAAAACTTAAGCAATTATACCACCAACTCATTTCTATCAAAGAGGGGAAAGAATAAATTGGAAAAACCGAAAGTTAATCGGGGATTGAATCATAAAGTTTCTGTACGAGTGGCGTTTCGGGGCGATTAGGATTTTCTTTCAGCCATTTTGCGATTTGCGGTTTTCTTTTACGGAATATTTTAGGGAAGTCTGCACAGAAATCATCTCTTGTTTGGTTTTTTGTACCCCAGCCCTTCCTTTTTGGAGTGTAAACGAGTCTTCGTGTATAAAGCTCTTCATCTACAAAGACTTCCCGGGGATTTTTAGCTCCCATAACCGGTGCAGGTCTTTTATCCATGATTGTATGAACGCCTTTTTGACCTTCCAGGTCTCTCGTCTGCGGGGTAAATTTCTTGGTGTGATAAACCTCCAATAATTTAGAACCAGGATCAGTGTTGGAAGACTGCGCGGGTAAGTCTTGCGGGGTGTCCGTGCTGTCCGGCTCCGGATGCTCCCGACGAGCTTTAGCCATCGTTTGTGCAAAAGTTTCATCGGCTATTTTAGTTCTTTGTGTAATCGTTGGAGTACTGTAAAGCAAATCCAGCCAATCATTAACGGTTTCTACAGGTGGTCTTCCTTCCGGTCCGATATATACTGGCATATTCCAAATCGGTAATTTCTTACAATTTACAACCGGGCATGTCAGTGCGCAAGACCATCTTTTGAAAAATACTTGAAATGAAGAATGGAATTAAGATAAAATACGCATCTATTGAAAAATAAATAATATATGTCTACAGAAAATAACATTATTGGTTGCACTCATGAAAATCCGGTAATTAGAGGGTTGAATAGCAAAGAATGTCACTCTTTTGAAGGAAGGGACAATAATGTTCCGGTTAATTTTCCTTACGGAGTTCGCTTGCGTATGGTTGATTTAAAGCAAATGGAGTGTGATAATCGTGGGTGTATCTCTCACGAAAATTATACCGGTCCCTCCGAGTAAATTTCCATTTTCGCCTGAATTTCTGCATGTAAAAATTATTTAAGGACTTTCTAAAAAGGGCTAAGTTTCATCGTCGGAAAGACTGAAGCTTTAAAGACACGGTCTTTAAAGGGTGCTCTTTAAACAAGTGAATCTTATTCAAGAGTAAGGCCACCGATTTCCAAAGCAATCAGTTCATTATTGTTATACCCTGTAACAAATTTTTCATAGTTGTTAAATTTTCGGTATTCGGGTAGAACTTTTTTGTTAAAATGTTTTATTACGTCTTGAGTGTGTATCCATTTGGTATTTCGTTTATTCAGGTATTCTGCATATGATGAATATGCATTTTCCAACCTTTTGAAATTGTCTGATGGGTTTAAATGAATATACCGACTCAAATGTAAGAGATATGAATCATCCAATACCTGAATACCCCTGAACCTTCCTTGAAACAGAGGCCCCACTCGCCGATATTTTTTATTAAAATACATAGAATATCTAAGACAAAGAGAATGAAGAAATTCTTTCATGGAATTGTCGGATAACTGTTTAAGAAGTAAATGAAAGTGGTTAGGCATTAAACAATATACCAACAGTTCAACTTTTTTGTAATAATTTTTTGGTTGTCTGGGCACCCCTTTAAAGACCGTGTCTTTAAAGTGTACATCTACGGTTATAGTTGAAGGATCAAAGGGGGGAGAAAGATATTCTTTCAGGTAGTTTGTGAAAACAAGATAATCTTGTTTGTCCTTAAATATTCTTCTTTTTCCAACCCCACGGTTGTATACATGGTAATATCCATCAATAACATTTGTTTTTATGGAATGTCTACTTGCCACTGTTTTATAATACCCTTTAAAGACCGTGTCTTGCAAGGGTAGATTATGGAAGGGTTGGACCACGGAAATTTTACAATTTAATCATTCAATAGTTTAATAATGTAGTTATTTTGTTGCGGGGAATGTCAACCAAAAAGAGGTCGTGTTGATTTTTTCAGTCTCGAATTGAATTTAAATAGGTGTTGGGGTTGGGGTGGAGGTTATTATTTTATATTCATTTTCAACTTTCAAATTCGGATTAAAAGGAACAAGTGTAACTTTGGGTGTGACTGTTGGTGTTACCGACGGATTAGTTGTTGGGGTTATTGTTTCCGTTTCCATTACTGTCGGAGTTATATCAACCGCATCACCCATATCTTGCGTTTCTTCACCTAGTGTTTCGGTTTGTAAAAGTGTTTCCGTTGGAGTAACATCGCCATCTTCGTTACTGCCTTTTGTTCCAAGGTAATATGCACCGCCTCCTGTAATCAGCATGAGAAGTACCGCAATGATTCCCAGAAGCGCCTTGCTTACTCCATTTCTGTGTTCGTATCCGTCAGGATTTCTGTTCTCTTCATCCATTATCTGCTCGGCCGAAATTATTTGTTCATTTTCCATACGGGAAAACTATAGTATAAAGATTAGGTTTTGGCAAGACGAAATTTGCAAACAGTCTGTCATATAACATCTGTCAACCTACCTCCCTTCGCGGTTAGGACAATTATTCAATTTTGTATATTCTATATATTTTACAATTGAGTAACATTATAAATATTTAAATGAAAACTCTACGAGCATGAAGGCTCGGGGTATCCACAAGGATCGCCTTGGACGAGACTTTAGATTGCTTAGTTCATTCCCTCACCGTACGGTGCAGGACCAGTCCCAAACCAAATGGTTTGGGGCATCCCCGACGATAGAACGTCGGGGTATTCTGAACTGCACAATAAAATGTTATATGGAAAATGATGAAATTGAAAATATTTTTCAAAGTCCCGGTATCCGAAGAATTCTGAGTCCGAAAAAGTCAAGTATAAATACCGAAAATATTATTAATATAAGTCCTGCTATTGAAGCCGTCAGAATACCTTTTCCCGCTTTCACCCTTTCGGGGTTTGCCCCCGACCCCATTATCACAAAAGCGCCGTATACGATTAACAGAAAGGATATTCCTCCTGCAACACCAAGAGACCATCGCATAATAAAAGAAAGCATTTCGTTTCTTTCACCCGCAGGAAAACAGCCGACAGCGGTATCAAGCGAATTAATATAACCTCTTTCTGCACATGGTGTTAAAATGTTGATCGCCGGTTTTGGGGTTATTGTACTGCCGGTCAAGACGCAGCTATGCTCGCAATCGTCCTGGTTTGTGTAGCAAGCCCCCCCCGCCTCATTTGGATCAAAACAAACGGTAATTGTTTCATAACGGCATCTGTGGTAAGGTTCAGCATTTGGGTATAAACACCACCATGCGGGACTGGGTGTCAGATCCGGTACGTCGCAGACCCAGCTGCATGAATCGTTGTTTTCGCAGTCATAATAGTCCTCAATATACTTGCAAAAGTCGGATCCGGTGCAGCAGGCGATTGGTGTTGGTGAAGGCTGCACTGCAGAGGTGGGACTGGTACAGGGAAGACAGCCGTATCTGTTGCCGTCACCACCCCTTACACAATCTATCGGTCCGTAATCCGAACTTCCGCCCGTCCCGCAAATACAATGACAGCAAGTGCCTGCGCTGCCGTAATTGAGACAAAACCATTCTCCCACCGGCACACACTCCTGGCATTCTGTCGGATCGTCCGGTTCGCAGAATGATCTGCATGTTTGCGCTGAAGCCGTTTTTACTGAAAAAGACAGCAGTATGCAAAGTAAGGCAAAAAATAATATCTGTGCAGGAAATTTTTTCATTAAATTTTGTATACTTTACAGTCTATCATTCCCATAATTCATTCACCATACGTCATTGTCTTTTGAGGATTAAGGAGTGCTTGTCAGTGCACGGACCCTTTGTTAATATTTATACTGAATATGTTCCGCCGGTTAAATAGTCGGTTTGTTTCAGATCCTTTGTGGCAAAAAGTGGTATCTCTTTCATTGGTTTTATTTTTTATCTTTCTGGCCGACGCCATACTTTCATCATGGGTTCCGGGACTTGTTGAAGATTCTTTCAGAAGCTCGCTTGCAATGGGTTTTATTTTAAGTTTCTCATCTATCGTAGGACTTACTGCGGATTTAATTTTTCCTCAAATCCTGAAAGGCATAAGTTTTAAAAAACTGATAATGCTGGGCATTTTACTTTCCCTTGCTTTCTCAACGGTTTTGATTTTTACTACCGATATTTCATTTATTTTGATCTTTTTAATTGCCATGATGTTGTGGGGAGTCTATTACGAGGTTATCGGTTTCGCAAACCATCAGTTTGTGGCGGACAGCGTCCCGACGCGCATGCACGCATCCACCTGGGCGTTTATCGGTGTATTTAAAAATCTCGCGTATTTTTTGGGACCTTTGCTGGCAGGGTTTTTGATAGCCGGCGGGGCACGACTACCTGCCTATACAGCGATAATATTGGCATCAATTTCCTTGATTATTTTGTCCTTATCAAAAAAACACCATGACAGGCCGTTGACGATTGAAATAGACAGGATAAATTTTGTGTCTGAACTTGAACATTGGGGAATATTGTTTAAAAAGGTATGGCCGATTCTTATAATCAGTACAACATTGGGTATTATAGATGCTTTTTTCTGGACAACAGGTGCGGTGTATACGGAACACCTTACCCGGAATAGCTTTTGGGGAAGGTGGTTTTTACCCTTTTATGCTCTGCCGTCCTTATTTGTGGGATTTATTTTGGTTAAAAGAGGAATCTTCCATGGAAAAAAGCGTGCAGCCTTAAAATTTTTTCTCCTTTCGGGTATTTTTCTAGCCATGCTTAATTTTTATGACAGTATCTTTTGGCAGCTTCTGATCGTATTTTGTTCCAGTTTGGCAATCGCCATAAGCTATCCGCTGGTTGAAGGGGTCTATTCGGATATCATTGACCGGATGGGAAAACAGAGAAAACATATGATGGGACTTTGTGCTTCAACTACAAGTATTTCGTATATCGTAGGACCTATTCTTGCTGGAACAATTAATAGTGTCGTCGGAAGTGCAATGACATTTGTCTATCTTGGCTGGGGAGTGGTAATAATTTCATTAATTTTGCTTTTTCTGACACCTAAAAAACTCAAACTTCCCCAAAAAAAGATAAAGGGATGGACGGACACATAATATCCGTGCTCAAAACACAGGAAGTCCTTTTTTATATTTCTTTTTGAGATCAACATCTTTTCAGCCACTCAGCCATAATTTGATTAGTGACAAAAAACCTTCCTGTCTGATATTATTGGTCTTCTTTAAGAGAATGGAGACTTTTCCAAAGCGCACAAAAATAGTTACTCCGCACAATGTGTATGGAGTACAATTGGCAATTGGTCAGCGCGGGACCTTTACATTAAAAGATATAACCCTTGATGTTGGTTGTACAATTCCGCAAGTCAGAAGGACAGCTAGACTCATGAGGTGTGTTACATATAATGGCAATTCTTGGATGAGAAATCCAAATACCGCATGTAGAAAATGCTATTTTAAAAGTGATGGTTTAAAGTCGGGATGCGCTCTTGTTAATGAAGAAATAGGACTTCTGTTAAGATAGAATCCACTTTTGTAGTTGACCAAACGACTGCAGTCTAACGGAAACGGTTTCTGAGACGGTAACAAATTGGGGAAGATTCTCATTCTACCACATACTGCAGACGGTATAAATTATTGATTCGGAAGATGCCTTTGGAGTTTAATGATATTAATGCCAGAGGCAAGGATTGGAAAAGGTGCGGGGGATCGTCTGACGGAAACAATTAATGTTTTCGGAATTGAGACTTCCGAATGTTGTGCAGGTTGTTCTTTGAAAAGAACGGGCGGAAGATTTTGTTGCGAGAGGTATAACGGTAATGCTGTCGTGAAGGTTTCGGGGGGTATAAGAAGAGACACACTTGAAGAATTTAAAGACCTTGCACCATGTTTTAACCAATGATTTGTATTGTATAAACAAAAATATACGATTCCTTTTTAACGCAGCTTATCCGTATTATGTTTACGCATTATTTACTGAAGTTTTTCAAATGTTTCAATAATCTGCGGATTTTGTGTCTCTTCAGTCAAGGAAGTCAGAGTTATGAATTTTCCGTCAATCTCGTGAACGGAATAAGTATGACCGGCTAATTTTGTTTGATATGCTGAAGTGCTTGTCCATACTTCAACCGCAATGTCATATGATTGTCCGCCGTTATAAAAAAGAACAACCGCATTTGGCCATGCGTACAAATTATTACTGTCGGTTAAAGCGTTATAGGAAGAAGGGTAGGAAATAGAAAAGCCATATTCTTCGTTTATATATTTTTTCCACCCGGCAGGGAGAGGTGTTGTCGGCGGGGGGGATGGTTGGGGAGAAGTAGATATTATGGAAGTTGTAGGTGTTATTATTCCGGTATTGTTTTTATTATTTTCGTTTTTTTGTGAATCCATATAAATATACATTGCACCTCCGGAGGCAATAGCTGTCAGAACAATTATTATGGCGACAAGTACTGCATTCGTTTTCATATTTTCAAAATTCCAGTTTTCATTTTAGCATACTTTGGCAAATCATCTTTTACCTGGGGATTTTTATACACTAAGATTCAATGCAACTATAGTATTTCCTCTAAACCCCCTTAAAATTCGCAATAATTTCCTTAATTTCTTTGATCGTTTTGTTCACATCACCTGAATTATCAACGACAAAATCGTATTTGTGTTTCAATTTTTCAAACACCTTCATATCTTTTTCAAATCTCATTTCAAACTGAACAATGTCCTCGTATTTTTTTCTTGATAAGAAGCGGTTTTTAAGAATCTCTTTATCGTTAACATTGATAAATATTGTTACTGTTTTGTTGTAAAGCTGTTCACCGGTCTCTTTTCCGAATTGTCTTATAAATAGAGATTTTGATCTTGCACTACGGAACGGATCTATTCTCCATATGCAGCGATGGTTTTGCCGGACGACATTTAAAAACGGTTCTTTCGGAGTTGCTTTCCACGTAGTCCCTGTTTTGACATGTTCAATAAAATGCCCTTTTTTCCTAAGATAATGAAATTCCTCTTCTGAAACAAAGTGGTAATCAACACCGTTTTTCTCCTCTGAGCGGATTTCGCGTGTGGCATAGGTGACGATTCTTGATAAATTAAGATCATGCTCATCCAAAAGGGCTTTCATAACGGTATCTTTTCCGGAGGCGGGAGGTCCGGTAATAATCAGCAGCATCCCGTCTTTCCCCTGTACAGAGCTATCTGCCGGTGTTTTCATAAGAGTATTATAATCGAAAATTGCCCGGATTTAATTAAACCGTTTTTTGCGACACGTAGTTCCAGATGTTTGGTAAGTTTCTTGAATGAAGCGCGGTTCCGAACCAAACCCAGTTTTGGTTGAAATAATTTTCCTTGTCGCCCCAGAACCCCTGATCCGGTATGTAAACAGTTTCAATTGTGTTCCGGTAATAATCTGATGCGGTTTTTCTGTCGATCATCGTAAAGACCGAGAGTGCCCCTACGGACGTCCCCAGATCTCCGTAGTTGACGGATGGATTACCAGTTACATCATATATTGCAGCGATCTGCTCGCTTTTTGATAATTCGTTAAAATAAAAGGGATATAGTTTGGAAAGGTATGTATAGGCTTCGTTTCTGTTAAACCAATATGCGTCTAAAGCCACCCTCCACATCGTTCTGAAAGAGTCGTAACCGTAGTAATCTATCTGTGGACTTTCGAAATATTTTCCTGCCGATGCGAACTCGCCTGAGTTCTGGTTAACCCATAACCAATTTTTCGGAAGGCATGTCGGCTGTTCATCGCAAATTTTATCGAGAAAATAATAAGTGTCGTCGGCCAGTTTTAACCAGTTGTTTTCTTTATCTACTTCGGAAAAAACTCTGTATGATGCCGGAGAAAGGTAGGAAGGATTTATTAAATAACCGCTTTCTCTTTTGGCGTCGCTGCCGGAGGTAAGATACAATCTGTTTCCGATTCTGATTACTTCCTTTTTCCAGATGTCATTTATGATCAATCTTGCGTCCTTTAGATATTTATCTTCACTCCATTTCCTTGATGCAAAAAGAAGTGCAAGTGCAATAT
Organism: uncultured Gammaproteobacteria bacterium; assembly: GCA_964488535.1. Classification (GTDB taxonomy): domain Bacteria; phylum Patescibacteriota; class Microgenomatia; order UBA8517; family UBA8517; genus GWB1-38-13. Next base: position 21,268 of record CAZAUT010000007.1, read on the forward strand.
CCAGGTCTGCATCGGAAGCGGAGGATGCGTCTGCGAGTTTATAGCTTTCTTGGTCTTTCTGCCAAAGCCACGAAAGAAGCTTATCGCCGGTTCGGAATTGAAGATGGTTTTTGGTCCACTCCCAGACATTTTCAAAAGTTTTCTGATCGTTTACGTATACTGCACGGAGCATCGCATAAGACTGGGCTTCCGAGGTTGTGGCATCGTTACTTTTCGGATCAATCACTTGGCCGTCGGCTTTTATAAAACTATTTTTATAAAAATTCCATGAGTCCTCAATAACCACAGTGTTATAGTCTTTGACTTTGTATACGCTCATCCAATCTCCGTTTGTGCTTATGTACTTATTAAGATCGATATATGACGACGAACCCTTTGTATACTCGACAACAAGACTCGAACGGTCAAGAGCAGACTTTATAAATTCCTGCGTACCTTCGTTAATTTGTTTGAGCATTTCATGGCTTAATGTTATGTATTCAATATTTTTCCAGTCGTTGTTGTACTTAAGATATCTGATTTCCGGATCGTACGAGATTTTCCAAAACCAGTCGGCATTCCTGTAAATTTTGTCTCCCCAATAACCGGGTTCATGAAAATCGACATAGGAATACATGTCGATGGCAATTACAGATTCTTGATCGAGATTTTTATAGACCCATTCAATTGTAGAGATTTGGTTAGCCGTTTCATCTTTTATATAGATATCTCTTGCGTTCAATATGCTGAAGAGTCCGGTTACAAGTATCGTTAAAACCCATATCGTTCTATATGTCCTTCTTTTGTAATTACTGATAAATTTCAGAATGACATAAGTTAAAACGGCGATATTTAATGAAAAAAGAGGAATTATCGGAACTATATAAAAGTCAATAATAAGTTTTCCTCTCAACAAAAAAAGCCAGAACAGCAAAGAAAGAAAGATCGGTATCCGCAGAAGCTTAATTTTGATTGACAGAATAAGGCTCAAAATTGTCGAAAGTCCGCCGGCTATCACAATAAACGAGTCACGTCTGAGCCATCCTTTGAGATTACCCACAAATTCGCTTCTTGTGTCCCAAAATGGGTATGAGCTACCCCTTGACATTTGATTCTTTATAGACGTGACAAGGCTTACGTGTGATGTTTGATCACCCATAAACCCTTCGGGAAAAAATTCCCTGTTTAAAAGGGCATAGAGTAAATACGAGGAAATTACCGCGGATGAGATAAAAAGCCATATCGATATTGAAAATATTTTATTCATCCTATGGCTGTTTTTCAGCACAAAGTATATATAAGCAGGAAGAAAAAACAGGGCATTCTCTTTTGTAAGTACCGCAAATGCAAAAAAGAGAGCACTTAAGGCAACACTGCTTAGTTTCAGGTATTTATTTAAAAGCAGTGCGAGCGACAGTAAGATCCAAAAGATCATTATATTATCCAAAAGAAGCCGTCTTTGGAAGTAGATAGCAAGAGGCGATAGGGAGAAAATGGTAACGGCAAAGATTCCTGCATGGTTGTCGTTGGTGAATTTTTTTGTCATGTAGAAAATAATAAATGCCGTCAGAATATGTATTACGAGCATCAAAACTCTTCCGGAATTGACGGAGGCTCCGAAAGTATAAAAACCCCCCGTAAGAAAAGTCCAAACGGAAATCAAAATCCAGCCCGCCGGTGCATGGTCGTACCAGTAGGTATAAGGGGACAGTTTACCCGTTCTTACAACTGACCATGCCTGTGCCATATATGTTCCCTCGTCGTTTTCGTAATAAGGATACCGGAACATGTTGTACGCATGAGGAATTGCCGAGATCAAAAGTATGATGAGAATAATGAGATTTTTTTTATTGAGAAAGCGCCCAACAATCGAAACTTCACCTTCGTCTGCTGTGGCGAGGCCGACACCCGAACCGGATTTTGGGATTGGTTGATATTTCCTTTTAAATAATAAATTCCTCATACTTCCTGCAGTTCGAAATTAATGGCATAGTTTTTCCGTACGTTTCTTGTTTTGTTTTCGGCGGGGACATAAGACCTTCGGTTGTAATAAACAGCCGATGGACCGATTTCTGCATTTTTCATTGTGCGGTGGTTGTTCTTGTGGAGCGTTTTTTCCCAATTTAAATTGTTTGCAAAATATCTCAAAACTGCGCGAAATGAGGAGTAATACAACAAAAGTTGGTATGGGTAGAAAGTTAATAAAATTCTTAAAGGCAACAGCAAATTAAACTTGAGTCTGTAAGTCTTAGTGAAAGAATATATTCCGATGATGTTTATGAGCATTTGGAATACAAATAAATAAAATGGAATAAAAGAAACTATTGCCAGATAAACACTGATTTTGTTAAACACAGCAGCGTATATTCCGATAGGTATATAAAGAAGGTAAAACATGTTAAAAAAAGGAGACAAAAGAATATAAACCGCAACCATTTTCTGACGAATTTTCGGAAGTCGGCTCCAGTGGCCTTTCAAAACTATCTGAAGGAAACCAAGATTCCATCGGGTTCTTTGTTTAATAAAACTTTTTACATCCGAAGGTGTTTCTTCGCGGGTCGAATACTTTCCATCATATAATATCTTGACTTTCGACCCGAGAGGATAAAGACGGATGCCGACGTCTGCATCTTCTGTCAGAGATTGGTCATCCCAGCCGCCGATTTTTTTCAGTAATTTTTTTCGGATAAATACCGTATTGCCCCCCAAAGGGGAAACCTGGCCAAATTTATTAAAAAAATGCAAACCCGATTTAAACCAAAAAAAATACTCGAGTACATTTAATGCCGAGAACCATTTATCCCGGTAGTTCATAAGCTGAACGCCCGATTGGACCACGTCAGCCTTATCATCAACCATAGTAGTATTGATGACGTTCAAAATGTCAGGATGAGGTTCATCTTCAGCGTCGAATATTCCAATGACGCTGTTTTTAGCTGCTTTGAGGCCTTGGTTGAGTGCGTATGGCTTATTTATTATCTTTCCCGAAAATGTTACAAGCCTTATATTGTCTTTTCCGATTTCATTTAAAGCTTCAAATGCTTTAGCGATAGTTTTCTGATCATCAATCCGGCAGAGAATCAATATCTCTTTTAGGTGATCCGGATAATTAATCCTGTCAAGCGCTTTTATCGTATCTTTAATAACATTTTCTTCTTCACGGGCAGGCAGTAATATCGTGAAATCTGTTTCAGGCTTTCTGAAGTTTTTAAACGGTGTAGTGTTCGTCGAGGTATTTGCGGTGTCGTTCCAGGCATAAAGCATCCAGACAAGAGTGAAAAGTCCCTGTATGGTAAGAAGTACAGACACCGCCAAAATAAATTTTTGAAGTTCAAAATTGAATATAAATCCCCTAACCGCGTAAACAGCCAAAGTGCCGGTAAGAGCGAGAATGGAAAATTTTATAAAATATTGTTTTTTTGTTTCCATAAGAGTAATAAAGGTAAAAGTTGTAAAAACGAGTTTATGTAATCAGTCAGCCGAAATCTGTAATATTGTTCACAGGAGAGAATGCTTAAGAACGCCTTATTAAAGCAAAAAAGTATCAAAGGTTAGAGTAATAAATGTGTGTAATATTTCTTACAGAAGAAACTAAAGTATCTTGTTAGTCTGGTAAAGTCGAAATTTATTTATATGGATACTATAACGGTCGGTACATTGTCGCCTTTAACTTCGCTTGTTTTCGGGATTCTGATATTGTTGTTCCCGAAGATTTTAAATTATTTGATCGCAATATATCTGATATTAATTGGTCTGATGGGTTTACGTTTGCTTGGTTTTTAAATCGGTAGGGGATGAGTAAATGCCGGTTTGGCTTTTGCGGATTATATAAACCGCGGAGTTTAGGCATAGAAAGCGAGGTGTTTAATAAAATATGGGACTTATTACATGGATTATATTTGGTGCAATAGTCGGTTGGCTGGCATCCGCCATTATGAAAACCGATAAAAGTTACGGTGTCGCTGCGGACATTGTGATAGGAATCGTCGGTGCAGTTATCGGTGGTTTGGTTATGGGATTGTTCGGTCAGCCCGGGGTCGGCGGATTCGATCTTTATAGTTTGATTGTTGCAGTAATAGGTGCGGTGATTTTGATTTACATTGCAAGATTAATTTAATAACCGAAATCAATTATCCGAAAACCGTGAATATTTTGATAATTATGGAAAAAATGTTCACAAGAACAAATATGGGAGTAATAATCAGCGATTTACGCGACAAAAAACAATACTATCTTGAAGAGGCTGCAAAATTAAGGCGCCAGGCTGCCGAGGTGGAGAAGACCGAGGATTACCCGGAGGCAAAAAGACTATACGATCTAGCCGAAAAGGCAGATCATGCAGCCGATCTGATCGACAAGGAACTGAAAAGCTATATAGAGTAACAATTTTTAGATCCTTAGAAAAATCGTTTAAATAAGAAAAAATATATGGAAAATGTTGTAAACAATCCAAATTCAAATGAACCCGGAAGCGGTATGTGGGGTTTCCTTAGTGTCCTGTTGATCGTGGTAGCAATAATCGCTCTGTTTATTTTTGGATTACCTTATTTGAGAAGTGCTTTTAGAGGTTCCGGAACTACACAGGTGAACATCCCCGATCAGGTTGATGTAAATGTTAGCTTACCCAACAATCAGTAGCCGTCTTATGTTATCTTCATACTAGTCGGACTTCCTCGAATTTGATTTGGTACATAATCTGTATTTGACTTTGAGTGCTATTTTTACACTTTCGGGTTATCAATTGGATTAATCAAATGTATAATTAAGACATGTCGGTTGTTTTTATAAAAAATAAAGTAACAAAAAAAGATTTGCTTAAAGCCCAGGAGGATTACGGTAAATATATTAAAATTGTAATAGATATTAATAATAACCTGATGGTAATTGGCGGGGAATGGCATGCGGACGGTGAGAAACTTCTGCTTGAAAACGGAGCGAATGCAACAGATATTTGGGGTGGAGGAATCGATATTGATACAAAAAATATTGATACTATCGCACTAATTAATTTGCGTCCGAATCTTGGAAACAATAGTCAGGAGATACTTGATGCGAATATAAGAAATCAATTTACGGTTATTGTCAAAGATAGATTTAGCTTATGAATATTCAACTTGCGAATTTATCAACGGATCTGAGAAGATTATCAAATTGGATTTATGAAGGAAAATATAAAACCGCAAAAAGTTTTATTGCAAAAATAAAACATAAATACAAAATCGAAAATCCGGTTGGGATTTATAAAGATGTTTGGAAGGAAATAGAAATAATCGGAAAAAACAAAGAGGGAAGGGTTAGATCGGCAGATAGAGCTGCGACATTGGGTTCAATACTTCTTCATGAATCATTAAAAAAATGACGGGGGAGGATGCTCTTTTTCTGAATGGCTTTGTATTTCTTGGTAAAAATTTGCCGAAGAATATGTATTGAGCGCAAACGAAATATGTACTCCTAATTTTTACAAATTAATTATGAATTGTTACTTTTGATTTTGTATTTTTGTTATACATGTAGGTTTTTTAGGTGTTAAGATGATAGCAGTCAATGCTAGATATTTTTGTTGGAAATAATATAGTTTGCGGTGCCGGCTGGTCATTAAGGGAATGTACTTCCCAAGAGCTGCTTCAGATCCGTATTGCGATTATCGGGACATTATCGGTTTGGGTGTCGTTTCTAATAATGACCGGAATAGCAATATATCGCAGAACGAAGGATCTTAAAATAAGTGAATATTTTTATAATAGTTCAAGAAAACCCCGAACGTCCTTCGGCATACTAAGGATGGTGGGCGCAGTCGAAACATAAGCTCGAGGGCTGAATTGAACTGTTTCAAACTCGTCGAAGACGAAGTCTGAGAATACCCCGACCGTGAGGTCGTGGGTAGTTTATATTGTCTACATTGTTATTACGTTACTCACTGTCTTTTTTGGAATTCAGGTTGCATAAGAGTTTACTTCTCCGAAGGTAATTTTTTAAGATAGAAGATATATATTACTGGTAACCCGATAATTTTAATAGTGGTTCTTCTTTTCATAATCGGTGAATTATACCACTTATTATTTACGGTTCAGTTTCCTTATTTGCGGTTCCTTTCCAGCTGCCCACCTCAAGACTCCCTCCTTTAAGGTGGCACGTTCCTCTTCCCGGCCTTGGAGAAAATTCCGGTTCCTTGCAAATGGCTCTCGGTTCGAATCCCATCTTATTACTTTCTTCGAATATTGTTTCGTAAGGTATGCCGTTGTTGTCCCAATGAAAGTCGATCATACCCGCTTTCGCACCACCTCTGATAATTTCAGGACAATTACGAGGACACTCGAAAAATATCACTCCGTTTCGATTTATTCCTGTCATGATAATATCCGTCTACCTGAAAGGGTAATTATGAGACATTTTAGTTACTGCCTTTAAGAAAGTCAATTGGAGTGGGGGTGGTGATAGTACAGATAAAAACAAAGCGTACCGTTCAGGGAAATTATAACAGCCACAGAAGAAAAATGCTTGAACTTTTTATACCTGAATTATTTTATCCGCTATTTCACCTCGCGGGCGGCTAGTTTCTTTTACTTCGTGGGTGGATGGAGTATATTATTAAAATGCCAGGATATGTAGATTGGGAAAATAGGTTTGGTCTGGTTCTTGATAGGGCAGGGATTTCCTACGAAAGATGCCAATCGGTGAGATTGGTAAAGCCAATCTCTTTGGCTAATGGTGAAAGTAAGGTTGTTGCATCATTGGACTTTAAAGTATTAGGGGAACAGGAAAATACTGTTTGCTATGCTGACATAACCAAAAGCATGGGGAATACGGATCACAAAAAAGCTCAAATAAAAGTAGTAAGAAACGCGGGAAAAAAGATAGTAATTATCTCCTCGTCGATGGTTCAATGTTTGGAAGGAGTTGAAAGTGACGAATCTCTTCGACAATTTCTTTTTAAAATATTTTCTTTCGAGTAGTCAAATATTTTTCAATTAACATGGGATTATACAATTAATTGATAAGTCATATGTCAGATAGGTTCTCAAAACGAATGCGACCTTTCTACACAATACAAAACTAATGAAAATGAACTCATCCTGTCTGCGGTGCGTAGCTCTGAGTTAATCGAAGGAAGCAGCGTTGAATCAAGTCGGTCGAAAATTATAAACTTTTGCATTCAAAATACTTCTGATTTTAGATCCTTTGCTTTATGAAGAAAGTACTTTCGCCATTCATCATTTTTTAAAGGAATTCTCATAATTGGCAAGTCACTTGACTCTTTGGCCAATAGAAAGTTGGCTGCAAGTTGAATAGGATTTACATACCAATCAAATTTTGATCTGGCTTTTTTCGCCAGGTCCTCCATTTTGAAGCCGTAGGTCTTGTTGATTAAATAAAGATCGATGAAATCGCGCCCTCTTGGTTTGGTTGCAATTGTTTGGAATTTATTAACAGCAATGTCTATTAAGCTGTCATAGGTAAGTTTTTTATAAATACCCCCTTTTTCTAGAGGGGTGAACGGGTAATAGTTAAAATCAACTTTTAAAATTGTATTGTTCCTGAATTTAATAACGTAAGTATGAAGACCCAGAAATTGGGTATAACTTATCTCTTCTGCCCCAATTTTGTTAGCAGCATTTTTCATAAAAACGTTAATGGGGTTAATTTGCACTTCTTCCTTTGTGGTAAAAAGGTCAATATCTTCCGAATCACGATGGTGCAAATAAAATTCAGAAAGGACAGTCCCGCCTGTCCAGTAATATTTTTTTAACAAAGAAGGTTCATTTACAACCAACTCCAAGAACCGTTTTTGTAATTTGGTAAGGATTGAGGAAGACGATCCCATATCCAATATTCTAACACCAAAACCTTTAAAGGATCTAATTGAGGTTTAATTTTATTCCAGTTTTTCACTAAAAATTTGAGACTAATCTTTTGATTGTCTGCTGTACCATAATTTATTAACTGGACATGTTTCCAGATTTGGTAAGAATCGCTTTTTTTGTCCCATATTGAGGTGTCGGTATTCCAATTGTACATATATCTATTATACCATTTTTGAAGCTATTTTACGAAACCAAGTCAGACTTGGCGAAGCTGAGTTTGATTCGCTGAAGTCGAGTATCGAATGGTACTCGGCAGCCCTGGATGCAATAAACCCGAAAGAGTGCGAAGCCAAGTTTGACTTAATGTATTATCTGGATTCACATTTTTTTCGTGCCAGGCAAAAAACTCCGTCTTTTTCACAGTCAAAACACGATTTTGGCCTGTGAATCTTGTCGCTATATATACTACATCCTAACTTGATTAATAAAGGACACGCGCCGGCAATAAAGATGGCAGTTGTTTTATCATCCATACAGATTACACCTATAGGATCTGTAAGCATGTTGCAAACATGTATACCGCGGGGTGGGTTAGTTATTCCATTCTTCATATCATATAAGTCCGCAATAGCAAGATGTGTATATACACGAGTACCCTTAGGTAAAATTCTTATGAGTGCCCTGGCTCGTTCGGGCGACTCAAACATATAAACGTTATAACAACATGGAAAGGTGGTGCAACCGGCGGTGACACATTTGTTTTCTTCAATGGTCATTGGACGGAATTATACCACACAAAACTTATTATAGGTCATAATATTAACCATCCTCAGCTTCCAGATTAAATTGATCATAAGAAAATCAGATGAGAAGCCATACACACCAATTTATTTTTACAAAACGACTTGTCCTGCATGCGGGTGCGTAGCTCTGAGTTAATCGAAGGAAGCAGCATTGAATCAAGTCGGCTGAAGGATTACGAACTTTTTACGCTCAAATTTATTGGTTTTTAGGTGTGATAAAATTAAGTTGTGCAAGCTTACAAAATATTATCGATAGATGAAAGTGGGAAAGCTGCTTATGCCCATCCCTCCAAAATTTTTATTCTCTCTGGTGTAGTTATTCCTGAAATATTGAAACCTAAGATTGACGCTAAAATGCGTAAAATCAAGAAAAAATATTTCAATGATGAAGATGTTGTTTTTCATGGAAGAGATATGGCAAGACATGGCGGTAAATTTTCTGTTTTAAAAGATGCTAAAAAAGAAACTTCTTTTTGGTCGGAATTTGTGAGTGTGGTCAACCATCCCAATATTTCGTTTTACTTTATTGTTACGGATAAAGAAAAAGCCAGCAAAGCGGGTTGGCAGCCACACACTATCCTTCGTCGGTCGTATTTGAGAATTATTTCCGAATTCGTTCGTTGTATTAAGACGGAAAAATACTCTGGAAAAATTGTTAACGAGTCTGATGTGCAAGAAGATGCTTTATTAATTTACGCTCATAATAGATTGCAAGTTCAAGGAACGGGGGATGGTTCTGTAAGCGCAAATGAATATAAAAAACTAATCACGTCTTTAAGTTTAGTCAATAAATCTAATTTTGATATTGATGTCCAAATAGCAGATGCAGTTGCCTTCGTGGGTCGTCTAAAATACGAGATAGATATTCTCAAGAAAAAAAGAGTTCTAAGTAAGGTAGAGAAAGTAAAAATTAGATTAATTAACCGGAAGGTAAATGGAAAGCCAGGACTTTTTGAAGTACTTATATAAATGAAAAAGTCGGTCATGGCTTTCGCTCATATACCGACTATTCAACCTTAATAATACCATTATTTTCGAGACAGTCAACCGCACGTTTAGTATAAAAACATATGGTACACTTCAGCTTTTGATTGAAGTATACGGGCCTGGTTTTTGAAAAAAACGCGAACTATTTACGCCTATTAAATTTCTTGAGACAAATAGTTTTTGTAATTAATCCCAAATAATGAAATTAGTGCCTCTTCTTTGTTTTTAGACACAATAAGCTCTAACCCCAAGTTTTGAAGTTGGCTGAAAATATCCTTGTCCAGATTAAATGATTCCTTCAGAATCGAAAGAAGCTGATACTCATTGTCATCTCCGGCTATCCGGTTGGGGGACAATTTACCACAGTTGGCACATTGATGAATCAACATCAGTTCACCTCCACCTCTTCCAGTAAACGGGTTGATTTCGTAATCCTTAAAGGCAAGAGCCAGTGGTCTCATTCTGGCACAGCAGTCTGACTTACGATCTCCTGGAGTATTTAAGTCAACATGCTTGGACCACAAGCAAAGCGGGCAATGATTTCTATGCTTTGTTCCTAGTGGGTTAGCCGAGAGGATGACGCGACAATTAGAGCATCTGAAAGATGCTTCTAGTCGCTGAGAGCTTTTTCGATATAGTTATTTTTGTTCACCACGGGCTGATTGTATCAAATCCAAACCCGATTATCAATTTATAGTATTGGGATTCGAACCACCGTCCACCCTCATTTTTAAAGCCATATTTATAATAGTTCAAGAAAACCCCGAGCGTCCTTCGGCATGCTCAGGATGGTGAGCACAGTTGAACCATAAGCTCGAGGGCTGAATTGAACTGTTTCAAACTCGTCGAAGACGAAGTCTGAGAATACCCCGACCGTGAGGTCGTGGGTAGTTTATTCATCGTAAGTAATTTATTCAGGTACAATTCTATTCCTGATTTTTGTTTAAGTAATCTTTAAGCATAGTTATAAGTGTTGTTTTCCCCCTGTTGGTTTTAAGATATTTTTCTCTTCTTTTTGCATCTGATTTTGTTGGATATGCTTCGTAAAATATCAACTTTAAGGGGACGTAATGTTTGGTTGATTTTGATTTTCCTGAATTATGCTCTATAAGTCTTTGTTTGAGATTTTCTGAATAACCGATGTAAAGGAAATTCTTTTCTTTGTTCTGAAGAACATAAACATAGAAGAATTTCATTAAATTAATTTTAGCAAAAAAGCTAAATATGTAGTGGCTCGGGTACCATACGGGAGGGATACCGTACGGTATCTCCCTCGGTACCCGGCTCGAGTGTTGTTTATTACTCGTCTTCTGGACAGGTAGCTGTGCAGTACCTGTCTGGCGAAGCCGAGTATCGAATGGTACTCGGCAGGGGTGGGAGGAATCGAACCCCCAGTCCTCGCTCTGGAGGCGAGTGGTTTACCGTTAACCGACACCCCTACTTAAACCGATTATACCAACAATTCTCTTCAACTTCTAATTTAAATATATTTTTTTTACATTTCATTTCAAAAATCATACAATTAACGGATTTTAATATAACGTAGTACATGGCAGGGCAGGAACGTTCAATAAAAATTCCCGCTGAATGTGTCGGCTGCAATAAAAGCGGAATGGACGCTGTAAAATGCACATTATTGTCGGATGATGAAAACATTCTTCCGATACTTCCTTGTTATTTGAAATATAAATACGAGCAAAAAGGAGTATTAAGAAAATCGGGTGGAAGGTTTAGTTCGGGGTGGAAGGGGTGTCCGAAAACTATACATCAGGCTTCAATCCCATTAAAAAATAGAAAAAAATAACCTCACTTTTGAATGTATATGAAAATTTCGTTTGGTATATAATACCTTTTTTAACATGAATGCAGAAAGGCGTGTAAAAGAAACATTTCAAAATATTGAAAAGAGAGTAATTTTAAAGATATTTTCTTCAAAGGTACCTGCAGTAAATGAAATAGTAACAGGAGCATCTGGAAAAACCGGAGTTGCATTAATATACAAAGATATAATCGACGGTGAAAAACCGGAGGATCTTAATTATTTAGATCCCAAAAAAACACTTTTAGCATCTTTTGCCGCTTTGGAAAAATATTCGGGTATGAGAATTGAAGATCTTCATAAAGACGGACTTTTGATCCCTGTTGTTTATATGTACTGGGCGTTGGCATGCGGTTGGGACGATTGTATGGACAATGAGGGAAAACAGCCAAAAGATGCACTTGAAAAAACAGACGGCAACGGAATGAACCCCCAAAAAATATGGGATCGTGGCATACGAATGATAAAAGCAAATCCGAATATTAAAAATGGCATCAAAACATTACTGATAGGGGATTTGGAAAGAGCAAAAGCCGAATATATCAAAAAGGAAGCCGATCTGAAAAAGCCTGGGTTATTTGAAGGCAAAAATCCGGAAGAAGTATTGCGGATGGTAATGTGTATGCGTGAAGGGTCTTTCGGAAACATTGCGCGTGTTATGACACGGGTCTTTACAAGAGGGGAGAGAAATACAGATCTTGAAGATATAATGGCGAGGGTAACTTTGGCATTCGGGATTATTGACGGATTTATGGATATTAATGAGGATGAAGAAAATGAAACCATGACCGAAGCGCGCGCTCTTCTTGCTGTGCATGGAAATAAAAAGGACGCAATCAGTCGGGGAGTGAGGATTGTGAAGGAGTTGGTGGGATGAAAAAATGGAAAACTGTGGCAAGAGCTAAAAGAAGTGGGATGATGCATTACTCGATAGACCTATAATACTGCTTCTTGACACATTGATAAATTTAATTTATTATACCCCATATAAATATGGGAAAAGAATCTAATTTTAACATGTTTTCATCAGCGGGTCTTGCTGCATCTTTATTGGTTTCAGGTGTAGGTGAAGTACTTGACAGAATACCTGCAACTTTGACAGATAATCATCGCGGATTGCCTGTAGATGTGACAGGACATGGCGGAGAAGAAAATCCTGATTGGGATTCTCAAAATGGGGGAGACGAAAAACCCAATGGCGCACGCAAAAACAAAAAAGGTCCGGGAAACGACGATCCGGGTAACGGAGGCGGGGATAACCCGTCGAATCCGCCGTCAACAGAACCTTCAAAAAGAATTAGTTCCTCAATGGGTATTACAGGCAAACCTGAAGCCGGAGCTGTACAATTCATACCCCTTGTTTATAAAGGCGAAAAAAATCCCGGAGATGCTATTTTTCGTGATATAAAAGGTGTTTTGTTCAAATAAATCTTCTTTTTAAATTCCTTCAGGAATAAATCAGCCAGTTTTCAGTGTTTGATTTTTAACGTTTTTAAAATTGATAATAACGATACCATTGGACAGCTTGTGTTTCATATTACTAATTTTATGTAGTAATGTGTTTTTAAATTAAAAAGTCAGATTTGGAGGGGTTTATACATTGCCTGGTTGTGTTGTATGGTATATTATTCCGATAATGGAAAGGGATCGTCGTGAAGATAACAAAACTGAAAATGATATTATTCATGTTATTTGTTGGGCCGGAAGTGACAGGAGCAGATTGGTTGCGGAAGAATTGAACAGGAGGGGATATATAGCCACGCACGGTGGGGTAATAACGGGTCATAATTATACTACCCCTGACGATTTAGTTGGTGTCGGAACAATCATATTTACCGACGACGTGACAAGAGAAAAGTTTAAAAAAGACAAAACGCTCACCAGGCAGACACGGGCAAGTGGTGCAGAAATTCTCACTCTTTGTCTTTCCGAACAGGAAAAAGAGATTGCATTCCAGGGTGGGGAGGAAAAATTAGAAGCATTTAAAAAAGTGATCGCAGCAAAGCTGGACTTGTTTGGATTTTCTTATAAGAAGATGAAGTATTAAATTTTATCGCTCCGAATAATTTCCTCATCTTCTTCGGATGTATTTTTTTAATATGTTTGTCAACATATCAAAACGGATTATTTAAGACAAAAACAACCTGTTCTTCAAATTTGATTATTTATCAATCCATGTCAAAATAACGGAAAGAAAAATTACAACCTTCTTTGGTTGTTATTCTTGAGAATGTAAGGGAGGATGAGCCCATGGGAGAAAGAAAAATTTCTTTAGAAGACGGATACCCCACCAGTAGGGGTATCAGTGAATATGCACAAATGTTTGGTATTGATAGGAGAGGATTTATAGGACGCATAATGTCAAAAAATACAATACTTGATTTGGGTGCGGGTGGTGGTGTTTTGGAAAAAGAGTTATTAATACTAAATGCCGGCAACGCTTTACATAAAATTCCTTTGATCTTTTCTTTGGACATTATTTACAAATCCAATGTAGGTATACAATATTCCAAATATGCTACCCATCTGTCCTTTTCAAATCTTGGAATAAAACCAAATAAAATTGAGTTTCAAAATATTGAGAATCATTTCAAAAAGAATTCTGTTGCAGCAAGTTACACAAACATTCCCTTTCTTAATAATTCGTTTGACATGGTGTTCGCATGTGTGTCTTTGGGTTTGCATTCGAAAAGCATTCAAAAATTATTTGATGCATATTTTGATGTAATAAGAGTGCTCAAGTCGGGTGGTGAGGCGTTAATTTCGGTGGGATATGATCCCGCACTGAAAAAATTATATACGGGTAAGTATCCTAACAGGAAATACTATAAATTGAACGACCTGCCATTTAAAGCAGTATTGTTTAATAATGTAGTTACCGCCAAAGATGGAAACGAAATTCCGAATTACTGGCTAAGTATTATAAAATAATTTTGTATTTACCTGAATTTCAATGTTTCCACAAGGAGATTTGATATATTAATATTTGACTCTGTGAAATCTCAATTATTTTTCAAAAATCAACGTGTTTGCGGAAGAGTCAAACACGCCAGTCGCATTTGATGTGGCATCGCAAGGGTGAAACTGCGGGACTGCACTCACTCTTTTGTAAACTTCAAGCATACTATTTTAGTTTAGATGTTTCCTTGTGCAAAGTATTCTTCTTGCATCGTTTGCAATATTTTTTAATCTGCAGTTTTCCTTTCCCTTTCGTATCCATATTGACCTTATTCCGCTCGGTCACATAATTTTGTGACTTGCATGAGGAACAAATCATTGCCACCAACTCTCGCGCGCCCTTTTTTGCCATATATATTAGTTAATAGTTGCTTGGTTACTTTGTTAGTTTGAAAAAATAAGATAGTTAATAATTACTTGATAGCGGATTTTAAACCGCTAAGCATTTTAGCAATTGTAACCAGTTGATTATACCAGAGATTATATTGTTTACCAGTAATAAGATTGGTTTCGTAAGCAAGTTGAATTAATAGAGTATTGGTTTATCCAACTAACCAAGTAACCAACTAACACCAAGCTTACTATCCTGAGCCCAAGGTGGGAATCGAACCCACGACCCTCTTCTTACCAAGAAGATGCTCTGCCACTGAGCCACTTGGGCGGCAGGAGAATTATACCAGTTTTTTCCCATCCCACTAAGTAACAAAGTAACCAACTAACTCTTAACCAAATTAAAACTCCTCTTGCAACCGATATATAAATAATGTTTTAATTAATAGTATCCATGTCGAAGAAAAATGTCTTTCTTTCCGTTCTTGCAGTTATTATACTTGCGGGTGGTGTTTTTGCAGGAATAAAACTTGTCGGCCAGCAGCAGGAATTGAGAGAAAAAGCAGCGGTTCCGAACGGAATTGCGCGGGTATCTCTTTTTCCCACAACAGGGAATTTTAAAGTAGGGGACACCCTGCCGGTGAGTATCTATTTTAACACTTCTGGCATAGCCATTTCTTCAATAAAATTGCGTTTAGTTTATCCTTTTTCGGGAACAACGCCTGAGATATCGGCTTCAAAAATTGAAATAAATAACATTATCGAACAGAGTGGAAGCTGGAATTGTCCAACCAAGGAGATAACTTCGGAAGGTCAAAATATTGCAATTGATATAGCATGTGCAAATATCAGCGCACAGGGATACGCCACCTCTTCCGACACTCTTTTCGCAACCTTTAATTTAACGGTTAACAGAATCCCCTCAACCAATCCTTTTTCTCTGAAGTTTGATCCCAGTTTAAGCATAATAACCCAAAAATCTAATGGACAGGATATCCTTAGTATTCCCGACAGTGAAACGGGAACAGCGGTTTTTACGGTTGAAACCACAACCGGCCCTACACCCACGCCTACAAAAGTACCTACGGCTACTCCGACGAGTAAATTAACACCTACTCCAACCAAAGTAGTTACCCCGACTCCGACTGTCAAACTTACCGCTACGCCAACCGCAAAAACGACTTTGACTCCGTCTCCGGTTGAGGCTGTTGAACTTCCTGATGCGGGGTATGCCCTTCCTTCCTATATCGGACTTGGTCTTGGATTCATTCTTATCATCTCCGCCATTCTTCTTGCGATATAATTTTTTCGTTATAATAAATTCAATATCATTCAGGACTTAACGGTTTCAGATGTGGTTATTCTGAGGGTTTAAGTGGGTATGGATTAATTACTTGTAATATTTCCTCTGGAGTTGAGATTGCAAGATTTTTTAAATCACAGCTATAAAGGCAATTTGGTGGGCACAAACTCAGTTTGTTTTGCGCATTTTGGACCGATTCCTGTGCCTCAAAGGTTTTAAGAGAACTTTCATTGCGAAAGAAAGTTATACCAACAATCACTCTTGATGATTTGGGGTTTGGGCATATGCAAATGATATCAAATCGATATTTGTACGGTGTACCACAAAATTCTGGCATGCAGGTGGTATTTAAGATATTTAATAGATATACGATACTATAGGTTCATTTCAAATTTTGGTCGACGCGGAACTTGTACCAATATTAATATCACACAATAAAATATTCTATACTACACTACTCTGTAGTAGTGTAGCGAAAGAAAAAACGGCGAGTGTGTATAATGATGGTTAGTGGGTATATTTGATGACAAGATAAATAGAATAATTCTTTTTCTGGCACTGCTTTTTATTCTTGAGGTTCAACTTGTATTGCGGGGTGATAATACAACCTCTATCCAAAATGGGAATAAAACGGGGATTGTAAAAACACCGATCAATAACGAAAAAGGACCCGAAACGATTACCTTGCTTTTGGGGGGAGATGTCATGTTGGGGCGAAGTGTAATGCAGGAAGCGCTCAAAAACGGTGGATATCCCTATCTTTTTGAAAAGATTTCAGATTTTACCAAAGACGCCGACATATTTTTTGTAAATCTCGAAAATCCGATAATTGAAGATTGTCCCATTCATACAGGGGGGTTTAAATTTTGCGCACCTTCGCAAGCGGTAGACGGATTGGTAAGCGCGGGTGTTGATGTGGTGACTTTGGCAAACAACCACACGAAAAACTTTGGAGAAAGCGGGTATCTTCAAACAAAGACAATATTAGATGACAAGAACATAAAATATGTTGGAGACAACACTTTAGTAATTTATGAATTTAATAATTTATTTGTCGGTTTTCTGGGTTTTGACTTCACCGTTAATCCGCCGACAGAAGCTGATTTTAAGCTGATTTCCGAATCGGACGATAAAGCCGATTTTTTGGTCGTTGGCGTTCATTGGGGAAACGAATATCAGAATTCCGCAAATGAAAGGCAAAGGAACTGGACCGAAATAATGGTGAATCGGGGTGCCGACATAATAGCCGGACACCATCCGCACTGGATACAGAATTTTGAATGTAGTGTTAAGGAAGAACAATATAAGAATATAGAGAATAATTACGACTACGGTTATTCTGAAATCAACGAAGAATCCCCGTTAAATAACAATTTACCTATTTGTAACGGTATAACAGGCAAGCCCGTTTATTATTCTCTCGGAAATCTTGTTTTTGATCAGATGTGGAGCGAGAAAACAAAAAAAGGGATGCTTGTGAAACTTAAACTTGGTAAGGGCGGAATTATCGACGAAGAACGGTTCGATACGTATATGGTTAAAATCGGCCAGCCGGAAATTACAGGAATAAGTACCAACGAACACCAATGAACACCAATTCCTAATTGGGAATTTGTATTTATTGGAAATTGGTATTTATTTGTATTTATTTGATAAACATTCCGTCTCCAAATGAAAAGAAGCGGTATTCTTTTTCGATAGCTTCACTGTATGCTTTTCCCGCAGATGAGTTACAGAAATCGGAAAATTTTCTGTCGGTGTTTGGATAGCTTACAAAAGCAGATATAAGTGCCAGGAGAGTGGATTTCGGCAGATGAAAGTTGGTGATCATGGAGTCGACAAAGCGGAAGCGGTAGGGGGGGTATATATACAAATTTGTATATGGTGTATCGTATATTGTATATAGGGAATTATTGTCAGTTGCAAGTGTTTCCAAGACGCGGGCGGTGGTGGTACCAACCGCGATTATTCTTTTACCCTTCCTTTTTGCATCATCGAGACGCTTTATGGTATTCTCATCAACATCAAAATACTCCTTGTGAATTTTATGTTTTTTTATATCGTTTTCTTTAACGGGAGCAAAAGTACCCAGTCCGACATGCAGTGTTACAAATTCCATTTGCACGCCCTTCTTATTTAATTTTTTTAAAAGCTCTTTTGTAAAATGAAGTCCTGCGGTCGGAGCTGCAGCAGAACCAACCGACTTTGCGTATACGGTTTGATATTTCTTCCGAAGATCGGTTTCAGAGAGCGTAGCTTTATTAATGTACGGAGGAATCGGAGTGTGTCCGATTAAGTTTATTTTACGAAGAAGCTTGGGCAAAGAGAGATTAAATTCAACGAGGGTTATATAACCATCCCGTTTTACAACTTTTCCGGTAAATCCTTCAAAATATATTATGTCGTGTAAAAACAATCCCGGCTTGGTAATTACTTCACAAATAGTTTGATAGTTTAGTAATTTAATAGTTTTATCTTCTATAAATTTCAATATCAGAATCTCTACCTTTCCCTTTGACTTTTTACGTCCGTAAAGTCGTGCCGGAAAAACTTTGGATTTGTTAAACACCAGCACATCATTGGCGGTCAAGTAGTTGACGATTTTATTAAATACAGTATGTCTTATCTCTCCCGTTTTCCGGTCAAGTACAAGAAGCCGTGACAAATCCCTCGGATTTGCCGGTTTTTGAGCGATCAATTCGCGGGGAAGAGTGTAGTCAAATTTGGAGATATTCATAAAGGAAAAATTACCTGGAAATAAAATACAATTACAAGTATAATGTACATTGCTTTGCCCTTCTAGCTCAATGGTAGAGCGACGGTTTTGTAAACCGCTGATTGGAGTTCGATTCTCCAGTAGGGCTCTAGCAAACCCTGAATAGAGTCAAAGGGCTGAGGTGGCGGAGCGGACAATCGCACCAGACTGTAAATCTGGCGCCCGTACGGGCTACCTAGGTTCGAATCCTAGCCTCAGCACTCCTTGCAGTCGTTCTGAGTCTAGTCTCGATATTGCACAAGTAATGTATTGCATACTTTGCAAGGCGAATCCTAGCCTCAGCACTGTAATAGTTATTGGTTAATTAGATAGGATGAGAAGTTTATCCTGAGCCAAGCCAAAGGACTATCTTGCTCTATTGAAGTGTGTTCTCCTTTTACCCTTTTACTCTCTTGCTCTTTTACTCTAACAAAATGACCCTGCTTGGGGAGATCTAGGGTGAAGTTTTTCCTCGAACGAATCGAGGTGGGTGAGCTCATCCCAAAACCCTCGGGTGATGGGTAATTCGCTCTTGGTAATTTTGTTACCAAACCCCGACAAGCGGGACTCCCAAATAAAGCTTTTTTGATGAGGAAAAAGCTTTCCCCTAAATGTAACCCCTCACAGGGTCAATTTAATAATAGCACACTTTGGCAACAAATATAATACTAATATGAAATATTTTCCATTTAAACATTTACCATTTTCTATTTATTTAACAAATTGGAAAATTTATCAATTGAAAATTAAATGGTAGATAGAAAATCAGAAAATGGACAATGGACAAGATTCTTATATATATCCAATTCCCGGTACCAGCAGCCTGATGAAGAAGTTTATAACTGGCGAAAATACAAGTGATATAGGTGACTGTCCGCCGACTGTGGGGAAGATTAGCAGAAATAAAATTATCATTCCAAAACGGTTCAAAAAAACCTCAGCTTCACGCGCCTGACTTTCGGGCAGGAATCCTACAAATATTTTTCCTCCATCCAGAGGATTTATCGGGATAATATTAAAAAGGGCCAGTGAAATGTTAAGAATAATAAACGGGATAGAGATCTCCAATAAAGTAGAATAAATTCCCGAAAATGGGGAAAAAGGTATACGAATAAGAACGGCAAACAAAATTGCAAGGAGAAGGTTCGATAAAGGTCCTGCGAGCGAAATAAGTCCCGAGTCCCTTCTTGGGTTTCTGAGGTTATAAGGGTCAAACGGAACGGGTTTGGCCCATCCGAACGGAATAACGGGTATACCCAATGCTCTCATGAAAGTTAGAACAAGAAGGAGTGTGGTTCCGACGGTATCGTAATGCACTATCGGATTTAACGATAGACGACCCATAAGACGCGCAGTCGGGTCGCCCAGACGGTCTGCCATCCACGCATGAGAGGCTTCATGTATAGTAATAGCAGTTACAAAAGCAAGTATCCAAATTATTATTTCCATAAATATCTCTAACAACCTTACCTTTTGAATATTTTCCCTTTTGCGAAATTTCTACTTTATTAGTATAATATCAAAAGCTCAAAGCTCAAAGTGCAAAACTCAAAGCTTCAGAGAAAATCTCATAAGCTTTTAGTTTTAAGTTGTTGTTTTGATCAAGTCAGACTTGGTTTTGACTTTTTACTTTTAAGTTTTAAGTTAAATATTATGTCTTACGTTTGTCAGATTTGTCACAAGAAAAATGTAATGGGTAGAAGTCAAACCCATAAGCGTGGTGTTGCCGGAAAACGCTGGAAACATCGTTCCCAAGTCACACCAAGGCTTTTTAAGATCAACCTCCAGAAGAAAACGGTTTTGGTTGGAGGCGTTTCAAAACAGATGCGCCTTTGTGCAAAATGTATCAAAAGAATAAAAAACTTCGGTGAAATAGGAGACTACAAAAATATCAGCTTTGTATAATTTTTTAGCATCAATTAATTCACACCGATGTGAATAATTTGAAAGTCAACAAACGGAAGTTAGAAAACCTCTCTGTGATTATTGTTTACTTAACGACTTACAACTCGAAGAGCCTCTTCTGGACAGTTGGCAATCATATTTACCAGATTTGATGTACCAGGTTGAGTGTATACCTGAATGCGGGATATGACTTTGTTCCCTAATAATATATTCGCACGTCTGGTTAAATCATCGCCAATTCTTGAGTTGTCGAAGACAGCCAACCTTAGCAATACTGCATTACTACAGTTACATATTCCTTGTTCATCTCCATGTCCAAAAGGACAGGGAACCCGAAAAACCATCCTGCCTTCTGCAATATCCCTTCTTTGTGAGTTTTCTATACCAGTCATAATAAATAAATTGATAAAATTACTTCGGTATTATGCATTAATTTTATTGGAATGTAAAGTTTGGATACCCTTCACAAAACTGTTTCCAGGAAACAGGTGATTTCCCTTCTAATTGGACGAGGTCAGGCACAAGGTAATAGGCACTAGGCACTAGTTTTTTGGTTTTCTCCAAGTGAGCTTTTAGAATTTTTAATCTTAATATCCTAGTATCCTTGTATCCTGATATCTTTACTTGTGTCCACGCACCCGGCCATGGATCCATTGCACGGATGAAGCGCTCCAGGCAATAGGCATTAGGCACTAGTGAATAGTTTTTTATCCAAGGTATTTCCCACCCCCCTTTAAAGACCGTGTCTTTAAAGGGTACCTCTTGCAGGGTGATAGATAGTATTTCCGGTGGAATGAAGCCGTCTTCCTTTTTTAATTGCCTCGTAAAAGTTGCTTTGTTGTGATCCTGTTCTTTTACTTTTGTTTTCCCTGCAATGTAAGCCCTGATGAGCGAAGGAAATGCCTCTGATGCTCTGTTAAACAATCGTGTTCTTAAGGTTAGAAAAGTATCGCTTTCCGTTATCTCATCTTTAAATTGGGAAATTATCGGACCGTGATCAAGAAGTGGATCAAGTTTCATAAAAGAAACCCCCGTAGTTTTTTCTCCCGAGACAATCGAAGCCTGAATAGGGGATGATCCGCGCCAAAGAGGCAGGAGTGAAGGGTGAATATTTATAATACCATGCCTGAAATGTTTGATAACTGCTTCGGGAATGATTTTTCCGTATGACGCCAACACACCGATATCGGCTTGAATATTATTGTTAACTACATCTATCGGATTAAAATAGATCGGTTTTTTATGTCCATACGCCCATTTGTCAACGGGAGAAAATGTTTTGACCTGTTCGCGGCCAACAAGCTTGGGTGCTTGGGTGACAACTGCTGCAACGGGGGATTCAGTCCGTTGTTTAAAGGATTTATGCAAAGTATCCAAAATAGGGACGACGTAATCCGGTGTGCCGAAAAAAACTATCTTCATAATTTAAGATACCAATATACGAATGTATGCGAATGATACAAATGTTACTAATAATACTAATATAAAAATCATAAAAATATTATGAAATAAACTTTCTTTTATTGTCCGTATCAATTCTTACTATTCCCGATGGTTTTAGATATTTATTCCGGAAATTTACCAGAAGGCCTAATTTTATTCTTGTATCTTGAAGATATCTTTGTAGTTGGTAGTAGTTGTCTTTTGTAAGAATTCTTTTGACTTTGATTTCCAAAATGATTTTTTTATCAATTATAAAGTCGGTAATATTCCCGCAGTCGCTAATTCTTTGTTCTCTTGTGTAGTTGGCTTTTGCTTCTTTAAGTTTCTCCTCGATTTTATCACTGTATTGTTTTTCTTTGAAGTAATTTCCAAGTTCGTTATGTACAGAGTAACATATTCCAACAATAAGATATGACAACTCGGGGTATATTAGTATTTTATTGGTATTCATTCGTAATATTAGTAAATATTCGTATATTAGTATCTTAAATCTCTACTCTTTCCCATTCTCCGTTTACAAGCTCGTAAAGTGGTTTTTTTTGCTCCAATAGCCGGTCAATAAACAATATCCCATTAAGGTGGTCAATTTCATGCTGGATTATTTGAGCCTCAAAACCCTCAAAGAGCTTACTGATCTTATCACCTTTTGTGTCAAGATAATTTATTTTTATGGAGTCAGGACGCTTAAGCGGTCCGTACAAGTTGGGTAGGGAGAGACATCCCTCCATCAGTTTAGTGTGTTCGTCCACCAATTCTTTTGCTGTTTTTGATACCGAAATAATTTCGGGATTTATTATAATTTCAACTTTTTCTTTGGGTTTAATGGCAAATACGGAAACGTTTTTGCCGATCTGGGGTGCTGCAAGCCCGACCCCAATGGGGTCTTTTTGAACAGCCAAGGTTTCTTGAAGGTCTTTTATCAGTTTCTGGATTTTCCTATCAACGTTTTTTACAGGTTTTGATACCAGCCGTAAAACAGGATCCTTCACGGTGACAATTTTCTGAATCATATATCAAGATAAAAGAACATGAGAGAAGGAGAGTATATGTAAGAACAAAAAAATTCTCCTACTCTTCCACTCTATTTTATTTTACTCTATCTGAAGCTGGTTTTCAGAAGTATTTAGTTGTTCAAGCATTTTCTGCGCCTCAGTGTTTGTACTGTCGATTTTTTCCAATATATAGGTTAACTGTTCCTTTGCTCCCGCAATATCTCCCGTTTCTGCAAGAAGTATCGAATAAGCATACCTCGCATCCTTGTAGTTACTTTTCATTTCTATCGTTTTTTCCAGGATAATTTTTGCCTCATCCAGTTCACCGATGCGATAGTGTGTGAGTCCCAGGTTATAAACTAGCTTGGCTTCGGTTGGTGCCAAAGAGACGGCTTTTAGAAGTGTTTTCTTGGCATCAAGTATTAAAGCGGGTTTTATCGAACTTAGAGATATAAGTATCCTGGCTTTATTTCTGATAATATTCAGGTTTCTGGGTGACAGTGACTCGGCTTTATTAATTGAAGAAATCGCCATACCGGCAAATGTTTCCGATGTTTCGGAGTTTTCCTGGCTCAGGTAAATAAGAGCCATATCGCAATAAGTATCCGCCAGCTCGCTGTGGAAAATTGCCTCTTTTGATGAAAATTTTATTGCCGAGCTTATAGCCTTGTTTTTATCAACCAATCTGCCCTCGCCTGAATACATGACAGCCCTGTTATATAAAATGTCTGCATACCAGTAGCGACAAATAGAGTAGAAGAGTAGGAGAGTAAAAGAGCATGAGATAAATACGCCAACTTTTTGAGCATTTGACAAACCTGTGTGTTTATACTTAAACTCTTCTACTCTTCTACTCTCCCGCTCTAGTACTATTCCCATTGCCGGATACAGATAGAACAGCAAATTTATAGGCACAACCGAAAAGCCAAAGAAGTTGGTGAATAAAATACTCATATATCCAGCCAGTAGTCCGATATTTAAAATGCGAAATCCGGAACCTGAGTAGTTAAATAAACTATTATTACCAAAACTACGGTTTTTAGTTTCAGTAAAGCTATCGGGATTTCGTGTCTCATACTTAAAATTTAATGCTTTAATAAAAGTAATCAGCATAAAAATAATAAGTATTGTGTATGTTAAAATTCCAACACTTCCCGTAGTCGCCAGGTAATTAAGGTATTCGTTGTGGGCTTTGTTATACAGAAAGTCCCACTCACTTACCATATTATGTTCAACAGGCCGCTTTTCATAATAGGAGAAAGCAAATGTCTCCACTCCGCTTCCCAGAAGAGGGTATGCCCTCCAGACGTCCAAGGCGCCTTTCCAGACGATCTTTCTGATCTCGATTGAACTGCTTCCTCCAACCTCGAGAAGGGGAGCGGATGCGTTCATTGCGGGCAGCTTGTCGGTTTCTGTTTTTGAATTTTGTGAGACGAAAACTTCACGGAGTGATGGTGACCAGGGAGAACCGGATAATAGTACAATCAAACCAAATGCCAAAGTGCAGATAACAAAGAATAAAAACAATCCTTTCCGCTCCGTCGTTTTCTTTGGGTCCACAAACTTTCGTTTGATGACGAATTCACTGAAAAATATCGATCCCCAAAACACCACGTTGGCAACCCCAAACCCCAGTATACCTGATCGCGATTTGGTAAAAAGAAGACTAATAAAAAATATTTGAGTTATCAAAAGATAAAAGAGCCATTTATTTTTGGATACATAATTTTTAATATTTAACAGATAAGACGTGAATCCTGCTGCCGGATTTTTTATGAGGCTATCGTCAAAATGCAGATTTCGGCTCAAACTTGAATTGAGACCTAAACTTAGACTAACTGGTATCACTGCAGCCAACCACGCTGCCATCCAATTTGGTTGACCGAAAGTGGAGAATATTCTATTCTGTACATCCTGTATCCAAATGTCTTTGTCAATGCCAAGACGTTCCAAAATACCGTAAAAAGAAGCCAAAAACGTTGCACCTAAAATTGCCTTCAAATGTGTCCCGACATCGCGTGTGTCCATATTGGAGACATATCCCCAATATAATAAGGAATAAGTAATGAGTGACAAAAGTCCGCCGTTAAATCGACCATAGTATCCAAAAAGCGATGTTCTAATGTCAAGAGAAACAACAGTTGACAGTGTTTGGCTCAATAGGAAAAGAAGGATAAACGTGTCAAGCGGTGTTCTTTTGAAGACAATTTTTTTTTCGACTATGGAACGGATTACCCAGACAAAAACAATCGATAAAGTCAATATATAAGTAACAACCATTTTATTGAATTCAAAAAGTTCGGAAGTGTATGGCCAAAGAACGAGCGGGACTGTTAAAAAAAGGATGCTGTAGAGGATGCTGATGATTTTTCTTGGGTTCATTACGCTTTAGTATAACTTATGTAGTAAGCAGAATGTAGTACGTGTAGAAGTTCGATACATATTCGACATACCTCCCTTCTGTAGGATATAGTCGAT
>CAZAUT010000008.1:0-45327 GCA_964488535.1 uncultured Gammaproteobacteria bacterium
ATAGCTTGGATTTTTATTATTTCGTTCACCGATAATTTTTGCAGGAACTCCCCCGACTATCATGAATTCTTCAACATTTTTTGTAACAACTGCACCGGCTCCAATCACAGCCCCTTTACCTATAGTTACCCCCGGAAGAATTATTGCTCGTGGGCCGACAAAAACATAATCTTTAATGACCACAGGTTCACATATAGCCCTAAAAAGCTTATCGTTCAGGTCATGTTCGCTGTTAAAAATCATTACTTCGCTTGCGATATCTACATGATCTCCGATGGACAGATTGTCTCTGCCATCTAAAAAGGCGTTATTACCTACTATTGTGTCGTTACCAATATGAATATTTTTCGATCTGAAAAACTTACAACCCATATGTATAGTGCTTCCCTTACCGATTTTGAGACCGTACAATCTGAATACTAACTTCCTTAAAATATGGCTGGGTATATGATGGCTTACAAAATGAACAATCATAAGATTAAAGTCGTTGAATATATTACATACTCGTTGTGATATTTTACTCATTGCCTTATTTCTATCCAAAATATCACCATATTTGTCTGTGAAAACTATTCTACCTTTGTGAAAATGAATATTGTTCAACATAATGGTATTTCCATTGTACACCGGTTCTAAACCGATTTTGTATTTTTATTAAAAAAACTTAAGTTCTGTTTATTCATACTTATATATTTCCGACCATTAAGGAAATTGATACTTATTTCGTTGCTCTTCTTATTACTTCAATCGTTTCTCTTGCTGTTTTTTCCCAGGTAAAGTTTTTAGCTTTTTTCATACATTCATATCTTAGTTCATTATATTCTTTCTCTCCCATTCCTACCACTTTTCCAATACCCCTTGCAATGTCTGAAGGATCGTATGCGTTCACGTACACTCCACAGTTACCCGCAATTTCCGGTAAACTGCCTTCATTGCTTATTATTATGGGAGTTCCACACGACATAGCTTCCAGAACATGCATTCCGAACCCTTCCCAGTAAGAAGGCGATATTAAAGCTTTTGCACCCTTGTATAAACCCCGTTTTTCATCCGTTGTTACATAATCGGTAAATATCACATATTTCTCCAGACTCTTTTTCTTCATACTTTCAAAGATGGAATCGTACAACCACCCCTTTTTTCCCGCTATCACAAGTTGAAGATGTTTCAATCGATTATTTTCGTTTAGAATCTGACTGAAACCGTCAACAATTCCCTCAATATTTTTTGACGGCTTAAGTGTCCCAATAGACAGTATATAGTTTTTTGAAATATTGAACTTTTCTTTTACACGTCGCACAAGAATTTCTGAAATATTCGGATTGTATAACGCATGGTCCACACCATGATAAACAACATGTGTTTTTTTTCTTGTAAAAGGATAATGTCGTACAATATCTTCTTTAGTCTTTTCCGATACGCAAATGATATACTTTGATACAATTAACGAAATAGCAGTCCAATACTTCAACTGCCAAAAGTCGCGTCTTTTAAATTGTCCCGAAAATATGAGATAACCAACATCGTGGATGACACACACTTGCGGAATGGATATAAATAGCGGTAAATAATGGGTCGGACTGAAAAAAACATCTACTTTAGGCCCTTTTAAAAGGCGTGGCAACAGTTTGCTAAATACCCAAAACCGTTGCGAAGGCAGTAATTCATATTTCCAATAGGGCGTTTCGGGCGGAAGGTCGTGTAAAACATCCTGTTTAATGAAAATGATAAATTTATCGGTAGTTCCCTTTCTCGACAATATCCCATAGAGTGAGCATAACAACCGGTATGCGTATTCTGATGAACCGACTCTTACCATCTCGTTTGCTTCGCTTCCGTCAATTGCAATAATCATTTTACTAATATTTTTTGTTGTATATATAAAGCGTCTCTCTGGCACATTTCTCCCACGAAAAAGCCTTCACCCTTTCCCGCCCCTTCTTAATAAGTCGATCTCTTCTTGATAATGCAGTGAGAATTCCGTCAGCTATACTTTCAACACTGTCCGGTTCAACCAAAACAGCGCTGTCACCGCCAATCTCCTCCATACTTCCTCGATTTGACGTTACCACCGGCGTTTCCAGATAAAAAGCTTCGAGAATAGGCAGTCCAAAACCTTCGTAAAAAGAAGGGTAAACCAGCGCTTCGGAGCAAGAATAAAGAGACGGAACGTCGGAATTCGGAACGTGCCCTAAAAACAATACATTCCTCACCACCTCATGGTACTGTTCACCGATTACCACCAGCTTTAAAAAACCATCGTGCCTGATTTTTTCAAAGGCAGCGATAATTCCATCTGTGTTCTTTCGTTTATTTGCGCCTACGGCCAATACATACTTACCCGAGATTCGATATTTATCCAAAACGCGTCTTTTTTGACCTTTAAGTGGTTTTTTTACACGGGAATCTACCGCTTCATATACGACCGATACCGCCTTTTCACGAAAACCCATCCTTATAAGGTCGTTTTTTGCAGAAAAAGTCGGGACTATAATATGATCGGCATATTTTCTTACCCTTTCCAACCTTCTTTTATGAACATCAACGATACGTGGATGAGTCATGTTGGGATACAGTAATGGCGCCAAATCGTGAACTGTCGTAATTTTATAGGCATCGCTCGCAGGTTGAGTCCAGTCGGAAGAATGAAAAACATCGGGTGAACCTATAAAAGGATCAATGTTTATTAATGATGAACGATTAAAAAGGAAATCAGCAAGAGAGGGCGGAACCGGAAATATCAAAGAATCGGCATTTTTCTTACCCTCTGATAAATCGCCTATTTGCCGGTTCAATTCATAAAATCTTCTCAACGATCCCCCAATTAATTTGTACTCATTTTTTCGGTCAATGGTCAACAGTGCTCTAATTAAATTCTTTGTGTATACGGAAACGCCCGTTCCGTAAATTATTTGGGATATATCAATCGCAATTTTCATATTTTAATAAGTATTTCGATATTATTTACCTTATTCACCATTTCGTAATTTTCATTTATATATCGGTTAATGTTTTGCATGTAATCCGATAACCTGTATCCTCCAACCTCAGAGGTTGCATCCCTGACAATCAGCGCCGGGGGATCTTCTATTATACCCCGATATACCCTATTTTCGTTAACAATCATGAACCATGAAAATTGGAATGTAAAAAAGCTGCCGGAAGGAATCGTGTTGGTTAAATAATAAATATGCGGATATGTGCCTATGGCAAATATCTTTTCATTTTTTTTGGTAATATTTTTTACTGTCGACACAAGTTCCAAAGTTTCGGGATCATTTAGCATCGGCGAAACGCCGGGGTGATTGTTAAAACGGAAATAGGGAACGAAAATGAACAAGGACAAAAGGCAATAAGCGAAGCTTAACGCTACGCGGAAAGCAATTAGCAAAAAACTTGATACTTGATACTTGATACTTGATACCTGACACATGATACTCAGATTAACTATTAACATTGAAAGTATAATTACCGCAAACGGCAGGGCAGGCTGAAGATGGATATAATCGAAGCGGGCGTATGCAAAAAACAGGCAGCCGATGAAATAAATTCCAACCAGATTGACAACATCGTAACTTTCACCAGAAAACAAATCACTGCCTTTGTTGTTCTGACTTCGAGCACTTCGGCCTTGCTCAGTGTAAACCATTCGAGAGGGAAGAATCTTTCGTATTTTTGTCACAAGATCCCGAATCAAGTTCAGGATGACAGAGTGGTGCTTGTACAGATATTGTTTGATAAATATATATGTTATATATAACATTGACACTCCAAATGTAGGCAGTAGTTTCAAAACATCAGTAATCTCCGGTTTTGTTTTTCCCATTTCATTAAAAACCGTAAGATTGAATGTTAACGTCCAATAAATAAAATCAGTCAGTACCCCCAATTTATAAAAATACAGAAAGACTAAAAGTATCGGTGCAGAAATTATGATTCCGGATATAAAAAGCTCCCTGAAACGAACTTTTTTAATGAGGAGGTAAAGAAATATCAATGCAGTTAAGGGTACTACCGTCTGCTTAAAAACAAGTGCCGTTCCAAGAAGCAGTGATGTTGTGTACAAATGTTTCGTCTTCTTTTTTTCAAAATATATCAGCAGAAAGCCAAAAGCAGACAGCAAAAGAGGAGTGAGGAAGGATTCTATCCACAAAACATGCCCTTCAAAATAAAGCTGCCAGAAAATATAGAGAGTGAGTCCGATAAAGACATGTCTGTTCTTTTTAAACACTTTTTTCAACACCGCGATAAACACCACGTCTGTTAGAACGGTCAAGACAATATGAACGATCCTCATTTCAGCCACTGTATCAATTCCCAACGAATAAAAATTAACGGGTAAAAACATTAATCCCGGAAAGTGCTGGTCTGTTATTTGTTTATAAGGCAGGAGTCCGTTTTCCGTCAGGTATGAATATACAAACATTTCCGGATATGGGAAAAAAGACATTTGTAACAGAAGAAATAAGTGAATGGCGATGGGTAAAATATAAATGATGTTATTCTTTAAACATTTCATACTATAAGGATTGCTATATGTCTAAATAGTTAAACTCAATAGAAAATAGTTAATAGAATTTGGAAAATGGTTATGGATAATAGAAATTTGAAATTGGCATATGCTATTTTCCATTCTCGATTTTCCATTACTAATTTCTGTTTTCTCTCAACCAATTTCCTTTTTTTGTTTTCTGTTTCCTGTTTACTTCTCAAGGTGGTATATCTTCCCCACACCATTATAGTCACCAATCTCTTTCTTTATTTCAAATCCACTGTCTTTAATCGTATCAAAAACCACATTTGACGAATCCGAAAGGTCACGAAGGTATTCAAAATAATAAACTCCACTTTTACCCGACAATAAATCCACCGTCTTAGGATACGACTTTTCGTAATCTGCTTTTATCGAATCCGTTGCACCAAACGACAACTCCGGTCTTTTTTCATACCATCTGTAGGGGGCAAACGGTTCGGGGTAGGAAAAAAGAACTATCTCATTTTCTAATATATTATGTTCGACATACGCCACCGCCTCTTTCCAATTTTCTCTTTTTTGAAATCTATCGGTGTAGTAAATTACACAGCTTATAAGATTAATTACAACTATTGTGATAACAAGAAGTCCGTTTGTTGTCATTCTGACCAGTCCTGATCGCAGCTGAAGGGCTTGTCCAGAATCTTTCCTTGTTTCAACCTGATTCTGGAGTCGTCCCGCTAGGCGGGACTTCCCAGAATGACGCGGAAAGGCATTTCCTGCCCCCAATGCCAATATTAAATAAAATGCGGGAATGACATAGAGTAGTCGGAAATAAATAAAGGCGGGAAAATATATTGAAGCCAAAAATGAAAAGGTCAGAGGTAACAGCAACCACAAAAAAAGAAAGCTGTATTTTTTATACAACTTCATTTCGTTCGTAAATAACATTACAAACGGTAATGAAGCAAATATTGTAAACAGATAATAAAGCGCTTTATCGGCCAGTGAAATTCTGCCCAATGTAAATTTCATCCAAACAAGGATTAACTGTTTAATGTTTGCCCCGCCGGCAAGAGTTTTCCACGCGGGAAGGGTTTGCATCAGCCATGTACCACCTGCGGATTGTTTTTGAAATATCGGCAGCCAGAAAATCCCGACGATTATTATCGGGGTGAATGACAACAAAAATCTATACCACCAATGTTTGTTGCATTTTTGATATATAGCGTAAACAAAAAATACAGGCAGGAGAAACACCGGCATATAATCGGTCATAATCATAATGAATATCGAAATCGAGAAAATCGTCCAGTATTTTGTATTCACCCTTTCTTCAAACAGATGTAAAAATGCATATACTGCCACGGCTACAAAAAAAGTCGCCATAGAGTACATTCTCGCCTCCTGCGAATAGTAAATATGAAATTGTGATGTAGCCAAAAACAATGCAGCAACTGTTGATATTAACTTGTCACCTGTCACTTTTTTACCTATTACAAAAGTCAAATACACCGCTCCCACTCCAAACAAAACCGACGGCATGCGAAGAGAAATTTCCGAATAGCCAAAAATTCCCGTCCAAAATTTGAGTAATAAATAATAAAGAGGCGGATGATTATCAACTGCCAAAAAACTAGTAAATATTTCTCGGTACGACAGATCCCGCACCGCCAATGCCCCAATCGCCTCATCAAGCCAGAGGGACTGGCGCAAGCCAACGAGGCGAAGGAGTAAAGATAGAATTAGGATGAAAATAAACATTGTTTACAATAAATATCCAATGAACACCAATGTCCACCAATGAACACCAATTCCCAATTGGGTATTTGTATTTATTTGTATTTATTTGAAATTTGTATATATTTTATGTTTACATCTTTTTCCCAAACCTTAATCCAAACAATGAGATGGTAAACTCCCATCAAATACGAAAGAACAAACCCTCTCCATCCATCCAAAAATCCCAAGCGGTAAAAATAGCGCACGAGAAAGTTGTAGACCGGGTCTATTAGTAATCTTGCATATGAGAATATCTGCTCGTTTTTAACTCTCTCCAAAGCGTCAATTTCCGAATACCTGTTCATCATGTCAAAAAAATCCTTCACCGTCTCATACTGATGGTGTATTTTCGCATGTTTCAGTTTCCCGACCTGCCCATGGACAACAACCTCCTCGTGTACGTCTCCCTCCCATTTTCCATGTCTTTTTTTCCAAAGCCAAATATGGCGGTCAAGTTCCGGCTGCCAACGGGTGTACTTAATAACTTTTCCGAATATGATGTTCTTGCGTGGTATTGAATAGGCGACAGGAAGTATATTGTATGCAGTATATTGTCTATTGCCTAAACCGTTTGATTTCTTCACTCCAGGAGTGTTTTGTTTTTTGATACTTAATACTTGATACTTAATACTTGATACAATTTCGTCCGCTAAATCGGACGAAATCTCCTCATCTCCATCCATAGAAAGTATCCACTCACCTGCACATTTTTCTTCAGCAAAATTCTTTTGATTCGCATAATTGTCAAATTTTCGAAAGTACACTTTTGCCCCATATTTTCTGGCGATTTCAACAGTCCTGTCCGTACTTCCGCTATCGACCACAATAATTTCCCCGGCAATATCTTTCACCGATTCAAGACAACTTGGCAACCACTTCTCTTCGTTTAAGGTAATGATAGATATGGATATCATAGTTGTACAAATAGAAAATGGTTAATAAGAAATTGGATAATGGTAATGGATAATAGATATTTGAAATTGGTTTGTACTATTTTCCATTCTCGATTTTCTATTACTAATTTCTATTTTCTCCCAACAATTTTCTGTTTTTTGTTTAATGTTTTCTCCATAACTTCTTCATACCTCTTCACAATCCCCTCCCACTCAAACTTCCCCGCCTGATCGATCGGTTTATTTCTCCAATTCTTCTTCAGCGCTTTCTTTATTGTATCGGTAAAGATACCGATATTGGTAACTTCTACCAAAAGTCCACCTTCTCCAACAATTTCTTCCCTTATCGGATCGTCATTAGCAACAACGGGAAGACCGCATGCCATTGCTTCGGGTATTACCATTTCAAACGAATACTGCGGAAGCGAAGCCGAAAGAAATATATTACACGCGCGGTAAACTTCCGGCATTTTCTCAAAATCATATTGCCTGGTTTCAAATCTTCTACTCAAAATCTTATTCCCCAATTCACCTAATTCCCTCCTCATTTCTCCCGTCCCGCACACCAACAAATTCAAATTTTTTACTTTTGAAACCGCCTTAACTACAAGATCGATCCTTTTTCCCGGCTCCAGTGCTCCGACACACAAGGCTGTGGGGTAATTATTTTTGAATGATAGTTTTACTTTTCCGCCAACGGGTGAGAATACTTTCGTATCAACTCCGTCGGGAATATAGACCGTTTTTACAAACGAATTTACTCTTTTTGCCCATTTTTGAGCGGTCGTTGACAGAGCAATAAATACGTTTGGGAAAGACCATAAATTATTTGCATCGTCACAACCAATTCCCGCATGGCCGACAATTACCATTTTCTTTCTCTTGAACCAGGTAATTATTCTCACAATCGCCGGTTCCCACCCGCCGTCCGTCGGAATGATAATGTCGTATTTATTTTTAATAAGATGTTTTAAAATACTTGCTGTAAACTGCAGTATTTTAATACTGTCATAATCAAGAAAAAACCGGTGTAATAATTTTGAAAAGTTCCTCTTTTTATAGTCAATGTTGGCAACAACCACCTCATATGGCACATTTTCGAAAATTGCGCGGTTTTGATAAACAGTTATTTTGTGTTTATCCGACAACCTTGAAGAAATCTCCCTTACCCACCTCTCCACCCCGCGGTTATTAATACCACTATAAAAGGAGAGAAAAACAATTCTCATACTCCAATTATATCAACAATTCAGAGCCATCGAACGGTGCATTATTATTGGAAATGCCGGAAGTCGTTCAATTTCTAAATTCTAAATCCTAAATTCTAAATAAATTCAAAACTCAAAATTCCAATTTATTAAACATTTGTATTTGTAATTTGGACATTATTTCGGATTTAGAGTTTGGGATTTAGGGTTTGAGTTTTTCCTAATAATTCATCCTCCACTCTTCATACCACCTGATACTTGATACCCGATACTGCTTAGTCTCTAAATCTGTATTTGATAAGTGTCCACATTGCCACAAATCCATCCCTCCACGATATTTTTTTACCTTCCTCATACCCCCGGGGGGTAACCTTTATCGGAATTTCACGGATTCTGTACCCTCTTTTCAATACCTTAGCGGTAAATTCCGGCTCGAAATCAAACCTTTTCGCCTTAATTTTCACACCTTTTATTACCTCTTTCCTAAACATCTTATAGCAAGTTTCCATATCGCTGACTTTTCTTTGATACAATAATTCGGTTACGATAGTAAGAAACTTATTCCCGAGAAAGTGTGTTATAAGCGGTGTCTTTTTCTTTCCGATAAGACGCAGGGGGTAATTTTTAAGCCGTGACCCGTATACAACTTGTGATTTACCATCCATTATCGGTTGCAGTAATTTTTCAAAGTCCTTAGGGTCATATTCCAAATCCGCGTCCTGAATTACCAAAACCTCACCGGAGGCAAGGTTTATCCCATCGACGACTGCGGAGCCCTTACCGTGATTGTAGTTGTGTTTGAGAAGTTTGATCTTTGCACGGTCGGAAAATTTTTGTTTGAATTCCAAAGCGATTTTATATGACCTGTCTTTCGACGCATCGTCAATAATAATAATTTCTTTTTCAATCCCTTTGGGCAATTTAACATGCAGTACCCGTCTCAAAAGTTCCCCAACCGTTGGTTGCTCATTGTAGACAGGTATTATGATAGACAAGCGCATATTATTAAATTTCTAATTTCGAATATCTAAATTCTAAATAAATTCAAAGCTAAAATTTCCAATGTTTTAAACTTTTGTATTTGTAATTTGGGTATTGTTTAGAATTTAGGATTTAGGATTTGAGCATTGATTAGTTCAACCAACTCACTCTCTTAATATCCCAATATCTTAGTATCATAATATCTTATATTCCCAGTCCCTATCTGCTAGTACCTGGTTACTAGTGCCTTTTCCAACAATCGCCATTACCGACAGGCCAAACGGAAACTTAATATATTTTTCCGGCCAAAGAAAAATTTTTCCCAATGCGTCAAATATTCCGACTTCTTTATCCGGAAACGTTTCCTTTTTAAGAGTTTTCAGGAAAAACCACCAACCAAATGCTCCGAACCAATTAAAATATCTTGCCGAAATTTTTTCAAAACCGCATTTACTTAACTTATTACGTACGTCGGTAATATTATATCTCCTATAGTGTCCCAGCAATTTGTCATATTTAGAGTAAAGAAAATTATGTGACGGAACCAAAAGAATTAACACGCCATTTTTGTTTAGTAATCTATATATATTACACAGTGCCTTCTCATCATCTTTTATATGTTCCAGAACGTTGAGGCAAACGACGGTATCAAACTTTTTATTTTTAAAAAAATACTTTCCCTTCTCAATATCACCATGACCAACCGTACATTTGTTATTTTTATTATTTGTAGCTCTGCTTAAATACTGTGTGTTTATTTCAATCCCGGTAACGTTTCGATATCCCGACAACAGTTTTGTAAAATTCCCGATTCCCGGCCCGACTTCCAATATCGACCCCTTCAGATATTTTTCAAAAAAAGAAAGCGTCCACTTGTTGTACCATCTGGCGTTTTTCATCACTTCCAATGTATACACCCCAACTTCGTCCATATTCTTCACAAATTATACCGTAATGAGGATATAATGAAATATCAAGCTTTAAACTCAAAGTTCAAAGCGCAAAACTGAAGATATAATCCGAAATCTTTTTAGTTTTGATTTGTTGTTTTAAGTTTTGAGTTTTAAGTTTTAAGTTTTCTACAATGTGCGGAATTTCCGGAAAAATATCATTAAATTCGCAACCCATTGATTATTTTGACATAAAGGCGATAAATGAAAAAGTTTCCCACAGGGGGCCTGACGATAGTGGGATATATATCTCACCTGATGGCAAAGTCGGACTCGGAAACCAACGGCTGGCAATAATTGATCTGTCGATTCACGGACACCAGCCGATGATTTATAAAAACCGTTTAGCATTAGTAACAAATGGCGAAATATATAACTTCAGGGAGAAAAGGAAAGAGTTAAGAAAGCTTGGATATAAGTTTGAAGGAAATTCCGACACTGAAGTACTTCTGTACCTTTATGATAAATACGGTACCGACTGTTTAAAGCATCTTCGCGGGATGTTTGCCTTTGCGATCTATGACAAAAAGCGTGATATTGTCTTTCTCGCCCGAGACCGCGTCGGCAAAAAACCACTAAAATACTACTTCAAGGACGGCGTGTTCATTTTTGCCTCGGAACTTAAAGCGATCCTTACCCAAAAAGAGGTGAAACGTGAGGTTGACCATTCTGCAATACTTGAGTATTTAACTTATGGCTATACCATTCCACCGCATACCGGTTTTACCGACATTGCCAAACTCGAACCCGGACACTATCTTGTTTTGGATATTAAAAATAAAACGCTTACGAAAAAATGCTATTGGCAGCCGGATTATTCAAAAAAATTAGATCTCCCGGAGCAGGACTGGTGCAAAGCGATTCTCCACCGTGCTCGCGAGTCGGTAAAACTGCGAATGGTTTCGGACGTTCCCGTTGGGGCGTTTTTGTCGGGAGGAATTGACTCGAGTACTGTTGTTGCCTTAATGGCGCAAAATAGCAACAAACCGGTTAAAACATTTACCATCGGATTTAACGACAAGGATCTTGACGAGTCAAAGTACGCGCAAAATATCGCCGATCTTTATAAAACAGACCACTATGTCTTAACGGCAGAACCGGAAAACGTCGAAAATCTTCCCGAACTTGCCAGAATTTATGAAGAACCATTTGCAGACGCAAGCAGTGTGGTCACTCAAATGGTTTGCAAAATGGCAAAAAAACATGTAACCGTCGTTTTGAACGGGGACGGAGGAGACGAGAATTTTGTCGGGTATGAAAGGTACGCCCGCGTGCTAAGGGATTATCTCTTTGACAGGTAT
This sequence comes from uncultured Gammaproteobacteria bacterium, assembly GCA_964488535.1. GTDB lineage: Bacteria > Patescibacteriota > Microgenomatia > UBA8517 > UBA8517 > GWB1-38-13. The sequence goes on from CAZAUT010000008.1 coordinate 11,590, forward strand.
GGGGAATTTGCCAAACCGTTTTTATCTCAATCAAGCGCTATCTTAAATAGCGTCATTAAAAATGAAAAATTTAATAGGATAAATAAATTCCTGCAAAAATCCCTTCTTCCTTTATCCGAAAGGTACGGGAGTTATGTGAGATATTTTGGGAATGAGGAATATAGGAATATAGGAAATAGAGATGAGTCACGATTGCAAAGTCAATTTTCCGAAATTGAAAAGGGTTTTTCCGAACTCGGAGAAATCGACCCCCGCGACAAAGCCCTTTATTGGGACATGACAAGATACCTTCCAAACGATCTGCTTGCCAAAGTTGACATTGCCAGTATGTCGGTCGGACTTGAAGCGCGCTCACCTCTTCTTGACCAAGAGTTGATCAAATTCGCCTGCCAAATCCCATTTGATCTGAAATATAAAAACGGTATTTATAAATATATTCTCAAAAAAGCGATCAAGGATCTTGTGCCGGAAGAAAATATATATAGACGAAAAGTCGGCTTTAACATTCCCCTTGATCGATGGTTTGAGGGTTCTTTAAACGCTTACGCAAAATCCGTACTTCTTGCCAAAAACGCTTTTGTATCCGAGTATTTTGATAATAAATATATCAAGGCAATGCTCTCTGAACACAGCGTTTCAAACGACTTCGGTCCCCGCCTCTGGTCGCTATTATCCCTGGAGCTCTGGCACCAAGCGTATTTTTAAGGTTTTACCGCATATACAACGAGATGCGGTCCCCAATATTTAAATGGAAATATTTTCAATCCCGCAAGTATCCTAAAAATTCTCTGATGAGTTTTTGCATTGGGAAGTTCGTAACTCCAGCAGGTATCCCAATATTTTATTACCATTCCCATATTCCTAAGGGTATTAATTAGCGGAAGTATGTGAGGTTCAATAACCGTGTCGTTGTCCATCCGATAATCGGCGTTCTTCGTGGGATCAACCCTTTCCCACGACTCAATAGTTTTACCGTAAAAATCTAAAAGCACCCCCTTAAGAAATTTCTTAATGCGTGATTTTTTGTAATTTGGAGAGCTTCTGTTTGGCGAGCCGTAATTAGGGGCAATTATTACTAAATTTTTCCCTGTCACACGCACGGCTTCTTTTAATGATTTAACAGGGTCAATCAGATGTTCAAAAACATATGCACTATACACTAAATCAAAATCATTATCCGCAAACGGAAGATTTGTTAAATCCGCTAGGTAAAATTTTACTCTCGGGTTATTTTTTACGGCCATCTTAATGGCAGTGGAACTAACATCCACTCCTACCAAAGTTTTCTTCTTTCCCGCAATCGTTTTCAAGCGGGTACCCTCTCCACAACCCAAGTCGAGGATTTTAACAGAAGACCGAGCCAGTTTTAAAATAAGCTTCATGCCGGGGTGGTCTAAATCCTGGCTTCCTTCCTTAGCCTTGTTATAATAAAGACGCGAGTTCCATACTTTTTGCATGTCTTTGTGTAATTTTAATAACCCGTTTTTTTAAACAGGACAAGTTTTCTTTTAATAATTTTTAAGGGAGTATTTACCGAAGCTTTTATCTGATACAAGATGTCCGCTTTTTTCCATACATTTTCTACAATTTCCGGTCTTTCGGCAAAAAAACTTTCGGGATAGTAAAAGTCCACAGGAAAAGAGTGTCCTATCTCGTATTTTAATTTAAAATCCCTTTTGGGGACTTTTAAGTCATTAACTCGACTGCATGACCTTTGCATATTAGTAAAATGAAGATATGAATACCCTTCCTGCCAAAATTTCCTTTTGTGATCACGATCTTGGATAAACACACCTTTGTCGTCAATCAATCCTTGCTGTCCGTGTGGCCTTGTAAACTTCAGCCCTTTAATGTTTCTGTTAAATGCCCGAATGTTATAGTGTCCCACTTTTCCGTCAATCTTATATCTTCCCGCCAATTCATCCTGAAAATGATAAATATCCCCAACGATGTTGTAGTACTTCGACACGATCGAGTCCAATTTATCTCCTTGACCCATCACCAAATCCCTAACTTCCTTGATCCTGTCCTCCCACCATACCTCATCACCATCAACAATGGTCACCCAATCGCAATCGGATGCATCAAGCATTTTCTGCCGGACAACCGTAAACTGTTCAGGGTCCACTTCCCCAATTTCCCGAAAATCAATTTTTGAAGGGTGTCTTTTTTTAAGTTCCTCTATTATCTTTAGTGTATTATCAGTGCTTCCCGTATCCCAAAGAAGAATCTTGTCCACGTGTTCAATAACACTTCGGACGGCATACCATAGATAACGATCTTCGTTTTTGACGAGAGAATGAGCGTAAAATTTCATTTTAATAATCAATAAACAAAAAACAGTAAACAGAGAACAAAAGTCAGTAATCAGTAAACAAAAAACAGAAAATGCTAATTACTTTTAAGTGTTTGAATCTTTGCCCAAAGCATTTTCGCTACTTCATCATAACCGTCATTAATCTTTTCAACGTCGGTGTTTTTGAAATACCCAATTTTTACACCAAATTCCAATAAATACATCGTTTCCTTTAAAGAACCAAACGAAATCAACAGAAATCTTCTGTACTCTTTTCGATTTAATCGAGCATATCCCTCAATCATATTTAAAACAACGGATAAAGCCGCTCTTTGAAGTTGAGAAATAAATCCATAAAGTTCGTGTTTCGGAGCAGAAATCGACAACTTGTAAACAACAAATGCCAATTCATCTGCCTTTTCAACTAATTTATCTTTATATTCGTATTTCATTTCGTTTTCTGTTTATTGCTTATTTTTAGTGTTTATTGCTTACTGTTTCTTGTTTATTTTCCCAATGTTTATTGTTTTCTGTTTATTGTTTAATTTTTTAATAAACCATACCATCGGAACAATAAGGTTTATCATATTACCGGCAATTATAGAGTACCCCGTTCCCATCACGCCGAAATTTTCAGTTAATACCCAGGCCAAAGTAACTACTACCGCAAGATTAACAACCGACAAATATGAAAACAATTTCGGATATTGGTAATAATAAATTATCGCGTTGTGAACTGGAATTGAGAGCATGAAAACCAACATTGCAATAATAAGAATGACAAAGATTGGGTACGACTGCCCATACTCACTACCGAAAAACGCATTGATAATTAATTTTACTACCGGGGTCGACAACATCATCACGCCTGCGATACCGATAACCATCAACTGCAATTTTTTGAAATACACAAGCATTTTTTTGTCACTGTCAAATGACGAAAATTTCGGAGCAACGACCGTTCCGATTGCGCCAATCAACTGCGGAACAACCTGCACCAGTTGATTGGCAGCGGAATATAACCCCAAACTGTATGTTGTCACCAATTTCCCCAAAACAAAAGTGTCGACGCGCGATGAAAATGCGCTTACTCCTCCAAAAACCGCCACCCACTTGTTGTAGTTTACAAAATCGCGCTTTGTTTCTCCGTCAACTCTCTCTTTAATAAAATCAAAAGGAATATTTATTGTACTTACCAAAAATCCGATAAAGGGAGCGATTATGTACAAAACCACCGAGATATTAAGGTCCAATACAAACCAAGACACCGCAAAAATCACTCCCAATAATCGCAATGAATTAGTAAATATCTGAATCAATCCCCAGCTTATAAATTTCTGTGATGCCTGGTAGTACGAGGTTGTAAAGGAAAAAAGCCATGTTGTCCCGACACCCAAAAACACCAATCTTATGGCAGTTATCAATTCCGGCTTTTCGAATATATTCCGAGAGATCGTCGGCGACAATACAAAACCCACCGTAAGTGTAATTAACGATATTGTCACTTTCAAAATAAATCCCAACTTCAGGTATTTGAGCGATTTTTGGTGATCGGAAGTAAAATACTTTGATACGAAATTAACAATTCCGGTATTGATGCCGAGGTTGCCGATATCGGCTGTGAGCGCCAAAACCACGATCGATAACGAAAAGAGTCCAAAGTCCGACGGTCCTAAATACCTGGCAAGAAGGATATAAAATGCCATCCCCAACAGACCATTTATCAAAGTAAAAGTAAAAGTCATCCCCGACTGGCGGAGAGTGGAGGTTTTGAGAATATTCATAATATTATTTTTACTATTGAACATAGGTTAATTATTGATGACCCCATATTCAAATTTCCAATGTACACCAATGTGCACCAATTAACACCAATTACCAATAAGCGAGCTTAAGACATCCGTCAAAAGTGTCAATAAAATTACTTTTATTGGGAATTTGTACTTATTTGTATTTATTTGAAATTTGTATTTATTTAATTGTTTTTTGCTTATTGTTTAATGTTTTCTGTTTACTGATTATTAAAAATCCAATTATCCCCACCATCGTCATTCCTGACACCACCAATCCCGGCCAGACATACTTCTGCGGGGTAAAGTACAAAGTATATTTTCCGTCTTTTTCAACATAAAATCCATTAACAAGCGAATACACTTTTTTCGCCGGTTGACCGTTTAATTCCCACAACTCATCAAATGTTTCGGAAAAGATTAAGTACGAAGGTTTGGTAAGACCCGTTATTTCAACTTCATACTTGGTTGGATCAATTCGTTTGTACGAGACACCTGTTTCTTGCTTATTGCTTATTGCTTTTTGATTTATGAATGTTTCCCCCACTTCTGGGGTGTCATTCTTCCTTTGCCTCGCCGTAGTCACGCCTGTGGTGAGCGAAGTCGAACCAAGCTTGTCGAGGGAAGAAGGCGGGTTCACCACCATGACTCTATTTTCATCTTTTAGCTTTTCAACTTTTCCCTCCAACTCGTCCAACTCCCCATCCGACAGTGTAACGATAGCGTTTATTACATTAATTTCTCCAAAGGTTTTAATTGTTAATGGCTTACTGTTTACTGTTTCTTGTTTTCTGTCTGTTCCCCCCACTCCTAGAGTGTTCTTATCGTTTTCTGTTTTCTGTTTATTGTTTATTGTTAACTTCCCCACCCTGCTCCATCCGAACTCCGCTTTATCGTATGTAGAAATCTGATCCGGAACATCTTTATATCCCGTCAGTTTAATATCAACTTTTTCGGGATCTTCGTCTAACGTGTCAATTTCCCCAATCTTCTCCTCTCCCTGCCAGAACTCAATCCTTCCACCTCGGGAACTCGTCATTACACGGGTAAATAATGTTTCATTATTTTTGTATATTGTATATGGTATATCGTATATTGCATCGCCTTCGGCGATAGCCCATCCTCCATTAAAATCAAACTCTTGATAATCTAATCCATATTTGTTTTGCAGAAAATCCCTCCACCATAAAAAATCCGTGGTCTCTCTTTTCCAGATTTTTCCCGTGCCATTGTCTTCAGTTTTAAGTTTTAAGTTGTAGTTTTGAGCTTTGAGTTTTGAGCTTTGAGCTCTATCTATATTCTCTGATGGCTCTCTTTCAATATTGGAGGCCGGAAAGTAAAACTTATCCTCATCAACCATGCTCATCATCAAATCCGTTTCGTTTTTATCGTATAAAACCACCTTGCTGTTTGGATCGATCTCATTTATAACCCCAGGATTTTCTTCGGCAAAAATAAGCGCGTTATTTGAAAGGTCAAACCCGGGAATTTCCATCAGATCGTCGTAAATCCTGTCGCTTCCGACAACATAATACGAATTTTCCGCCAAAAAGATGTGGTCTTTTGTCTTCTTCGTCTGAAGAACCGCAACGGGTGGTTCGTAGATCCTCTTTTCGATCCAGGGAAGATTTGTAAGTTGATCCAAAAATGCGTAGTAATAATCAATGTTGTCCTGCTTTAATGTCTCCCGTCTTGTGTCCGGATAGGGATAGTAAATATATTTTATTCCGGCAATGGCAAACAATTCCCCCATGAAAGGCGCTTCACGAAGATAATTGAACTGCTCATACGTCCCAACGGTTCCGATGGCAAAAGGACGCTTGGATAGAAGCCGTAACGCTTCTACCGAAGGATGTGTCGGGGACGAATACCCGAGCGGCGCACGTGAGGGAATGAAAAATATCCTTGAAAAACTGTCGTCTTTTTCAATAATATCGGCAACGGCAAAACTCTCCTTTTCGTAAACGGGCTTTAAAAACATCCCGGTCATCCGGCCGGTGTAAACCGGCGAGACGAGCAATAAACAATAAGCAATAAACACTATCGGAACGATCATTTCTTTTGTCATTCCCAACCTGATTGGGAATCTATATAAATATTCACTCCAGGAGTGTTTTTGAAGCAGTTTACCCTGAGCGTGTCGAAGGGTCATTCTGGTTTGTCCAGAATCTTTCCACTTCTTTGACAAGAAGTCCACCGAATATCCAATCAACACTGAATAAGAAAGTGCCACAAGAAAAAAGAATTTTGTAGAGTCGCGAAACAGTGAAAATCCGGGCACATTAGTAAAAAGAAAATTATAAACTTCGCCAAAAGGCGGATTTGCCCCTTTTGTCAGAAATATCCCCGCCACCGCCACAACGGTCCAAAACACTACATCCCGCCTGTGGTGAGCAAGGCCGAACCATCCACTCCATAAGTGACTTTTAATTTTTAAGTTTTGATATTTCATTTTGATTTTTGATTTTTGATTTTTGATATTAATAAGCATTATTAGCTTATTAATCACCACAATCCCCGGCATCAAAAACGCCAACACCGGAATCAGCAAAAACTCCCACCTTACGGGCGCAACTTTTCCAAAAACATTCAAATACCAATGGGGTTGCAAGATAAGTAGCGCATGTTTCCAAGTGGTAAAGTTCAAAAATGATGTTTGAGAAACTTGGGAATATCCTTCAGGCAAAGTCGGATGTTTTGCCAAAATTGAAGGCAATATCCAGTAAAAATTAAGTCCCACTAAAACAATTCCCGAATTTAATCCTATTATAAAATATCGTTTAAGTTTTCTGCAGGACGTCTTCTTTATATCTATAAACGAATATAAAATAAAATCTAAAGCAATCAGAATAATCAAAAGATACAAAATTCTAATATCAAATATGGAGATCACTAATATACTTATATAAAAATAAAAGTCTTTTATCGATTGATTATTTGCTAAACTATTTTTGAAAAACAAATACGAAAGCGGTAATAAGGAGTAAGTTACAGCCAGATTGAGTTGGCCTCCGTCAACCAACAACAGAAAATATGTATTTGTAAAAAAAAATACTACACTTGCAACAATTCCCTCTAATGATATATTTTTATTATAAAATAATTTAAATGAAGCAAAAACTCCTATTATCAATATTGGCAATGTATAAATTAATGATGTCAGAATGTATGGACACAAACCCAAGACACTAAATATTCCATAGATAAAATCTTTTGGCCAAGCCCATAAAGTACCCACAGAATATTCTCCAAAACCTTCTGTAATTACAGTATTCCTCCACGTTTGGGGATAATTAAAAAAATATCTGTCCAATTCTTTAAAGTTATAGTGAAAATCATTTGCAACTCGAGAGGATAAAGGTATAAACAAACTCCAAAACACTCCCACCAAAACAAGAAAAAGAACGAGGTAATAATTCAGTCTCATTTAATTCAATTAATAAAATAATCTTTTTTCACTTCAGAAACAGAGCAACACTAACTACAAACGATTGATTTCATCTGTAATTAACAAACATTAAGAACGCCACATATGATTAATTACTCTTTTTTTGCTTCCCTTTTATTTCCAACAGAGCATGAAGAACACCCAACAAATATCCTATTAAACATAAATTCATAAATGTCTCAGCCACATTCCATAAACCAAAAACGGCAAGAGTCGCTCCTATTATAAAAAAGACAAAAGCGGTCATCAAACTAAACAAGCTTGAACGCCTTAGTTTAAAAACAATATATATCCAACCAATTAATATTTCCCAATATATAAAAGTGAACGATATTCGGTAAGACATCACGGCTTCCCAAGTAATCAGTAGAAGAGATAGAAAAAACATAATTAAATATGTTAATATTGCTAAGTTTTTAACAAGTTTCATTAAATTAATTTTCCTTTCTTTTTTTCAATATACTTACACCCAACAAAATTCCGCACGCGAGAATGCTTAGTAGAGATATCTTTTTTCCGACAGTTAATAGTTTTTGTGGAAAGTAAGAGATGGTGATTGTATAATTACCCGCCTTTTCAATTATCCAACCATTTGCATAGATATTGGTCAGTAAATGTTTATTTTCCGGTATTATACTTCCATCGTCCAACGTTGCCTTCCACCCGTTATCAAACAGCTCAGAAAAAACCAGTATTTCCTGCATGTTCTGTTTTTTGTCAATACTTACCTGATACAAAGTAGGATTAAGCATTTTCCATTGTATATCCGAACCTTTCAAATCTGAAATATTAGAACCGGAAGAAATAAACATTTTCGGCGGTGTAAACATCTTTATCTTAAAATTCCTAATTTCAACATCAAAATCAGAACTTTCCAATGAACATACTTTTCTTCCCCACCACTCCCTAAAACATTCTTCTCGTTGACCTGGTGTTATCTTTAAAACTCCTTCTCTTGCACCAGAAGTGGAACTGAAAGATCCTGTCCAGCGACTCCAATCGTGATAAGTTTCGCTCTTCTTGATGTGATCCAGAAAGACCGGGGACTTAACAGCATCTATATCCTGAGTGAAACTTAAGACAAATTCCCTTCCTTTTGAAAAACGGTATTCAAATTCAATCCTATATTCTTCCGGGTCTCCCGATAATGGAATGTTCCATTCTTTATCATCCAAATTCGTATTATCTGCGTCACCAATATCTAATGTGTTTTCATAAAAAGAAGAATTGTCCATCGATATGGCAAGTTCATGCAATCCCTTATCAAGACTGATTGGCAAGTTGTTTTCTCCAGGACTAACTGCAATTTCGTTCCCGTTTATGTACATCTTATCCTCATTTTGAAACTTTCGGTTTAAGAGATTTAATACAAAATCTCCTGACGATGCCACCTCAAATCGATATACTAAATATTCACCAACAGATGAATTGGGCAAGAAATATTCCGGCTTGATTTTCAGTCTAGCAAGAACATTGGACAATGCATCGCAACTTTCGGACTGCGATCTTTGCAGAAGCAACCATTGATACATCAACGATTTGCGAATAAGGTCAGATACTGGGGTATTATTTTTCAGATACTTGTAAAAAAGTGGTTCCAAACTGGTAACTTTTTCTACATATTCTTTTTCTGCTCGATAAATTATTTTCTCATCAACATTTTCCTGACGAAGTTTGTACACTTCAACTGCGCGTTTACCGAGTAAACCTGTTTTGTATATAGCCTGACCATAATAATCATTTATTGGGGGGTTCATTAAATACTCTTTCATTCTTACCAAAAAATAATAATTGTAAGTCGGTAGACGGTTAACATAAAACAATTTGGCCAAAAGGTCACCATCGGTAAAATCCTGAATTTGCGACATCTCGCCAGGTGAAAACAACTGATTGGGTTTTGGAAAAACAAATTCTTTATAATTATCAAGTTCAAGATCTTCCTCAAAATTTATCAGTGCGGGATTATTTTCCAAATAATCCGAATCCAAATATAAGAATGGAGCAATTTCAGACACATTACCTGTTAGAATGTATGGGGATATATATATTTTCTCTTGTTGCCATTTGCTTTGCACCTCGTATATTTTTATTTTTTCTGTATTGAATTTTTCAATAACATCTCCTTTTACCTCCATCTCTTCCAATTTTACCTCCAGGTTTTGAGGGTCTGCCATTCCCCGTTCCTTAAATAAAATATCTTTTCTCAAAAGAATGTATTTTCCGTTAATTAACGGCATTAAATCTAAAATTTGATCGGATGACTGTAGTCTGGAAATTTCATATACAATATCGTTATAAAAAGGAATTGTTGTATTGTATGAAACATTCGGGACGTCAAACAGCACCGTTGAGGGATCCATACCTGAGTATTGTTTTTCCCAAGTATAAGTAATACCTTCTTCTTTTATAGGTAGAGAAACAAATCGAAAAACCCCCTCTTGTTTGTTCAACCAATCATTAGCTTTCTTATAATCTTCAGGTACCTTTAATTCAAAATCGGACAATTTTGTTTCAGCAATATTTTTGCTATAAGTAAAAACTAAACCTGTCCAGTAAGGAAAACCCCATAATAAAATGAGGGATAAAAAAGCAGCTATGGTAAACCTATATTTATTCTTTACATTTCCAAATGAATTTTCAACATTCTGAAGGGCAAAAATAAGCAATGGGGACAATGTTAAAGCAAGAATAAACCCAAATTTTTCAAAAGGATTTCTGAATAACTGAAAAAATGAACTGTTTATAAAGAGATTGGAAAATATCACACCAAATGGAGGTTCGCTCCCTTTGATCAGGATAAGGGACAGTATCAAGAGTATTCCCAAAAATAACACTTCCTTCGATTTTCTATATATATGCAACGTTACAAAAACAACCCCGGTTATAACAAATTCAAATAATACTAACGGAGGAAAGTTGTATATTCTCATCCACGAAGGTCCGTAATATATAAGAGTTCCATGAAGAAGTCGAAGAGTATTTACCAATAAACCAAGCTGTTGGCTCAATGCATTAAAGGTAGAAATATTACCTTCCAAAGTAAAATATTCTGATGACAGGGAAACGTTTTTGTTGAAAAAATACAGATAAAATGCTTGAATTAGCCACCAAAAATTAAAAAGAAGATATGAAACTAAAGCAATCCCCAAATATTTTAGTAAAAAACTCCGAAGATCCCGTTTGAGTAAAAAATAGAAAATGAAAATGTATACAAGCATTGCCCATAGTAATATGTTAAAAGTTGGTGTTGTGAGCGCATACGAAAAAATTGCTGTCGACAGTGAAGTTATTAATGAAAATCGATAATCTTTTCTTCTGATTCCTCTTATAAACAAATACAATACAAGCGGAAGGAGCGCCCAGATATACATATGATTGTAAAGGAATCTATTCCAAACATTTATTGTCGAAATCGGATTAAACCAATAAATAAATGTTCCAAGCAATGCGTAATGTCTTCTGATTTTCGGAAATAGCTCAAGAATAAAAAGGTATATCGAGAACCCCGAAGTTATAAAAAGTGAAATAAATACAAAAGCTTCAAGTGCAACATTCTCAATCCCAAGTCTTGCCAATTGATAAAGAAACCAATATGTCGGAATGGAAGCTGTGAAAAAATTACTTGACGTGCCTAGGTGGGAAAAGAACCATGCAAATTTTGCCCCCCGATAAGTTATTCCTAAATCATAAAAGGGTATTCCCGATTCTCCATGTCCCAAAAGATTGCCGTTCCTAAACCATATTGCAGATAATATTATTGGTACCAATACAATAATTAACATTTCCAAATTAATCGATTTCTGAAAATATTTTTTGTACACGAACGTTAATTTAGACAATTTAATCATTAAAATATCCAACATCTTTTGTACATACCATTATAAACGCCATTTCCGGAATAAAGTATGTAACTGGGGAGAAGATATAAGATATTATTTCCCAAAAAACCAAAAGGTGTCTTGATGTGTTCCTCGCCAGACCTTTTTCCCCATAAATAAACCTTAATCCCTGTCCTCTTACTTTGTATCCTCTTTTTCTGAATTCTTCAATACTCCAACCGGACAAATGTTTTTGATATGGATTTTTTTCTTTTAACTTTGCACCTATTCTTTCGTATGGAGTGTAACCAACGGTTGTGGCCACAATTATTCTTTTTGCGGTCAATTTTTCCCACTGAGATAACGCTTTTTCACCGTCTTTTTTTCTTAAATGCTCAATCACTTGTGAGGCAAGTACAACATCAAATTTTTTCCCTTTAATTTTCTTATCAATTTCACTAACAGTCGTTTTGATAATTGATTCATACACATTTTTCTTTATTGCGCTTTTTATGGCATCGGGGTAAAGTTCTGCTCCTACAATTTTCCATTTTTCATTATGGGAAAGTATTTTCATTAAATCACCATCGCCGCAGCCAATATCCAATACTGATTCAACTCCCCTGTCAATCGCTTTACTAAGAATCCAAAGATATGAGAAGGGGATTGTTTTAAATGTACACATAAAATAATTTATTTTGAGTACGTCTAACACTTGATTATACTAATTCAAAGATTAAAATTAAACCATATTCAATAAATACTGAAGTAATGAAATATCCCAAAGTCACTCTAATTATATCGAACATAAACGGAATGAGCCTAAATCTCCTTCCCGAATGTATTAATTCATTAACAAAAATTGATTACCCTAATTGGGAATTAATCGTTATTGATAATTGCTCAACCGACAACAGTGTCGAATTTCTAAAAAAGAGGTTTTTGAAACTTAAAAACTGCCAAGTTATTCAAAATCCGATTAATATGTACTCGCATGGAATTAACCTTGCGGTAAAAAACGCAAAAGGAAAATATATAGCAAATTTCAACAACGACTTATCTCTTAAAAGAAACTACATTACTCTGCTAATCAATGAACTTCTAAAAGATACTACGTTAGGCATAGTTCAGGGAAAACTTCTTAATTATTATGACCGTACTTTGGTCGATACAGCTGGTGAGACTATGGATATTTATGGGAATCCAGTAACGATTGGGTCAAAAGAAAAAAGTAATTTACATAATGATGCTAAAGAAATTCTTTCGGCATGTGGTGCCGCCTGTGTCTTTAAAAAGACATTGTTTAATAAAATTGGCAAATACGATCCCGAATACGGTATAGGTTATGAGGACATGGATTTTTCATTGCGCGCAAGAAGGCTTGGTTATACCATTAAAATGGTTCCTGAAGCAATTTGTTATCACAAAAGGGCAAAAACAGATGTTGCCGATTTTGTCAAACATAAAGTAAAATGGCATTTTAATAAAAATCGAATTACCACCATGATCAAAAATTACCCGCTTGGTTTACTTATTAAATCATTGCCCTTAACTGTATTACTTTATTTTGGAATCGCTTTTTGGGAATGGATAGTAAATCGAAATTGGCGAATGGGATATTTAAGAATAAGCTCTTTGTTTTGGGTAACTGTTCATTTACATCAGATATTTAAAAAAAGACGGAGAATTAATAAACTTGGAGCATTGCCTCTATCCGAAAAGGACTTGCAACTTTTTTCCAAAAGATCGTTAATGGACAGTTTCAACACTTACACGGGTACAAAATAAAACGTCTGAAAACAGTTACTTTAAGTGTTTTTTCCGACTAAAATATCATTATCATTTAGTGTAAACTATCTATATGACTAACAAACGCAAATCAAAAAGGGAAATAAACGGACAGCGCATCGATTTACTTCCGGAAATAGCATCGGTCAATAATTGCCGTATTTGCGGATCTTCTCCGCTCAAAACGTTTCTCTCTCTGGGACCGCTTCCCACACCAAACGGATATTTATCCAAAGACGACTTAGCAAAAAAAGAACCCAAATACCCTCTTGATATCGGAAGGTGTTCTAAATGCGGGCTTGTACAACTAACCTCAATTGTCCGTCCGGACATAATGTTCACCAATTATAAATATATTCCCTCAGCATCAAAAACAATGATTACGCATTTTGATGAAATGTCCCACGAAATTATTGAGGAGTACTGTCTGAAAAAAGGGTCTTTGGCTATTGATATCGGAAGCAATGACGGAACTTTACTAAAATCCTTTAAATCAAGAGGAATGAAAGTGTTGGGTATCGATCCTGCAGAGAATCTGGCAAGCATTGCTACCAGAGAAGGAATAACAACCCTGCCAGAATTTTTCAGCTCATCTTTGGCAAAAAATATAGTTAAGAAATACGGAAAAGCGGATGTTATTACCGGAACGAACGTTGTTGCCCACATTTCCGATCTTGTTGACCTTTTCAAAGGAATAGAAATTCTTCTCTCTAAGGGTGGTGTATTTGTTGCCGAATTTCCTTATTTAGTTGATCTTCTTGACAATACTGAATTTGATACCATCTATCAGGAACATCTGTCTTATTTTTCTATAAAACCTCTTATTCATTTGATGAAAATATCCGGACTTTGGATTTCCGATGTTCAAAAACAGAATGTTCATGGTGGTTCGATCAGAGTATTTGTTAGGAAAGGAAATAGGAAGAATATTTCGGATTCGGTCGCCGGATTTTTAGCACTTGAAAAGTCTAAAAATATTTATACTGATAAAACTTATAAGGAATTTGTTAAGAGGGTCGAAGAAAAGAAAAGCCAGCTTGTAAATTTACTGAAAATACTCAAAAAATCGAGGTATAAAATCGTCGGATGCGGGGCGTCAGCCAGAGGAAATATTTTACTTAATTATTTTGGCATTAATAACCAAATTCTTGACTATATCGTTGATTCGACTCCGTATAAGCAAGGACTTTATACTCCGGGGCACCATATCCCGATAATTTCAGAATCGAACATATTGAAGGATCAACCCGATTATGTACTGCTTCTGGCTTGGAACTTCAAGGACGAAATACTGAAAAAACAATCTGAATATCGAAAAAGGGGTGGAAAATTTATCCTTATTGTTCCCGATGTAGAAATTGTATAAATACGGGAATGAAAATGAATTCAATACCATTTCCAAGAACTCTAATAATTGGATCTTCAGGTTTTATAGGGCAAGGTTTGGTTAAACGTTGGGAAAGTAATTTTAATAAAAAACTTATTCTCACTCCATCTGAAACAGAATTAAATATTTTGAATTTAATATCCATTCAAGATTATATCTCGGAAAACAAACCTGATGTGATTATAAATCTTGCGGCTATGACCAACCTTGAGGAAGCGGAAAAAGAGAGGGGGGATAAAAAAGGGCTTGCTTGGAAACTAAATACAGAAGCTCCTAAAAATCTCGCCAAGATCTGTAAGAAATTACACATATTTTTAATTCAAATGTCTACTGATGCTGTATTCCCAGGGACTTTCGATACTCCAGGTCCATATCGCGAGACGGTCATACCTCCAAAAAATCTGAAACCACTAAGTTGGTATGCATACACAAAACTTGCTAGTGAAAAAGCGGTTTCAGAAAATCATAAACAGTCAGCCATCGTAAGAATATCCTATCCTTTTGGAAATTATGAATCGGAGAGGGATTTTGTAAGACGTACAATTAAGTATATTCAGAATGGCTACCCTTTATTCTCCGACCAAATATTCACCCCGACTTTCACAGATGATATTAACTCTGCATTAGAAGTCATAGTTAAAAACAGGCCATCGGGAATTTTTCATGTAGTTTGTAAGGGCTTAACCACACCCTACCTGTTCGGATTAATAATTGCAGAAAGATTAAACTTGGGTGAAGTCAAAGAAGGCATTGTGGTAGAATACCTGAAAAAACCGGGTATGGTTCCACGACCCGTAATTGGAGGGTTAACTGCAACACAAACAGAATGTAAATTAGAAATTAAACCAACAAACTGGGAAACTGCACTTAAAAAAGTCCTGCAGAATTATAAACCCTAACTTTATTTTGATCTATGAAATTGAATGTGACAAAAACCAAAATAAAGGATTTGCTTGTTATCGAACCTTTATGTTTTGAAGACAATAGAGGGTTTTTTATGGAAACGTGGAATAAACTGGACTTTTCAAAAAGTGGCATAAAAACAAACTTCGTCCAAGAAAGTCACTCTTTGTCAAAACCTAACGCAATTCGCGGACTGCATTTCCAATATGGGACTGCTTCACAAGCAAAATTAGTTAGATGTATATCCGGTAGAGTTTTTGATGTTGCGGTTGATTTAAGAGTCGGTTCAAAAACTTTTGGAAAATGGTTTGGCAT
Source organism: uncultured Gammaproteobacteria bacterium (assembly GCA_964488535.1). Classification (GTDB taxonomy): domain Bacteria; phylum Patescibacteriota; class Microgenomatia; order UBA8517; family UBA8517; genus GWB1-38-13. The sequence continues at coordinate 27,335 of CAZAUT010000008.1, forward strand.
TGAACTAAGCGCAAAAAATAAAAGACAATTGTATATTCCTATTGGTTTTGCACACGGATATGCGGTACTGGATGATTGTGCTGAAATGCTTTACAAACTATCTTCTTATTATTCTCCAAACTTTGAAGGATCAATTCGTTGGAACGATCCCGAGATTGGTATATTGTGGCCTATTAAAATACCTATAATTTCCGAAAAAGACAAAAAGGCGCAAACATTAAAGGAATATCTAAGAGATTCCAAATTTGGGGGCAAAAAATGACTTAAAATTATCGAGCTAGAATATTTTTGGGTTGGGGATGGGGATAATAAATTTTCCACCCTTTTTCTTAAACCACTTCTCTTTTTCCATTATGTTTACTGCATAATTCCATGCAAATATCACAATTATATCGGGTGGGTTATTTTTTAGAGTTTCAGGAGAAACAATTGGAATATGCGTGCCTGGTGTAAATTTTCCTTGCTTTGAAGGAGCACTGTCGGTAATATAGTCAATCAATTCAGTACCGATTCCGCAATATTGAAGGAGTGTTGTACATTTCGCCGATGCCCCATAACCAACGATTGTTTTGCCTTCTTTTTTCATATCTTTCAACATTTTTGTCAGTTTCTTCTTTACAATCGGCGGTCGTTTGGCAAATTTTCTGTATGTTGAAAGCTTGTCTAAACCCAATTCCTTTTCATTCTTTAATAGTGCTGAAACCGATTTACCCCGTGGAAAACAGGATGGCGAGTGTGACGCAAACACCATTATTCCCCCTCCGTGCGTATCTGTGTGAATTACGTCAAAAACATCCATACCGTGCATTCTAAGAAGATATGACAATGGGTATACCGAATGGTAACAGATGTGTTCATGATATGTATTATCAAACTCATTATGCTTTATTAAATCCGCAAAATACTGAACTTCAAATACAAATACGCCATCTATATCCAAAAGCTCTTTAACTCCCTGGAATATTTCATGTAGGATATCTGTGTGTGCCAAGGTGTTATTTGAGGTGATTATTCCCGCCTTGCCGAATTTTTTTATAATCTTGGGTACTAATTTACTGTTAAAAAAAGCTGGTATAGTTGGAATTTCGTTTTTATTTGCCACACAGGCAATATTCCTGGCCGGATCAATTCCTAAAATTTTTGCGCCAAATTCCTTAAAAGGTTTAAGCAGTACTCCATCATTGCTCCCAATATCTACAACAAGCTTTTTACATTGTTTGGGAAATCGTTTGAATACAATGTTCGCATATTCTTCAAAATGCTTTACAAGCATCGGAGATGTCGAAGAAAAATATGCATAATCCCTGTAGATCAAACTTCTGTCGACTATGTGTAACAATTGAGCCAAGTGACATTTGTGGCAAAAATATACTTCAAGTGGTGCCTTAAATTCTTCCATTTTCAAATCGCTTTTCTCCAGATATGAATTTGCAGGCGCAGCTTTCCCAAGCGATAAGTATTTTGTGAGTTTTTTCCCTCCACAAATTAAACAACTGTTATTTTTGTAATAAGGATTGATATGTTTATGCGATTTTGTACTTTTTGACATATTTCAGATAGTCCTCTACGCCCGTCTCTAAATTAGCAACCGGTTTCCATCCTAATAATTTTCTTGCTTTGGAATTGTCCATTGTCCCTCTATTCGGTCTGTCGTGAATTTTCCTTATCTCGTAATCAAAGGAGTAATGCTTTTTCAATATTTTAACATAATCCAAAAGTTTACGCGCATGTCCACCACTCAAGTGGAACACTTCCTGATTTCTTTCTTTTTTAAGTAGCATATATATACCCGATGCCAAATCCTTTACATACGTAAAATCCATTTTTATATCACTATTCACCCAAAATTTTTCACCTTTTAATATTTTATTCAAGATAATATTACTTGCCCTGCCATTCAAATCTCCAAAACCATAAACATTCGTTGTTCTTACAATATTCCAGTTATCAAGTTCAGAGTATACAAGATACTCTCCAGCAGCTTTCGTAATACCATAGGGGGTTTTAGGAAGAAGCAATCTTGTTTCTTTGAAAATACTCCCACAATCTCCATAAGCCGATATCGAAGACATAAAGACAAATTTTTTTATATTACAATCTTTTACAGCCCTGACAACCTGATATGTCATTGAAATATCCTTCGATAACTGATTTAAAGAAAATTCATAATCTTTAGGTTTTTCCAAAGGAATTCCACCTAAATGGACGACGGCATCGGGTTTTTCGATTTTGAGAATGCTATCTCCTCCTTCCTCAAATTTTTTACGGTATATCTTTGCACCATTCAGAAGCTTCTCCTTTTTGAATTTAACAATATTTTTGATACTGTTTACGTCCCATGTCGAAAAATGTATTTGTGGGTCTATTATTACCACCTTATGTTTTTTTGATATAAGTAAATGCGCCAACCAAGACCCAACAAAACCACATCCACCGACAATTAATACTTTCATAAAAAACAATTATACACCCACAAAAGTCCAAAGTGGAATGCAAATATCCTATTCTTCAATTCATATTTTGAAGCAATTTTATTCTTTTTACGTCACTCATTTTTTTCCAGAATAACAATAAATTCATTAATATTAGTTGAAAAATACAATATTGATAAGTTTATTCCTAGTTTTCTTTTAATATAAAGTATAAGATTTCTGAAACTTTCAGGTGTCCATACATGAAAATGAATACTATATCTTTGTTCCATCAATTCTTTTGCCTTGTTAATCTTATCTTCTCCCTTTAGTTTTAATGCATATTCTACATATTCTTGATAATGGTTCCATCTTGAAATCATTGGACCATTTTTATAGTCCCCCCACAAATGTTGAATTGTAGTTATAGGTCGATTGGAATCAAAAGTGAATAACTTATTTGGAACCGCCAAAAATAAAATTCCATTTCTTTTCAATACACGAAAGTGGTTAATTAATGTCACAATTGGGTTTTCGCAATGTTCTATAAAATGATTCGCAATTACAAAATCCTGTGATTCATTTGTTATTTTTGCCAATCTTTCACCATCATCAACTATATCTACATTAACAAAACGAAAATCCTTCAATTCGGGATAATGTTTCCGTAAATCCGCGTTACTTTGTCTATCGAGATATGTTACTTTTGCATGTTTCGACGACACAATTAACGGAGTATGAAGAGCTCCTATTTCCAAACCATTTCCTTTTATATACTTTCTGGAGAGTTTCCTTCTCTTATTAAAAAATTTAATTACTGTCCATTCGAACGATTTAAATAATCCCGATAGTTTCAGAAACTTAATTATAAAGTTTCTAATGTAATAAAAAAACACATCTAGATGTTTATTCATATATTTTTAATGAGTGAAATAACACTTGTGTACGAGCACTCCATGACCAATCATTCTTGATCAGTTGCGCGGCTTCTTTTCCCAATAGCAACCTTTGTCTTTCATTTGTTATAAGTTTAATTATGGCATTGGAAAAAGCATTTATATCCCCAGCTTTTACCTTTATCATTCCTTTTGGATAGTAGGACTTATATGCTTTCAGGTCAAAACCAACACACGGCAAGCCAAACGCCATTGCTTCGGCAGATGCCATTCCTCCCGAATCATAAAATGCAGGATGAACAACAATCTTGCTTTGCGCAAATATTTTATACTTTTCCTCCCCATCAAATAAGTACCCAAAAAGTTTAACATTCCTCTCTATATCGTGATACTTGATACGTGATACTACGTCACTTTTTAAAGGACCGTCGCCGATCATTGCCAGTTTTGCGTTGGGAATTACGTCAACTACTTTCTTCCATATATCAATCAGTTCCACAACCCCCTTCTGCGGATGAAAACGGCCTTGAAAGACGGCATCATAATTTTCCTTGCCCTTCCGAAGCCCTGCGCGAAGGAGGGTGTTTTTCAATTTCCAATTTTCTATTTGGTCCAAGCGAACCGCACCGAGCAACACGATCACCTTTTTCTTCCCATTCATCTTCGGAAAGCGTTTGCGTTCATCTTCATTATTCACAATCACATAATCCGCGTATTTTTTGATTAACGGTTTTATCGGTAACTGCGACAGCCAATATGCGAGTGCAGAAAAATTGTAAGTGTGCTCACGAGATTGAATAGTATCCTCCGGTTGATTCTTGATACCTGATACATGATACTTTGTCGATTCTTCGACAAATCCCCTTACGGGGTTCGGTGCCGTTTGGTACCACGTTGCCACCCACTTCACCTTCGGATAACGGATCTTCAAAATAACTGCCGGAAATACATCCATCCAGAAATCACTCGAAGAATAAAGCAATGTATTATGTATTTTGTATAAAGTATTATGGGGAGACCAAGTTAAACCCAAACGAACACCAAGAAATATTTTATATAAGTATTTCAGAAGGAAATTTGAGGGAAGCCACCCCTTCTCAATTTTGTTAATTGTTAATTTGTTACCGGTTAACTGTTGCCTGGCACACATCTCAACACCTTCCTTCGTGGTATATATAGTGACGGGAATATTTTTTGACCACTCGCGGGCAAACTCAATAAATATCCTGTCGGAGCCGGAAACACCGTTACCTGTTGCAGACAACGAAAATTGATGGAAAATTGATTGAACCATAATCAGTATTTATTATATCTCACATAATTTATAATTAATTATATAATTGCATAACGATGAATAATAAATACATTTCATTTCTATTAATTATTCCAGCAATTTTAATTGGAATATGGTTTTGGAACGGAAATATGTTGGCTGGAGCAGAAGACGGTATACCCCTTTATAATCCAAGCAGAACTGTTAACTTATATCGATATGCGTGGATGCCAATATCGTTTGGGGTACAAAATGCTACCATGCATTCAATTACACCCTATTATTATTTTTGTTCATATTTGATGAATTTGGGAATTCCAGCCCATTACATTCAGGCAATTACTTTTTACATAATAATGATATCTGCTGGCTTATCTGTATATTTCATAGCCAAAATACTCTTTAAAAAAGAAAATAATTTGTACACAATTGCATTCTTGTCCGCCATTTTTTATTTATTAAACCCCTTTGTTTTTATTTCTGTTTGGCAACGTTTTGTTTACCCATTTTACTTTTCACTATCCATACTGCCACTGTCCTTGTCGTTATTTCTTCTAGGTATAAAAAAAAGAAGTTTCAATTATATTTTTCCTTTTTGTTTGATTTCATTGATATTTTCTGGAGTGTTTGTGGTCCCGATATTCGTGGTTACTTTATTTTCTGTAATCCTTTTCTTTTTTATCTACGTTACAAAGATTAACAAGAATAATATTCTTCACAAGAAATTTGAAATATTATATTTATTAAATACCATAATATTTTGGCCATTAACCAATTCCTGGTGGCTAATCATACTATTTGCACAGGGTCCTGAAAAATACAACGAGCTCGTTACTCCTGAACAGAACATTCAAAGTTTAATAAGTGTAAGTAAAAACCAAGGATTAATTTATATAGTCAGATTGATAAATTTTACTCATCTTTTCCAACAGAAACTTTGGGGTGATATCTATTCGAGCATTCCGTTTCAATTAATTAGTGCAATTATTCCGATAACTGTATTTGCAACCCTTATTCTATACAGAAAAAGCAGCGTAATAAAATTTTTGATAATTCTAACAATATTTTCACTGTTTGTAACAAATGGCACCAATTTTCCGTTCGGTTCAATTTTTAAATTCTTCTTCAAATATATTGGAATACTTCAAGGATTCAGAAATCCTTTTGAAAAATATGGAATAGTGTTGTCATTCGTCTTTTCATTAATATTCGGGTTGGGGATTACTAACTTCACTTTTTACCTTAAAAATAAATATAAAACGTTAAAGGTGTTAATGTTTCCTATATTAATTTGCTCTTTGCTTTTTATAGTATATATCCATCCTATGTGGACAGGAAGTGTCTTCGGCGGAAACAAAATTAATTATAAAATTGTTGTACCCAATTACTATCAACAAGTTGCTGATAGAATCAACTTCTCAGAAAATCGGGTAGTTAGTCTTCCATTTCTCACTGGAGGTGGCGTTCGCTATTTATGGAAGAAACCATATTTGGGCATGAGTCCCGGTCAATTCATCTTACCAGTTCAGGAAATATCCGAGGTTTTTAGTTTACCTAAAGATGACCAAAAAATTGTATTTAATATGTGGGAATGGTATTACACAAAAGATTTCTGGAAATTAATGCATCTGACTGGAAGTCAATACTTAATCTTACATAAGGATATTGACTATAGTTACTCGAACTACGCACCATATAATTATGTAAAACAGTTCCTTTCGATAAATCAAAGGCCAAATAAGCACTCTGAACTTTCGGTTTCCCCTTGTACAACTTGGGAGCAGTTCAAAGATAGTGTTTCAAATAATTTATCGCTCCGATGCAAAATTGATGAAAGGTATAGAGACTGGACAGATTTATCATATTTTCATCTTAATATTAGTTCTAATGTTACTGGAAAAGTTCATTTCATTGCATCGTCGAAAAATCATGTAAACGCCTACTGGGGTGACCTTCCTCAGGGGAATTACAATATTTTTGATAAAAATGTTAATAGTGAAAATAAGTTTATTATTAGTATAAAAAGTATATATAACAGATACTCAAATTTCGACTTAAGTAATGTGGAATATTTTTATGCATATATAAATTCTTCAGATCCGATTAACATTAATTCGGATATTGATATAGTATATAACTTTCTTGATAAAGGAATCGATAAAAAGGTTGATAATATTGTGTATGTACAAAAATTTGGCGACTTAGATCTTTATGAATTAAATACAGAATATGTTACACCAAAAATTTTCACCTCGTCCTCAATAAGAAAGGTTAACGATTTCGATGAAATACTGCGTAATCTTGATACGAACTTTTTACCCATTACTGCATTATCTTACGTCACGATGGATCAGGATGTTTCAGTTAATTTATCCGGAATCGAAAGTCTAAAACTTGATCAACCTTTATTAACTTATACAAAAGTTGATCCTACGTTTTACAAAATCAAAATAAGAAATGCAAATAGACACTTTTTGATCATATTCAATGAGACTTATCATCCTGAATGGAAACTCTTTATTAACTCTGACGAAGTTGGCAAACATTTTAAAATTAACGGATACTCTAATGCGTTTTTGGTGGACAAAAATGGTGATTATGAAATGGAACTAAAATATGATCCACAAAAATACATCGCAATGGGTATTAAACTTTCGGTTTTTGGATATGCAATAATGCTTCCTTTACTGCTTATAACCTCTCGCATAAATATGATAAAAAGATCGAAAAAGATTCTTGTTCAAAAAAAGAATATGGGGGGGTATTAATTTTATTTATAACTGCAACACCTAAGATAGATTTAATGTATAAGCATCAAATAAAAGGATTGGTACAATAACTTCAATCAGTAAACCGAAACGATATCTTTCTGTTATTCGGAGATCTCATTAATTTCGTATAAACGACTTTAGAGAATCCATAATAAATTTACGACCTTGTTTTTCTTTCAAAAAATTTATTAGAAGGGCATCTGTAACACATATAGTTATTATGGGTTCAGATAATAATACCCAATCCTTATATTTGAAGTATCTGTATATTCCACGCACCATAGCAGGAAAAATAAGATTCGCGTAAACTACAAACAACACTAACCTAAATACCTGTTTTTTATCTCTTGTATTAAGAATAACATATTTTGTTTTTTTATAATAAGGTAAAAAGTGTTGCTTAATATTTCTTACACGTTTTTGCATCAAATGTCTCAAACTCTTTACATGATAATGAAAATATCCTGGGTCTGGTACGTACGCGAAATAAGTATATCCCTTTTTCACACAATTAATAACAAAGTCGTGATCAAAATAACTGTCAGATTTCCAACTCGCAGTATTCTGAAAATAATTTTTCCTGTAAAACATCCTAACAGCTGGTTGGAGTTTATTATCGAACTTACAAAGAAAAAAGTTCTTTCGTATATTAACAATTTTATTTTCAATTTTATCGAACAAGAACTCTAATAATGGGTCTGCTTGGGCTGTGGCATAACATAAAAATCTGGCACTCCAGTGCATGTCCTTTGACATTTTCTCATCGGTAAAAGATGCAACAATTCTTTTATCGACAAGCATAGGATATATCATATTTTTTATAAAATCACGACCTCCAAGTACAATGTCTGTTTCAGGAGTGAAGAAATACTTTCCTCTGCTTTCCTTGACTCCAATCATCATATTTTTGTATATATATCCTCCTGGATTTATAAAAACTCTCGCACCATACTTTTTAGCCAATTCAACAGTACCATCTGTCGATCCATCGTCTACAATAATTAAATCTATTAAATATTTTGGGTAATCTTGCTCCTGTACTGAATCTAAACATCTCTGAAGTCTCTTTTCGTCATTTAATGCAGCAATAATCAATGAAACTTTTGGCCATTTAGTTTCCTTTACAACCTTCCTTTTATTATTCATCACTTTTAAATATTACTTTCAGTTTTTAACCAATTATTCTTATTCTTTTCCGAACATTACATGATAAATATTTCTGTAATAAAACTTTTTATTTAAACTTAGAATGTTCTCCCTAAACCCACCATAATCGGAAACGATCTTTTTTATCGCACTTGTTAACTCTTTTTTGTCTCCATATTTAACAATAATACCAGCACCACTTTTTTCTAGTTCTTTAGAAAATTCAAAAACATTGGTAATTATTGTCGGTAGGTTAAACTCCAAATATCTTTTAACCTTACCGGGATCGCCAAATCTTGAAACATTACTGTCTTCGGGTGTGTAAGGAGCAATACCGATAGTACAATTTATTAAAATATTTCTAAAATTCTTCTCGGAAACTAATCCGTAAAAGTTAAATTTTACTGGACTATTTCTTACCCGTTTTTTAAAATACTCTTCATCCGGGCCGGAACCGATAATCTCAAAGCTTAGGTTTTCAAAATTCTCATATAAAAATCTTGCCGACTCTACCAACATATCCAGTCCCTGACTTTTTTTTAGGACACCAATAAAACCTATCTTAATCTTCTTGAGATCTTTTTTTTTCGAAGGAATTATCTTTCCCGTTCCGATTGGAGCTATAAGATACGTCATATCTCTCGGAATCATTCCGGCACGCGTTTTTACATCCACCAACCGTTTGTTCAAATAAACTACTCTGTCCGCATGTGTAGCAATCTTATCAAATTGCCAATACATCCATCTCATCAATCTTACCACCGGATTCGGATGGTTTATAGGATAATAATCCCAAACCCAAAATACGGTTTCGCCCACCAATCCCACTTTTTTAAAACACATTCCAATAAATTCAGCAAAAGCGTTAACCGTGAAAAAACAATCCATTTTTCCATTTGTCCTGTATATCTTTAATACTTGAATAAACATCTGCAGTGCGTTTACAATCGATCTGATTGGGATCATTATCCAAACAAGAGAAGGATGGATCGGTAAATAATACAAATATACTTCTTTCTTAATCTTTCCTTTTTCGAAGTGTGTGATTTTATTCAATTTACTTTTTCCCCCCAAAGGATGAAAGGCTATAGAATAAAGAAATACTTTGTCGAATTTTTCATTCAAATAATCCAAAATATGTCCAGAGTTCTCATAAGGAGAATAATTTACATATATCACCGATTTATTTTTGTGCATACTTTTTGGAGTTTTTAACCTGCTCTTCAATCCAGTTGTATGTTTTCATCAAACCATCTTCAAGAGTTATTTGAGGAAACCATTTCAATACTTTTTGTATTTTTGTATTATCGGAATTTCTTCCCCTGACTCCTTGAGGACCTTCAACGTGTTTAATACTGATTTTAATTCCTGCAATCTCTGCCACCATTTTAGCCAAATCGTTAATGTTAATTAACACATCCTGACCCAAATTTAACGGCTGATCGTAGTTCGACCTCATCAAACGATAAATTCCCTCAACGCAATCGTCAATATAACAAAAAGACCTTGTTTGTTTCCCGTCTCCCCAAATCTCAATTTCGTGATTTCCGGTTAACTTTGCAATCGCAACTTTTCTACACATAGCAGCAGGTGCCTTTTCCCGTCCACCCTGCCATGTTCCGTACGGTCCAAAAATATTATGAAAACGTACGATTCTCGTTTCTATACCATAATCCTTTTTATAGTGAAGGCATAATTGTTCCGTAATTAGTTTTTCCCAACCATATGCATCCTGTGGTTGAGCCGGGTACGCATCTTCTTCCTTCAGAGGAACAACATTCGTTTTTATTTGTTTATATTCCGGATACACGCACGCAGAGGAAGTATAAAAATACCTTTTTACTCCATTAACTCTTGCGGCTTCAAGAGTGTGTGTGTTAATCAGTGAATTATTGTGAAGAATTTCGGAATGGTGAAAAGAAATAAAACCCATGCCCCCCATATCGGCTGCCAAAGCATATACTTCGTCTATGCCTCTGGTTGCTTGAAGACAATTGTCCCACCTTCGAAGATCAAGTATCTCAAATTCATCTGCATCAATTTTTGTATATCCCGGATATTTCAGATCCACCCCTCTTACCCAATATCCCCCTTTTTTTAAATACGTTACTAAATGGTGTCCAATAAAACCACCTGCACCGGTGACTAGTATTTTTATGTTTTTTCTGTGGTTCTTCATAAATCTGTCAACTGATTATAATCACTGTTGTGAACTTAAGGAAGCAATTGTTTCTTGAATCCCCCGATCAAATGAAAATTTTGGGTTGTATCTTAATATTTTCATCGCCTTTTTACAGTTAAAATAACAATTCGCCGTAAGAACTTTTACCCGATTAGGAAATAGGATTGGTTCCTTCTTAACAATTTGAGAAATATATAACATAGGGTACGAAACAAGTAATGCTAATGATCTGGGTATGTGGATTTTTGTCATACGAATCCTTAATTGATTCGCAATTGTTTCAACCAAAAATTTCTGAGTTATCGGTTTACACGCACCAATTATAAAATCTTCATTAATAATCTTGCTTTTTTCGGACATACGGGCGGCACGTACCAGATCTTCAACATAGATATAATCCATTTTATTCAGAGCGTTTCCAATAAAAAAATATTTTCCTTTTTTTAATATATTTACGAGTTGATAAATTCCTGCTTTGTCTCTCGGTCCATACACGGTTGTCGGACGAATAATTATGTATGGTAGTTTGCTTTTCTTGGCGGTCTTTATAAGAATATTTTCTGCTTCCAATTTGGTTCTGCCGTACGATTCTGAGTAATTCTTATCCGATTTTTCGTTAATATTAATCATATCTCCTCTCCATGCCGGTAATCCAAACACCGAAATACTCGAAAAATATATAAATTTCTTCACTTTATTTTTAATCGCAGCATTTATCATATTCACAGTTCCATCCAAATTAGTATCTTTATAATACCCATACGAAGAATTCTTAATTACTGTTTTTGCTGCAAGATGATAAACAATGTCAACCGATTTCATCGCGTTTTCACAATCCGCTTTATCTCTTACATCACCTATATAAACCTCATAAATGCCAGATCTCAAATTAGTCAAGGAATCCCATGGGGGTATCATAAGTTTTATAGATTTATTTGGTACTCCGTCTTTTACTAGATACTCAATCAAGTGGCTCCCAATAAAACCTGTTCCACCTGTAATTAAAATCTTATTCATATTTAGATATAATACTGCAAATATTTTGGTTGCTGTATTTTTTTTCTGTATATTTTTTTGCATTTTGCGATAATTTTTCTAATATTTCAGAATTTTTGTAATAATACTCAACGGATTTCTTTATGTTTTCGAGTGTCGCATCAATTAATTTTCCTACCGTTTCGTCCATCGCCTCCGGTATTGCCCCGCGGTTACTTCCGATTACCGGTGTTCCGCAGGCAAGCGACTCCAAAATCACCCTTCCAAATCCTTCTTCGTGAATTGAGGGAACGATCGTCACATCCGCCGCGTTGTAATACTTCGGCAAATCATTATTATCAACTTTTCCAATATATTTTATATTCTTGATACTTGATACTTGATACTTGATACTTTCCCCCAAAGGTCCTGTTCCCACTATCACTAAAGTTATATTTTTATTCCACTTTTTCGCCGCTTCCAAAAGCACCAAGATCCCCTTCTCTTCAACCAATCTTCCGACAAACAAAACGACAAAATTACTATCCCAATTTAATTTCTTCTTAGCTTTGAGTTTTAAGCTTTGAGCTTTGAACTTTTTCAAATCAATCCAATACGTAAACACTGTAATCTTTTTCGGATCTATTCCCAGTTCTTCTATTTCTTTTTTTGATTGCCTTGAAAGAGTTAAAACATGGTCGCTATTGGTAAATATCCATTTAGCAAAAGATTTGTACAAACCTTTTTCCGGAAACAAATACAGCGAGTGAGTGGTTGTTATAACCCTCTTTCCGAATATCCTTCCCCAAAAAACACTTACAAATCCTGCAACAAGTCCATGGGAATGAATAACATCGATCTTCTTAAGAAGAAGTATAAATGGCAAAACAATAAACAGTCCCGGCAAAAGATACAGAAACTCGACAACTGGTGATTTAACCAATTTATAGAAATACCCCTTTATCCAGGGAATTCTGAAAACCTTTAATCCTTTTTGTTTTTCATATATCTTCCATTTTGCATCCGACATCAAAGGGCGGTAAGACAAAACAAAAACATTGTGTTTTTTGTTCACAAGCTCCGTGACCAGATCATCAAGGTGCGTCTCTACACCACCGACACTGGGATGGAAATGACATGTTAATTGTAAAATATTCATATTAAAGTTTTTTATATTTACCAACCAAATACCCCAACCCTCCGCCAATTTGTTCCAACGTAAGCATAAAAAACATCGCAATTGAAAGTAAAGGGTTTGATGTTAAAATTTTCCAGTTCTTATAAAACACAGGGCGTAAAAAATATATCGTTTTTTTGCTAAATGGCGATGTTCCGTGTTTTTTTAAGTATCTGTGTGAAGTAAGAGCATAATAATATTTTTTCTTTGCCAATTTTAAGGGATTCGGAACTCTCTCGTAATGAAAAATCTTTGATTTTATTCTCCCCTGTTTATATCCTGCTTTCAAAATCCTCTCCGGAAGATCCCAGTCTTCAGGTCCGGTTATCGTTTCGTCATACCCCCCCACTTTCTCGAACGTTAATCGGTCGAAGAAACGTCCTGCATCGGTTGTTACGTCTCCTTGTATATTATAAAAAGATCTCTCAAACGCTTTCACCCTCTCCCAGAATGTATTTGCAACAGATACTTCGGGGATAGTAATAAGTCCGTATTTACGGTCTCTTTTCATTAATATAACGCATTCTCTTACGACGTTTGATTCCAGTTCCATATCAGCATCCAATACAAGTAAGTATTTTCCTTTTGTCTTTTTCGCACCAAAATTTCTTTGCACGCTTCTTTCGAAATGTGGTCTTGTATAAACACTCTCCGTATATTTTTTTGCAATTTGAGGAGTGTTATCAGAGGACGCATCATCAACAACAACTATTTCAATGTTATGATACGATTGTTTGGATATAGATGTAAGAAGGTTTGCAATAACTTTCTCCTCGTTATACGCAGGGATAATAATTGAAACTAGTGGATTAGTCATGATTTATTGAAATTACCAGATCTCTGCGGGTCAATTGTGTGATATCGGTTAATGTTCCCTCTTTGCTAATTTTAAAAGCATAAACTTGATTTATATCAATCTTCTCTTCGGGGTACCCCAACCGTTTAAATGATTTACCATCTGTTACCGCAGAAACTACTTCATCATATAAAGTTGTCAGTGCGGGTAGCTCCTGATAGTTGCGTAAATAGCTATATTTAATACCCATTCGAGGCGGTAAACCGTATAGAAAAGCGTCGCTTGCTAAACGAACATTCTCACTATCGTCAAAATAATATAAAATCTTTTCGCCGCGTTTTGGCGGAGGAACATAGCTCGTAAACTGCTTCCAAATATAATCTGATATTTTTGGATTCCTAGTAATAATCAGTTCCGAAAAGTATTTTTTATCAGCGTGTATATTTATTAAAAGTAATATCCCAATCAAATATATGTATCTAGAAGGAATATTTTTACTTTTATCAAATATCAATTTCAAAAATGATGAAATTATAATAGCTAATCCCAGTAGACTAATCGTCATATAGCGGTGACTTGACTCCAACACTCTTCCAGGAGTAAAAAACAAAGGGACAATAAGAGAGGTTAATATCAGAAAGGGTCCGGCTGCCATACCTACAAAACCTATATTTGATTCAGTTTTTTTGGAAGTAAAAAGAATATATAAAGACCAAATCCCAAAGACAATAAAAAATATACCAATAAAAGTAAATATCAGATTAGTAAAAAGTTCCGTACCCCGGAAAGAAGATCTAAAAATTAATCCTGCCAGAAAAAAAAGAATTGTTAACAATGATAGTGCAACAAATCTGCTCTTTGGTTTTTGTCGAAGAAACCTCGAGAGAACGTAATAAATTGCCGTTTCTATTAAAAAACCAATCATAATGACCCATTTATACCAATTTGCACCGAATAATTTTGTAATAACAGTCAAATTAACCGTAAAATAGTCAGGAAATAACGTTTTCCCAAAAGTAGTAGCAAACGCGCTTATAAATGTAAAGTTGTTGTTTTTTAACATGTCTGAAATTGTTGAAAGGTTGATAAAACCCATTTTCGTCGCACCAAATATTCCTAATCTATACACAATAAATGCAGAAACGGATATGAATATCGCTCTGGAAAATAGATTTAATAACTTTGATTTCTCAATAAAATAACCGTATATAGCATCAAAAAAAAGCAAAAATATTAATAACCCATGGCTACGGAGAGGATTCATACAAAGACCTATCGTGAAAAACATACACCCTAATATAAATTTTCCAAAACTATTTTTATAGGAATCAATAAAATAAATAAGGGATATAATAAAAAATATTAGTACTAAATAAGTAGTCATATGAACCATATAATTTGTAGTGTCTATTCCCGTATACCCCAGCAACATAAAAGTGCTTCCTGTAAAACCGATTAATCGGGATTTAGTAAATTTAGATAAAAATAAATATCCGACGAAAGCGGACATTGCCCTAAAAACAAGTGCTGTTAAATAATATCCGAACCCGTTATATCCAAAAAAACTTCTCAAAATCATTACTAGCATCTTCATTACCCCGTGCGGTTCCAAATATCCTTTAAAAGACAAATACGGAAAAGGATTACCAGGCCCATAAGTATTGTTGATCAAAAAAAACATCTGCCAATCATCACCCCAAAGGGATAAATTCAAAGATTCCTTAAAAACAACACATAGTATTAGAATAAAAATTGAAAATATTAGAAGGTTTTTGAAGTGCGGAAACATATTTTGAAACAGATTTAACTTGTACTTCATTTTTCGTCGTATATTCCCAAGATATTTATTTTTAAATAGTAGTATAATATTTTATTATTTGCAAACGAACATGATGAAAACAAAGAATAAAATATATGCAATATTCATCGCTTATAATGCAGAAAAAACTCTTAGCGCATTCTATAATAAATTCCCAAAAAATTTATTTAATAAAATTATATTGGTCGACGATGCATCAATAGACAACACATTTCTTTTGGCAAAAAAGCTTGGGATAACGGCTTACCGTAATCGCCGAAATTTGGGATACGGCGGTAATATGAAAAGAGCTTTGGAATTGGGTTTAAAACACGGAGGTGATATTTTTGTCGACATACATCCTGATGGAGAATATTTACCTTCTGCAATTCCTCTAGCCTTAAGAAAAATAGATGAAGGCGCTTTGTTTGTTTTGGGTAACCGCTTTTTTCAAAAAACCAAACCTCTCAAGAGCGGTATGTACCTCTGGAAATATGTTCCCTTAAGGATTCTTAATTCTTTTGATAGTCTTTTTCTGGGATTAAAAATCAATGATTTTCATCAAGGGTTCAGGGTATACACGCGTAAATTTCTAGATAAAATTGCATGGAAAAATAATTCTCACGATTTTATTTTTAGTTTTGAGATAATCGCACAGGCTGCTTTTTGGAAAATTCCTGTGGCTCAGGTTCCGGTAGAAACTAAATATCAGGGTAGAAAAAGGGGGGCAACCTTAAAAAAGAGTGTTGTTTATACGTTGGGTACATTTAAGATTCTATATAAATATTTACTTGCAAAAATCGGGTTTGTTTCTGAAATATTTACAAAACCAAACAATATATTCTATGAAGAAAAATATTCTAAAAAAACAAAGTAATACTCCATTGTGTCCTAATTGTTTTAAAAACGTTAACGTTTCATTAAAGTATAAACTTGACAACAAATTCTCCATTTTCTATTGTTTTGATTGTGAAATCGGCATAACTTACCCCGTTCCCAAAAAAATTGAAGGTTACTACCATGCAAACTATTGGGTATCTCCGGGACTCATTGGAACAACCAAAGATCTGATTTTTTATGTCTTTCAAAAAAGAAGGTTAACCTGGGTTAAGTCCCATCTTCAAAAAGGAAAAATACTTGATATTGGTTCGGGGGAGGGTAATTTTGCCAAAGGTCTTCCGCATAATTACACCGTTACCTGTGTCGACTCACCAAAAGCAAATATTCAAAATCCAAATGTAATAAAGATCGATTTTACAAAATGGAATTCGAAGAGAATATTTGACGCAGTTACTTTTTGGGAAAGTCTGGAACATACAACGAATCCTCCAGTATTTTTAAAAAAATCCTGCACGGTTATTAATAAAAACGGCATCGTATTTATCGAATATCCTCGTTTTAATAGTCTTGAATCGAAAATCTTTGGAAAACACTGGTTCCATCTAGATACACCACGGCATTCCTTTCATCTTACCGATAAAGGATTGTCTACCATACTAAAACGTGCAGGTTTTACGCCAATTGAAACAAAAAGCGTACCGGCATTTGAATACACATTATGGGGATTTTGTGCAAGTATTTTAGACATATTTGGTATCAAACCTACCGACCAGCTAAAAAAGATGCAAAACCTTTTTATTATAGTTTTATTAATTCCCCTTGTAATTACCGCGGCAATATTTGAATTGACCCTTATTTCTTTTAACCAATCACCCATTGGGTTGATCGTAGCTCGCAAGAAATAAATCAATATTAAAAAATAGGTCATTGCTTACTGTTTACGTTATTGTTTGAAACAGACGGAATTAATAAAGTAATGCCAAACTGGAAGTCAAAAAAATTAGTTGATGAAGCTAAACATTTGTACTAAAGTATATTACTTATTGCATTCCCCTTTCACAATTCGATATTGTACATTAAACAAACCCACTTTTTCCGCCGAGACAATTTCCGAAAAATAGTTCTCTTCCCTTTCGTCGCCACTTATCAAAACCTCCGGTATTCCTCTTACCGGTTCTCTTATTAAAACTCTCTTGCATGTGGTTCCACTTTGAGGGGTTGGTAATTGTCCCAGGTACCCCTCAACATTTTTCCCTTCCCACAAAGGCAAATAGCCATATTTGTCCTTACCGTAAAAATTAAACAGATACGCCCAGACGGTTTGAATACCATAAGGCATACTCGTTACCCTTATGGTGAAATTTTCACCGTTTGCATATTCATAGATCTTATTTACTATCGAAATCTCGTCGACCAATTTCATCCCCGGCTGGGCTTTAATATCAACAATAAGGCCGTTTTTGTTTTGAATATTTATCAATCGGAGATTTGACAATATTACAACCGACAACAAGATGTATTTGACTATCTTCAACTTCTCTGGAATAGCGTCAATCAGTAAAGCCACGGCCAATATGATCCCCGTTCCGACACCCACATTTACATAAAAAGAGTTATATGCCCCAAAGGGAATGATCAACGCCGAAGAAAAGACCCATAAAAATACAGTGTAAATATTTTTGGTTTTGCGGCAAAAACATAGCGTGAGAAGAATTACTATGATAAAGA
>CAZAUT010000009.1:0-42973 GCA_964488535.1 uncultured Gammaproteobacteria bacterium
CCTTCAAAGACAAGAGGGGATGCACCTGAAAATACCGCTCCTGTAAAGTCGTATGTTCCCGTTGCCGTATCACCACTGTTTAGAAGATATATATCGTCGATTGAAACGGCCCCGTTCCCGTCAACCGAGAATTGGGCTTCGGCGAAGGATGCAACACCAACAGTCGTTGTTGTTGCGTTTACTCCCGCAATCGTCAGGACATCATCGGCTGTAAAGTTGACATCTATTCCATTACTCTCGGCAAACTGCAAGGTATCGGCAGATGTTATGGTATATGTCGTCGTATCGGCATCCTGTGCTGTCCATGATGAGTAGTTGTCAAGTCCCGTTGTTGCAATTGTTATGGTATCGTCATTTGTTCCCGTAATTGTGATGTTGCTGCCTGCGGTCAGGGTCAGAGAATCGGTTGTCGTATCGGCAACTGCGTCATCACCGTCAACGACTATCGTTTGAAAGATGTTCTGCATTTCATTGGTTGTTGATTTATCCCAAGTTGAAGTATCTATATATTTAACGATCCCTCCGTCGGAAGTTAAGACAACGCTGTTGTCGGCAATTGAAGCAATTGTATTAACATCAAGTGTTCCCGAGACGGTAGCTGATCCGTCAAAGGTGACATTGTCCTTCATCGTGATGTCTCCTCCCGCATTGATGTTAAGATTAAGTGCGCTTGAAGTTATATCTCCTCCGTTAACTGCAAGATCGCCATCAGTCAGAATATTTCCCGTATTGGCTTCAACTGCAAATGTGGCTCCTGCTGTCGCGGTTCCGCCAACGTAAAGATCAAGAGTTGTATTGTAGGGAGCAAGTCCGTCGGTTCCAAGCTGCCAGTAGTTTGTTCCTGCCACAATATCTGACGTTAAGGCTATAGTTCCGGAATTGTTCGGAAGCGTCCAGGCTCTCGTTCCGGTCAGTGTATCTGCGGTTAATTCACCGACATTTGAATTATTGTTAAAAAATAGTGAATTACCGGACCCTCCGCTTGTGAATGCTGCTCCTGTTAATACATCGCCGACGGCAGTAATGTCTCCCACACCTCCGACTCCTGTTACATCTTTACATTCCCAATATGAACTTGCTTCGTTCCAGGCGAGTACTTGTGAATCGCTACATCCCTGCAAGAGGGTTAACTCGTCGGACGAAGACCCCTGAAATTCAAGACCTGAATAACTGGAAGTGACAGCCGAAGTCCCATCGGCCGAATCAAGGATATCAAGAGTAATATCGGGTTCCCAGCCTTCATCAGAGGTTCCTGATATGGTGATTCCGACTCCTCCAGTAAGGTTATCGACATAATTTCCCGTCGTATCTGTTCCCAAGGCAACGGAGTTTGCCTGAATAGTCGTCAGTCCGGCAGATGTAATCTCGATATCTCCGGTGATATCAACGGGATTAAAATTTGTTCCATCGGCAACAAGGATAAATCCGGTTGTATTGGTCGACATGTACAGATCGTCTCCCGAAATGGTTAAATCACCATCCATTATCACATTACCGGTCAAGGCTTCAACTACAAATGAAGCCGCGTTTGACGCGGTTCCGCCAACATACAAATCTAATGTAGTATTATACGGTGCGATACCGTCTGTTCCTAACTGCCAGTAGTTGGTCCCGATGTTGGTCAAGTATGCTACAGTTCCCGAAGCGTCTTGAAATGTGATCGTTCTGTCGGCCGTCGGATCGGTAATTGTAAATGTTGTTTCAAAGTCATTTGCCGTTACCCCTTCAAATACAAGAGGGGAGGTACCTGAAAAAACTGCACCCGTAAAGTCGTATATTCCTGTTGCCGTATCGCCGTTATTTCTAAGGTAAATATCGTCAATTGTTACGTCGCCGGAAGTAACGGTGAAGTAGGAATCGTTAAAAGAAGCGATTCCTTTATTGGCGGTCGTTGCATCTTCTCCTGCGATCGTTATCGATCCGGCTGCGTTTGTAACATCTATTCCTTCTCCTTCGGTCAATGTTGCTAGGGTATAGCCTGATCCGTTACCGATGAGAAGTGTTCCGTTTGCTGCAGCTGCACCGCTTAATCCCGTTCCTCCACGGGAGACATTAAGGTATTGTTCGGAAGCAAGTGTATTACTGTCGCTCCAGTAGGTTGCATAGTTTGAAGTTCCGGATCCGTCGGTTAAGGTCGATCCCCAGACTCTTGAATCAATTTCGTCGGTGACAAGCTGGTTTGAGGAATTAAGGACGATAACTGAATTATCTTCGCCGGCAGAAAGGCCCGAGAATGTAACCGTTGACGAGGCAGAAAGTGTGGTGATGTCGGATACTGCACCCGACGAAATATCAATTCCGTTGATTGTTTCATTGGTCGCTGCCGTGATTGTTCCGGAGGTTTCGACATTGCCGGTATCGGCAAATACCTGAAAGAGGGCGGAAGCGGTAGAGTTGCCTCCGATTGCAAGATCGTAACTGGTATTGATGGGTGCCAGAACAAGATTGCTGTATTGCCAGTAATTTACTCCGGCGCTGCCCCAATCGGTTATACAGCTTCCTGCAAAACAGATCTGGCCTGTTTCAAGTGTTCCCTGAACATACAGATCGTTATCATCGGCAGCAGTTGTTGCCGAACCACCGCTGTTACTGATAGCGTTGTAAGCAAGAGACGTTACACCTCCGATATTAAAAACATCACCGTCCGAAAAAATTACCTGTCCCCCCGCGGGATTGATTGTCAGATCACCGCTCGAAGTTATATCCCCGCCATTCACGGCTATATCTCCGGCAGATGTTATATTTCCGGTAGCATCGTCAACGGTGAAATTTGTCCCCCCAACTGTAAGGTCGGCATTTGTGATATCAACTCCGTTTGAAGCATCTACATTTCCGGTAAATGTTACCTGCCCGGTTCCTGCCTGAGTCAGTGTTCCCGTATCCCCGAAAGTAAAGAAGGCGGTGGAACTGTCGGCGACGACAAAGTCTCCGGTCGACGTCAGATCTATAGTCAGGTTTCCGGTTGTTGAATTTGTGATTGTCGTCGCTGCATCCAGACTCATTGTGTCACTCAATTCGGAAAAGTCCAAAGAATCGTCGGCAACTGTAATATTAACTTCTCCGGTTGGTGATTCACTGAGGGTGAAATTGTTGCTGAAGTCAATAGTCGAGATGCCTGTATAAAGAGTTGTGTCATTATATTCGACGTTTATTATACCGACGGTCCCTCCGTCGTCGTTTCCGCAATCCCAGGTAGCGGTTGAATCATTCCATTTGAGCACCTGGCTGTTTGAACACCCCTGGAGTAAACCAAGCCTGTCGGTGTCGGTTTCCAATCCTGAAGCCGAAGTAGTACCTCCGCTGCCGTCCGAGGTGATAAGACCGATTGAATCTGCATCCAGTAATCCGGCAGCGGTTGTAAGAACAACATCTCCTGTTCCCGCAGTAATCTGTCCTCCGATCGAAATGTCATCGGTCAGTGACAGGTCTCCTTCCGAAACGTCAAAATAAAATGGTGCCGAACTGGTGCTTCCACCGATTGCCAAATCGTCGGATGTTGCCGTCAGATAGGTAATGGTGCCACCATCCGTCCAAAGACTTGAGAGTGACGACACCCAAGTGAATCCGCCGGTCCCTGCATTATAGCTTAAAACGTATCCGGAAACAGGAGAGTTTGATGCGTTAAGATCTATTTCGGCTATAGTGCTGTCAGAAATTTCCCCTGTTTCTATTGATGTGCCCAGCGCGGTTTGCAGAGCACCTCCCGAGACGGATAAACCGCTTCCGGTTATGTCTGTTATACTGTCTGAGTTGATTGTTAAAGTTGGGATGTAAGCCACCCCGTCAACTTCTATATCTCCGGAAACAAAAAAATCGCCTCCTGCAAGATCGACATTTCCGGCAGTATTTGTGCCGACGGAAACTCCTCCTCCTGTCGGATTTATTATCAAATCACCGCTTGATGTCAGAGAATCCCCGGAGAGGTTAAGGGTACCTGCGATGTCGTTTACCGTTCCGTCTACCGAAAGGCTGTTGTTTATAGTTGTTGTGCCGGTCTCTGCGCCGATAGAAATTGCTGTCGAGGATCCGCCGACGTTGAGCGTTTCTACCTTCTCGTTAAGAAAGTTGAATTGGGTTGCACTCGAGGTAATATCTCCGCCTGCGATATCAAGATCTTCACCGATATTTACATAACTTTTAAGATTTGTATCGACATAAACATTAAAAGTCTGTGCAGAAACGGAGGTTGTGTCGGCAAGTACATTATCCCGCATATTATCCGCATCATCTTTGTTTTTGTCTGAATTATATTGGAATATATATGCAATTGAAGGATATTGCCTCGAAATGTATGTAACACCTTTGCTAAATATCCCGAATCGATAGCCGGAAACGGCCATTACTGCAAAAGCAATAACAAGAAGAGGGTAGGTAATATATTTTTTGAGATTCAAAGGTGTGCTTTTGCTCAAATTTAAAAGTGTGTCGTTTTCGACAGAGCTTCGGATATCCTCTTTAATTTGGGTGACTTCCTCCCTTACAACTTTTCGAATCTGCAGATCGTCGACTGAACCTTGGTATATTTTGGAAACTTGAGTGACGGGAGGTGTTTTGAATACCTTTTTTCTCTTTTTATATTCCGCAATCTGGTTCGGTAAATATCTTCTGTGACCTCCTTCCGTTCTTGTGGGAATTAGTTTACCTGCAGCTTCCCATCTTCTTAAAGTTTTGGTTGAGACGCGAAGTATTCTTGCTGCTTCGTGGATTGATAAAAATTCGCTGTCGGGCAGGGTAGGCATTTTCAAGTATTAATATTGGACAATTCAAATATATTTGTCCAAATTAATTGGAACATTTTATATATAGTAGTGTCAATGGGGAATATGTGTGCAAAACTTGGACATTTTAAGGGTTTTAAGACCGTTTTGAAGATCAACTGTCTTCGTTAGAATCGCAACAACTTTACAAGTCAAGGAATTTGCCATTTAATTTTAATCAAGGGGTATGTTAGCATTAATTATCATCGAATATGATGAAGATCAGAAATATTCCAGCTGCCTTTTTTGTATTATGGTCAGTGCTTATTTTAACCAGCGTACCCGTAAAAGCCCAAGTAAGCTCCAGCGGTATTGCAAAAACGGTTGCGATAAAAGCAGACAACGTTGTTGAGGGGGATATTATATGTCAAGAGGGCGATTTGTTTGTCCCCTGCAATTCGGAGTACGCGACGGAAATAATCGGTGTGGTAACGGAGAACCCTGCAGCTTCCTTTGAAGAAAATACAGAAAGCGGGTACCTTGTCCTTTCGGACGGTAAGGCGGTTGTCAGAGTTTCTACGGCAAACGGCAATATCAAAAAGGGTGACCCCATTACGTCGTCTGCAAGGCCAGGTGTAGGTATAATTGCGTTAAAGAACGGTTATGTATTAGGGTCTTCACTGGAAGATTATTCGTCCGACAATCCCGATACGGTCGGAACGGTTTTGGTTCATCTTAACATCCATACGGCAGCCGGAATATCGGGGTCGCGTTCGAATTTGGTTGCAGCCCTCCGGGAAGGAATGACTTCTGCCGTTTTTGAGCCTCTTGATTCCTTGAGGTATCTTTTGGCTGCTCTTATACTTCTTCTGTCATTTGTTTTGGGATTTGCCTACTTCGGAAGAGTATCGAAGACCGGTATAGAGGCGATAGGAAGAAACCCTTTGGCATCAAAGATGATACAGATGTCAATATTAATGCATATATTGATCACTATTGTAATAGTATTAGTTGGTTTCGGAATGGCGTATATTATTCTCATATTATAACATAGTTATATATATGCATATATAATAAAATACTATGCAATGCGGATAATAAGCGGTAAATGGATTACAAACGACAGATGTATAAATCTGTCCTTATAGTATGTCGATTATAAGATTTGGAAAGACAATATTGATGTTTTTTCTCTATCAGTATTGTAAAAATAACGGTTGAGATTACAGACAATTATTATTATTATGATTAGTTTAAAATGTAGTTTTTAAGCGATGTGTATATATAAATATACAATTGTTATAAAATATGCATACATATGAATATAATTTCAAATTTATTTAAACATAGATATATCCGTCTTACTCCATCCGAGAATTCCAAATTGGCGAATTCGAGCATTAAACCGCATGTTCTTTTGGTACTTGACGGATTTGGTATTGCTCCGCAGTCGTCGGGGAACGCGATTTCGACTGCGCGTACACCCAACCTCTCATATTTTCAGGATAATTACCCTTATTCAAAATTAATCGCAGCTGGTGAAGATGTGGGACTTCCGGCAAACGAAGCCGGCAACTCCGAGGTGGGGCATTTGATAATAGGCGTTGGACGTATACTATACCAGAGTCTTCCAAAGATAAACATGTCGATCAAAGATGGGTCTTTTTATGAAAACAAAGCTTTTCATCAGGCTTTCGCACACGCCAGGAACAACAACTCACGGGTACATCTTATGGGTTTGGTAGGTTCGGGGAGTGTTCACTCATCAACGAATCACCTGATCGCCCTTCTGGAATTTGCAAAAAGAAACAATTTTAAAAACGTCTGCCTCCATCTTTTTACGGACGGGCGTGATGCTCCGCCGACCGATGCGGTAAATATTATAAAGAAAATTTCCGATTATCTTTCCGAAGTAAAAATTGCCGAAATTGCCACAATTTCAGGGAGATATTGGGCGATGGATCGGGATGCGAGATGGGAAAGAACCAAAAAAGCCTATGATGCCATAGTTAACGGAATCGGAGTAAAAGCTTCCGATCCCGTGGCTGCTGTGAACTCATCATATCAGTCAAATGTAACCGATGAATTTATTGAACCTACGGTGATTGAAAAAAACGGCCAACCAGTCGGCAGAGTCAACGATGGTGATGCGGTAATATTTTTTAACTTCCGTATCGACAGACCGAGACAGCTTTCTATGGCATTTACGATTCCCAATTTTGAAGAACTAAAAGTTGTGGAGTTTGGATACACACCTCATGGAAAGCAGAAGCACAGAAAAGAAGGCGAAAAGGCGGAAGGACCTACTTTTCAAAGAGGAAAAATAGTAAAGAATCTCTTTTTTGTAACAATGACCGAGTATCAGAAAAACCTTCCTGTTTCGGCAATTGCCTTTCCGCCGGATTTTGTCAACAATTCCTTTCCTGAATGTCTGTCGAAGGTTGGATTGAAGCAATTTCATCTGACAGAAAGCGAGAAAGAAAGGATGGTAACATTTTATTTTGACGGGTTGAAGGATAAAAGATTTGAGGGGGAGGATGTTTTGATCGTACCGTCTCCAAACGTTTCAACTTATGATAAAAGGCCTCAAATGTCCGTTTATAAAATCGTTGGTGAGTTTAAGAAGGCAATTTTAAAAGATAAATATAATTTTATCGTCATGAATTTTGCCAACCCGGATATGGTGGCACACACCGGTAACCTACAAGCAACAATAAAAGCCATTGAACATGTGGATTCTGCTGTTGGAAGCATCGCTGCAATGACGCTGGCGGCCGGAGGGACGCTTTACATAACTGCGGATCACGGGAATGCGGAGGAACTCTTAACTTTCCCTTTAGGAACATTTTATTACACAACTTCTTCGGGAACGATGAATACCGAGCATTCCAACTCGCCCGTACCTTTTTATGTAATTGCGGAGAAATTCAAGGGTGCGAAAGGAATTCTTTCCGACGGAAATCTTTCCGATGTTGCCCCAACCATTATGGCGCTGATGGGAATTCCGAAACCACCGGAAATGACGGGGGAGTCACTCATTTTGAAAAAATGAGTGAAACTTCATTAAACTCGAAATCCTAAGCACTAAATCCGAAGCAATAATT
The DNA here is from genome assembly GCA_964488535.1 of uncultured Gammaproteobacteria bacterium. Taxonomy (GTDB): domain Bacteria; phylum Patescibacteriota; class Microgenomatia; order UBA8517; family UBA8517; genus GWB1-38-13. The sequence goes on from CAZAUT010000009.1 coordinate 7,802, forward strand.
AAATTTATAAATAATAATGATTCAAACGTTTAGGAATTTTGCATTTTGGATTTGTAATTTGTTTAGAATTTAGAATTTAGAAATTGGGATTTTTTAGGCAATTAGATCAATTAGAAATTTATATTCCCCAAACCTTTAAAGTAACCAACTAACCAATTACTCTTAACTAATTTCCCCTCAATTACCCTTGACACAAATGAGTAATTTTATATATAGTGTTTATATAACAACGCCTTGTTAAATATTTGTAAAATCAGGCATAAAATATGACAAAAACGATATAATATTTCTGTATTCTGCCCCGATGAAAAAAATAATTACCCAAAATTTTAACAATGCGAAACGGTTTTACAGTGTCAAAGAAGCTGCTCAATTGCTCCAGGTTTCAACAAACACACTTTATAAATATCTCAATATTGGGGAGATAGGATATAAAAGGATCGGGCAGGGGAGAATTAAAATTCCCTTTGGAGAATTACTACCATACCTGCCTTTTCAGGACACAATAAGTGATGAAAAAACTGTTAAAAGTTATACCCCGCAGAATATCCCCCAAACATATGATAACACCTATCTGCCAGTGCAAAAGAATAATGTTGAAGAAAGAAGTCTTACGATAACCAAATCAGTGGGTGACATTGTCTTTTTCAGATTGTTTAAAGTTTCGTTTGTGATTGGACTGGGTTTGATATACATATTTATTTCCGGTTTAAATTATTTTAACCATGAAACTGCTGATCCGATACTCAAACTAATGGTGCATATATTACCCTATGCGCTTATTCTTTCAGGTATTTTCAATCTGATCGGTTTTATAAAGTATCCTTATGGATTGAAATGGAATACTCCAATACATATTTTTCAGGCAATCGTAATCGGAGTACTGTCGATATTATCAGCCGTATCCAAGGATTACGGGATTTTTATATTTACGTCGGCATATCTTGGGCTTCTGATAGAACATATTATAAGGGGAATTAAAACCGGTGATTCGGAGAATACGTTTCTCAAAGCGATGGCCAAATATCTTCTTGCCCTTACCATTATTGGAGGTGTGGTGTCTATCTTTGGTGTAGGAGAACACTCCAGTGTCTATCCCGGTTGGAGTGTTGTAGTTTCCGAAGGGAATATCTATCCCGTCGGACTTATTCCCGCTGCTATTTTACTGATTTTCTTTCTCAATCCTAATTGGGAGAAAAGAAGAACAGCATATCTTCTCACTTTACCTTTGGGGGTGTTTCTAATTTATATCGGTACTGTCATTTCAAGATTATTTCATTTCGACATTTCCTATTTAGCTTTCCTATGCGGAATATATACACTTTTTCTCGGCGTTTGGTACTTTTGCGATATTGAAATTAAAGAAAAAAGGACGAGATATATTTTTCCAACCTTTTTGTGGGTTGGCCTGTCGGCGGTATTGGGAGTTTATGCTATAAAAAATTATCAGGATAGGCAAATTTTTAAAACCGAGATCCGTCTTGAGAAGGTATCGCAGGAGATTATTAACAAAGTGGAAACGATGTTTTCCCATCAATTGCCGACGATTAGAGCTTATGTTACAAGTGATGAAACTAAGAAGGCGGTAACAGCAAACGACCATGAATTGGCGGGGGAAATTGTAAAGGTGATATACGACAAATTTGAGGATGTAAATCGGGTGGTTTTATATAATGAACAAGGTGTAGCGATAGGCGTGTACCCAAGAAATTCAATGATTGAAGGAACGAATTTTTCTTCGCGGAGTTATTTTTCCGAAACCAAAAGAACATATCGCGGTACGATATCACCCGTATTCAGAGGGCTCACGGACCGGGACATTGTTATTCAAACGGAACCGGTATTTTCAGATAATCTCTTTGCAGGAATGATTGGACTTGCGTATTCTACCTCAGAAATAAATAATATTTTTGACGACTTCAGCAGTGATAATTACGGCTTTTATGCATTAGACAGAAACGGAAAAATTGTTTTCTCATCTTACGATTTACCGGAAGCGGTTGCAGCTGTTGATAATTCGTACAGGGACGATAAAGAGATTGTTTCGAAAAAATATGCCAGAATGCCCGATTGGACGGTATACGTTTCCTCTTCTTACGATCTCGCGTTTAGGGAAATGTCTCCGATTTGCATTATCGTTTCGGTGGGGATTGCTGCCAATGCGTTTTTCAGCATTGTTTTAGGATTCAGTATGGCTCTGGATGTCCGTTCCGACAATTTCAAAAAAGAAGACAAAGCAATTAAACTTCAAAACGGTACTCTAATTGGTGTGACTTAAAGTATTAAATATATGCAAAAAATTAACGATTTAATCAAGTTAAGGGGTCTTAAGAGGGGACTGCCATTATTTCTTATCCTTGGCAGTATCGTATTTGTCCTATTTTCCATAAATGCTTTCGACTGGAAGAAAGTTGAAGTTGAGAAAAGTGATATCAGAAAAAATCTTGAATCTCTTGTCAAAAGAGATCTTTATTATATCGACGAAGAACGTGTACTGGGAGCTCAGGCCGATGCGGACGTTTTTTGTGTTTTTAAGACCGACAGTGAAGATTATGTTACTGCACAAATTGTCGATGCGGATATTAAAAACAGCAAGCTGGACGGAATTACAACGATGCGGTATCCCAACGGAGAACTTTATTCGGGAGAATTAGGGGTGGAAACAAGTGATTTTCTGCTCCGTGACGGGACAAAAGTTAACTCTCAGGTGGTTCAAACAGCGCTTACCTATCTGGAGCTGAAGGATGGAAATGTCGTTCCGGTCGAAATTTTTAACGGCGAAATTGTTAACGGTGGGCTTACGGGGATATTTTCCGGCAGAACGATAAGTACCGGTTATCAGCTGGCAGGATATATCGAGAACGGAATTGTAAAAGAGGGATATTTGATTTCCGATCCGAGTTACGTTTCTCCGGCTGTCCGGGCTTTTGCATATTTGATGCTTCTTAACGAAAAACCGGACATTTCCGACGAACGGGTATTACCGGCTTCGACCGAATTCCGTGGAGAAGATTCAGGTGGGAGGAGTGGCTTTGAGGCGGGGCCGGCAACAGACAAAAATACAGCCGTCGATCCCGTTGAGGAAAATCCGCAGGCGGGAACAGCTGATCTGCAACAGATAACAATCCAACAGGCGGAAAGTTCGGACCTTGGAAGTCAGATAATGGAATTTGAAGGAAATACAATTGTCCCGGATTATGACAAGGGAACTTATCAGATCTCCGGTTTAAGCGGTGTCGGAGATATGAATGTGAATATGATAAGAAATATCGTAAACTCTGCAATAAAAAATGTTTCCTTAACTTCTGTCGCGGATGGTACCGGAATACTGGATATTGAGGAGATAGCGGACCTTATCAGTGAAGCGGTAGTAATACAGGATGAATCGATTACGGGTGGAAAAATTAAAAACGATTCTTTGAAAAATGAGGATATTGCAGCAAATGCAATTAATTCCTCAAAAATTGAGGACGGCACAATTACGTACTCCGATATAAAAAGCAATACAATTTCGACCGACGATCTTGCTTCAATTTTGGAATTTACCGATGGCGATTTATTTGATCTTTCCAATATAGACCACACAGGTACATCTGTTATGGGGTTAATTCTGCCGAACGTTTCGACGTCGTCGCCGTCGTCACCATCAAGTGGAGAGGGATATTTGGCCTACGATACGTCGGGCGATCAGGTTATTTTTTATAACGGAAGCACTTGGGGAGCTGTCGGCAGCGGGGATATTACCGGCGTAACTGCTGGTGACGGATTGGACGGTGGTGGTACCAGTGGTACACTCGATCTGTCTTTGGATTTGGCCGATACCGCATTGGATGGTTCGACTACGTCTTCCGTTTCGGGTTTGGAAATTACATCCGACGGTCTATCTTTATTGAGAGGGTGCGGAAGCGGTCAGGTGTTAAAGTGGAATAATAGTACATTGCTTTGGTACTGTGCCGATGATTCTGGCGCGTCGGGGAGTGGGATTTCGACGGTCGAAGAAAATAATACCTCGGTTATAACTTCGGCAACAAACCTTGATTTTTTGGGTAGTGACTTTATCGTTACTAATGCGGGAGGTGGTGAAGCGGACGTTACGATCGATTATTCCAATTCCCACATAACAAGAGACAACCAAACTGAATCTGTAACCGGAGCATGGTCATTTTCCAATCTGGCCGTATCGGACACAAATATTCCTTTGAATGGATCCTCTCTGACGTTTGATTTTAACAGCGGAAACGACAGAACATTTTATATTTCAAATTCCGGTGTGGGTTCTGCCGGTTTATCGGTAGACGGTACTTTTTCTGCAAGTAATTTTTCCGGCACCTCCTCGGGAACCAATACTGGTGACCAGACAATAACCCTTACGGGAGATGTTACAGGAAGCGGTACCGGAAGTTTTGCAACAACCATTTCTTCCGACTCTGTAGCTCTTACGACCGATACGACAGGAAACTATGTCGCTTCGATCACCAACGGATCAGGGATTGCAGGAGGAAACGGAGGAAGCGAAGGAGCAGCACTTACTCTTTCCCTCGGAGCATTAACATCCGACTGGAGCCAGACAGGAGCATTCGACATTATTTTAGGAAACGCCGATTCCCAGATCCAGATACTTGAAAGTACGGGAGGAACTTATTATGCAACCCTTGATGCAGGTGATCTTTCTGCAAATGCCGTCTATTCCTTAACAGGAGCAACAGGAAATATCGTTACATCAAGTAATGCAGCAACCGAACTTTCAACCTGGGACACAACCGCATCGGATGATCTGACGACTGCAAATTACACAACCACCCTTGACAGTGTTTATGTCAATGTAAGTGAAAGCCCCAACGCTGCAGGCGACATCTCGGGTGATTTCACTAACGGTCTGACTGTTGATGCCGACTCTGTAGCCCTTACCACCGATACAACAGGAAATTATATCGACAATCTAACAGGAGGGGACGGAATAACCATCACAGGTTCAGCTGGGGAAGGTTGGGAACCGGACATCACGGTCGATCTTGATACAACGGCAGCAGACGGATCGACAACCACCTCAGTATCAGGTCTTGAATTTGACGGCAACGGAGAACTGTCTCTTATTCGCGGATGCGGAGCCAGCCAGATCCTTAAGTGGGATAATGTCAACTTTGAATGGGATTGTGCAGACGACAATGCAGGAGCAGGATCCCAAACTCTCCAGCAGACATATGAGGTCGGTGAAACAATATCCGTTGATTCAACCAACGGAGCCATGGTTATCGATCTTGTTTCGGCCAACCTTGACATCAAGTCGGGTGAAGGAACCGACACGGGAGACTTCAGAGTCTGGGACGGAACATCAAACTGGATACTTGTTGATGAAAGTGCAGACACCTTAACCTTAGGTCCTGCAGCAGGGAGCGGTATCACAATAGGTGGAACAGGAATCACAACCACAAATGCAGGTGCGCTGTCAGTTTCAGAAACACTTGCCGTTACAGGAATTACCACTCTAACGGGAAATCTTAATGCCAACGGGGGACTTGATGTTGACGATGCCTTTGTAGTTGCCGACGGAGGAAACGTTTCAACGATATCGATATCCGACACTTCAATTGCTCTGACCGGAGCGTCGGCAGCATTTTCCTTTGACGCTGCAGGAACAAGAACATTTACGATTACCAATGCCGATGTTTCCAATGTTGCCAATCTTTCCGTCGAAGGAGACATTGCGGGAGCAAGTATTACAACCGGAGGCGACACGATCGACGAATTTGCAGGAACAGGACTGACTGTATCATCAGGTGACCTTCAGACAACACTCGGGGTTTCTATATCAAACTCCGAACTGGTCGACGACACCATCGACTTTGACAAGATCGCAAACTCCTTAACTCTTGATGAAGCGACAACAATTACCGCAGGAGGAGCACTCGGGTTAACAGTAGGCAATAATGTAACACTCTCTGCAACAGGAACAGGAGCGATCACCGCAACGGATCTATCGTGTACAGATTGTATCGGGTCTACCGAGATATCGGCCCTTACTCTTTCAACCGACACCGACGGAAACTATGTCGCTTCGATCACCAACGGATCAGGGATTGCAGGAGGAAACGGAGGAAGCGAAGGAGCAGCACTTACTCTTTCCCTCGGAGCATTAACATCCGACTGGAGCCAGACAGGAGCATTCGACATTATTTTAGGAAACGCCGATTCCCAGATCCAGATACTTGAAAGTACGGGAGGAACTTATTATGCAACCCTTGATGCAGGTGATCTTTCTGCAAATGCCGTCTATTCCTTAACAGGAGCAACAGGAAATATCGTTACATCAAGTAATGCAGCAACCGAACTTTCAACCTGGGACACAACCGCATCGGATGATCTGACGACTGCAAATTACACAACCACCCTTGACAGTGTTTATGTCAATGTAAGTGAAAGCCCCAACGCTGCAGGCGACATCTCGGGTGATTTCACTAACGGTCTGACTGTTGATGCCGACTCTGTAGCCCTTACCACCGATACAACAGGAAATTATATCGACAATCTAACAGGAGGGGACGGAATAACCATCACAGGTTCAGCTGGGGAAGGTTGGGAACCGGACATCACGGTCGATCTTGATACAACGGCAGCAGACGGATCGACAACCACCTCAGTATCAGGTCTTGAATTTGACGGCAACGGAGAACTGTCTCTTATTCGCGGATGCGGAGCCAGCCAGATCCTTAAGTGGGATAATGTCAACTTTGAATGGGATTGTGCAGACGACAATGCAGGAGCAGGATCCCAAACTCTCCAGCAGACATATGAGGTCGGTGAAACAATATCCGTTGATTCAACCAACGGAGCCATGGTTATCGATCTTGTTTCGGCCAACCTTGACATCAAGTCGGGTGAAGGAACCGACACGGGAGACTTCAGAGTCTGGGACGGAACATCAAACTGGATACTTGTTGATGAAAGTGCAGACACCTTAACCTTAGGTCCTGCAGCAGGGAGCGGTATCACAATAGGTGGAACAGGAATCACAACCACAAATGCAGGTGCATTAACAGTCTCCGAAACCTTAACTGCAAACGGAAATGTAACTATCGGCAGCGCTGCAAGTGATCAGCTTACGTTAACTTCCGAAATACTTGGCGCAACACCTTTAGTATTTGAAGGCTCAACAGACGACAACACATACACGACATTTGCCGTTACCGATCCCACACAGGCAAGAACGGTAACCTTCAGGGACGCATCGGGAACGGTTGCATACTTGACCGATATTACCAACTACTGGCAGCTTTCGGCAGATAGTACAGCCTTAGCTCCTTACAATACAACCCTGGACCTGTTGGTCGGATCAAATGCAACAGCAACCGCCAAATTCAGAGTGGATGCGACAACGGGTGTCATCAATGTAGGCGGCGGCGGAGCAGCTGCATACAACTATTTCTCTGACGGCTCGTTTTCAGCAACCTATGTTGATGGTGCAGGTGATCTTTACATCGAAGACGAATTGGAAGTATTGGGAGATTCAACATTTGTTCTCGGTTTAAGTGAAAACCTTTCTATCACAAATGCATCTTTTCAAGGAGCGAACCTTTTCAATATACAATCAACAAGCGCTGCCGCCGCAAGCGCTAATCAAAACTTCATGGAAAATGATCTTACAATTGCAGATAATGAAACATCTCAAATCATCGAAGGTTTTTATATGAACATGGACATAAATTCAACAGGCGCCAATGATACCGTTTACGCTATTTCTCTTAACAATGAAGATAATGCAACAACCGACACAGATCAGATGGTGGACGCATTCATATATCTTAACAATTCCGATGCTACGGATGCCGTTTCCGACGGGATACTTTTTGCAAACTCGGGAGGAGGAGGATATACGGATTATATAGATACTCCGTCCTCTGTTTTTAAAGTTGACGGAACCGGAAACATTACGGGTGTTGATCTGACATTAACAGGCGGGAACATCACTCTCTCCTCTGCTGCAACCGACATTGAACTAATCGATAATTCAACATCTGCTCTGACAATGTCTCTTGGAACGGACAATTTCCTGACATTTGACACAGGTGACACATCTGAATCTTTAACTATCGGAAACTCGGTAACAAATATGAGCCTTGTTCTTGACAAAGGAGCATCGGGAAATATTACTCTTTCCGACTTCACAAGCTGTACTGCTTTGGAAACAGACGGGTCGGGAAACTTGGTTTGCGGATCTGATGCGGAAGGGACAGGAACCAATTACTGGCAGTTGGCTACCGATGGACTTGCTCCGTATAACACGACACTTGACACTTACTTTGGCGGTACTGCAACCGCAGGAGCTCAGTTGAGAATTGTAGGAATTGAAACAACGGGAGGGAATATTCTTGACATCAACAGCGACACCATTACAACAGGGAATGTCGCCGACATCAATTCAACATCGATAACATCAGGAAAACTTCTTTCTCTTTCTGCAACAAGCAATTCTTTTACGACCGGTACGGGGTTGGATATTAATCTTACCTCAACAAGTGCAACCGCAGGATATATGTACGGTTCCAATATCACGGTTTCGGACACAGGGAACGTTGCCTCGGGTACAGAAAATACTTTCGGACAGCTAATTAATGTAACAAGAACGGGCGGCAGTGGTGGGACCTATGGGACATTCGGATTGTCTTCTGCGGTTATTGCTGACCTTTCGGGAAACAGCAGTGCTGTAGGTTTGTCAGGATTGGCTACCGGCGCGGATACGAATACAGGAGTTTCCGGAACTGCGTCAAACCACGATACGGATGCATCAAATCTGTATGGAGGTTATTTTTTTGCCGATGTGAGTGCGACGGGTACGGTAACAAATGCGTATGGTGTTTATTCGTTGATTAGGGCGACGGACGCCTCGGTCATTACTTCAGGTTATGGAATGTACATTGACGTTGCACTCGATCCTTCAATAACCAACAATTATGGAATATATATCACTGATCAGTCTGCTGCCGGATTAACACAAACATACAATCTCTACTCAGCCGGTAGTTCGGCAAAGAACTACTTTGCAGGTTTAACCGGCATTGGCAGCGATTCAACACCGGATTCAAAACTGGAAGTCGCCGGAGGTTATGCAGGTAATGCTCTTGTTACCTTTGACGATACTTTTGGGAACGACATTCTTACGGCATCTTCTTCGGGTACAACAAAGTTTACACTGCAAAGTGACGGGGATCTTATTCTTGCCAATTCGGCTGTAATTTCTAATTCATCCGATGGAACACTTTCATTAACCGAGCCTACTATTCAGCTTGTTGGCTCAACTGCAATTGATATTAATTCACCTCAAATAAACTTTTCAACTAACACTGCGCTGACATTTGCAGACGGAGACCTGATCGATCTTTCGGGTATTACTGTAAACAGCGCGACGGAAGGATTAAAACTTACCCAGGCAGCCGATTGTTCAAGCCAAACGGCAGAAGGATTAATCTGCTGGGATACGGATGGAGACGCACTATACGTAGGTGACGGCGCAACGGCAACACAAATAGGTGGCGGGGGAGGTGCTCTTGATACATTAACGGCTGCAACAAGTGACGATACTGCACTTCTTAACGGTGACTTCACTATCGAATGGAATTGGGCGTTAACTTCGGCAACATCAAAAGGTATAACCTTGGGGGAATCCGCTGCATCAACATTGGGTGTCGGAGACCAGCATATATTACGAATTGACACAGCGGCAGGTTCAACAGCAGGACCTTTGGAAATCGTATCCAATTCGGCCGACGATGGAGATATTGAAATTAACCTCAACTCGGATGGTGACTTTGAAATTCAGGATGGCGGTACGGCATTTGTCGTTTTTGATTCCGACGGGGTTTCGGCATTTTCCGACGATGTCACATTTACTTTAGCCGAAGCGGAGGATTTTGCGATCGATTGGTCGGTTTCGGGAACACAATCCGGTCAGGGTGAAGTGTTAAGTGTTACAAATTCCTCGTCTTCCGGAAATCAATATGGATTGTATCTTGATAACACCGCCTCAACAGGAACAACCGAAGCGTTGTTGGTAATAGACAATTCAGACGCGGATACGGCGGTTACCGCAGGAATACAATTTGTAAATGCCGGTGGGGGAATGACGGCAGGAATCGATATGGCGAATTTGATAATTGCCAATATCGGTGCTGCCGGTACGGATTTTAGCGGTACCGGAGGATTAACACTGGCAGACGCGCTAAATGTAACAACCGGAGGAGCGACAATAACTGCAGGCGGATTGACAATAACAGCCGGTGCGTTGGCCGTCAATTCGGATTCAATAACATCGGACGGAGTATTGACAATTGACGCCAACGATTCTGTAGTTTTAGGTAGCGGAGGAAACACTTTCACTTTTGATGAATCGTCTGGTCCTCTTTACGCAGGTACTGCCAGACCGACAAAAAAAATAACCCTTTCACCTGAATATTCCGGCGCCGTTATAACAGGGGATGGGGCAAACAATATCGGTACGTTAACCTCCGATTTCTGTTCAAACGGAAATACAAATCCACCCGATATTAATACCGGAGTATGTACCACGTCAGGTGATCTTCATAATTATTACAGCTGGACAACGGCAACTTCGGGAGATGATTACGATATTTGGGTATCTTACCAAATGCCTAGCGACTTTGACGCATTTACCGCAAGCGATACGATCAAGGTTTATGGATGGAATACCGATAATACTGTAAATGCGGTTACAGTTACGCTTTATGATGACAACGATGCTGTATGCGGATCCGCAACCGACGTGGCTACGGGTACGGCAACATGGACGCAAACCGCCCTCACAGGAGACGAAACAGGTTGTTCGGCAATAACCGCCGGGGACATTATAACCTTCAGAATTCAGCTTGATGCAGATGCCTCTGATTATGCGAGAGTGGGAGAGATAAGTTTCAGTTATTATGCAAAGTTTTAAGGATGAATTATGAATTATGAATTACGAATTATGAATTATGAATTATGAATTATGAATTATGAATTATGAATTATGAATTATGAATATTGTCCTTTAAAGTCCTGTAAATTCCTCTAATGAAAAGAAAAATAATAATTAAAAAGATTCTTTCAATACTTCTTACGGTATTGTTTTTATTGACCGGATGGCCGGGTACGATAGAATATAGAATTAAGAATTTAGAATTTAGGGTCGGAGGAGAAATTCAGGAAACGAAGGCAATAACTTGCGGGTTTGGTTCTGAGATTGGAACGTCAGGTGTTTGCCGTGGATTATTAACGACTTCGGGAAGTAACCAGACATGGACAAGTCCTGCCGACTGGAATAATAGCAACAACACGATTGAATGTATCGGAGCCGGTGGATCCGGAGGGGCGGTATTGGGTGACTCAACAAATGTGGCTACCGGTGGAGGAGGTGGGGCGTATTCATTGATCAGTAATTTTACTGTTGCTACTCCCGGTACAACAACTGTGACTTACAATATTGGTTCGGGGGGAACCGCAGTAAACATATCTAGTGGAACTTCGGCTGGTAATTTGGGAGGGGACACGTGGTTCAATTCTTCTTCCTTCCCTGGTGCAGGAACAAATAATACTTATTGTGGTGCTAAAGGTGGAGGATCTGGGAATGTCGGTGTGGCAACACAAACAGGTGGAACGGGAGGTGTTGATACTTCCGGATGGGGGGAAACAAGAAGAAGCGGAGGAGCAGGAGGGACGGCGTCACATACAAGTAATGCTACAGGTGGAGGAGGAGCTGCCGGAAATTCATCAACTGGAGGAAACGGAACAAATAGTTCTGCTAATAACAGTGCGACATCAGGGGGTCAAGCAAACGGGAGTGGAGCTTCAGGGGGAACAGCGAATACCAGCGGGAGCGGAAATAATGGTGGAGACGGTGTCGAATATACAACCGAGGGTTCAGGGGGTGGTGGAGGTGGAGGAAGAAGTAATGCCAATAGCACGATTTATGGAGGAGATGGGGGGAAGAGGGGTGGTGGAGGTGCGGGAGCAATAAACACAAGGGGAACGGGTGTTCCAAGAGCAGAAAGTGGGGCAGGATATGATGGGATTATTGTTATTACATATACACCTGTTGTGGAAGCAACATTTACTCAAAATCACTACCGCTGGTACGTTGATTCCGACTCGGAAAATGTTACCGATCCTTGGTCATCGACAGCTGGGATTGACTTGTCTGAAGATACGATATTGGCTCCGGTTCCGGTTGCCTACGATCCTCCAAACGCTACTCAAGAATTGAGATTACGGGTAAATATTACTGTAAATACTGCAACGATCACCGCAAACACAAAATATTTCAAACTTCAATTTAGAACAGGGACAGACTCTGATTGCTCGACCGGCTCTTGGACTGATGTTGACGTCAAGACGACAGGTTCTGCTGCATGGAGGTATGCTGAGTCATCTGTACCTGATGATACAACTCTGACCGTTGCGAAATTAACAGGAACGGACCGTCTTGAAACATATTCCAATGCCAAACCGGCAAATACTCCAACCGCCACTTCAGCAACGGGAGAAGATATTGAGTTTGATTTCCATATTGTTGGAGCAGGTTCAACGGAGGCAACACGGTATCTTTTCAGAGTTGTTGAGACAACATCCGACGGATCGGGAACCACTGCTCTTACGGCATGGACGAACTGTCCCGTACTGCATACCGAACCGGGAATAAGCAATCTGATGCGTCATGGTGAATTTTTTTCAGGAGAAACAGAACAGGGATTTTGGTGGGTGGATTGACGCGTTACGTCAGAATTATGAATCATGAATCAAGAAGTATGAATGGGAAATTAAAATGAATCGGGGGAAATCAAGAAGAACGATCCGTTTACAAAAATATGATTATTCGTCGGTAGGTTGTTATTATGTTACGATTTGCACACAGAATAGAAATTGTATATTTGGGGACGTTGTTGACGGAAAAATGGTTTTAAATAATTGTGGAGAGACGGTGAAACAAATTTTGGAAACATTACTATGTCAACAACCGATTAAATTGGATATTTTTGAAATTATGCCCAATCATGTTCATTTTGTTATTCAAATTACAAACATGATACAAAACAATACGAATGAACAATCCCGTAGGGGTTTGATTCATCAAACCCAAACAATGATTATCAAATCCAAATAATATGAAAAAAACATTATTTTCCTGGACAATTCCGATAATATTTTCAACCAGCCTGTTTTTCGTTTTGCGTCCGGCCTTTGCACATATTGTTCAAGACCAACAATCCCCATTATCCAATTATCTGAAAACAGGTAACGTTGAGGTCGATCGGGAGGTAAATAACGGTTTTTCAAGGGTTTATTACGTTTATGACGGCCAGAAAACATACGTCAGTCAAGAAGGCGCGAACAGCAAGCAGGAATATTCTAGGGGGCAATATATCGTTTGGATAACAGAAGTGGCTGACGCACCTGGACAAGTGTATTTGCATGATATTTTGTCCGGCTCAACAACTCAATTAACGTTTTCGGGAAATAACGCAAATCCGAAGGTATCAAAAGAAGGATATGTCGTGTGGGAGGGGTGGATTGCTTCGGAAGTCCCGCCTTCGCAGGGCTTCGGCGAGGCAAGCTGGCAGATATTTTTCTTTGACGGGGTAAAAACAGTTCAACTGACAAGCGGAGATCCGTCATTCAATCCAGAAATTGACGGGGATTATATTACCTATACCCGCCGTGACATTACGGGAACATATAGGGGTGTCTTATATTCGATTAAAAATGGGCAGGAGAGAGATATCACAACAGGTATCGATGCAAAATATCCGAAGGTGAGAAATGGAAAGATATTTTTAGGTGGCGTGGGCGTTGAAAGGGAATTTGGACTTACGGCGGAGGATCTGTTCGTTCTTGATTTGTTGCCGCTTGAGTCAACGGAATCGGCGACTCACGAATCATACGAACTTGAAGATTCACGAATCAACGCAGTCAAGTAGCATTGAGGAAGTAGATGAAGCCACGGAATCGGCAGGAACTGCGGATAATGAAACACCCGAAACGGTTACGGCAGAGGAGGTGGAGGAGGAGGTGGGGGTGCAATAAATACCAATTTCAAATAAATACCAATGAACACCAATTTCCTATACGGTAGGGGTTTGATTTATCAAACCCAAACATCGATTTGTCAAATCCGATAATCGACATAAAAAATCGCGTAACGTGCATGACAAATCATACCCCTACGGGAACAATTGACAACAATTTTGTATTTTTCCATCCTACATTCTGCACCCTACATTCATATACTACATATTACATACTTCCCACCCTTTCCCTCCACCATTCAATCTCCAATATAAGATTCGTTTCATCCGTCAGGAGTTCGACCGATTCCTCTGATACAAGTATTTCCCGACCTTCTTCATACGAGCCGGTTGTATAGACCTTATCGAGAATTTCCTTTTGCCGGCTTACGATATTTTGTACTTCGGAAACTATTTTGGGAAACCGGGAAGAAAGTTCGTTGTCGATATCCGATATACTATTATATATTGCGGTATATTCTGATATATCTTCCTGCGCTATTTTCAACCTCTCAAGAGCTGTACTCTTCTCGGCGTTGACATTGGCAGAATCCGGGTTGAGTTTGGTAAGGGCGATATATGCAAGCCGGTTTTGGGTAAGAACATTTTTATAAAGAGAGAGAATTTTGGATGTCTCAGATATATTTTTCCGGTATTCCGCTTTGGGTTTAAGAATGAAAAGATAATAGGAGGCAAACAGAACCAAAGATAAAATCAAAATTTGAAGAAAAATAACTCCGATCCTTTTTAACATTTGTATAATTATACAAGAAACCGAAGCGGAGAATGTGGAATAAATAATGCGGGTATGGGACATAGGAAAGAACTTAAAACTTAAAGCGCAAAGTTCAAAACTACTAGCTTAAAGCTGAGAAAACACTCCGGGAGTGTGGGGAATTTTTCACTCCCGGAGTGAACGCCTTATTCCCGATACCTGATGCTTGATACTTGATACATAATACTCACCCTCACTTACTTCTTGCTTATTATTTGCGGTTATGTTATTAGAACTGTAATGGATGATGAAGAGAAAAAATTTGTGAACGGGGAAAAAGAGGAAGGGGAGGAAAATGGGGGAGAATTGGCAGAAAAGAAAAACGGGGATAGAAAGACCAAAGCAGGTACAGGGTATATAAAAATTCTTCTGATTATTTTATTTTTTCCTTTCAAAGTACTTTTTAGGGGAATACAAAAATACCCAAAAATGTTTCTTGTGCTCTTTCTTATCTTTGCTGCAGTTGCAGGAACGGTATACGTTGCCCGTACAAGACCGGAGATGTTGGGAATAACCGCGCGTCAGGATGTTACCGAACCGCAAAAGGAAGTAGAAAATCTTGTAGCCGAAATTTCGAAAGTAATAAAGCTTCCCGAAAATGAGACACCAACAATTGCCACGGTTACCGATGCTTCAAAACTTTCGGATCAGGCATTTTTTGCGTCGGCTCAAAATGGAGACAAAGTTCTGATATATTCAAATTCAAAGAAAATTTATCTTTACAGACCTTCCGAAAAGAGAATAATTGAAGCAAGTATAATAAATATCACTCAGAAGGAAGCGGTTGTAACCGAGACCCCCCCTTCCGGCATTAGTCCGACACCAACAGGAATTTAGAATTACCCTCTCTTAATAATTCCATAGACATCCTTATTTCTATCTTATTACGACACTTGCCGTGCCTGTTTTTACAAATATTTACAAAACAATCTGCAATAAGGTAACGGATATTCGCTCTCGGAAAAATAGTTTATATGCAAAGGAAAATCGCTATCGTATGTTCATTGAAAATTCTGTTGTGAATCGGTTCGCAAACAACTTCCAAAAGTCTTTGCGCTATTGAATTTCAGTACCTTTAGCTTTACAGTTATATAAGGATATGGAAAGCCAGTTGACCTACATTCTTATCGGTTTGTGCTCAGCCTTGGGAGCCCTTTTTACGGCTTTTGCACTGCTTCATTTGAAAGACCTGAAAGAAATAAACAATCTGAAAAAAGACCTGGAAACACTGAGGAAAGAAAAAGAAGAGCTTGAAAAAAATACACTATCCTCTGTCAGCCTTACGGCGAAGGAAATTGTTGAAGCAGCAAACAAAAAAGCAGCCGGTATTATAAGCATGGCATCACAAATTTCCGAAGAGGAGAAGAGAGCTTTTAGCGAAGCATTTATTCAGATGCAGAACACAATGCTTCGTGATTACCAGCAAACGGCAGGAAAGTTTTCAAGATCGTACGACGAATTTATACTCAATGTCGGTAAGGATATAAAAGCCCGTCTTGAGATGGGTCTTGATAAAGCTTCTTCAGATGCCCGGTCGCAGATAACGAAGACCGGTTCGGAAATTACCGAAGCCTTAAAGAACCTCTATAAAGGCTACGAAAACGAGGTTTCCGAATATAAAAAACAGGTCCTTTCGCAGATCGAGGAATTAGGTGCCGATATGATAAAACAGGTGGCCCTTAAGGTACTCGGAAAAGCTTTATCGAAAAAAGAGCAGGAAGATCTGGTTATCAAATCTCTTGAAGAAGCGAAGAAATTGGGATTCTTCCAGTAACGTGACGAGCGTCGCGCGCGACATATAACACGGCGCATGTTCATTGTTTCCCGTATTACAACTATGACGCAACTAATACAAAACCTTCGTACCAAAGACGACCTTTTGCTGTTGAAAGAGGAAATACAACAGCTTAAAAATGCTCTATATCAAAAAGATATTAACTATAACGATGTATTAAATAAGAATACAAGAAAGTGGGTTTCCGACATTATCGCAAAGGAATCGGAAGAAAAAGACAGAATTGTGTACTTTGAAGAGGTGGAAAACGAAATAAAAAACGTTTTAGAAATAACAGTCGCGATTGCCTTTGAGCCAAGCACTGAATTTATCGAGAGGCTTTCAATTTGGCTGAAGACGGCGGTTTCAGAAAGAGCAATAGTTGACTTTTCGGTCAACAGCCGCATTTTAGGTGGGATTCAAATATCACATAAGGGGAAATATATCGACTTGTCACTTAAGAAAAAGGTGACTAATGAGATCAATAAATTAGTAAAGGTAACAAAATGAAATCCTGCTATGTCAGCCTTTGAAAAATTTCTGGACCAAAACGGGGAGGTAGGCTTTGTAAAAAAAGTGTCAAGCCAGATAATCATTTGCGACGGCCTTCCGGGTATTAAACTTACCGAAGTTGTTATCTTTGAAGACGGGGAAATGGGTCAGGTTTTCTCGATTGCCAGGGACTTTGTCGAAATAATTCTTTTATCAAAAGGGTATATCCGAGTCGGAACCAGGGTAGCCAGAACCGGCCAAAATCTTAAAATTGCACTCGGCGACCACCTTTTTTCGTCACTGCTTTCACCGCTCGACATAATTTCTCTTGAAGAAGATAAAAAGGGGTTTGAAACAAAAACGATTGACACCAGTCCTCCCGGAATTGATGTGAGAAAAAATATCAACAAACCTTTCGAAACCGGTGTTACGATAGTCGATTTAATGCTTCCCTTGGGTATGGGACAAAGGGAGCTAGTTATCGGCGACAGAAAAACCAATAAGACGCAATTTATTCTCCAAAGTCTTCTGACGCAGGCAAAGAAAGGAACGATATGTATTTACTGCGCGATAGCCAAAAAAAGAACGGACGTCATCTCGTTTATGAAATTTATAAAGGAAAACGATATATCCGAAAAGGTGGTCGCTATTGCAGCATATCCCGATGATCCCGCGGGACTTGTTTATCTTTCGCCTTATATTGCCATGACAATAGCGGAGTACTATAAAGACAGAGGCCGGGACGTTTTTATTGCTCTTGACGACCTTACGGCTCATGCA
Source organism: uncultured Gammaproteobacteria bacterium (assembly GCA_964488535.1). GTDB lineage: Bacteria > Patescibacteriota > Microgenomatia > UBA8517 > UBA8517 > GWB1-38-13. Next base: position 25,671 of record CAZAUT010000009.1, read on the forward strand.
AAATACTACCGCGAACTTTCGCTTCTTGCAGGAAGGTTTCCAGGCAGGAATTCATACCCTGGGGATATTTTCTATCTTCACTCGAGGCTTCTTGAAAGATCCGGTAATTTTATAATGAAAAATAAGAATGGTAAAGAATTCGAGGCCTCGATTACCTGTATTCCCGTATCGGAAATGGTAATGGGTGATTTTTCGGGATATATCCAGACCAATCTTATGGCTATGACCGATGGGCATTTGTATTTTGACAGGGAATATTTCAATCAAGGAAAAAGACCACCGATCAATCCCTTTTTGTCAGTGACAAGGGTTGGGCGTCAGGCGCAAACACCGCTTTTGAGAGAGTTGTCAAGAAAACTCACGAGTTTTCTTTCCGGATATGAGAAAATGAAGGAGTTTATGCATTTTGGTGCCGAGCTTTCCGAGGAGTCGCAGAAAATGCTTATCATGGGGGATAAGATCGTGAGTATTTTCGAACAACCTTCGGTTACAATGCGCCCGTTCACGCTGAGTGTTCTGATGTTTTCGCTTGTCTGGGCAGGTTATTGGCAGGAAAAGGATCCAGCCGGAGTGCGGACAGAAATCAGGAAGCTTGAGGAGTTATACTTTAAAAACACGGCTTTCAGAAGACAGGCTGAGGAGTTTTTGAAAAAATCACAAACATTTACAGGTTTTATCGATTCCCTGAAATCGTCTCAGGGGAACATCCTGCAATTACTTAAAGGGGTGAAACAATAAATACTATCAAAATTAAAAATGGGTAGATCATTGATGTTTTTTATTTTAATCAGGCCAAACCCGGCTTGTGTTTTTGACATTTGATTTTTTTAAGGTATGACTACGATTATTGATATAAGAGAAAAGATCCAGAGCGTTGCAGCTTTGAGCAATCTTATTGACGCATATGAGGAAATTGCGTCAATCAGGATGAAAAAGATACGTGATAAAGTTCTTCAGAACCGTATTTATCAGGATGAAATAAATACAATATTCGAACGGGTGAGAAAATCGTATTCGCGGGAAGTGTTTGCGCTTGCGAGAAACAGAGGAAAATCCAAGCAGATCACATTTATCCCCCATAACGGTAAAAACGTTGCCGTTCTCTTATCGGCAAATACGGGGTTGTACGGAGAGATTATTCCCGAAACCTACCACATGTTTATGCATGAGGCGAGAGAAACCCAGAGCGAAGTGACGATAATTGGAAAATACGGTTTTCAGCTTTTTCTTTCGGAAAATATCGGAAAACCATACACCTATTTTGATTTCCCCGATTACGGTGATGATGACGACAAGCTTTATGAAATCATAAAACATATTGTGCAGTATGAACAGATTCACGTCTTTTTCGGAAAATTCAAAAATATAATTAAACAGGAGCCGACGATGTTGTCGGTAAGCGCGAAGATCGACCTTAATACCGAAGAGGAAAACGAAGCTTTAGGCAGAGAACATTTTATTTTTGAGCCATCATTGGAGAAAATACTCGTCTTTTTTGAAACACAGATATTTTCATCTTTGTTTCAGCAAACAATGAAAGAGTCGCAGTTGTCAAAATATTCGTCAAGATTTGTTGCAATGGATAAAGCAAACACGAATATCGGGGAAGAAATGAAACGGATGTTGGAAGAAAAGAACAGGATAGCTCACAGTATTTTCAACCGAAAGCAGTTGAATTCCATGGCGGGATTGACGGCCATATAAACACTCCGCGAATTCATGTCCGGGGTTTTCGTAAACTATTAAAAAACATGACTAAAAAATTCGGAAAAGTAGTTGGAGTTAAGGGAAATATTGCCGAGGTGGTATTTGAAAAAGACTCACCTTTAATAAACGACATTCTAATAGGAGAAAGTAATCCATCGGTGGTTCTTCAGGTATATGTTTCGTCGAAGAACGAAACATATTACTGTTTTATCCTAAGCGGAGTCGAAAATCTTGTAAGAGGGATGAAGGTCATAAATACAGACAACCCGATCGTCTTTCCTGTGGGGAAGGGGATGCTTGGAAGAGTTGTCGACGTATTCGGTAACCCTCTTGACGGTAAGGGAAAAATATTGACTGAGGAAAAAGTGCCTATTTATCACGACTATTCCAGTAAAATTACGCCCGTTTCCGAACTCTCGGTACTTCAGACGGGTATCAAAGTTATTGATTTGTTTTGTCCTTTAATGAAAGGCGGGAAAATGGGATTGTTCGGAGGCGCGGGTGTTGGAAAAACAATGCTTCTTACTGAAATCCTGCATAATGTCGTTGGTTCCTCGGGTGGTAAATCGGTTTCCGTGTTTGCAGGCGTAGGGGAAAGGTCGAGAGAAGGGCTTGAACTGTATGAAGCGCTTCAAAAAACAAATGCAATGCATCTTTCGACATTGATTTTCGGGACAATGGGAGAGAACCCTGCTGCAAGATTTTTGGCTGCCTACGCTGCGGTACGTCTGGCGGAGCATTACCGCGACGAAGAAAAAACCGACGTCTTGTTTTTTATAGACAACCTTTTCAGGCTGGCTCAGGCAGGAAATGAACTATCGACTTTGATGAATGTCATTCCTTCGGAGGACGGTTATCAGGCGACGCTGGAATCGGAAATGGGATTGTTCCACGAACGTCTTGTATCAACCGAGACTTCGCATGTAACCTCGATAGAGGCCATTTATGTTCCGTCGGATGACCTTTTAGACTATTCCGTCCAGTCCATCTTTCCATATCTTGAATCGATAGTCGTACTCTCAAGAACCGTTTATCAGCAGGGGCTCGTCCCTTCGGTCGATATTCTTGCTTCTTCCTCGGGAGCACTTCATCCTTCCACGGTGGGAGAGTTTCATTATGAAGTTGCCATCAATGCAAGAAACATTTTGAAAAAAGGGGAAAGTTTGGAACGTATTGTTTCGCTTGTGGGAGAATCGGAACTTTCGCGGGAGGATCAGATTACCTACAAAAGGGCAAAAAGGATCAGATACTATATGACACAAAATTTCTTCGTTGCCGAGACGCAAAAAGGGCAAAAAGGCGCCTATGTTCCGATAGAAACGACAATCAAAGACGTTAACGGAATAATAATGGGTAAATACGACAAAATACCCGAGGATCAATTTATGTATATCGGAAGCGTTTCCGACCTGAAAAATGCAGACCAAGCCTCTTACACTAACAATTAAATCAAGAGACGGTATCGTCTTTGGCGGACAGGTAAAATCGGTGACATCCACAAACGATAAAGGCAGATTTGATATTCTGCCGAAACACGCAAATTTTATTTCTCTCGTAAAAGATTTTCTTGAGTATGTCGACTCTTCCGATAAAAGAGTAACCATCAAATTCCGGGATGCTGTACTGCGGGCGGGTGAGGACAAAGTTGATGTATATATGGGTATTTAAGAATAAATATGTATATATAGCTATGCAATTTACGTATCTTTCAATAAAGTCATCCGAAGACCGTTCAGATATTTCCGGACTGCGGAAAATATGAGTATATCTTAAGAAATTTGTCAAGCCCCTTTTTGCAAAGAGTTGAATAAATATGGGATTGCCGGAAATTTATATTGGCAGACCTGCAGGCCGACTGCCAGAAATATTTAGCCGATTTTTTCCCGGTTAATTCGGAAATTCTTACTAAAAGTTGTTTTACAAAATATATAATTATTATAACCATTATAACTGTTATGGGGTTAGTTTAACGACCTGGATGGAAGTATATTTTGACAATGAACGTATAGATTTCCGAGATTGGATTAAAATACCAAATCTCCTCAAATCTGCTGAAATTGGGAAAATATAGGGTTTAAATAAGCTCATTGGAAAAAACAGAATTGATTCAGGACAACACGGGATTGTTCCCATTCCTGTGTCTTTCTGTCAATACCCCGTTTATTCCCGTGTGCTTCTTATGTATAATTAACCTCAATAACAATGAAGAAGTACGATCATAAACAAGGTTCATATGACCATAAGCGAATTGAGAAGCACTGGCAAAAGATGTGGGAAAAAGAAGGCATATATTCACCCAAACTGAGTAGTGATAAAAAGAAATTTTATAACCTCTGGATGTTTCCATATCCTTCCGCAGAGGGAGTGCATGTTGGAACAATGTTTTCCTCAACAGGCGGGGATGTTTTTGGCAGGTTCATGCGTATGAACGGTTACAATGTATTTCAGCCGATCGGTTTCGATTCTTTCGGTATTCATTCCGAGAATTATGCCTTAAAGATTGGAGAAAATCCCAAAAATACACTAAAACGGACACTTCCTCATTTCAGGGATCAGTTCAAAATGATCGGACATGGTTACGACTGGACGCGCACATTGACCACATCTGATATAGATTATTATAAATGGACACAGTGGTTGTTTACCCAGATGTTTAAAGCGGGTCTCGCATATAAAAAAAGGGCCAATGTGAACTGGTGTCCGTCGTGTAAAACCGTCTTGGCAGACGAACAGGTGGTGACGCCCGCAGCAGCCGGGAAAGAACCAAGAAACGCTGAAGGAGAAGTTCAGCCAGTGAAAGAAGGAATGGACGTCTGCGAACGCTGCGGAACATTAATCGAGAAAAGAGAGCTGGAGCAATGGTTTTTCAAAATTACGGATTATGCGGACAAACTCCTTGACGGATTGTTGCAAATAAGGTGGCCGGAAAAGATCAAAACAGCGCAAAAAAACTGGATCGGGCGCTCGGAGGGAGCTATGATTGAATTCGAAATTTCTAACCCTAAGAATCTTAAGAACCTTAACGGTCTTAAGACCGTTTCCGTCTTTACCACCCGTCCCGATACTTTATACGGCGCAACTTTTTTGGTTGTTTCGCCTAAGTATGCACAGAAATATCTACTTATACACACAAAAGCGGACAATAAAGAATCTCTTGCAAAATATATAAAAGAGCATATTTCAAATACGTCAAATTTGTCCAATCAGTCCAATTTGTCTAATCAAAAGGAGAAATCTGGAATCGATACCGGCCTGAAAGCTATTAATCCCGCAACAAGTAGGGAAATCCCGATATTCGTCTCCGACTATGTTTTGGATGAATACGGCACGGGTGCAATTATGGCTGTTCCCGCCCACGATGAACGCGACTTTGATTTTGCAAAAAAATACGGATTGCCTATCATAGAGGTCATTAAAGGAGGAGATGTTAATAAGGGATGCTACATAGGGGAAGGGGAAATAGTTAATTCCGGACACTGGAACGGATTGAAATATCCTGATGGTAGCACAAAGATACTATCCGATATAGAAAAGAATGGATGGGGAGTGAGAAAATCGCAATATCATCTGCGCGACTGGTTAATATCAAGACAGCGTTATTGGGGGCCACCGATTCCGATGGTCTACTGCGAAACATGCGCTCGTGAGGGAAAAACATATTTTACTGAAGAAATTAAGATTTTAATAAATAAAGAAGACACAGACTGTCATTCTGAACGAAGTGAAGAATCTCACTCTAACTACCCTTACAACCCTCTGAATTCCCCTAATGCATATAGAAAATATCCCGCAGAGCAGGATCCCGCCATGCGGGAGAAAATTGAAAATGGAAAATCCGACGACCGTTGGTTATCTGCCGGCTGGTTCCCTGTCCCCGAAGCCGATTTGCCTGTGGTTCTTCCTGATATTACTGATTTCAAACCCGAAGGAACGGGTAAGGGGCCTTTAGCGAAACATCCGGAGTTTTATAAAACTAAATGCCCGGAGTGCGGCGGGGAAGCAGTTCGCGAAACCGATGTTTCGGACACATTTTTGGATTCCGCGTGGTACTTCTTAAGATATCCAAGTGTTACAAATCAAAAATCAATAATCAAAAATCAAAATGAAAAATCAAATAATAAATTAGAAAATGTCCCGCAGAACGGGATCCCGCCATGCGGGAGAAAATGGCAAATGGAAAATTTACCTTGGGATCCAAAGATAACAAAAGATTGGTTTCCTGTTGATCTTTACTTCGGCGGGGCGGAGCATGCAGTTCTTCACTTGATGTATTCCCGCTTTGTCTGGAAAATGCTAATCGATAATGGATATTTGGACAAAAATCTCGGATACGAACCCTTTCCTTGGTTTTATGCGCATGGACTGATGATCAAAGACGGCGCAAAAATGAGTAAAAGCAAAGGAAATGTTGTTAACCCGGACGAATATATTGAGAAATTTGGAGCCGATACTCTGAGATTATACCTGATGTTTATGGGGCCGATGGACGGATATCCCGACTTCAGAGACACGGGAATCGAGGGTATGAGAAAGTTTGTTGACCGTATTTGGAGTTTATTTCAAAATGTAAACGATCAATCTGAAGCAAGAAATGCACAACTTGATATCAAAATGCATCAAACCATAAAAAGGGTGACGGAAGACATAAAAGATTTCAAATATAATACGGCGATCGCGGCGATCATGGAGTATGTCAACGTTTTGAGGGGACTGGTTACAAAAAAAGAACCTCTTAGAAGTGATTATGTAGTCACTCTGATATTGTTACTTGCTCCTTTCACCCCTCATCTGGCGGAGGAAGTATGGATGAAATTAAATGTATCAAAATTAGGAAAGGTACCAAAGGTATCAAAGGCTATTGATACTTCTGATACTTTAAAATCCTTTGATACTTCGTCTTCTGTCCATACCCAACCTTGGCCAAAGTATGACCCCAAGTTTGTAATTGAAGAAAAGATTACTATTCCCATTCAAATTAACGGAAAACTGCGTGGAATAATCGAGATCGATGCGGGTAACAAGGATGATGAAAAATTTGTACTTGCAGAGTCAAAGTGTATCGAAAGGATACAAAAGTGGTTGGTTGATGGAAAAGTTGTTAAGGAAATTTACATCCCAGGCCGGCTGGTGAACTTCGTAATTGGCCGGTCCTGAGCAAGGCAGAAGGGGGAGCTTCGTGGTCTTCTGATTTCCCATAAACTCACATAAAGTCCTTTAGATATGACTGATTAAGATCCGCAAATCTATCGGAAACTGAAGTTTATTTTTGGAAGTATTGTCTTTATTAATGGGTCCAAAATCTGTGAGTTCTTGAAAGTGAAGCCGAGTACGGCGGATGATTTGGATCTGCGACTGTCGTGCAATATGCCCCTTCTATTACTTCAAGTGCAACCGTCGCTCCTTGCTGGTTTCGACCAATTACTTTGAGCGTACCGTCATATGCCTCGGAAAGCATATTTGATATGACCGCATCCCTAAGACCCATTGCTCGTGCCCGTCTGATTAGCGCTTTTCGAGCTTGGGTGCATTTTTTACACATTCTGTCGCACGATTCAATAACTGTTTTTGTCGATCCGTCTGGATTTGGAAGCGTGCATTTGCGTCCTTTTTCTTGATTCATATAACAACTGCATTATTATAGGCTTTCATACATTCGAAATCAAGACCGCAACAATACTTTTTATGCTTTGTGTCGGTATAACAAAGTGTCTTTCAGAAAAGATGAAGTTTTAATCTTTGATTTTAATAAACCTTGGACATCTGATTTCTGCTTGTTCGGGAGTTGTAAAAGGACAAAAATGGATCAAGGGATATGAGATTAAAAAGGAGATCTATGCTAAGGGAAGGCTTGTCAATTTTGTAATTGACAACTCCTGAGTTTATCGAAGGATTGATTAATTGGATTGGTTAATTTTGTAGATTAGCTAAACTTTAATTTCCTCTGACATCCCTTAAACCCCATAAGAAGCGCTTAAGTTTTCTTAAATCATCTAATGTAACTAAAAATTCATTAATTAGGGATTTTTTGGTATTATACCTACATAAGCGGTGCAGTCCTCTTCGGCTTCCTCGGAAGTGCCATACCTGCAAGCACGCCTCTTTGTTTTAACAGAATTACCATCCTCATCTGTTACGGAAAATGCATCACTCATTGATACACAGCACCCGAGCAAGTTATCGCATGTCCTGCCCGATCTAATAGGAAACCCGCAAAAGTTCTTCCAGACATAAAAGGTTTCAGATTGATATTTACAAAATTTTTCAGCCATTATAGGGTATTTTACTTCTTCTTCTTCTTGTCAAGAATGGGGAGGATATAAAGATACTAAGATATTAAGTGCAGGCACAAAGTTGTGGAATACGAAGAAAAATGGTAAAAACACTTTGTGGGTGCAAACGTCTTTCACTTTTGGAGTGAGCATTAAGCATTAAGTGACGACTTTAATAATTTAACAATGCAACAATTTAGCAATTTGACTTGGCAAAGCGACTTCAGAATCTTTCCCTCAATCACTCAATCTCTTAATCACTTTGTCTTTATGTGGACCATGGCGGATTCGACAATTCCACTTTTCGGAATTGGGCTTTCTCCAACCTTTCCGCAATGTTCACCCCGTTAGATAGTTGTGGACCTAGCCGGAATCGAACCGGCAACTTACCCACTTATAGTACTCGGTGGACTCACCGGGAATTGAACCCGGAACTTACCCATGCGAAGGGTATATTATACCGTTTAACTACGAGCCCCCAGAACTTAATTATACACCAAATTCACCCTTAAGTGACTTAAGTACCCAAAGAAACCTAATCACTTAATCCCTCAATCACTTTCTCCCTACTTATCTCTTATCTCTTGTCTCTTATCGCTTATTTTTCTACAATGAAATCATGCCCGACATCTCCACCATTATTGCTTCGATCAAAGCAATTAAATATGAAAAGCTCCTAAACGATAATAAAATTCCCATAACAATCGCCCTTTTAGGATTGATTGTAGGCGGTCTGGGAGTGTTTCTGTATAAGAACACATCGGTTTTCGAAGGCAATGAGATTGAAATCTTAGAATTGCCCACAGAAGCTGCGGGATCAGATTCCCCGATTGTGGCGGAAATTGCGGGGTCAATTGAAAAACCGGGAGTTTACACTTTACCTCCGGGTTCGCGGATAAACGATCTTTTGGTTTCCGGCGGGGGGCTGTCGGCTGATGCGGATAGGGTATGGGTGGAAAAATATGTAAATCGTGCAGCAAAGTTAGCCGACGGACAGAAATTATACATAAAATCAGTGAACAGTGAACAGAGAACGGTGAACAGTCAGCAGACAGATGTTGATACTGCTAACACTAATGGGGGGTATCAAAATGTATCAGGAGTCTTAGGGGTTGAAAATGGGGGCTTATTAAATATAAACACGGCAACCTTTGCAGAACTCGATAAACTGCCTGGAATCGGCCAGGTTTACGGGCAGAAAATCATTGAACAAAGACCTTACTCGGACGTGTCGGAACTGCTTTCAAGGGGTATTTTGCCCAAAACAACTTACGAAAAAATAAAAGATCTGGTGACAACATATTGAATTAACCCAATTGAACTAATAAATACTCAAATCTTAAATCCTAAACTCTATATCCTAAACAATACATAAATATTAATGTTTAAAACATTTCAATTTTGGATTTTGAATTTGTTTAGAGTTTAGAAATTAGAAATTAATTCTAAATGAGCATTCACCATATTCGTCTAATTCGTCCAATTTGTCTAATGGGTTTAATTCTTTTAATCATTCTTCGTTTCTTCCTTTATTTTACCCAAATTCCTAAATTTCCCAACGACACCAAGATCCGGATTTCCGCGCGGGTATCTTCCGAGCCGGTTGTGTATTCTGACTCCCAATATGTGAAATTGTCGGGTTACAAAATATACCTGCCTTTATATCCGCGGATTTATTATGGGGATAGGGTTGTTGTCGAGGGGATCGTTGAGGATAACAAACTGAAAAAGCCAATACTTGTTGAAATTCAGGAAAACAAATTTTTTCTCTATTCGTACCGTCAGAAGCTTATTGCTTTTTATCAGCGGTCGCTTCCTTCCGACGATGCTGCCATCGTCGGCGGAGTTGTCATCGGCTCCAAATCGGGAATAGGGGAAGATCTTTGGGAAAAATTGAAAAATTCCGGTACCGCCCACGTTGTGGTTGCATCGGGAATGAATGTTTCTATGGTGGCAAACTTTTTGATATGGTTTTTTGTGATCTTTCTTTCAAGAAGGAAGGCGCTCGTTTTTGCATTTATTGGTATTTGGCTTTATGCGTTAATTTCCGGGTTTGACGCTCCGATCGTGCGGGCATCCCTGATGGCATCTTCGGCCTTTTTAGCGGTTCAGACGGGACGGACGTATTCGGCAATAAGAATTTTGGGGATTATTGGAATTGCTATGCTTTTTGTTAATCCGATTTATATTACCGATCTTGGCTTTTGGCTTTCAATCATGGCGACATTTGGGATAATAATTTTTTATCCGCGGATTTCCAAAAAGTTTAAATTCTTACCAAAGTTTGTAAACGAAATGTGGTCAACAACTCTTTCGGCTCAGATCGGAGTTGTACCGATACTCTATTATTATTTTGGACAGTTTAATGTTTTGTCACCTTTTATTAACGTTGCGGTTTTATGGACAATTGTACCGTTAACAATTATTGGAATGATTGCGGGAATTGTCGGTACAATATGGGAGCCATTGGGAAGAATCGTATTGTACCTTTGTTACCCATTAACGAGATGGTTTCTTTTAATAATCAATGTGTTTGTCTAATTGGACAAATAGGACTAATTTGACTAATTTGTATGAGCAAGATATGGAAAATTATTCTGACGATCTTGTTGCTGGGAACAGTCACCACTTGGCTTTCCGTTTTTTCAATATCCTCTAGTAAATTAAAAGTTATCACCTGCAACGTCGGACAGGGGGATGCAACATTGATCGTTTATAAAGGTCTTGATGTTTTGATCGACGGAGGTCCCGACGGAAAAAGTGTCATGAAGTGTCTGTCAAATCACATGCCGTTTTGGGACAGGACTTTGGAAGTCGTCATTTTGACCCATCCACAGGCGGACCATTATGGCGGTTTGATAGAAGTTTTTGAGCGTTTTAAAGTTCGGAAATTCTTAGCAAATTCCATAAATGCTAGCAGTCAATCGTATGGTTTGCTAAATAATCAAGTACTCGCGGGGGGTGTCGAGGTGGTTAACCCAACAGCCGGTATATCCGTGAGGGGGCATTTGATACAGTTAGATATACTTCACCCGTCGAGAGAGTTTTTGTCAGAAAATTTGACCGATAATTTATTAGTAAATGAATTTAATAGTTCATTGGGTGTTCTCGGAGCTTCGGATAGCAAATTGGACCCTAACGAATTCTCAATCATCACATTGTTAACTTTTGGCAGCTTCAAATTTTTGTTTACAGGCGACGCCGGAACCGAAATTTTGGACGATTTAGCCACGACCCTGGAAGAAAATGGCCACGAGTCCATTAACTATATCAAAATACCTCATCACGGTTCCAAGTACTCCATCTCGGAAAAAATGTATGATTTAATTAAGAACAGTGTTGTTGAGGGTTGTCAATCTGACCCTGAGCTTACCGAAGGGGAAGAATCTCCTCTGCAATATACTATATACAATATACAAAATACTGGTTGTTTTTCTCCTCTTGCCGTCATCTCTGTCGGCAAAAACTCCTACGGACATCCGAGCGAGGAAGTGATCAAGCAATTAAGCGATAAAGCGATTAAGATATTGAGAACAGACATGCAGGGAGACATTGTATTTTAGACGGATGGAAAAGAAATGTGGGCAACAGGTGACAGGTAGAAAATTAATCTTCTTTAAATTCCCTTAAAATCCCTTAATTTAATCCATTTTTCTCGAAGTAAATTTCACATATCCAGCCAAAGCCGTTAGAATTCTCATTTTTTCCCAATCAATTCTCGGTAATCAGAGCATGCCATCGAAAAGCCCCACGACGATGTTTCCTCAACATTCAAAAGTCCGGCCACTTCTTCTGGGGTTAATGGTATTTGTTCGTAAATTTTCCATCCGGTCTGTACCTCCTCAAGAGCCTTCCCTCTTGTGGCGGGATCAAGAATATTTTCCCGAAATTGGCGATCAATAGTCATCAAATGAATTAGTTGGCCAATTTCCCTTTCTGGTGCCATGATAGGGAATCATACCACAAAATGATCCGTTTTTTTGGTAAAATACCCTTAATGCCTCTGTAGTTTAATGGATAGAATGTGAGCTTCCGGAGCTTATGATAGGAGTTCGAATCTCCTCAGAGGCACAGGGTTTTGAGCACGAAATGCTTGTGCGAAATCCTGCCTGTGGTGAGCGAAGTCGAACCAAGCGTGTCGAAGGATAAGTCTCATCAGGAGCACTTACTGGAAATTAGAAACACTTTTCTTATAAGTCCTATCTGTCCAATTTGTCCTATATGTCCTATTCATCCAATATCTTGTAGTATTACGCTTTCATCAAAAGAAAATGATTGGCTGTCGGAAATGATTGAAAGCGCAGGTGTTGTTTTGAAAAGTACCGGACACATACCTTGAAATCTTTGGACAAAGAATTCATCAGACTTTTTACGGACCGGTACACAACTTGAATTATTGAATATTTAAATAATGTACCGCCATCAGACATAAAGTTCGCCCGAAAATTTTTTGAAACCCGACGAAATGTTGGTATTTTACGCAGAGATCATAAACCACATAGCCAACAAGGTGACACCTCTAACCGTGCCTAATAAATGAAGAGATTAAACATCGCCTTGATGAAATTTGACATATTTGATATAATCACTTTTTGTAAATCGGAAATGTTTATATCCGAGTCGCGATCGGATTCAGCTCGCCGAAACTTTTAGGAGTAGGCGGCAAGCATCCCGCAAAAATGCGGGACGGAAGCGTCCGTAACAGCGCTAGAGTTTGTCGGAAACGGAGAACTCGAACAAGGAAGGACTATCCTTTGTAGTTTCGAGATAACCGAGTTTGACTCGGTTTTTTTATGGAATAGTTGTCATCCCGAATTTATTTCGGGATCTAACGAACAAAGGATGGTTGAACAAGGGTGGTACCGTCTTTAAGAGTAGAAGAGCGGGAGAGTAGAAGAGTAAAAGAAACCGCATTTTACAAAGACCCCTTTAATTTATTAGTCAATTTGTTATTCCCGAGCCAATCGGGAATCCATACAAAAACTAGTAACTTAAAGGGGCTTTTTTTTGTACATAAATATGTCAAAAGAATCGTTTGAATCACATTATGGGTTCGATAATTCTCCTGACTGGATAAAGGAGGTGGATCTTCCTGTGGAGGACGATCATGGAAAGTTGCTTTCAACGTTAAACGAAAAAATGAAGTTTAATCCCCCAAAATCATTTTATCAGTACTTAAATCCTCAAAATGCCTCTTCTTTTTTTCCATTAAAAGGAAAATATATTGCTTTGCAATCCGAACATCCTGAAAGAAATTTCGGTTTCTTATCAAAAAAATACCCGGAAAGATATGCTGCGTGTGTTTTTGCATGGTTGCAACAGATGGGGGAAATTACAACAGATGAAACATTAACGTCTTTAATTACGGAAAAGATGAAGAAATGTATTATAAATAATGAACCTATAAAATTTGCAATGACGTATAGTTTACAAAAATTTCCTCTTTCATCGCAAAATGAAGACATCAAGACTTCGTCTTTGGGTCCTGATTTGGCGGAATTGAGCATGTTGTCGATTTTATGGAATATTGGAGAAATCATCAAATCTCAAGTTTACCCCCCTGGAGTTCATTACAGAATTCTTAACGAATCCAAACCATTTAAACATTTCCCATCTCCATATTCTAATGTTGATCTGGATAAATTTGTGCAAATTTTAAACGAATGGATAACAAAAATGTCATGGGGCAAAACAATTTCAATAGGCGATTTGGAAGAAGAATGTATGAAGAAACCTAGCTATATGGTAGGAGTAGATGAAAAGTTTAAACAATATTACCAGCAATTTTTACAACAAGGAATTGATAACCCTTTTATAAGGGCAGAAACAAGAAATATATACTTACCTGCGCTTACAGGTGCTAATATTGATAAGAGTACGTTGTTGAGAATATATTCTGCTGGGGGAATATTACCTATACCAGGGATGTCTTGTGCGTGGGATCTACCCACTACGAACGATAGGAAATTGTGGGAAAAAATCGTTGCCCAGGCAACTGTTCAAGCGTCATATTTCAAAGCATATTTGGATACAAGAAACAATTATGGTGGTGTGTATCAGGAAGATGAAATTGCCGTAACCGTAACGGAGTCGGGAAACAAAATTACACTTCCGGTGTGTGATAAAGGAGCACAGGAAGAGATTACCCATTGGAACAGGGGTATTAAAGTATTTCCCAGTGCCGGTACGGGAGTATTGACAAAACACGGAATTGGAATAGCACCTTTTTATAAAGCGGAAAAGGAATCCAACAAGATTATGCATTCAAAGTTCTTTAATTTGTATTATTTATGTAAAGCTTGATATGGAAAAATTAAATAAAGAAATTGCCGTTTTGTATCCATTTAAGATTGGTTTATCAAAACACATAAAGCCAAAGAAACAAAAGAAGGATATTTTTGTTGATGTGGAAGAAATTAAAAGAATATTACCACCACTTGTTAAGATTAAAACAAATGGCAATTCGGTTGGAGAAAATGTTTATAAGATACTCACACATCCGAAGGTAAAATATGGTCCTTTGGGTTTTGCCCAAAAAAGCAGAAACGAATTTATTAAACAAATTAATTTATTGAATAGCAAGAAAAATAAATTAACCTTGTATATTGCGGGTTTTCCACACAAAATGCCAAACCCCCTTTTTACGACTCATTTACTGCCTGATTTGGGAGAATTGATGGTGCTTTGGAGATTGGAATCTTTGGCAAACCGTATCTCGCTTGTATATAAAAATGGCGTTGAGGTTGTTGTTTGTATTGAAACAAGCGTTTTTCCGCATTTAGCAAAAGTATCGAAAAATGAATCTGGTAAATATGCAAATAAGCTCCATGAACTGCAAAAAATATTTAATTTATCTCATATAAAAATAGTAGATTTATTTTGTTTGCAAAAAACAGTGAAAAATTGGAATATTCAACACAAAAAAGCACTCCTTGATTTGATGAAGAAATATTTCGAAAAAGATTCTAATGTTGTTAATCAATTTAATCGTACGTGGCCTGTAATATTTTGCACACTTAATATTAGGAAATGGGAGATACAAAAGATTAAGGAGTTAATCAATTTATCATCTTGTGGTTTCGAAGCCACAAGATTAAGAAAATTTAAAGATTTGGCAGGTTTTGCTTTTAATGCGACCTTCGATTATTTGGCTTACAATCAGTTAAAAAGAGATGTTAGATTAATGGAAAAGAATATTCCATTTGGTATTAAATTGACAGTCACTCCTAAAAAGGGTTCTTTTGGTGTTTGGTGGATAGAAGAAGGGGTTCACATATTGCCTTACTACGGCTACCCTCTGGTAAAAAAAGGCAAGTTTTATGACATTGTCTATGCCTATGATGCAATTAGATTATATTCTCTTAGTGGAATCTACTTAAAAAACTACTCAAACGAACCTTTCTATTATAAGGTTGATTGAATTTGGAGGTGATTAAAAATGACAGATTTTAAACCTGCGGAAATAAAGCCGGAAATATTATTTTCTGATCTCGAAAAGATCGACATACGCGTCGGAACAATTGAAAAGGTAGAAGATATTGAAAATTCCGACAAATTGGTTAGTATGACCGTCGATTTTGGCGATAGCAAAAAGACGGTTGTTGTTGGAATGAAAAAAGAAAGAGAAAATCCAAAAGAAGTGGAAGGAAAACAGGCGCTTTTTATTGTCAATTTACCTAAGAAGAAATTTCCCTCCTTTGCAACTGCTACGGAGGGTGCAGTGGAAATTGAATCCGAGGCGATGCTGTTTGATATCGGATATGCGGATGGTGTGACACCAGTTCTCGCCATGCCCGAAAAACCGGTTCCGAATGGAGTTCGGGCAGGATAAAAGGTTACACCTTTAAAGACCGTGTCTTTAAAGGGTGACTACCCTGCAGGGTGAGACCCGGCAAGGTGTGAAAACCAACGATGTTTTACAGAAGTTGGACACGGAATTTTATGCGATAATTACCTGTATGAAGAAAATAAAGATTTTCAGAAGAAATAATTTAACAAAAAATGAAGCTGTTTATGCATTCATTGATTCGCAAAATTTGAATTTGGGGATACAAGATCAAGGATGGCGGTTGGACTTTAACAAGTTCAGGATTCATTTGAAGGACAAATATAAAGTGAAAAAGGCATACATTTTTGTCGGATATATCGAAAAAAATGCCGAACTTTATCATCTGCTTGAGAAAATGGGGTATACATTGATATTCAAACCAATTTTGGAATATCGTAAAGGCAGGGAAACAAAAATTAAAGGAAATGTTGATGCAGAACTTGTTCTTCATACAATGGTAGAATATGCTCATTATGATAAAGCGGTTATTGTTTCGGGAGACGGTGACTTTCATTGTTTGATTGAATACCTGTTAAGTAAAAAGAAATTCGGAAAACTGATTATTCCAAACAAGTACAAATATTCATCGTTATTAAGGGGCTTTATGAAATACATCGACTTTTTGAATTTGGAGAGACGAAATTTAGGAAGAAAAAAAGAGAGGCATAATCTTTAGGCACGAAGCCGAAAGGTATCCTCTCATCGTGATTGGTATTATATTAACAAAGATACGATACTATGTCAATCAAATCCCAAATCATCAAATCCCTGCAAAAAACCACAGGTGTGGCCGATATTCGTCTTGATATCCCCGAAAGAGAAGAGTTTGGAGACTACAGCTCGAATATCGCTATGGCGATATTTTCAAAACTCAAAACTGAAAACTCAAAGTTCAAAACTAAAACTCAAAACTCAAAACTTAAGAAAGAGGAGAGTGCTGTCATTGTGAGTGGAGCGAAGCAATCTGCTTTAATTCGTCATTCTGGGGAGCCGAAGGCGACTCCAGAATCCAACCATTTAACAATTCAACCATTTAACAATTGTGCTTCACCCCGTCAGTTAGCTGAACGGATTACGGAAGAACTTAAAAAGGATACCGACTTATCTCAAATCGTCTCCCAAATCTCCGTCGCCGGTCCCGGATTTATAAATTTCCACTTAAAAGATGATGTACTACTTAATAATTTGATACAGATTGATACTTACGAGAGTAAAAGAGTAAAAAGGCAAGAGAGTAAAAGAAAAGAAGGAGACAAAAAGCAAAAAGCAATAAACAGAAAGCAGGAAGCAATAAGCAAAAAGCCAGAATACGGAAGCTCCAATCTTTATAAAAGCAAAAAAATCTGTGTTGAGTACACTGACCCCAATCCCTTTAAGGAATTTCATATCGGACACCTTATTTCTAATTTGACAGGGGAGTCGCTTGCAAAGATTTTTGAAGCAAATGGGGCAGATGTTTGGAGAGCAGATTATTTTGGAAACGTCGGAATGCACGTTGC